>NZ_JBSSAF010000002.1:0-576747 GCF_054058375.1 Pseudomonas sp. TE24901
GATCCCATCCCGAACTCAGTAGTGAAACGATGCATCGCCGATGGTAGTGTGGGGTTTCCCCATGTGAGAGTAGGTCATCGTCAAGATTAAATTCCGAAACCCCATTTGCGAAAGCAGATGGGGTTTTGTTTTGGGCGGTCGAAAACCGGATCACTCCACATCCCCCGACAAATTTGCACAGTTATTTCTGAACCAGACCACTAGAATAGCCACCTAACCTTTTTTAGAGTCTGAGCCCTACTTATGCCCGATCCGGTTGATGCCCTCGAGGTGTCGGATTTACCACTGGACGACCTGGTGGCATGCCATGAGTGCGATCTGCTGATGCGCAAACCAGCGCTCGCCCTCGGCGAAAAGGCCCAATGCCCGCGATGCGGTTACGAGCTCTACGCCCACCGTCACAACGTCGTTGAGCGCAGCCTCGCGCTGGTGATCGCCGCGTTGCTGTTGTTCATTCCTGCGAACTTTTTACCCATCATGCAGCTCAACTTACTTGGGCAGACGTCCGAGGACACGGTATGGAGCGGCGTCGTCGGTCTGTTCGACACAGGCATGCAAGGTGTCTCCGTCGTGGTATTCCTGTGCAGCATGGGGATCCCCTTGCTCAAGCTGTTGTGCCAATTAGCCGTGTTGCTCAGCATTCGCTGGAACATCGGCCGCAGCTATGGGCTGCTGCTGTACCGCATCTACCACCACATGAAGGATTGGGGGATGTTGGAGGTCTACTTGATGGGCGTGCTGGTGGCGATCGTAAAACTCGCCGACATGGCCGCCATCACGATTGGCCTCGGGCTGGCCTGCTTTGTCAGCCTATTGATGGTTCAGGTGTTGCTTGAGGTGGTGATGTCGCCCCACCAGATCTGGGAAGCCCTGTCAGGAGAGGACGAACATGCGGGCGATTGATGCAGGCATTCTGATTTGTACCGAATGCCACGAGTTGAACAAACAGGACCCCGACAGCGATGAGCAGATCTGCACCCGCTGCGGTGCGTTGATCCATGCCCGCCGTCCCAACAGCCTCACTCGTACCTGGGCGCTGCTGATCACCGCGGCCATCTTGTACATTCCTGCCAACCTGTTACCGATCATGACCATCAACTCGCTCGGTCAGGGTGACCCCAGTACGATCATGGCCGGGGTGATCCAGTTGATGCAGCATGGCATGTTCCCCATCGCTGCCGTGGTGTTCATCGCCAGCATCCTGGTGCCGACCTTCAAGCTGGTGGGCATCGGTCTGCTACTGTTCTCGGTGCAGCGCCATCAACCGCTGTCTGCGCAACAACGTATTGTGATGTACCGTTTTATCGAGTTCATAGGCCGCTGGTCCATGCTGGATATCTTCGTGATCGCCATCCTGGTGGCGGTTGTAAACTTTGGGCGACTTGCCAGTGTCGAGGCCAACCTCGGCGCTGCCGCGTTCGCCAGTGTGGTGATCTTGACGATGCTTGCCGCAGTAACTTTTGATCCCCGACTGATTTGGGATAACACGGAGTCGGACGACGACCATGAGTGATTTGCCAAAAGCTAAAACCCGCCCGGCCTCCAACTGGTCGGCCATTTGGGTCCTGCCCCTGATTGCGTTGATTATCGGCGGCTGGCTGGGATGGCGTGCCTATACCCAGCAGGGCATCGAAATCCAGGTTCGCTTTGAAAGCGGCGAAGGCATCCAGGTCAACAAGACCGAAGTGGTCTACAAAGGCATGCCGGTGGGCAAGGTCAAGGCCTTGGCCCTGGACGACGAGGGCAACAATCGCGGGGTGATTGCCACCATCGAGATGAACAAGGACGTCGAACAATACCTCAAGACCAACACTCGCTTCTGGCTGGTCAAACCGAGCGTCAGCCTCGCCGGTATCACCGGCTTGGAAACCCTGGTCTCAGGTAACTACATCGCCGCCAGCCCTGGCGATGGTGAGCCCACACGCAAATTCAAGGCGCTCTCCGAAGAGCCGCCGTTGTCCGATGCCAAGCCCGGCCTGCACCTGACGATCAAGGCCGACCGCCTCGGCTCCCTGAACCGCGGCAGCCCGGTGTTCTACAAGCAGATCCAGGTTGGCCAGGTCAAAAGCTACCTGCTGTCCGAAGACCAGAGCACCGTCGAGATCAAGGTCTACATCGAGCCGACCTACGCCAGCCTGGTGCGCAAACACACCCGTTTCTGGAACGCCAGCGGCATCAGCATCGACGCCAACCTCTCCGGCGTAAAAGTGCGCAGCGAATCCCTGTCCAGCATTGTCGCCGGCGGCATCGCCTTCGCCACACCGGAAAACCGCAAGGACAGCCCGCCCACCGACCCAAGCCTGCCGTTCCGCCTGTATGAAGACTTCGACGCCGCCGCAGCGGGCATCAAGGTCAAGGTCAAGCTCACCGATTTCGAAGGCCTGCAAGCCGGGCGCACACCGGTGATGTACAAAGGCATCCAGGTCGGTAGCCTGAAAACCCTGAAGATCGACCCGGACCTGTCCAGCGCCAACGCCGAGCTGACGCTCGACCCATTGGCAGAAGACTACCTGGTACAAGACACCCAGTTCTGGGTGGTCAAACCGTCGATCTCCCTGGCCGGCATCACCGGCCTGGAAGCCTTGGTCAAAGGTAACTACATCGCTATCCGCCCCGGCGACAAAGGCAGCGCGCCCCAGCGCGAATTCGTCGCTCGCGCCAAAGCGCCACCGTTGGACCTGCGCTCCCCAGGCCTGCACATGGTGCTGTTCACCGACAATCTCGGCTCCTTGGATGTGGGCAGCCCGATCCTCTACAAACAGGTCAAGGTCGGTTCGGTGCAGAGCTACCAGTTCTCGCGCAAGAACAAGCAACTGGTGATCGGCGTCCACATCGAGAAGGAATACGAAAACCTGGTCAACGGCTCGACGCGTTTCTGGAACGCCAGCGGCGTCACCCTGACCGGTGGCCTCACCGGCGGCATTCAGGTGAAAAGTGAATCCCTGGCCAGCCTGATGGCCGGTGGTATCGCCTTTGAAACCCCAGAGCCGAACGTGCCGTTGAAAAAGCGCATTCCGCGTTTCCGTCTGTTTGCCGACCGCGAAGCGGCCAATCAACATGGCACCCTGGTCACCATCAAGGTCGATCGCGCCGACGGCCTGCGCCCAGGCACACCGATCCGCTTCAAAGGGCTGGATGTGGGCAAGATCGAGAATGTCGACCTGAGTGCCGACATGCAATCGGTCCTGCTCAGCGCGCGCATTACCCAAGTGGCTGATCGCATTGCACGCACGGGCAGCCAGTTCTGGGTGGTCAAGCCTGAGTTGGGCCTGATGAAAACCTCGAACCTGGAAACGTTGGTCACCGGCCAATACATCGAAGTGCAGCCCGCCGTCAAAAACGCCGGGCCGCAAAAAAGCTTCGTGGCGCTGGCCCAACCACCGGAAGCCGTGCACCAGGAAGAAGGCCTGAGCCTGACGCTCAGCGCGGCACGTCGTGGTTCGTTGAAGGAAGGCGTTCCCGTCACCTACCGTGAAGTGACCGTCGGCAAAGTCACCGGTTACGAGTTGGGCCAGACGGCCGACCGCGTGCTGATCCACATCCTGATCGAACCCAAATACGCACCGCTGGTACGCAGTGGCAGCCGTTTCTGGAACACCAGCGGTTTCGGCCTCGACTTCGGCCTGTTCAAAGGCGCAACGGTGCGCACCGAGTCCCTCGAAACCCTGGTGGCCGGTGGCATTGCCTTTGCGACACCAGACGGCGAGCGCATGGGCAACGCTGCACGGCCGCAGCAAACTTTCCCGCTGTTCGATAAGTTCGAGGATGAGTGGCTGACCTGGGCGCCCAAGATCCCACTCGGCAAATAAACCGCGTCGCCTTCATCGCGGGCAAGCCCGGCTCCCACAGTTGGAATGCGTACCTCTGTGGGAGCGGGCTTGCCCGCGAAGAGGCCAGAACAGGCAATAAAAAAGGCCCCTGGATTCTCATCCAGGGGCCTTTCGCATTTCAGCTGAAAAAATCAGACCTCATCCAACTCCGGCTCATCCGCCTGCACATTCACCGTCGCCTTCACCACATCATGACGACGGATGTACTTCCAATCCGCCTCATCGATATAGATCCCGTTCGGCCCGCTACCGCCCTCCAAGTCGATCGCCACCTGCGCCGACACCTGCGGCTTCACACTCGCCAGGATCGGCACAAAGCCCAACTGCAGGCTGGTTTCCAGCAACGCCGCCTGGTTCTTCTCGTCGATGTCCGCCGCTTCATCGAGGTAGTACGGCAGGCGCACGCGCCCCGCCTGGTCGCGGTCCATCAAGTGCAGCAACAAGTACATGTTGGTCAGCGCCTTGATGGTCATGGTGGTGCCGTTGGACGCCGCACCGTCGATGTCGGTATGAATCACCGGCTGGCCGTGCACCTTGGTGATCTCGAACGCCAGTTCGAACAAGTCCTTGAGGCCCAGCTGGTTATGGTTGGCGGCCACCAGGCGAGCCAGGTATTCCTTGGCCTCTTCGTTCTTGTTGTCCTGCTCGGCGCTCTGGCTGAGGTCGAACACCGACAGCGTTTCGCCTTCCTCATACTGGCCGGCACTGTGGATGATCTGGTCGATGTGCTTGAGGGCTTCCTTGTTCGGCGCCAGCACGATGCGGAAGCTCTGCAGGTTGGACACCTGACGCTTGTTGATCTCGCGGTTGAACAACGCCAGTTGGTGCTCAAGGCTGTCGTAGTCGCTGCGGATATTGCGCAGGGTCCGCGCGATATCGGTGACCGCCGCCCGGCGTGCCTTGCCCAGGGTCAGGGCTTCGTCGGTACGGTGCGCATAGGCGTTGATCAGCAGTTGCAGGCGACGCTCAACGTCGTCCTCACTGTCGAACTTGGCCACGCCCTTGAGGCGTACTTGCGCATACAGCGCTTCGATCTGGCCATCAGCGCGCAGCAAGCCTTGCCAACTGTCCTGATAGTCATTGAGCAGCGGCAGCAGGTTGTCCATGGAGTCGTCGACCGGGTCCATGAACGGTGTACCAAACGGCAAGTCAGCCGGTAGCAGCTGACGACGACGCAAGGCGTCATCCAGGGTGCGCTGCTTGGCTTCCATATCGCCAATCTGGCGGCCCACCAGTTGCAGCTTGGCCGACAGTTGCTGGACGCGCTCGGTAAACGCATCACTGGAGCGTTTCAACTCATCCTGGGCCGCTTCCATCTGCGCCAGGTTTTCGAGTTTCTCGCCTTCCTCTGCGCTCAGGGTTTGTGCGCGGCGGAAGTCTTCCAACGCTTTCTGCGCATCCAGCACCTGCTGGTACAGCGCTTCGGTCTGGGTCTTGCTCGCTGCGCGGTCAGCGGCTACCGCCTGCTGGGTCTTGAGCTGCTTGAGTTCTTTTTCCAGGCGCTCCTTCTGGTCACGCAACGCTGCGCGGTCCGCCAGGGCCTGCAATGCCGGTGGCTCGATGTGCGAGATGTCGATGGACAGCCCCGGCACTTCAAAACGTTCACCCTTGAAGCCATCGAGGATCTGCTCCAGGGATTTGACCCAAAGGCCGTCCTCGTCCAGCGTGATGCCATGCTCGCCCAACGGCAGGCTGAACAACGAACTGTTGAACAGGCGCATCAGACGCTCGACGTCCTGCTGTGAGAATTCTTCGCGCAGCTTGGCGTAGCTGTTGTTGTCCGCGTGATCGAGCTGCTGCTTGACCGACTTCAGGCGCTTCTCCAGATCGCGCAAGCGTTCGTCCAAGTCCTCGGCGCTGAACTGCCGCGACTGCGCCAACGCGCCCGCCAGTTCATCGTGAGCATCCTTGGCCGCCAGCAACTGCTGCTCCAGCACCTTCACGTCATCGACCAGTGCAAAGCGATGCTTGAGCACCGACAGCTCGCCCAGCCAACGCTGGATGCCACTGATCTCCCGCTCCAGGCGCATCAGCTCCTGGGTGCCGCCGCGCTGGTCATTCTGCAGCGTGTCCTGCTCGTTACGGTAGTGCTCGGCCTGGATGGTCAGCTCTTCCTTGCGCGCACTGGCGTAGTCCGACCAAGTGCCCAGCAACGAATCCAGCAACGGCGACAGGCGATGCAGTTTGCCGCGCAGGACATCGCGCTGTTTCACCCCATTGGACAGCGCTTCCACCAGCGGCCCGGCGGCCACCAGCGAGTTGTAGTCCTGCTCCATGCGTCGCACATCACGGAAGGCTTCTTCGCACGCGGCGATGTAGTCCACGCTGCCGGAACGCAGGCTGTGTTCGAACGCATCGAGGAACAACTGCTTGAGCTTGGCCGCGGTGATTTCGCGCATGTGCAGCAGGTTGATAAACAGTGCGCGGAAGGTCTTCAGGCTCTGCTCGCTGGTGGAGCGCAGCGGAATCAACGTCAGGTCCAGTGGGATCGACGTGTGGCCACCCACCAGCAACCGGCGCAGTTCATCGGGCTTGAGTTCGTAGGCTTTCAGACCTTCGCGCTCAAGGTTGGTGAACAGCTCCTTCTGGCGCAGGCAGGTGTCGTTCTTCTGGTAGTGCGCCAAATCCAACTTGCCGGCATAGGCAAAGAACTGGTGACCGAAACCGCCGCCCGGACCGCGACCGACCACACCGATCACGTGCGGGCCGTGGGGCAGGGACACTTCCACAAGGATGTAGCTGGTGTCGCTGGCAAAGTAGAACCGGCGCGATTGTTCCAGGGTGTACTTGCCGAAACTCATGTCCGACATGCGTGCCAAAATCGGGAACTGCAAGGCGTTGATCGACGCGGATTTACCCAGGTTGTTCGCGCCATACACCGACAACGGTTCTTCCAGCGGGAACAGGCCCAGGCTGTAACCGGCGGTGTTCAATAGGGCGAAGCGGCGGATGCCGTAGCGTTCCTTACTCATGCGTCGGTCTCCTGTTCTTCGGCAATGGCACGGGCCAGGGCGTCTTCTTCGCTCTCGTCTGCAAAGTCGCTCAGGTCCAGCGGGTCATCGGTTTTCAGCAGTTTTTCATCGCTGTCTTCATCGATGATCACCGGTGCCGGCAACGGCAACACGCTGTGGACGCTGGCCGCGAGGTCGCGGTCCTGCTGCACCGACAGGCACACGTCGAGGAAGCGGTGCATCGGCGGCAGGAAGCGGTACACGCCGTTGTCTTCTCTGGCAAAGCCCAATTGGGTCATCCGGCGCATGATCTTTTCTTCGAGTTCTTCCTGGGTCTGCACTTCGGCCTGGATAAACAGGTCGCGGTACTTCTCCAGCAACGACGGCAACTCATCGCGGCCCAGACTGCCACCGTCGAGCACGGCAATCGGGTCGCGGCCCTGGTCGGCCAGGTGCTCGACGATGATGAAGGTGAACAGCGCCAGGCGTTGCGCGGTCTTGTTCACCTGTGCGGCGGCCACGGCAGTGTCCGGCACGAAATAGTAGAAACCACGGGTGTCGCACACCAGCTCAAAGCCCAGGGCCTTGAACAGCGTGCGGTACTGGTCTTGGAAGTTCGACAGTTGCGCGTACAGCTCTGGGTCGCGGCGGCTGACGTGGTAACCCTTGAACAGCTCGCGAAAGATCGGCGCCAGCTGGGACAGTTCGGAAAGATCAAGATGCATGAGGTGTGCTCGCGGAATTCTCGGTCGCTTCAACAGCGGCCGGGAGCAGGGCGAAGGAGCGCAGGCTGACCTGGTGCTCGTGTGTGTGGTAATCGCGGCGTTCCAGGCGTTCGCGCTTGAAGCGTTTTTCGCGGGACAGGCGCGAGAACCAGTACAGCAATTCGTCAGTGGCGCCGTTCGGTTCCTGCTCCAGCAGCCAGGTCATCAGGTCCGGCATCGGCAGTGCCTCTTCGCAGCGCTCGAGCATTTCCTTGACCGTGCGCGGTGCGCGCTGGGCGTCGCCTTTGTAGGACTTGTGCGCTTTTGGAAACTTTGCCGGTTTCGGTTCGAAGTTCGCCAGCGCGTACACATAAGCCTCCACCTGGCTCGCGCTGCCCAGAAAGGTGCTTTGCGGGCGGGTGAACATCGGCATGGCCGCCTGAGGCACCGCGTCCAGGCCTTTGCGGCGGATGGCCGACAGGGCCAGCGCCGCGCCACGGGTCACGGCGTTGTGGCGGCGTGCCTCTTCACGCAGGGGCAGCAGCAGTTCCCGCGCATGGCGCAAGGTCAGCTGGGCGCTGGTCTGCATTTCGAGAATGCGCGCGTGGGTGCGCAGCAGCATGTCGTCGTCCACCAGATGGCCGAGGCGCTGTTGCTCAGTCAGCAGGCGCAGCAACACGTTCTCCACCTTGCGCACGCCCTGCTCGAAGGCACCGTCGGCGTTCACCAGTTGGATCATCGGTTCGACGTATTCGTCCCAGGTCGCCAGGACCTCGGCGTAACGCTGGCGCAACGGGATCTGCCGGTCGCTGGTCTTGGCCCGGTCGGCCACGGCGGCGAGGGCCTGTTCGTCGTTGGCGAGTTTTTTCAGCACGTCCCGCACGCGCATGTCGAGCAAGCGCAGCTGGCGGGCCAGGTCGTGGCCATCACGGATGTCGAAGGCGTCCTGGATATAACCGGCCAGGCGCTCAAGGTGGCGCAGGTAGGCTTCGATTTCCAGGCACAGGCCAAGCCGGTGCTCCTTGCGAAGATAGGCCAGGAAGTCGTGGATCTGCGCATTGAGCTCGAAACGGTTCGGGCTCTTGGCGACAGGCACCAAGATATCCAGGCGAATCCACACGTCCAGCAGGCTGGTTATGTCCTGTGGCGTGCTATCCAGTTGTTGGGCGGCCAATTGTGCGCGCAGTTCGCCCAGGCTCAAGGTGCCTTGGTCGAAGTGTTCGCACAGTGGCTCAAGTAAGGCCCAGTGTTCGGCGAGGGCGCGCAGGACGCGCTTGGGTTCGATCATGGGAAAGGCCGCTGGTTGGCGATGAAAAGTCGCGATTGTACTGCATCGGGCGGGGGATTTATCCACAGCCGGTCAGTGCGCAGTGGGCGATTGTTGCCGAACAGCGGTAGAATCCCCGCTCTTTAGTTATCCACAAGTGGCCGAGCTGTGCTTATCGAGTCCCGACGTCGCGCTTACTTGACCGCCATGCAGGTGGTCAACTGGCTGCCCCGCACCGAATTGCCGTTTGCCGCGCCGTCGCGGCCCGAGCTGCTGGAAGCGCTTGAGCCCTATGAGGCGCTCGAGGCGTCGGGAGAGGAGGCGGCGCCGGTCGCGGTGGCCAAGCCGCCTGCGCCCGTACGTCCGGTGGCGGAACGCGCCAAGATCGAAGTGCCACGCCCTTCGACGGCGGCCAAGGCGACCGTGGTGGCCGAGGAGGCGGTCCCGGTGGTCAAGGCCCCTGTCGTGCCGCCGCCGCGTTTTGCCCTGCAATTGCTGCGCGCCGGGCGCTGCCTGCTGCTGGTGGAACTGCCCACCGGCGAACGCTTCCAGACCCGCGACCCGGCCTACATGCTGCTCAAGGACATGCTGCGCGCCGCCGGCCTGCCCGACAGCCCGCAAATCGTCGGCGACCCGGTGCGCTGGCCGCTTCTGGTACGCGGCAACATGGACCAGGGCCCCGAGGCAGCACGGGATTTTGTGCAAGGTTTTGTGTCGGCACGCCTGGAGGACGAACCCTGCGTGTGCCTGTGGCTGATCGGCCTGCCTGCCGTGCGCTTTGCCGGCGAGGCCAACGCCGAGTCCTGGTATCGCGAGTTGCAGGTCGAAGGCCTGGGCTCGGTATGGGCCCTGCCGGGCCTGGAACTATTAATGGAAGAGCCACAGCGTAAGGCTGATGTCTGGCAAGCCATGCGCCGGCTGATGGCGCGCTGGAAAACAACCGATGAGTGAGGCTTTATCCTTTCGCCCGATGACCGAGGCTGACCTCGACGCGGTGCTGAAAATCGAATACGCGGCCTTCAGTCACCCCTGGACCCGTGGGATCTTTCTCGATGGGCTGGGCAAATACCAGATCTGGCTGATGTTCGAAGGCGAGCAGCAGGTGGGCCACGGCGTGGTGCAGATCATCCTCGACGAAGCACATTTGCTGAACATCACCGTCAAACCGGAAAACCAGGGCCGTGGCCTTGGCCTGGCGTTGCTGGAACACCTGATGTCGCGTGCCTATGCCGCCAGTGCCCGGGAGTGCTTCCTGGAAGTGCGCGACAGCAATACTGGCGCTTTCCGCCTGTACGAGCGCTACGGTTTCAACGAAATCGGCCGCCGCCGGGATTACTACCCCGCCGTGGGGGGCCGTGAAGACGCGGTCGTCATGGCCTGCACCCTGGTCGATTAACCACACATTTCCAATGTGGACACGGCCTCTGTGGGAGCCGGGCTTGCCCGCGATGACGGTGTTTCATTCACCGCCGCCTTCGCAGCGATGCGGCGATCCGACAAGCCAGCTCCCACAGGGTTCGCTCGACGATAAATCTATGTATCAAGGTTTACCGTCTATCGGGTCGACATCTGCCAATTCCGCCTCATCCAACCCATTCCCGCCGCCAATCTCATCTTCACCGACGATGCTCAAATCCCAGTCTGCCTGGTCACCCTCGCCAGACTCGCGGGCATCCCGTGCACCGTCTTCATGGATCAGCGTTTCCGGGCTCAAATCATCGTCCGTCGGCTCGTGATCATCGGTGGATGCGCCGGTAAGCCCGGCCTCACGCACCCGTTCGTCGGGCAGCCGGTGTTCACGTTCACGCCGAGGGATCTCATCGCCGATTTCTGCTGTGGGTTCTTCTTCATCAAAATCCAGCTCGCGCATCGAACCCATGCGGTCTTCATTGTCATCGATGGGTTCCGGCTGTGTGGCACCGTAGGGACGTCGTGATTCAGTCATGGCCAATCCTCATACTGTGGGGCTTATAGTGTGTGGACAGGCTGCACGGCCCAAAGATTCAAGCGGATTCACGCTTGTTATTCACCGGCAGGGCGTGACCTGGACGTGGGGTTGTCAGTCACAAAACTGCGCATCATTCCTGAGGCTTTCCCTGATGAACGAACTACAAGACCTGCTTGATAACAACGAACGCTGGGCGGACGCGATCAAACAGGAAGATCCCGAATTCTTCGCCAAGCTCGCCCGCCAGCAAACCCCGGAATACCTGTGGATCGGCTGCTCCGACGCCCGCGTACCGGCCAACGAGATCGTCGGCATGCTGCCGGGTGATCTGTTCGTGCACCGCAACGTGGCCAACGTGGTGCTGCACACCGACCTTAACTGCCTGTCGGTGATCCAGTACGCGGTGGACGTGCTCAAGGTCAAACACATTCTCGTCACCGGCCACTACGGCTGCGGCGGCGTACGCGCCTCGATGCAGGACCGCCAGTTCGGCCTGATCGACGGTTGGCTGCGCACCATTCGAGACCTCTACTACGAAAACCGCGATGTGTTGGCCCAGTTGCCGACCGAAGAAGAACGCGTCGACCGCATGTGCGAGCTGAATGTGATTCAGCAAGTGGCCAACGTCGGCCACACCAGCATTGTGCAAAACGCCTGGCACCGTGGGCAGAGCCTGTCGATCCATGGCTGCATCTATGGCATCAAGGACGGTCGCTGGAAGAGCCTGAACACCACCATCAGTGGTTTCGAGCAGTTGCCGCCGCAATATCGCCTGCGCCCGCTGGGCGAAGCTTAAGGCCGGTTCCGTTCGCACCATTGCCTGCCTTCGGCGTTCGGGGCTTCCTCGCTTCCGGTGATCCAGCCCCGGCAGTTCTGCTCGCCGCACTGGCAGGCGAATTGCCGGAACAGCACGTCCTCGGTGGTGGCGTAATCCATGGTCAGTTGTTCGCCGGCCTCGATGTTACGCACGGTCCAGGCTTCCAGGTAATGCAAGTCGAGGAACACGTTCGGATTGCAGGAATGCATGACCAGGCCAGTGAACCAACAGTCGTACAGGTGGATGCGAGGGGATAACCGCAACGTGTGCACGCGTCGCTCGCTCAGTGCATAACCTGAGATCTTGGCGATGCACACGCGACTGTCAACGGCGACACGTGTCCGGATGCCGGTTTGCATGCCATTGGCCATTTGCATCACTTCAAAGTGCTCAGTCGAGGGGTAGCCCTCCCCCAGTAGCAACTTGAAGGGATAAAGGTAAGTGCTCGTGGCTTTTTTAGCCTTGTCCTTGGCTTTAGTGTTCATGACTCTCCTTGTATAGGCTGCATCGACCTGCGGAGAGTGTCTGACTGCCAGTCTTACAGCGAATGGGCGCACTTCAAGACTTGCTCAAGTTACAACCAATTTCTACTGTCAAATCTGGCAGTAGAAATTGGTTTTTTTCTGTGTGTCTTACAGCGCCGGGGCCGTGACGGAAGGGGCTGGCGCGGCGCTTTTCAACTGTTTGAGCTGTGCCTTGACGGTGGGCGTGGCGCATTGGGCATTGGCTCGCTCCGGCGACAGGTTGCGTACCGAGGTGTAGAACAGTTCGCAGGTCTGCTCTTTGCGGGTGACCTGCCAGGTGTTCATGCAGGCCTTGAGCAACACGTTCGGATCGCTCGCCGGTTTCTGCCCCATCCCGGCTTGCCAGCAAGCAGCGCTCAGGTCCTGGCCCATCACCTTCAAGCCGGCCTCATCGGCCTTTTGCTCGTTACCGTCATAGGTGTCCGGGTCGGCCGCGTACCAGATGTAACTGGGGTGGTTGGCGCCCAGCACCGACACGGTTTTGCCCGCTGCCGGGCTGATCTGCGCCAGGCCCAGCACGCCCACGGTCTGGCCATATTGCTGTTTGATCCAGCTGCGCACCGGCGCGCCGAACGCCACCATCGGCAATGAGCCGCCGGGTTGCAGGCTCAACTCCTTGACCATGCGAGTCTGGTAGTCGGTGAAGTAGCTGTAGACGGTTTCCAGGTCCTTGCCGGCGTTGGACGGCGCAGCAATCGGGGCAATGTCGATGATGGTCTGGTACGCCGGCGTTTCGGTGGCCGGGATGCCGTTGTCGGTGAGCAGGGTGGCCCAGCGGTCGGTGGTCGCCGATTCCAGGTAATCCTGGGCCTGGGTCAGCGAATAATCCGGCGGGAAGTGCAGCAGTTCGATGCTTTTGCGGTTTTCCAGGGCCATGCCCAGCGGCAGGAACAGGTACCAGTTATAGGCCCATTTGCCGTCTGTGTTGAGCTTGCTGGCGCCCTGGTAGGCCAGGTCGGCCGTGTTGAGCAGCGTGGTCAGCGGTTGGCCGTAGTTGTCGGGCACGCCGCTGAAGGTGGCCGACACCTGCCCGTCATGGGTCTTCACACTGACTTTGGCCCGGCTGTAGCCGTCCCGTTGGAGGCTCTGGTTCAAATAATGCTCGGCGGTTTGCTCCAGCGTCCACGGGCGGTAGCAGATCACGTTGCAGTTGTTGGGAAAAGCGAACAGCTGGGTCACACGTTGCGTGCTGCCCAGCGGCACTTCGATGTCGGCCTGTACGACCGCACTGGCCATCAGTGCGGCCAGGGTGAAGGACAACCTGGTCGGTTTAAACATTGTCGGTTCCTTGTCAGCGAAAGCCCGTCTGCGCGGGGTGAAAGCCCACGTGCACACAGTAGCGGTTGACCAGGAAAATCGCGTGCTAAATCGCCAGGTGTGTCGCTATTGGATAAGAAAACCTACAGGGTGAACTGCAACGCGTTGGTCAGATCGCCCATCGGTTTCTGGCCACGGGCGGTCATGGCGTCGTCACGCTGCTTGAGGCCGTCCAACGTCTCCAGTTGGAACACACGGGTGATCAGGCGCAGGATCGACGCCGTGTCGTAAACCGTGTGGTCCACCGTACCCTTGCGTGCAAATGGCGACACCACCAGTGCCGGAATCCGCGTACCCGGGCCCCATCGGTCGCCTTTTGGCGGTGCCACATGGTCCCACCAGCCGCCGTTTTCATCGACGGTCACTACCACCACCATGTTTTTCCACTGCGGGCTTTCCTGCAGCACCTTCAAGGCACGGGCGATATGGCGGTCGCCCGAGGCTACGTCGGCATAGCCTGCGTGCATGTTCAGGTTGCCTTGGGGCTTGTAGAACGTGACGGCGGGCAGCTTGCCGGCCTGGGCATCGGCGAAGAACGTGTTGGTGCTCGACTCATCGCCCAAACCACCGTCGCGCAGGCGTTTGTCTCGCTCGGCGCGATTTTCCGGCCCTTGTTTCTTGAAGTAGTTGAACGGCTGGTGGTGGTACTGGAAGTTCGGGATCTTGGGGATACCGCCCGAGTCCTTGAACTGGTCCAGCGTGGCCTGCCAGGCTCCTGCATACCACGCCCAGTCGACGTTCTTTTTCGACAGCTTGTCGCCGATGTGCTCGTGGGTTTGCGGCACCAGCACGTTGGGCAGATCGGGTTTGGAATAATCCGGGTTTTCCGGGTCGCGGATCCAGGTCGGCCAGTAGGGCGGGGCCAGGGTGTTCACGCCGTAGCCGTCCGGGGTCAGCGCGCTGGGGCCGAACTGCGGCGGGCCGGTCATAGCGCTGGCCGGGGATTTGTCCAGAGGCTTGAGACGCGGATCGGTGGGGTCATCACTTTGCAGCGTGGCGATCTGGGCCTTGGCCACCGATTGCGCGGCATTCGGGTAAAACGGTGCCGTGGCGCTGATCAGATACTGGTGGTTGAGGAACGAGCCACCAAACGCGCCCTGGAAGAAGTTATCGCAGAGCACAAATTCCTTGGCCACATCCCACAGGCGCAGGGAATAACGACTCTGGGCGTAATACCCCATCACCAGGCCACCGGAGTCGGCCCAGGCGACAAAGTTGTCGTTCTTGCCGCCGTTGATCTGCATCTGGTTCTGATAGAACACGTGCCACAGGTCGCGGGTCACCAGGCTCAAAGGCAGGTCTTCGGCGTTCGGGCCCTTGAGGGCGAAGGGCGCGTTGGGCAGGTTTTCCTGGAATTGCACTTCGCTGGGGTAGGTCACCCCGTCCACGCTTTGCGGGCCGACTTGCAGCACACCGCCCCAGGCCGGAGGCAGGGTGGTCAGCAGGCTGCCGTCGCGGTCGCGTTGTTGCACGTCGGCCGCAGAAAGGGCGGACAGAGGCTTCTCGACACCGGGGAAGTCAGCAAACAGGTTGTTGAAACTGCGGTTCTCGGCGTAGATCACCACTACGGTTTTCACCTGGTCGTGCAGGGCCTTGTCCAGCTCTTGCGGGGTGAGCGGTCGCGCCACCGGCTTGCCCGGTGCTTCGCTGGTGTTGCCGCACGCACTCAAGGTGGCGCCGACCCCCAGCACTGCCGCGCCTCCCAGGAAACGCCGGCGGCTGGTGTCAACCGGCGCCGGGTCTGCGGAATCGGGGGAAGGGCGGTCTTCGTGCTCATCACTCATTGCTGGGAGTCCTTGCTGGCGAGATGTTGCAAGATATTTCGCAGGACGGTAACAACGCAATGTGACGGAAAGAAGACAACGATTCGAACACCCGCCCTTTGTAGTGAGCGGGCTCGCCCCGCGCGGCGGTGTATCAGATAAGCACAATGCGCCTGACACGCCGTCGCGCGGGGCAAGCCCGCTCACTACAAGGGAGTTATGGCATGACGGGCGGCAAATACTTCAAGGTGGTGCCGAGTGCCCACAAGAGGAACAGCACCAACGGCGTGTGCACCAGCAACTGCACAAACGAGAACCCGATCAGGTCTCGCGCCTTCAACCCCAGCACGCCCAGCAGCGGCAACATATAGAACGGGTTGATCAGGTTCGGCAGCGCCTCGGCAGCGTTGTAGATCTGCACCGCCCAGCCCAAGTGGTATTGCAGGTCATTGGCCACCTGCATCACGTAAGGCGCTTCGATGATCCACTTGCCGCCACCCGACGGGATAAAGAAGCCGAGCACTGCCGAGTACACGCCCATCAACAAGGCATAGGTGTCGTGGGAGGCGATGGACGTGAAGAACAGCGAGATATGGTGCGCCAGGGTCTGGCCGTCGCCGCCCTTGACCACGGTCATCAGCGCCGCAATCGAGCCATACAGCGGGAACTGGATCAGCACGCCCGTGGTGGTCGGCACCGCACGCGCCACGGCATCAAGGAAGCTGCGCGGGCGCCAGTGCAGCAGCGCACCGACCATGATGAACAGGAAGTTGTAGGTGTTGAGCCCCGAGATGGCGCTGATCGCCGGCTTGGTCGAAAACTCGTGGAACAACCAACCTGCCGCCAGCAACGCCAGCAGGATGGTCAGCAACGGGCTGTGTTCCAGCCATTCGCCAGGGCGGGTAGGCGCTTGTACCTTGGGCAGATTGAACGCCGGGTCGACGCCGCAGGCCTTGGCATCACGGGCGCTGTTCGGCCCCGGTGCGGTGGCGTAGGCGATGATCAGCGAGACCACGATGAGTGCCAACAGCAGCACGCCCGATTGCCACAGGAAGATGGTGTCGGTGAACGGGATCACCCCGGTAATCGATAAAATCGACGGTGGCAGGCTGGCCGGGTTGGCCTGCAGTTGCGCGGCTGACGACGACAGTCCCAAGGCCCAAACCGCACCAAGACCCAAGTAGGCAGCGGCACCCGCTGCACGGTAATCCATGCGCAAATCGGTGCGACGGGCCAGCGCACGCACCAGCAAACCACCAAACACCAGGGACAGGCCCCAGTTCAGCAGGGACGCAACCATGGAGATCAACGCCACCCACGCCACGGCCGAGCGGCCGTTCTTGGGGATGCGCGCCAGGCGGTCGATCAGCTTCACCGCAGGCGGGGAGCTGGCGACCACGTAACCGCCGATCACCACAAAGGCCATCTGCATGGTGAACGGGATCAGGCTCCAGAACCCGTCGCCAAATGCCTTGGCGGCTTCGGCCGGCGCAGCGCCCATGCCCAGGGTCGCCACGGCGACAATAATCACGGCGAGGGCGGCGAACACCCAGGAATCTGGAAACCAGCGCTCGGCAAAGTTGGAGCAACGCAGGGCAAATCGGGCATAGCGGCTTTCTTCGATAGCATCGGCCACGAGTCATTCCTCTTGTATTTATTATGGGTGTTGGCAGTTTTACGGCATGTTCCGCTACGGCCATTGATATGGGAATGCAGTTATCTTCATCGATCAATGAGGAAAACAAATATATCTGTCGTGATTGCCATCACTCGGCCCAGCTCATAACCTGCACGCCATTTTGTTTGTCTGCCGAGCCTTGTCATGACTGCCACCTCTTTCCCACGGGCGCAGCGTTTTTCCCGCTCCGACTACAAAACCCTGGGCCTGGCCGCCCTGGGCGGGGCCCTGGAAATCTACGACTTCATCATCTTCGTGTTCTTCGCGCTGACCCTCAGCCAACTGTTCTTCCCGCCGGAAATGCCCGAGTGGCTGCGCCTGCTGCAAAGCTTCGGCATCTTCGTCACCGGCTATCTGGCGCGGCCGCTGGGCGGCATCCTGATGGCGCATTTCGCCGATCACCTGGGGCGCAAACGGGTGTTCAGCCTGAGTATCCTGATGATGGCGCTGCCCTGCCTGCTGATTGGCGTCATGCCAACCTACGCGCAAATCGGCTATTTCGCCCCATTGATCCTGCTGGCGTTGCGTGTGCTGCAAGGGGCCGCCGTGGGCGGTGAAGTGCCGAGCGCCTGGACCTTCGTCGCCGAACACGCGCCGAGAAACCATCGCGGCTACGCCCTGGGCTTCCTGCAAGCCGGCCTGACCTTTGGCTACCTGCTCGGCGCACTGACCGCCACGCTGCTGGCGCAAGTTTTCACCCCGGCCGAAATCCTCGACTATGCCTGGCGCTTCCCCTTCCTGCTCGGCGGCGTGTTCGGCGTGATCGGCGTGTGGCTGCGCCGCTGGCTCAGCGAAACCCCGGTGTTCCTCGACATGCAGGCCCGCCGCCAGGCCGCCGCCGAACTGCCGTTGCGCACCGTATTGCGCGACCACCGCGCCGTGCTGCTGCCGGCAATGATCCTCACCTGTGTGCTCACCTCCGCCGTGGTGGTGCTGGTGGTCATCACCCCGACCATGATGCAGAAAACCTTCGGCATGAGCCCCAGCCACACCTTCGCCTTGAGCGCCTTGGGCATCGTGTTCCTGAACATCGGCTGCGTGCTCGCCGGCCTGCTGGTGGACCGCATCGGCGCCTGGCGCGCGGTGCTGGTCTACAGCCTGCTGCTACCGGTGGGGATTGCCGTGTTGTACGCCAGCCTCATCGCCGGTGGCGTCTGGCTGGGCGCGGCGTATGCCGTGGCGGGCTTGAGTTGCGGGGTGGTGGGCGCGGTGCCGTCGGTGATGGTCGGCCTGTTCCCGGCGCAGGTGCGGGTGTCGGGCATTTCCTTCACCTACAACATTGCCTACGCGCTGTGGGCGAGCACCACGCCGCTGCTGCTGATCGCGCTGATGCCAACCAGCCCGTGGATCTGCGTGGGCTATTGCGTGGTGATGGGGGCGGTGGGCGTGGTGAGTGTGGCGCTGTTTGGCAAGCGCCACACCTTGGCCGCCTAGGACTCAGGTCAAGAAATGCCAGAGCAACAACGTACCGATCAAGCCGACGACTGAAACGATGGTCTGCAACACCGACCACACCCAGATCGTCTGCTTTAACTGCAGGCCGAAATACTCGCGCACCATCCAGAACCCGGCGTCGTTGACGTGGCAGAAGAACACCGAGCCGGCGCCAATCGCCAGGGCCACCAGTGAGCTTTGCGTCGCCGCCAGCCCCGCCATCATCGGCGCGAGGATGCCCGCCGTCGTGGTGGTGGCGACGGTGGCCGAGCCGGTGGCCTGGCGCAAGGCCACGGCGATCAGCCAGGCCAGCAGCAGGTACGGCATGTGCGCGCCTTCGGCGACTTTACTGATGGTCTGGCTGACGCCCGCGTCCAGCAAGGTTTGCTTGAGGCCGCCACCGGCGCCGATGGTCAGCAGCAGCACGGCGATTGGCGCGAGGGCCTTGCGCAGGGTGTTGCCGACTTCGGCACGCGGCATGCCGGCAGCCCAGCCCAGGCAGATCACGGCGGCGATTACGGCCAGGCCGAGGGCGATCAGCGGTTCACCGAGGAACTTCAAGGTCAGCGCCACCGGGCTTTCCGGTGACATGGCGACCTTGGCCAGGGTGCTGCCGAGCATCAGGATCACCGGCAACAAAATAATCAGCAACGACACGCCGAAGCTTGGCTGGCGCGGCGCTTTAGGCGGTGCGCTGAACAGTGCGCCGATGTCGGCGGGTTCATCCACATGCAGGCGCTTGGACAACCAGTTGCCGTAGATCGGGCCGGCCAGGATCACCGCCGGCACCGCCAGGCAGAAACCCAGCAGCATGGTCAGGCCCAAATCGGCATGTAGCGCACCCACCGCAATCAGCGGGCCCGGGTGCGGCGGCATCAGGGCGTGCAGGGTGGTCATGCCGGCCAGCGCCGGGATGGCGATTTTCAGCAGCGGCAGGTTCGATCGCTTAGCCATCACGAAGATGATCGGCACCATCATCACCAGGCCGACTTCGAAGAACAGCGGCAAGCCGATCACCATGGCCACTAGCGCCATGACCCAGGGCAATGACTTGCCCTTGCCCAGGCCGAGCAGGGTGGTGGCGATGCGGTCGGCGGCGCCGGACTCTGCCATCAGGGCGCCGAGCATCGAGCCCAGGGCAATGATGATGCCGGCTTCACCCAGGATCGCGCCGGCACCCTTGCTGAACGCCTTGGCGACTTCTTCCGGTGGCAGCCCGGCGCCGACACCGGCGATGAAGGTGCCAATCAGGATCGACAGGAACGGCGGCAACTTGGTCGCGCTGATCAGTACGATGATGCTGGCAATGGCCAGCAGTACACAAAACATGAGGCGGGTGTCGTGAACCATCCACGCGGCAGTCGATAACTCCAAAACGGGACTCCTTATCGAACAGGTTGGCTAATTTGTTTCTTTTTGTTTCCTGCACGAAAAGCATACCTGATAGAACCGTGGCAGAGCGCCCGTGTGCGATTTTGGTGCGGCAAAAATAACGCCGAGCTGGCGCGTCGATGACAAATCCGCAAGGCATGCCACTTTTTGGCGTCAGGACTCTATCTTTGTAGGAGCCGGCTTGCCGGCGATGCCGCCCGCAAGGTCGACGCAATCCCCAAAACCGTTATCGCCGGCAAGCCGGCGCCTACATAACGAATCAGGAGTACCGCTTCATGAGCGCAGGACACAACCACGCCCAGGTACGCGCCGGCCACGAGCGCAAGTTATGGATGGCCCTGTGCCTGACGGGCAGCTTCATGATCGCTGAAGTGATCGGTGCCTTCGTCACCGGCAGCCTGGCGCTGTTGTCCGACGCGGCGCACATGATGACCGACGCCCTGGCCCTGGCGATTTCCCTGGTGGCCATCCAGGTCGCCAAGCGCCCGGCCGACCGCAAGCGCACCTTCGGCTATGCGCGCTTCGAGATCCTGGCGGCGGCGTTCAATGCGTTGCTGCTGTTCGCCGTGGCGTTCTACATCCTGTATGAGGCCTACCAGCGGCTGCAGGCGCCGGCTGAGATCCAGTCCACCGGCATGCTGGTGATTGCGGTGCTGGGGCTGATCGTCAACCTGATCTCCATGCGCCTGCTCAGCGCTGCCAGTGGCGAGAGCCTCAACGTCAAGGGCGCCTACCTGGAGGTGTGGAGCGACATGCTCGGCTCCATCGGCGTGATCATCGCGGCGGTGGTGATCATGCTCACCGGTTGGGGCTGGGTCGATTCTCTGGTGGCGGCGGCCATTGGTTTCTGGGTGCTGCCACGCACCTGGACGTTGCTCAAGGAAAGCATGAACGTGCTGCTGCAAGGTGTGCCCGATGGCGTGGATATCGATCAGGTCGAGCAGCGCATTCGCAGTGTGCCGGGGGTCAAGGACGTGCACGACTTGCACATCTGGGCCCTGACCAGCGGCAAGAATGTGCTGAGCACGCACCTGGTCGCCGATGCGTCCCAAGGCTCCGAGCAACAGATCCTCAGTCGAGTGACGGAGTTGCTGCACGAACAATTCGATATTTCCCACGCCACCATTCAGGTCGAGGGCGAAGGGTTCCAGCACGATGAGCATGACGAGGTGCATGCCTGACGGATTTGTAATCTTTCCTCCACCGCCGCGATAAGTGCCGAACGCTACAGTGCCCCCGCTGGGAAACCTCAGCAATTTCATGGGCGTGGAACTCTCGTTATGGCACTTTTGCTTAGAACACTGTTGGGGGCGGCGGCCTTGTGGGCAGCCGCCAGTGCCGTCCAGGCACAAACCCTCACCCTCGACTCGGCCCTGCAAACCGCCTTCGCCAACAACCCGGACCTGGCGGCTGCGCAATGGGAAATCGACATCGCCAGGGGCGGTCGCCAGCAAGCGGGGTTGATCCCCAACCCGGTGGTTTCGCTGGATGCCGAAGACACCCGCCGCGACACCCGCACCACCACCCTCAAGCTCAGCCAGACCCTGGAACTGGGCGGCAAGCGTGGCGCGCGTATCGACGTGGCGACCCGGGCCCAGGACGCGGCGGCGCTGACCCTGGAGCAGCGGCGCAACGGCTTGCGCGCCGAGGTGATCGACAGCTATTACAGCGCCCTGCGCGCCCAGGAGCGCCTTGATCTGGCGCAGCGCTCGCTGGCCCTGGCCGAGCGCGGCCTGGTGGTCGCCAATGGGCGTGTGACAGCGGGCAAATCGTCGCCGGTGGAAGCCACCCGCGCTCAGGTGCAACTGTCGGAAATACGCCTGGAGCTGAACCGCGCCGAGGTCGGTCTCTCCGACGCCTATCGTCGCCTGGCCGCCAGCACCGGCAGCGCCGCCATCGACTTCCAGGCTGTTGCGGCGCCCACCCAAGTGGCACCGCAGTTGCCCGCCTCGGCCCAGTTGCTGGCACGCCTGGAACACACCACCGAACTGCGCCTGGCCGAACTGCAGATCCTGCAAAGCGAAGCCAGCGTCGGCCTGGAAAAAGCCCAGCGCATTCCTGACCTCGACCTGTCCATCGGTAGCCAATACGACGCCAGTGTGCGCGAGCGGGTGAACCTGATCGGCGTGTCGATGCCCATTCCGTTGTTCAACCGCAACCAGGGCAGCGTACTCGCGGCGAGCCGTCGTGCCGACCAGGCCCGCGACCTGCGCAACGCCACCGAGCTTCGCCTGCGCACCGAAACCCGCCAGGCCCTGGACCTGTGGCAAACCGCGAACACTGAAGTGCGTGCGTTCAACCAGCAGATCCTGCCCGCCGCGCAACGTGCGGTGGACAGTGCCACCCGTGGCTTCGAGATGGGCAAGTTCAACTTCCTCGACGTGCTCGACGCCCAGCGCACCTTGATCGCAGCCCGCACCCAATACCTCGCGGCCACCGCCCAGGCCACCGACGCCTGGGTGCGCATCGAACGAATCTACGGCGACCTCGCCCGGTTTTGATTTTCTGGAGTCCTCTATGAACCCTAAACATGGCGTGGCGCTTGCCGTCGCCCTCGGCCTGATGCTGTCCGGTTTTGCCAAGGCCGACGAAGAAGAAGGCGCACTTGAACTCACCGAACAGCAGATCCAGGCGGCCGGCATTCAGCTTGCTCAGGCGCAGCCCCGTGCGATCAGCACGATGCTCACGCTGCCCGGCGAAGTGCGTTTCGACGAAGACCGTACCTCGCACATCGTGCCCCGTGCGGCAGGCGTGGTGGAGTCGGTGAAGGTCAATCTTGGCCAGTCGGTAAAGAAGGGCGAGGTGCTGGCAGTGATCGCCAGCCAGCAGATTTCCGACCAACGCAGCGAGTTGGCGGCCAGCGAACGTCGGGTCGAACTGGCCCGCACCACCTTCCAGCGTGAGCGTCAGTTGTGGCAGGACAAAATCTCCGCCGAGCAGGATTACCTGCTGGCGCGCCAGGCCCAGCAGGAAGCCGAAATCGCCCTGAACAATGCGCGCCAGAAGATGAACGCCCTCAGCGGCAGCGCGGTGTTGGTGGGCGGCAATCGCTATGAATTGCGTGCGCCGTTCGCCGGCACCGTGGTGGAAAAACACCTGGGCGTGGGCGAGGTGGTCAGTGAAACCAGCAACGCCTTTACCCTCTCGGACCTGTCTCAGGTGTGGGTCACCTTCGGCGTGTTTCCCAAGGACTTGAACAAGGTGCGTGTCGGCAAACCGGTGACCGTCAGCTCCACGGAAATGGGCACCGAGGTGCAAGGCACCGTGGCCTATGTCGGCAACCTGCTCGGTGAGCAAACCCGCACCGCCACCGTGCGCGTGACCGTGCCCAACCCCGATGACGCCTGGCGCCCCGGCCTGTTTGTGTCGGTACAAGTGGCCACCGACACCTACCAGGCCAAGGTCGCCGTGCCGCAGGCCGCGATCCAGACCGTCGAGGACAAACCCTCGGTGTTCGTGCGCACCCCGGACGGTTTTATCACCCGCCATCTGGAGCTGGGCGTCAGCGAAAACGGCTACGTCGAAGTGCGCCAGGGCCTCGACGCCGGGGCACAGGTGGCCACGGTCGGCAGCTTCATCCTCAAGTCCGAACTGGGCAAAGGCTCGGCCGAACACGCCCATTGATCCTGCGAGTGATTCCCCATGTTTGAACGCCTTATCCAATTTGCCATCGAGCAGCGCATCATCGTGCTGCTGGCGGTGCTATTGATGGCCGGTGTCGGCATCGCCAGCTATCAGAAGTTGCCCATCGACGCGGTGCCCGACATCACCAACGTGCAGGTGCAGATCAACTCCGCAGCGGCCGGTTACTCGCCGCTGGAAACCGAACAGCGCATCACCTTTCCCATCGAAACCGCCATGGCCGGGCTGCCGGGCTTGCAGCAGACCCGTTCGCTGTCGCGCTCCGGGCTGTCCCAGGTTACGGTGATTTTCAAAGACGGCACCGACCTGTTCTTCGCCCGCCAGTTGGTCAACGAGCGCCTGCAAGTGGCCCGCGAGCAGTTGCCCGACGGTATCGAAACCGCCATGGGGCCGGTTTCTACAGGCCTCGGTGAAATTTTCCTGTGGACGGTGGAGGCCAAGGAGGGCGCGCTCAAGGACGACGGCACGCCCTACACCCCGACTGACCTGCGGGTGATCCAGGACTGGATCATCAAGCCGCAACTGCGCAACGTGCCGGGCGTGGCCGAGATCAATACCATCGGCGGTTTCGCCAAGGAGTATCAGATCGCCCCCGACCCCAAGCGCCTGGCGGCCTACAACCTGACCTTGGGCGATCTGGTCACGGCGCTGGAGCGTAACAACGCCAACGTCGGCGCCGGGTATATCGAGCGCAGCGGCGAACAGTTGTTGATTCGGGCACCGGGCCAGGTGGCGTCCGTCGACGACATTGCCAATATCGTGATCACCACCTCGGACGGCACGCCGATTCGTGTGCGTAATGTGGCACAGGTCGACATCGGCCGTGAGTTGCGCACAGGGGCGGCCACCGAAAACGGCCGGGAAGTGGTGCTGGGCACGGTGTTCATGCTGATCGGCGAAAACAGCCGCACGGTGTCCCAGGCGGTGGCGAAAAAACTTGAGGAGGTCAACCGTTCGCTGCCTGAAGGCGTGGTGACGGTCACCGTGTACGACCGCACCCATCTGGTGGAAAAAGCCATCGCCACCGTGAAGAAAAACCTCTTCGAAGGCGCGCTGCTGGTGGTGGCGGTGCTGTTCCTGTTCCTGGGCAACATTCGTGCGGCACTGATCACCGCGATGGTGATTCCGCTGGCGATGTTGTTCACCTTTACCGGGATGTTCACCAACAAAGTCAGCGCCAACCTGATGAGCCTGGGCGCGCTGGACTTCGGCATCATCGTCGACGGCGCGGTGGTGATTGTCGAAAACGCCATTCGCCGCCTGGCCCATGCGCAACAACGTCACGGGCGCTTGCTGACGCGCAGCGAACGCCTGCACGAAGTGTTCGCGGCCGCCAAGGAAGCGCGGCGTGCGCTGATCTTCGGGCAACTGATCATCATGGTGGTGTACCTGCCGATCTTCGCCCTCACCGGCGTGGCCGGGAAGATGTTTCACCCGATGGCGTTCACCGTGGTGATCGCCTTGTTCGGCGCGATGATCTTGTCGGTGACCTTCGTGCCGGCGGCCATTGCGCTGTTCGTCACCGGTAAGGTCAAGGAAGAAGACAACGGGGTGATGCGCACCGCACGTCGCACCTATGCGCCGGTGCTCGACTGGGTGATGGCGCGCCGTCCGCTGGTGTTCGGGTTGGCGGTGTTGACCATCGTGGGTTCGGGCTGGGTCGCCAGTCGCATGGGCAGCGAGTTTATCCCCAGCCTCAGCGAAGGCGACTTCGCCCAGCAAGCCCTGCGCGTACCCGGCACCAGCCTCACGCAATCGGTGCAGATGCAGCAGCAACTGGAAAAAACCTTGATGGCCCAGGTGCCGGAAATCGAGCGGGTGTTTGCGCGCACCGGCACGGCGGAAATCGCCTCGGACCCCATGCCGCCGAACATTTCCGACAGCTACGTGATGCTCAAGCCGAAGGACCAATGGCCGGACCCGAAAAAGTCCCGCGAAGCCCTGATCGCCGATATCCAACGGGCCAGTGCGATTGTGCCAGGCAGTGCGTATGAACTGTCGCAGCCGATCCAGTTGCGCTTCAACGAGCTGATTTCCGGGGTGCGCAGCGATGTGGCGGTGAAGGTATTTGGTGATGACATGGCGGTGCTGAACAAGACGGCTGCCGAGATCGCCGAGACCTTGCAAACCCTCAATGGCGCCTCGGAAGTGAAGGTGGAGCAGACGTCCGGCTTGCCGGTGCTGACCATCAATATCGACCGCGACAAGGCCGCGCGTTTTGGCCTGAACGTGGGCGATGTGCAGGACACCATTGCCGTCGCCGTCGGCGGGCGCCAGGCCGGCACGCTGTACGAAGGCGATCGCCGATTCGACATGGTCGTGCGTTTGTCCGACGCGTTGCGCACCGACATCGATGGTTTGTCGCGGTTGTTGATCCCGGTACCGGCGTTGGCCGGCAATGCCTCGGGGCAATTGGGGTTTATTGCGTTGTCCCAGGTGGCCAGCCTGGACCTGGTGCTCGGCCCCAACCAGATCAGCCGCGAGAACGGCAAGCGCCTGGTGATCGTCAGCGCCAACGTGCGTGGGCGTGACATCGGCTCGTTTGTCGAGGAGGCCGAGGCGGCCATTACCGCGCAAGTTAACGTGCCGGCCGGTTACTGGACCAGCTGGGGCGGCCAGTTCAAACAGTTGAAAGAAGCGTCCGAGCGTTTGCGCATTGTGGTGCCGGTGGCCTTGCTGCTGGTGTTCGGGTTGCTGTTCATGATGTTCAACAACCTCAAGGATGGGTTGCTGGTGTTCACCGGCATTCCGTTCGCGTTAACCGGTGGGGTCATGGCGCTGTGGCTGCGGGACATTCCGCTGTCGATCTCGGCGGGGGTGGGGTTTATCGCGTTGTCCGGCGTGGCGGTGCTCAACGGGCTGGTGATGATTGCGTTTATCCGCAACCTGCGCGAGGAAGGGCGTTCATTGTCGGCGGCGATCCATGAAGGGGCGTTGACACGCTTGCGCCCGGTGCTGATGACGGCACTGGTGGCGTCCCTCGGGTTCATCCCCATGGCGCTGGCCACTGGCACCGGCGCCGAAGTGCAGCGCCCGCTGGCGACGGTGGTGATCGGCGGCATCATCTCTTCCACCTTGCTGACCTTGCTGGTGCTGCCGGCCCTCTACCAATGGGCACATCGCAAAGAGGAGTCATGAAAACACTGTGGACAAAATGTGGGAGCTGGCTTGCCTGCGATGCAGGCACCTCGGTGTCTCCGTTGCAGTGCGGTGATGCTATCGCAGGCAAGCCAGCTCCCACCCGAAGCACAACAGAAGATGCTGATTTACAGGGGGAAGACCAGCCGGAACAACGTGAAGCCTCCAGGCAGGCTGCGCACATCAGCCTGGCCCTGATGCAGGCTCATGATCGACCGCACGATGGCCAGTCCCAGACCGGTGCCGCCTTCGGTGCGTGCACGGCTGCTGTCGACACGGTAGAAGCGCTCGAACAGGTGAGGCAAATGTTGCGCTTCAATCCCCGGGCCCGGGTTGCTCACGGACACTGAAGCGTGGTTGCCATAGGCCTCCACCAACAGCGAAATGTTTGAGCCTTGCGGCGTGTGGCGAATGGCATTGGACAGCAAGTTGGAAAGCGCGCGCTGGATCATCAGGCGGTCGCCCTGCACCTGGGCATCGCCGCTCAAGGTCAGGGTCAACTGCTTGTCCTCGGCGCTCAGGGCGAACAATGCCATCACCCGGTGGGCTTCGTCGGCCAGTGACACGGCGGTGAACGAAGCCCGTGCGGCGGGGTGGCTGACCTGGGCCAGGAACAGCATGTCGGAGACGATGCGCGCCAGGCGCTCCAGCTCTTCGGTGTTGGATTCAAGCACCGCCTTGTATTCCTCAGGCGGTCGCTGGCGCGACAGCGTCACCTGGGCCTTGCCCATCAGGTTGGTCAGGGGCGCACGCAGTTCGTGGGCGAGGTCATCGGAGAATTGCGAGAGCTGCTGCACCCCGGCGTCCAGGCGCTTGAGCATCACGTTGAAACCCTGCGCCAGCTCACCCAGCTCCTGCGGCAAGTTGTCGACGGACAGGCGATGGGTCAGGTCCTGGGTGGTGACCTTGGCCGCGACCTGGCTGAATTGCTTCAACGGCGCCAACCCACGTTGCACCAGCCACCAGGCGCCCATGCCGATCAGGATCAGCAGCATCGGCAAGGCGATCACCGTGGCGCGCAGGTAGGCACTGAGCAAGGCCTGGTCGTCCATGCGGTCCAGGGACAACACCACGCGCACCCGTTCGCCACTGGCCAGGCGCATCAGGCTTGAGGCACTCAGGACTTGGTTGCCGTAGCTGTCTTCCCAATTGAGATAACCGAGGGTGTCGCGATGGGCATAGTCAGTCAGCAACGGCTGCTGAGGCTTGGCTCCGACACTCAGCAACACGCGGTCATCCGGCGCGGTAGCGACGATGGTCAGGTAGAAATTGTCATGACCGATTACCAGGTCCATCAGCGAGTGCGGGCGGCCGCGAATGGCGTCGGTGTCCAGGCCTTGGGCGAGGCTGTGCTGGATCTGCTCCATCTTGCTCTCCAGGCCCTTGCGCGCGAGTTTTTCCAGCTCGTGGCTGAGCGCCACGTAGGCCAGGGTCGCCAACAGCAACACCAGGCCTGCGCCCATCAGGCTCACGGTCAGCCCCAGGCGCATCGACAGGCTGCCGGTCCTCATGGGCGCGCCTCCAACACGTAGCCCACGCCACGGATGGTGTGGATCAGCTTGACCTCGCTCTGGTCGTCCACCTTGGCCCGCAGGCGGCTGATGGAGACCTCCACCACGTTGGTGTCGCAGTCGAAATTCATGTCCCACACCAGCGAGATGATCTGTGTGCGGGTCAGCACTTCACCGGCCTGGCGCATCAACACCTGGAGCAGGGCGAACTCCTTGGTGGTCAGGTCGATGCGCCGGGTACCGCGATAGGCGCGGTGGCGGCGCGGGTCCAGTTCCAGGTCCGACACGCAGAACACTTCGGGCTGCGGGATGTGTTCGCTGCGTCGCAATAAAGTGCGCACCCGCGCGAGCAATTCGGGAAATTCGAAGGGCTTGACCAGGTAGTCGTCGGCGCCCATGTCCAGGCCTTTGATCTTGTCGTCCAGGCGGCCACGGGCGGTGAGCATCATCACGCGCTGGGTGCCGTTGCGGCGCAATTGTTCCAGCACTTGCCAGCCATCCTTGCCGGGCAGGTTGACGTCTAGGATCACCAGTTCGTAAGCGTGCTGCCCGGCCAGGTGCAGGCCGTCGATGCCATTGGTGGCGCAGTCGACCACATAGCCGCTTTCGCTGAGGCCTTGTTGCAGGTAAGCGGCGGTTTTTTGCTCGTCCTCAACCACAAGGATACGCATGGGGATTGACCTTTTTCGCAATGAGAAGGGGGATCCATTTCCTTATGGAGGGTGTTGCCGGGGAGTCGCAGACTCTGAACCGTGAAGTAACTTCAGGGTCAACTGCGACCATCGGTCGCAACTAAAGTGAACAGCCAAAAAAAACGCCCCAGTGGGGCGCTAAAAATCCATCTCTTTCCAAAGGAGCTACACAAAAGCTTCAGAGATGAATGTGCTCGGTGTTGCCAGTTGAGGCCAGTCTACGAAGTTCAACTTAACAAGAAGGTGAGGCCAATATTACAGTTTTGATAACTGGCAATTTGTGAACAGATGTTAGTCAAGCGCGAACGAATGTAATGAATCAGAGAAGGGTCATGGGGTATTCGGCAATCACGCGCACTTCTTCCAAGTCTGACTCGAATGCACTGGAACGCACCGTGGCCTGGCGCAAACGCAGCGACAAGTCTTTCAAGTTGCCACTTTGCACCACGTACTTGGCTTCGATATCACGTTCCCAACGACGTTGATCGGTCAGCGGGTTGCCCGCCCCGTCGCGGCGCATGTACACCGCGTTGGCGTTGCTGTAGTCGGCGCCGGTGCCCTTGCCGTAGCGGGTCATGAACGACAGGCCGGGAATGCCGAACGCCTGCATGTCCAGGTCGTAGCGCACCATCCACGAACGCTCCTTGGGTGAGTTGAAGTCGCTGTACTGGATCGAGTTGTTGAGGAAGATCGAGTCTGACTGGCGCAGGTAATCAAAGTCGTCGTCACCGTTGTTGCGCTGGTGCGACACGGCCACGCTGTGGGCGCCGACCTTCACCCCGACCCTGGCACTCCAGATGCTGTTGTCGAATTCACCCAGCCGCTTCTTTCCCTCATCCACGGCCTTGTAATAGTTGACGTCGCCGAACAGCGAGACGTCTTCGTTCAGCGGGTAGCTGGCGGCGCTCCCCAGGTAATACTGATCCCAGGCGTCCTTGAGGCGGCTGCTGTACAGGCTCAGGCTGAGGTGCTTGTTCACCGTGTAATCGCCGCCGAAATAGCCGATCCAGGGCGAGTCGACCTTGCCTGCATAGAACGTTGCAAAGCCGTTGTTCATGCCACTTTCATTGGGCTGGCTCATGCCGCTCAAACGGCCACCTTGCAGGCTCAGGCCTTCGACGCTGGTGTTTTGCGCGGTCACGCCACGAAAGCTTTCGGGCAATAGGCGCGAGTCGCCGTAGGCCACCACCGGCGTGACTGGGAACACGTCGCCGGCCTTGATCACGGTGTCGAGTACACGCAGTTTTGCGGCGCCGCCGACTTTGCTGTAGCCGGTTTCCGGATGGTCTTCGCTGTCCACCGGCAACACGCCGAACGAACCCTTGCCGCCGCTGCGACCGGTGCCCGAATCGAGCTTGAGGCCGTACAGGGCAAAAGCGTCCAGGCCAAACCCCACCGTGCCTTGGGTAAAGCCCGATTCGAACTTGCCGATCAACCCCTGCGCCCAGGCTTCGGAATAGCCATTGCCGGTAGGGCTGGACTGGCCCTTGCGGTCATCGCGGTTGAAGTGAAAATTGCGCGCCAGCACATTCAGGCTGCTGCCTTCGATAAAGCCTTCGGGCTTGTCTTCCATGGCCACGGCGGCCAGGGGCAATGCGGCAATCAATGAAAAGGGAAGGGTGTAATACACAGTGCTCATGTTGCGCTCCTCGGTAGTGGCAGTGTTCAGCTTCTTATGGAGGTGGGCGTTCTTATTGATCTGGCCCGGGCTGATAGTTGCAAACCGCAGATAACGGCGAAGTGGCACAAACATTACAATTCTGGAAACTAACTTCCATCTAACAAATAAGTAATGTTCTGGTGAACATGTCGTCAGGGTTCGCTGTTTATTCTCGGTACTGAACTTTAAGTCGAGGAACACGTGATGAACTTTTATAAACTTGGCCTGGGTGTACTGGCTGTGGTGTTGTCATTCGGTGCAGTAGCCGAGGGCGGTGGTGATCGCACCTTTGCCTTGATGATGGAGCGCAATGAAAAAGCGATGGCCGACTATGCCAACCGGGTCGGCAAGCCGGTGCCTGAAGTGCAGGCGTACCGCTACGGCATGAAGCTGGACATTGCCAAGGTGGTCAACGTCACGCCGCCGATCCGTTCGTGCAATCCAGTGCCGTCGCGCATGACCTATGAAGACTCCAGCGGCAAGCTCAATACCCTTGAATATCAGGTGATGGGCGTATGCCGAAATAACGGTGGTTAATGGATCCAAAAAATCAGTGGGGTACTGCAAAAAAAGCGCTTCAGAAAATGCCGGCAGCGCCGATGCAGGTCAGATCCTCCTCCCTATTTGACCCATCGGTGCCCCATGTTCAACACCCGTTTGAAGCAGGAGCTGTCGGCTCTTCGCGAAGAATTGTCCAGCTTGCAGCAGGTCAAGGAGAGCCTGGAAAGCGAAATGCTGTGCCTGACGCTGGATGCTGACGGCCGTGTTGAGTGGGCCAATGCCAATTTCCTGCAGGAACTGGCTTACCAATCCGGCAGCATCGTGGGGCGCCCCATCGAAGACCTCGTGCCGGCGCATGTGCGTCAGGACGAATTTCAAAAGCGCTTCAAGAATGCCCTGGTGCGCGGTGAACACTTCGCCGGCACCGTGCGCCTGATGCGTGGCAATGGCCAGGAAGCCTGGCTGCGTTCGATCGTGCAGCCGGTGCGCAGCTCGGATGGGCGCATCAAGCATTTCTCGATCTACTCCAGTGACCTCACCCGCACCATCGAGGCATCGCGCGAGCATGAAAACCTGATCACTGCGCTGGTGCGCTCCACCGCTGTCATCGAGTTCGACCTCGGCGGCCACGTGCTCACCGCCAACGACCGTTTCCTGGGCGGCATGGGTTACAGCCTGGCGCAGATCCAGGGCAAACATCACCGCATGTTCTGCGAACCGGAGGAGTACAACAGCGCCGAGTACCAGCACTTCTGGAAGCGCCTGAATGCCGGAGAGTTCGTGGCGGCGCGCTTCAAGCGTGTGGACAGCCGTGGTAACACCGTGTGGTTGGAAGCCACCTACAACCCGGTCATGGATGCCACCGACCGGTTGTACAAAGTGGTCAAGTTCGCCACCGTGATCACCGACCAGGTCAACCGGGAACAAGCGGTTGCCGAGGCCGCCAATATCGCCTACAGCACGTCGCTGCAAACCGACAACAGCGCCCAGCGCGGCACCACCGTGGTGACCCAGGCGGTGGATGTGATGCGTGACCTGGCCAAGCACATGCAACAGGCGGGCGAAGGGATCGAGGCGCTCAACGACCAATCCCAGGTGATCGGCACCATCGTCAAGACCATCAGCGGCATTGCCGAACAAACCAACCTGCTGGCGCTCAACGCGGCCATCGAAGCGGCCCGCGCCGGCGAGCAGGGGCGCGGTTTTGCGGTGGTGGCCGATGAGGTTCGCCAGTTGGCCTCGCGTACCAGCAAGGCCACCGAGGAGATTGTCGGCGTGGTGCGCCAGAACCAGGACATGGCCCGCGATGCCGTGGCCCTGATGACCGACGGCCGCCTGCAGGCCGAGCAAGGCCTGGCCCTGGCGGCCGAGGCGGGCACCGTGATCGTGGAGATTCAGGACGGTGCGCAGAAGGTGGTCAGCGCCGTGGGGCAATTCGCCAATCAGCTGTCGAGCTGAACGTAGGGCTCAGGTATCGTAGGCTTCTTTCCTGCTTGATGAGCCGACCGTCCATGAGCCCTACCCACCGTCGCCCCGTTCCGCTGTCCAAGGCCTACCGCTTGCTCAACCACGGGCCGACCGTGCTGGTGAGCGCTGCGCACGAGGGCCGGCGCAATATCATGGCCGCTGCCTGGGCCATGCCGCTGGATTTCGAGCCGCCCAAAGTCGCGGTGGTGCTGGATAAGTCCACCTGGACCCGCCAATTGCTCGAAGGCGCCGGTACCTTTGTGCTGCAAGTCCCGTGCGTGGCCCAGGCCGACCTGGTGCAGACGGTCGGCAACACCAACGGCGCCGAGCTCGACAAGTTCGCCGCCTACGGCCTGCAGACCTTCCAGGGTGAACACACCGAAGCACCGCTGCTGGAAGGCTGCGTGGCCTGGCTGGAATGCCGCCTGCTGCCCGAGCCCCACATCCAGCAGACCTATGACTTGTTTCTGGGCGAAGTGGTCGCGGCCTATGCCGACGAGCGCGTGTTCAGCGAGGGGCATTGGCATTTCGAAGGGCAGGACCCGTTGCGTACCTTGCACCACATTGCGGGCGGAAATTTCCTGACCATCGGTGAGCCGATTACCGGCCGCCAGTTGTAGGCCTTACCCCTCGGTGTAAAGCCGGGCCAAAACCAAATGTGGGAGCGGGCTTGCTTGCGCTGGGGTGCGAAGCGCCCCCAAAAAGCCGGCTCCAGCTGCGCTGTCGAGCGGGAGCAAGCTCCCTCGCCACAGCAAGCCCCACGTGTTTTGACCGCGTTTTCAACAGCGGCCCTCAGCGTCCGAGCATTTTTACCCAGCGCGACGGCGGCATGCCGTAGGTGCTGCGAAATTGCCGGGTCATGTGGCTCTGGTCGGTAAAGCCGGCCGTCATCGCCGCATCCACCAACGATTGGCCTTGGGCCAGCAGGCTGCGCACCAGGTCCAGGCGGCGCATGGTCAGGTAGCGGTAGGGACTGGTGCCGAACAGCAGGCGGAAATCCCGCGACAACGCCCAACGGTCGCGGCCGGCGTGGTCGGCCATTTCTTCCAGGGTGATGCTGCGGCCCAGGGCGCTGTGGATAAATTCCCGGGCGCGTTCGGCGGCCACGTAATCGAAGCTCTTGCGACTGACGATCCCCCCCGAGACATTGCTCAGTGCGTGAGCCAGGTCGAACAGGGCGTCCTGTTCCTGCAGCGGGTCGATGGGGTTGTCCAGGTTCTGCAGCAGCACTTCGCTGGCGCGAAACAGCCTGGGGTCGGTGGACAGGCCATTGGGGATGAACGGCAACGGCTTGCCGCCGAGGATCTGCTGGATCAGCGAGGGCTCGACGTAAATCATCCGGTACTTGAAGCCTTCCTCGCTGCCGGCGTGACCGTCGTGGGTTTCATCCGGGTGGAGCACCATGGTCGTGCCGGGCACGCTGTGGACCATGTCGCCGCGATAGTGAAAGCTCTGCACGCCGGACAAGGTCCGCCCGATGGCGTAGGTGTCGTGGCGGTGCGGGTCGAAGGCGAAGCCGGCAAAGTATGCCTCGATGCGGTCCAGGCCACTGGCGTGTGGCGCGCGGTGCAGCCAGTCGAGGGAGCGTGTGGGGTGGCCCATGGTGGCTTGTCACAAAAAAGAGGTGGAAACACGTTAACCCAGTCTGCATTCCTTGTCTGCCGGGGTCTTGTACGATTGTGCAGGGGTGGGGCGGGGCCTATGATCGCGGCACATGTGTTGTGTTGATGGAGCTGCCCCATGGATTTTTTCAAGCTTGCTTACCTGGCCCCACTGGTTTCATTGGGCTTGCTCTGGATCGTTGCCGTCGTCACCCCAGGGCCGAACTTCTTCAATATCGCCCAACTGGCCGCCAACGGCTCGCGCCGCCATGGTGTGGCGGCTTCGGCAGGTGTGGCTTCTGGAACGATCTTGTGGGGGCTGGCAGGGGGCTTGGGGATCAAGTCGCTGTTCACCGCCGCGCCCATGCTGTACCTGGGCTTCAAGATTGTCGGCGGCTGCTACCTGATCTACTTGGGGCTCAAGCTGTTCAAGCGTTCGGCGCCGGCCGCCGGCTCGGATCTGTTGCCGAATGAGCCTCGGCGCTCGATGTTTTCAGCCTGGCGCCTGGGGCTGCTTGGCAACATCTCCAACCCCAAGTCGGCGTTGTTTGTCGCGACGATCTTTGCGTCGACCATGCCGCCCTCACCGTCGCCGATGTTGTTGACCCTGGCGGTGACCGTCATGGCCACCTTGTCGTTCAGTTGGTACTGCGCCGTGGCGTTGGTGTTTTCCAGTGAGCGCATGGCCAACCTCTACAGCCGTTCGCGCAAGTGGCTCGACCGCTTTGCCGGTGGCTGCTACGTGTTGTTCGGCGCACACCTGGTAGCGAGCCGCTGACCTGCCATGGTAAGAAGCCTTACTTTCAACAGTGAGGCAGGGTCATGAGCAAGGTGCGGGTAGGTATTATTTTTGGTGGCCGTTCGGCTGAGCACGAAGTCTCGCTGCAGTCGGCGCGCAACATTGTCGACGCCCTCGACCGCACACGTTTCGAGCCGGTGCTGATCGGTATCGACAAGGCCGGCCACTGGCACCTCAACGACACCTCGAACTTCCTGATCAATCAGGAAAACCCGGCCTTGATCGCCCTCAACCAGTCCAACCGTGAATTGGCGGTGGTGCCCGGCAAGGCCAGCCAGCAGGTGGTGGAAACCACCGGTAACGGCTTGCTCGAACATATCGACGTGATCTTCCCGATCGTCCACGGCACCCTGGGCGAAGACGGTTGCCTGCAAGGCCTGCTGCGCATGGCCGACCTGCCTTTTGTCGGCTCTGATGTGCTGGGCTCGGCGGTGTGCATGGACAAGGACATCAGCAAGCGCCTGCTGCGTGATGCGGGCATTGCCGTCACGCCGTTCATCACCCTGACCCGTGGCAACGCGGCGCGCACGTCCTTTGACAGGGCGGTGGATAAGCTCGGTTTGCCAATGTTCGTCAAACCCGCCAACCAGGGTTCATCGGTAGGCGTGAGCAAAGTCGGCAACGAAACCGAATACCTGGTTGCCGTTGAACTGGCGTTGGGCTTTGATGAAAAAGTGCTGGTGGAGTCGGCCGTGCAGGGCCGTGAAATCGAATGCGCCGTGCTGGGCAACGATAACCCCATCGCCAGTGGCTGCGGCGAGATTGTGGTGAACAGTGGTTTCTATTCCTACGACAGTAAATACATCGACGCCCAGGCCGCCCAGGTGGTGGTGCCGGCGGACATCAGCCAGGAAGCCAGCGAGCGAATCCGCCGCCTGGCCATCGAGGCCTTTGAAGTGCTGGGTTGCTCCGGCCTGGCGCGGGTCGACGTGTTCCTCACCGAAGACGGTGAAGTGCTGATCAACGAAATCAACTCGCTGCCCGGCTTCACCCGCATCAGCATGTACCCCAAGCTGTGGCAGGCAGCGGGGATGAGCTACAGCGAACTGGTCAGCCGGTTGATCGAGCTGGCGCTGGAGCGACATGCGGGGCGCAAGGGCCTGAAGATCAGCCGCTGACCTGATAAAAAACAATCTGCGCGGATGAAACCCAGGCCGCCTTCATCGCTACACGGTTTGATCGACGGTTCCCTGTTGATTAACCCGTCAGTCGCCGACCGCTTCGCCTTCGCGCCGAGGGTCGGCTCCGCCGCTCAGCATTGCCTTGCCCTGGGTATCGCGGGTGCGAACGATGGCCTGTATGCCACTGGTCATGTCGATTTCGCTCAACGCGTGTCCCTTGTCCTTGAGCGCTTGTTTCAACGCTGGGCTGAACAGGCCTTGTTCCAGCTCGGTCGCCCCATTGCGGCTGCCGAAATTGGGCAGGCTGATGGCGGCTTGCGGGTCGAGCTTCCAGTCGAGCATTGCCACCAATGATTTGCTGACGTACTCGATGATCTGCGAACCACCGGGCGAACCTACCGTGGCCAGCAACTCGCCACTCTTGCGGTCGAACACCAGCGTCGGCGCCATGGCCGAACGCGGGCGCTTGCCGGGTTCGACACGGTTGGCCACCGGTTGCCCGTTTTCTTGCGGGATGAAGGAAAAGTCGGTCATCTGGTTGTTGAGCAAAAAGCCCTGGACCATCACATGGGCGCCGAACGCCGCTTCCACCGTGGTGGTCATCGACACGGCCCCGCCCTGGTCATCCACGGCCACCACTTGCGAGGTGGAGATGCGCAGCGGCGAGCGGTCCGGTGCATAGGCCACCTGGACGCCAGCAGGTGTGCCCGGCTTGGCGATGCCCATGCTGCGTTCGCCGATCAGGCTGGCGCGCTGGGCCAGGTAGCTCGGTGCGACGAGACCGGCGACCGGTACGGGCACGAAGTCAGCATCGGCCACGTACAAACCACGGTCGGCGAACGCCAGTCGACCGGCCTCTGCCAGCAGATGAACAGCCTCAGGCGTCGGTTCAAGGCCGGCAGGTGATGGGCTCTTGACTGGCGTCATCGGCGCGATGGCCAAGCGCGGGTCGCGGGCTTCCAGTGCCTGCAAGGTGCCCAGGATTTGCGCGACTGCGATCCCGCCGGAGGACGGCGGCGGCATGCCGCACACCTTCCACTGTTTGTAGTCCGTACATAGTGGTGCGCGTTCCTTGGCGGTGTAGCCCTTGAGGTCCGCCTGGGACAGGCTGCCCGCGTTGCGATGGCCCTGGACCTTGCGCGCGATCTCATCGGCAATCGGCCCGTGGTACAGCGCGTCCGGCCCCTCTTTGGCAATGCGCTTGAACACGGCGGCCAGCGCCGGGTTTTTCAGCAGCGTACCGGTGGCCTTGGGGGTGCCATCGGCGTTCAGGAAATACGCCGCCATGTCGGGCGACTGGGGAATGTAGCGGTCAGCGGCGATCAGCGCGTGCAGGCGCGGGGAAATCGCAAAGCCCTGTTCCGACAAGCGAATCGCCGGCTCAAACAGTTTGGCCCATTGCAGGTGCCCGGTTTTCCTGTGCGCCATTTCCAGCGCGCGCAGTACGCCAGGAGTGCCCACCGAGCGCCCGCCGATCTGTGCCTCGGGGAACGCCATGGGCGTGCCGTCGGCCTTCAGGAACAAGCGCTCTGTCGCCCCGGCTGGCGCGGTTTCGCGACCGTCGTAGGCGTGCACGTTTTTCCCGTCCCACAGCATGATGAACGCGCCACCGCCGATACCGGACGACTGCGGCTCCACCAGGGTCAACACCGCCTGCATCGCGATGGCGGCGTCAATCGCCGAGCCGCCCTGGCGCAACATCTCGCGCCCGGCTTCAGCCGCCAGCGGGTTGGCGGCGGCGGCCATGTGGCGCTCGGCATGGCGGGTGGTGAGGTCGGTGCGATAGCCCGAACCCAGTTCCGGTGCCGGTGGCTGTTCGTTGACTGGGGTATGGCAGGCCACCAGGGTGAGGGCTGCTGCAATGACCGACAACTGCCGGCGGGAAATCGATAACACGCGCTGAACTCCGTTCATTTTGAGAATGATCTGTTGTCCTTGGGGTACTGCTTTTTACAGGTAAATCGTGCCTTGCAGGTAGAGCACGGCATGGCCCGAGATGATCACGCGGTCACCCTGGAGCGCGCAACGCAGTTGACCACGGCGCAGTCCGCCTTGTTCTGCCGTGAGTTGCTGCTTGCCCAGGCGTTCGGCCCAGAAAGGGGCGAGGGAGGTGTGGGCGGAGCCCGTCACCGGGTCTTCATTGACGCCTACGTTCGGACCGAACCAGCGGGAAATGAAATCGAACCGCGCGCTTTTGGCGGTCACGGCGACCCCGCGTTTGGGCAAACCCTTGAGGCGGGCAAAATCCGGCGTCAACGCGGCGACCTGCGCTTCATCGTCAAGCAGCACGATGTAGTCATCGGTGGCGAAGACGTCGGCGTTCTCAATCCCCAGTGCGCTCAACAGGCCGGCCGGTGGTTCACACGGTTGGGGCTGCTTGGCCGGGAAATCCATTGCCAGTTCGTCGCCATTGCGCGTGACCCGAAGCTCGCCGCTGCGGGTGGCAAAGCGCAACACCTCGGGTGCATCCGCCAGTTTGTGGATCAGTACCCAGGCGGCGGCAAGCGTGGCGTGGCCGCACAGGTCCACTTCGACTTCGGGGGTGAACCAGCGCAATTCGTAGACCTCGCCACGGGGCACAAAGAAGGCGGTTTCCGAAAGATTGTTTTCGGCGGCGATGTTCTGCAGCTGTTCGCTAGGCAGCCACTCGGTGAGCGGGCAGACGGCTGCCGGGTTGCCACCAAAGGCGTGGCGGCTGAAGGCGTCGACTTGGTAGATGTCCAGTTGCATCGGGGGCACTCCGTGTGGGGGAGGTGGGACACTAACAGCGGTGGCCTGGAGCGTCGCCGTACAGATGGCGTGTTTTTTTGTGCGCATGAGGTTGCTTCAGGGCCGCTTGTCGAGGCGCGCCCAGCGTGGGCTCAGCCCAGCCGCAATACCATCGCCCCGGCGGCGATGATGCAGGCTGCAATCACGCGCACCCGGGTCAGGTGCTCCTTGAGCACCAGGGCCGAGATCACCACGCCGAACAGGATCGACGTTTCCCGCAAGGCCGAAACGGTGGCGATGGGGGCGGCCGTCATCGCCCAGAGTGCCAGGCCGTAGGACGCCACGGTGCCCAGGCCACCGATCACGCCCTGGCGCCAGTAGCGCACACAGTACTGGCCGAACACCGTGCGCTTTGCAGCCAGTGCCCAGGCCGCGAGGGGGATGCCGGTGAGCAGGAAAATCCACAGCGTGTACGCCGCAGGCGCCCCCGACTTGCGTACGCCCAGGCCGTCGACAAGGGTGTAGCCGGCGATCACGCCGGCGTTGACCAGCGCTAACACCAGCCCTTTGCGCTGGCCGCCCGAGGGCGCGACGGCCATGCTCAAGATGCCGCTGGAGATGATGGCAATGCCAGCCCATGCCGCCACCGACAAGGGCTCCGCCAGCAGCAATACACTCACCGCGGCCACCAGCAACGGCGCGGTGCCCCGCATGATCGGGTAGGTCTGGCTCATGTCGGCAATGCGATAGGTCGAGGCGACCAGGACGAAGTAGAGCACCTGCAAGATCACCGACGCCCCAATGAACGGCCAACTTTCTCGCGCTGGCAAGGGGAGAAAGGGAATCACCGCCAAGGCCATCAGCGACGCGACGGACGTGATCATGCAAGTGGTCAGCAGCTTGTCCCCGCCACCCTTGACCACGGCATTCCAGGTGGCATGCAGCACAGCGCCCAGCATGATGACGGCGAACACATCAAGGCTCATGAATCGGGTTTCCTGTCGGGCTCAAGCCAGCAGCGTGGGGATGGACCGCTGCGAGTATGCCCCAGTACTTTTCTCGAGGCATAAAAAAACGGCCTACCTTTCGGTAAGCCGTTTTTAGTACTTGGTGGCTACACAGGGACTTGAACCCCGGACCCCAGCATTATGAATGCTATGCTCTAACCAACTGAGCTATGTAGCCAAGTGGCGCGCATTATTCGCGTAGAACGACAATGCGTCAAGCGTTTATTTTGAATTTTTATCTACGCTTTCAACTGTTTAACCGAAATCATCATTTGAAGCGACGAGCGGCGGGGGCTGACGGTCTCAACCGTCGAGATGTTCGTGCGTGCTTGGACGCCAGGTGATGCGGGAGCGATCGAGGGGGAGGGCTTCCATTGAGCGGGCATCCTTGCCGCCCAATAGTGGCTGATCAGCCAGGTTTACGGAGACAGCGGGTTGTGGGTGACGCGCTTGAGCTGTTCACGCGCTCGTGACAGACGTGAGCGAACGGTACCAATAGGAATGTCCAACACATCAGCGGTGTCCTGGTAGCTGCCGTCGGTTTCCAGCGAGGCATACAGCGTTTTGCGCATCTCCAGGGGCAGGTGATCAATCGCAATCAGGGTTTTCTCCAGTCGACGATTGATTTCAAACTCCCAGTCCAGGTTTCTATTTTCCTCCTGCCCATGCCAAAGCGCTTCGTCGAACTCACAATGCACGGGTTTGGCATACAGGCGCCGGAAGTGGTTGCGGATCAAATTTTGCGCAATTCCGCACATCCAGGTGCTGAGGGTGGCGTTACCGCTGAAACGCTCGCGGTTACGCCAGGCTTCCAGGTAAGTCAGCTGCAGAAGGTCGTCTGCATCCTCAGGATTGAGCACGCGTTTCTGGATGAAGCGCCGAAGCTTTTTTTGCTGGTCGTCTGTCAGTTGAAGCATGAATTGAGGCGAGCTACCGACGAGGTGCGCTAAAGCTTCAATCGGAATATTCATGATTTTTTCCTCAGGGTAGACACAGTCGAAAGGATGTCGACCGAACCCCTTTTGCATCGCCTGTGCCAAGCGGAAGAAATCACTAACTACTTGATTTTTATATGTAAATATCTTGAATTTAGATGGTTTTGCGCAACGGCTTGCACGAAGCGATCGAGGCTCGTGCAGGTTTTTTCAACCGGGGCGTAATGGTGAATGACGATGGAACCGTTTGGGGGGTGGCTGCCACGAAGGGGGACACTCTTTCAGTACTGGCCTGTCCATGAAAGTCGAATCCAGCAACGACGTCCGAACGATCCAGCATTTGGATCTACCTGTTGTCAGCCCTCCTGCCACGGCGCGTACGCCCGTGAAGGGGGTTGACGAGACGACCCAACTATTCAATCCGGAAGTGGAAGCCCATAGCCGAACGCTGAACCAGCGCGCGTTGGGCGTGCGTGTGCCCCCTGCCGAGAAGCTTGCGCAGTTGTACGAACAATTGGGGCACCCAGCCCAGGCGACCCTGGCGGCCACTTCACGGCGAATCAGGCTGCAATTGCTGCAGCAACCCGGTGTCGACAGGTTGCTCGAAATGACGGGGGGCGATCCGGCACGGGCATTCGTTGTACTCAAGCACGTGGCAGCCCGGGCGGACGCTGAGGTACGTAAGTCTGAAGCCGCCTTGGCGCGTGCCGCCATTACCAAGCTGGAGGTCCGCTTCAAGGGCGAGATCCAGGCCGGCTTGAATATTGCGGCGGCCTTGCAGGCTGTCGGCGTCGACCCAAAGGAGCGCCAGGCACTTCGTACGCTCTATTACGCGAGTGTCGTTACGCGTCAATCGTTAGCCACGATGATGCAGGCACTGTTGGGCATGTATGGGGGGGCGCGTTTCGGCGTTGGGCTCAAGTTGATGCGCAAAGCCCTGGCGGACGATATCGCGGCCATGGTTTCGTCCATGCCAACGCCTATGTTGCGTACGTTGCTGCAGGGGCTACAAAGCTGCGGGCAACTGAGCGGGGTGCTGGCGGGTTGCCAGGCGTTGACTCAGCGACTTTGCATTGAGCATGACGCGGTAGCCCTGCTGCAAGGCCTGCTGGGTTATGCCGGTAGCGGCATTGAGGCGGGTGAAGTCCTGCGGTTGGGGGATGAGTTGGGGGGTGGGCCGTTGGACCGGCAACTGGTGTCCCTCAATGCTCTTTATCCGTTGTTCCAGCAACTGCCCTTGGCCTTGTGGACCGACAGCCGAACCCGTCAAGAGACCCTGCAGGGCTTTCTGGTGGTGATGGATGAGCTGGATCGCATCCACCGTGGCCCCACGCGCTTTGCCGGTGAGCCGAGGCCACTGGCGTGACCGTGTTATCGGTCATTAACACCCTGTTGCTCAAAGTGGCGCAGCGCGCCGAAGTGTTGGGCGCGGTGGTGGTCTTGGCCATCGTTTTTATCTTTATTGTGCCGCTGCCCACATGGCTGGTGGATATTCTGATCGCCCTCAATATCTGCATTTCATGCCTGTTGATTGTATTGGCGCTTTACTTGCCCGGCCCCCTGGCGTTCTCGTCGTTCCCCTCGATCCTGTTGCTGACCACGATGTTTCGACTGGCGCTGTCGATCGCGACCACGCGCCTTATCCTGCTGGAACAGGACGCCGGCGATATCGTTGAAGCCTTTGGCAATTTTGTGGTGGGGGGCAACCTGGCGGTAGGGATGGTGATCTTCCTGATCCTGACGCTGGTCAACTTTCTGGTGATCACCAAAGGCTCGGAGCGGGTCGCTGAAGTGGCGGCGCGTTTCAGCCTGGACGCGATGCCTGGCAAGCAGATGTCCATCGACAGTGACTTGCGCGCAGGCCTGATCGACGGCGCCCAAGCACGAGACAAGCGCGAGCAGCTGTCCCGCGAGAGCCAGTTGTTCGGCGCCATGGACGGCGCCATGAAGTTCGTCAAGGGTGACGCTATTGCTGGTTTGATCATTGTCGTGGTCAACCTGTTGGGCGGTTTTTCTACGGGCATGTTCCAGCACGGCTTGAGCGCTGCAGACTCGATGGCGCTGTATTCGGTACTGACCATCGGTGACGGTTTGATCGCGCAGATTCCGGCGCTGCTGATCTCCTTGACTGCCGGCATGATCATCACCCGTGTGGCGCCGGATGGGCGTAAGGGCGTCAGTAACATGGGCGCTGAAATTGCTCGGCAAATGACCAGCGAACCCAAGAGTTGGGTGATCGCTTCTGTGGGAATGCTCGTCTTCGCCGCAGTGCCCGGCATGCCAACGGGGGTCTTCATGTTCATCTCGGCGATCACCGGTAGCCTCGGTTATTACCTGGTGCGCCAGCGTCAACGGGAAGCCCAGCCTGCCGCTGAAGCGGGCGAAGCGGTGCGTCCTGAGCAGAATGGCAGCGAGGATCTACGCGGGTTCGACCCGTCGCGGCCTTACCTGTTGCAGTTCTCCCCGGCCCTGCGTGGCACGCCTGAAGTGACGGACCTTATCCACGGGATTCGCCAGGCCCGAAATGCGCTGGTGGCCAATATCGGCCTGACACTGCCGCCATTCGAGGTGGAACTCGATGACTCGCTGGCCACCGATGAAATGCGTTTTTGTGTGCATGAAGTCCCGATGGTCAAGGCCTCGGTGGTCAACTATCTGGCTGTTGAGCGCAAGGCACTGAAGGATGAGCCCGCCCACGGCATACCTGGGTTGGCTGAGCGTGACGAACAGGACTGGATCTGGCTGGCGCCTGATGACCCGCTGCTCGAAGACCCGCAAGTGGAGCGCTTCAGCGCGGCGAGCCTGATCATTGAACGCATGAAGCAGGCGATGATGCTCAGTGGGCCACATTTCCTGGGCATCCAGGAGAGCAAAGCGATCCTCAGTTGGCTGGAGCACAACCAGCCGGAATTGGTGCAGGAGCTACAGCGGATCATGCCACTGTCACGTTTTTCGGCGGTGTTGCAGCGCTTGGCCAGTGAAGGCGTGCCCTTGCGCGCGGTACGGCTGATTGTCGAATCGCTGATCGAGTACGGCCAGCATGAGCGCGAACCTGAGGCACTGGCTGATTACGCTCGTATCGCCCTCAAAGCGCAGATCATGCATCAGTACAGTGAAGCTGATGGCCTGCATGCCTGGTTGCTCTCGCCTCAAACTGAAAGCACGTTGCGGGACGCGCTGCGCCAGACCCAGACCGGTGTCTTCTTTGCGCTCGACGATGAGCACAGCGCAGCCATGATCAACCTGCTCAACCAGGCTTTTACCGTTCGGCCCAAATTCAAGAGTGTGATGCTGGTCGCCCAGGACTTGCGCAGCCCGCTGCGGACATTGCTGCTCGAAGAATTCAACTACGTGCCGGTGCTGTCGTTCGCGGAGCTGGGAAGCAGCTCCAAGGTAAAAGTGCTGGGGCGTTTTGACCTTGCTCAGGTTGATTTGGTGCGCGGGGTACAGGCATGAGCCCGTGGGTATTTACTAATCGATCGAGGCACTGGTGATGTTTGAGCTGCGTGTTTTGGACGGTCTGCATCAAGGGGCTGCACTGCCGCTGTTCGGTGAGCAGTGGAGCATCGGTGCCCATGCCGATGCCGACCTGATGCTCAATGATCCTGGTGTTGCACAGCAGCATGCTCGGCTGCTGCTGGTCGGCTCGAACTGGTCGGTACAGGCTGAAGCGGGGCTGTTGCAAGGCGCCGATGGGCAGGTTTTGGCGCAGATTGCGAGCCTGGCACCGAACGCTGTGTTTTGCGTCGGGTGTGTACGGCTCTGTGTCACCCTGGCTGATGAGCCTTGGCCGCAGGCGCCGACCCAGGCTCCGCTGGTGTCAGCTCCTGCCACGGAGCCGACGCCAACCCTCAATTTATCGTCCATTTCCCATCCACAACAAAAGCGCCTGATTACTGTGGTGCTGGTGATAACGGTCATCTTCATTCTGGTGGGCATGGCCTCTACAGGAGAGCCCGAGGCCCAGGCCTCCCTGATGCCGCAGGCCGTCCAGAAACGTGAACTGGCCTCGCCGTTTGAAGTGCGCGAGCAGTTGTTGAAGATGCTGGGCGAGCGTGAGCTGGGCGAGCGCGTTTCCCTCCAAGTCATCAATGGCCAGGTCACGCTCAGTGGGGATGTCTCCCAAGACGATGTGGACCTGGTGGCACGGATGCTCAGCCGTTTTGGAGAGCAGTTCGACAGCGCTGTACCGGTACTCAGTCGTGTACGTGTGCGCGACAGCGCGCTGCCCTTCAAGATCGTTCAGATCGTCGGCGGGCCGAATGGCCATGTGGTTCTGGAAGAGGGTACCCGGTTGTTTGTGGGGGATGAGGTGGAAGGACTGCGCCTGGTGTCGATCGATAACAGCAAAGTGGTATTTGACGGTGCGCAGCGGTATGAGGTGCGCTGGTGAGCCTGGAACTGCAAGCGCGTCTGGAGGCCTGGCAGCAACGCCAATCTCAGTCACTGGCGGCTTTTGCGCCGGTGACGATGCGCGGTCGTATCCAGCGCGTCAACGGCATGCTGCTGCAGTGCCGGCTGCCCCTGGCGCGTATCGGAGACTTGTGCCAGGTCGAGAAAGCCCCGGGTGATTGCATGCTCGCCGAGATCATTGGCTTCGATCAGCAGGATGCGGTGCTCAGCGCCCTGGGCAACCTGGAGGGCGTGCGGGTGGGGGCCAGCGTTGAACGCCTGGGTGTGGCGCATCGGGTACAGGTCAGCGATGCGTTGCTGGGCCAGGTGTTGGACGGTTTCGGCAGGCCCATCACGGGGGAGGGTGCCAGTGCTTTTGTGGAGGCGGACTTGCCTGATACGAGTGCAGTGCTGTGTGAAGCGCCGTTGCCCACTGAGCGTCCGAGGATCCACCGCGCACTGGCTACCGGAGTCCGTTCGATCGATGGTTTGTTGACGTTGGGTGAAGGCCAGCGTGTTGGGCTGTTTGCCGGGGCGGGTTGCGGGAAGACCACCTTACTGGCTGAAATCGCCCGTAACGTTGAGTGCGATGTGATCGTGTTCGGCTTGATCGGCGAGCGGGGCCGCGAGTTGCGTGAGTTTCTAGACCATGAGTTGGATGAGCAACTGCGTGCCAAAGCGGTATTGGTGTGCGCGACCTCCGATCGCTCAAGCATGGAGCGCGCGCGTGCTGCATTTACCGCTACGGCCCTGGCCGAAGGTTTCCGGCGCAAGGGGCAGCGGGTGTTGCTGCTGATCGACTCACTGACCCGTTTTGCCAGGGCCCAGCGTGAAATCGGCCTGGCGGCGGGTGAGCCGTTGGGTCGCGGTGGTCTTCCGCCGTCGGTCTACAGCCTGTTACCCCGTTTGGTGGAGCGCGCCGGGTTGACCCGTGAGGGGGTTATCACGGCGATCTACACGGTACTGATCGAACAGGACTCCATGAACGATCCGGTCGCCGATGAGGTTCGCTCACTGCTGGATGGTCATATCGTGTTGTCTCGCAAGTTGGCCGAGCGTGGGCACTACCCGGCAGTGGACGTGCTGGCGAGCCTGTCGCGAATCTTGAGCAACGTTGTCTCTCCGGCAGATATTCGCGCCGGCACCGCATTGCGCCGCTTGTTGTCGGCTTACCAGCAGATCGAGTTGATGCTCAAGCTGGGGGAGTACCAGCCTGGCACGGATGCCCTGACTGACCTGGCGGTGGACAGCCGCCAGGCGGTCGATGCTTTTCTGCGCCAGGACTTGCGTGAGCCCACGCCCATGGCGAGGACGCTGGAGCACATTCAGGAGCTGACCGCACATGTCCCATTCTGACGTGCTGCTTGGTGATGTGGAGACACTGCGACGCCTGCGCAGGCACCGGGCAGACCGGGCCGAACGCAGCCTGCGTGAGGCGAAGCGAGCCCAGCAAACGCTGCTTGCCCATATAGAACAGGCCAGCGACACGCTTGAAGAAAGCCGGCAGGACGAGGCGCGGGAAAGTGCTCAATTGCTCAGCCACTACCAGGGCCAGGTGATGACGTTGCAGGCCCTGAAGACCTGGGGTGCGCAGGAGCGTGTTTTATCGGCCAATACCCGTCGAGACAAAGCCCGGCTGGAAGCATTGCAAAGCCAGCAGGAAGAAAAGGCCATCCGCGTTGGCAGCGCCCAGAAGCAGGTCACCGAGTGCCTGCGACAGGTTGAAAAACTCCAGGAGCTGTCCCTTTTACTGGCGCAGGAGCCGACGTGAAACAGGTTTCCAATAAACCCACTGAGTACCCACGCCTACGTGGAATACGCGAAGACCGTGAGCCCATCGGCGCCGCTGTCGTGCCCTGGGAGCAAGGGCGATTATTCGCCCGACTGTTCGCGGATATGGACGAGGGTGCAGGGAGGGAGCCGTCGCTATCGAAGGCGAAGTCGAATGCCTCTGCCGCCTTGATTGGCGCCCTCGCAGACCAATTACTCCCTCGTATGCAGATGGGGTCGCAGTGGCCGCTTCAGGCGGTGCTGTACCTGCCCAGGCTTGGGCGGATCAACGCCAGCGTGCGTCGTGAACAAGGCGCTTGGGCCATTGAGCTGGAGCCTGAGCAAGACGCAACGGCACGCTGGCTCAGTGGTGTACGGCAACAATGTGAAAGCCGCTTGGCGGCGGCGTTGGGGCTGCCGGTCAGCCTGCATTTACCTTGCATCAGGTCGACATGATAGTGCCGTCACTGGTGTTGCCTTTGATTAGGAGCGACATCGTTGCTGCTCGCCGTCGATTGGGACGTGGCTTGTGCCTGCCCTTTCAAGTGGCGGGGCAGGGCGGTGAGTTGCGTCTGGAACCCGGGCGCCCGCCCACCGGAGGCGACGTCGTTTGCCTTGAAACCCGGTGTGGTGTGCTCGCGCTTGCGGAGGCCGGGCCGCTGCTCAGCTTGCTGGGCGAATGCCCGGTCACGTTGGCCCAGGCGGGTAACGATTCAAACGACTGGTTTTGGGCGTTATTCCAGCACCACCTCAGCCCGCAGGTACGAACGCTGCTGGGCACCGTGCGACTGCTGGAGGTTGATCGTCCGGTCGGGTTCGGCTGCCAGCTGAGTGTGACCCTGGGAGCATCTCGCGTCGTGGGCTACCTGTGGCTTGCCGCCGAAAGCTTCCTGACGTTATACGCGTCCGGCCCGTGGCGCCCGACTGCAGAGCCGATGACGGCGTCGTTTCAGTTGGCGATTGCCGTAACGCTCGGGCGTTTGCACTTGCCGGTAAGGCAGGCACAAGCGCTGCGCATCGGGGACGTGTTGTTGCTTGAGCAGCATTTTTTTCAGGCCTGCGGGACGGGCTATGTACGCACCGGCAGACGGTGCTTGCGAGGGTGTATTGACGATGCCAAAGGCGCTTTGTGCATGACCCTTACTGCTATCGAGGAGACGTCCGTGGACGACAATTTTACTGCGCCCCACTACTCGGAGCATGAGAAGGATGAGCCGGTGGTAGATGTATTCGGCCATGAGCCTTTCGATGAGTTGAGCATGGCGCTGACGGTACGCTGCGGAGCGCTCAACCTCACCTTGGGTGAGCTGCGTAACCTTGCGCCCGGCGCGGTGCTGGGTATTGCCGGCTACGCCCCGGGCATGGCAGGCCTCTATTATGGCGACCGCCCGATTGCTCAGGGGCAGTTGGTGGAAGTTGATGGGCGCCTGGGGTTGCAGCTGTCCCGCGTGATGTTCGGTCGATGAATATCCAGGGGCTGGACCCCCTCATTCTTGCGGTGTTTCTGGGGGCGCTTACGTTGATGCCCATGCTGCTGATCATCTGCACATCGTTTTTGAAAATTGTCATTGTGCTGATGATTACCCGCAATGCCCTCGGCGTGCAGCAGGTCCCACCGAGCATGGCGATCAATGGCATCGCGCTTGCGGCCACCCTGTTCATCATGGCTCCGGTGGGGTACGAGATTGCTGAAAGCATCAAGGTCTCGCCGCTGGACCTGAGCAATGTGCAAACGTTTTTGCAGACGGGAAGCGAGGCCATCAAACCGCTGCGCGCCTTCATGTTGCGCAATGTGGACCCGGACACGCTGACGCACTTGCTGGAAAACACCGCGCGCCTTTGGCCTGCGCAAATGGCGCAGGACGTGCGGCGCGAGGACTTGATCCTGCTGGTGCCGGCGTTTGTGCTGTCACAACTGCAGGCGGGATTTGAGATCGGTTTCCTGATCTACATCCCCTTCATCGTCATTGATCTGATTGTCTCCAATCTGCTGCTGGCGCTGGGGATGCAAATGGTCTCGCCGATGACCATCTCACTGCCGCTCAAGTTGCTGTTGTTCGTGCTGGTCTCGGGGTGGTCGCGCTTGCTCGACAGCCTGTTCCTTTCCTACCTCTGAGTACCCTATGGAACCGATCGTGCTGTTCAAGCAGGGCATGCTGTTGGTGGTCGTACTGTCGGCGCCGCCGCTGATTGTGGCGGTGGTGGTGGGTGTGCTGACGTCCCTGGTACAGGCGTTGATGCAAATACAGGATCAGACGCTGCCCTTTGGCATCAAGTTGGTTGCCGTGGGTATCACGCTGATCCTGACCGGCCGCTGGATTGGGGTTGAGCTGATCCAGTTGATCAACCTGGCCTTCGACATGATTGGCCGCTCGGCCCTGAACTGAGGCGCTGCCTGTGCTGCTTTATCTTGAGTACCTGCCCAGCCTGATGATCGGTATGTCGCGCATCTACCCTTGTGCCATCTTGGTGGCTGCGTTCTGCTTTCAACATATCCGCGGCATGCTACGGCACACCATTGTGATGGTCATGGCGTTGATGCCAGCGCCGGGTATCCATGCCGTATTGGCGGTCGAGGAATACTCCGCGTTGATGCTCGGTGCGCTGGTGCTGAAAGAGGTGGCTCTGGGCCTTCTCTTGGGAGTGCTGCTGTCGATGCCGTTCTGGATGTTCGAATCGGTGGGAGCGCTGCTCGATAACCAACGTGGAGCCTTGGCGGGGGGGCAGCTCAATCCTTCACTGGGCCCGGATGCGACGCCGATCGGGCACTTGTTCAAGCAGTTGGCGATTTATCTTCTGATCGTCACGCTCGGACTGGGTACGTTGACTCAGGTGATCTGGGACAGCTACCTGATCTGGCCGCCCACCGTGTGGTTTCCGCTGCCGGCACCGAATGGCATGGGTGTATTCGTCGGGTTGCTGGGCGACACCTTCACCCACATGATGCTCTACGCCGCGCCTTTTATCGCGGTGTTGCTGTTGCTGGAATTCGGTATCGCGCTGCTGGGGGTTTACAGCCAGCAGCTACAGGTGAGCACGCTGGCGCCCCCTGTCAAATGCCTGGCGGGTATCGGCATTTTATTGGTGTACTTTGCGTTGTTGCAGGACCTTATCGTCGGGCGCATGAGCCAACTGGGTGACCTCAGGCATTCGCTGGGGTTGCTCTTCAAGGCGTCACTGCCGTGAGTGATTCAGGGGAAAAGAAGCACCCGGCGTCAGCCAAGAAGCTGCGTGATCAACGCAAGAAAGGCCAAGTCGCCCAAAGCCAGGACGTCGGTAAATTGCTGGTGCTGACGTCGATCAGTGAAATCGCGCTGTTCACGGCCGAGAGCAGCCTGCAACGGTTCCAGCAGTTGATGATCTTGCCGATCTCAGACCTGAATCAGCCCTTTGCACGGGCTCTGGAGGAGGTGCTGGTTGAAAGCCTGATTGTGTTTTTCTCGTTCTCTGTATTGATGGCAGGGGTGGCGATTGCTGTGAAGCTCATCAGCAGTTGGATGCAGTTCGGACTGTTGTTTGCGCCAGAGAGCCTCAAGCCCGACTTCAATCGCCTGAACCCGGTCAGCCAGATCAAGCAGATGTTTTCTGCTCAATCGCTGATGAACCTGTTGATGAGTATCGCCAAGGCGTTCCTGATAGGGCTGATTGTGTATGTGGTGGTCTGGCCCTCTTTGGGGGCGTTGATCAACTTGGCCAACAGTGACCTGCAAAGTTACATCCTGGCGTTGATCGTGCTGTTTCGGCACTTGCTGCATGCCTGCCTCGGCTTGTTGTTGATACTGGCGCTTATCGACCTGATGATGGTGAGGTATTTTTTTGCCAAACGCATGCGCATGACCCAGGTCGAGGTCGTCAAAGAGTACAAGGACATGGAGGGCGACCCGCATGTGAAAGGCCAGCGTCGCGCATTGGCCCAGCAATTGGCCCAGGAAGAGCCGAAGGTGAAGCTGCCCAAGCTGGAGGAGGCGGACATGCTGGTGGTCAACCCGACGCACTATGCGGTCGCCCTGTATTACCGCCCTGGTAAAACACCGCTTCCGTTGCTGGTGAGCAAGGGCACGGACGCTGAGGCCCGCAGGCTGATCGATCGTGCCAAGGCCGCTGAGGTGCCGGTGATCCAGTGCATATGGCTAGCGCGCACGATCTATACAAAAGAGTTGGGTGCGAGCATTCCCCGCGAAACCTTGCAGGCGGTGGCGCTGATCTATCGCACCTTGCGTGAGCTGGACGATGAGGCCAAGCGTGAAACGCTGGAAATCCCCGAGCTTGATCAGCGCTGACCTGGGCGCCATTGACATCCTGATAGGTCAAATAGCCATTGAATAAAGGGGCGTTCGAAACGCTGCTCCAATACCCGTTGTAATTGCCCGGTTCGCAAGGCTTCGCGAGAGACGTGCAAGGCCAACCCCGGTCGTTGGCCGGCGTGAGGTGAACACACCGTGATACCGGGCGCGAGTGGCAGGTGAGCGGCCGCGCCGCTCACCCGTTTTTCCAACTTACCTGGCGTTGATGATCGGGCATTGGCGAGCACTCAGCGCTCCAGCGAGATGGTCTGGTAGTCCGCCCGCCCACCACTGGGGCCGGGTTCGACGCGCATCTGTGGCGGCCACCAGATTACCATTTGGTCATGGGTCGATTGTGGACGTGAGCAGGAGTCGCCCTTGCACGTGGGGGTACAGCCGGTGACGAACAACGCTGCGCTGATCAGTGTGATGCACAACAAGCGGCGATTCATGGCTTGGCCTTCTGAGCTGGGGTGATCAAGGAGGGGCGGGGTACGCTGAGGTGTTCGTCCTTCACCACCGGGCGCATCGCGATAAATACTTCGGCTTCCTCACCGGGCTTGAGCCAGGCACGCGGCCAGGCGCTGACTGCCAGGGTCTGCGAGTTGCTGCATTCTTTTTCGTCTATGCGCACATTGCGGTTGAACTGGTTGCGCAGCACCACGACTGCCACGTTGTACTCGGGGCCGGCATACCATTGGCTGCGATTTTCGTTCAGCGCCAGCAATTCGCGTGTGTTGCATAATGTCCGCAGCCCGAGTGGCATTGGCGCCGCTTTGAAGGTCTGGGGGACTTGCCCGCTGACCAGGTGCGCCAGGGTGCTGATGATGTCGTTGCGATTGATCACCGGCTGGTGAGGGCTGTTGCGCCTGGCGAGCGGTGTGAGCGCCGCTTGCAGATCGACTTGGTCGGCCTGGGGCAAATAGCGCGAGGGGTCGGACTGGTCGCCGATGACGCGCGGGGTGATGATAAACAGGCGCTCACGTCGATTGTTCTGTCGTTCGGTCGAGGAAAACAGCGCCTTGCCCAGCAGCGGAATGTCGCCCAGCAGAGGCACCTTGTTCTGCTTGTCGGTGCTTTCGGTGACATGGAATCCACCCACCACCAGCGAGCGTTTTTCAGCCATTACTGCCTGGGTACTGACCTTGCCTCGGCGCACATCCAGTTGGCCTGGCATGGGGTTGGTCTCGTCGAAATTCCCGTCTTCAATATCCACCGCCAAGTGGACCTGGTGACCACCGCGACTGGTGATGACTCGCGGTACGACCTGGAAGCTGGTCCCCACGGTGACCGGCAGAATGGTTGCGTTTTCTCTGCCGGGCGTCAGGTACTGAGTGCGGTTGAAGTCGATGACCGCTGGCTGGTTTTCCAGGGTGAGGACCGAAGGGTTGGAGACCATGGTTGCCAGCCCCTTGGCTTCAAGTGCGCGTATATCCGCGTAGAAGCGATCACGATTTTCAATCGATAACTGCGAGGTGGTGCCAGGAGCCTGGTTGGTGCCGAGGCCACGGAAACGACTGTTCTGGAAGCCCCAGTTCACGCCGAACTCGCGTAATTGCGTGCGCTCGATGTCGAGGATAATGGCATCGATCTCTATCAGCTTGCTTGCGACATCGAGCTGAGCGATCAACTCGCGGTACAGGGCCTGGCGCTCCGGCAAATCGTAGATCAGTACCGCGTTGTTACGCACATCAGCTTCGACGCGAATCCGGCTGGAGGGTGTTGGTGCGCGTGGGGTGAGCGTGCCGCCGGTCTCGAACTGCGCAGGGTTGCTGTTTACGCCAACCATCTGCCCGATCAGTGGGTTGTTCAGCCGGGGAATGTTTGGCGCAAGGGGGGAGGGTTGTGAAGGGGGGCGTTGGCCAAGCCCCGAAAGAGAGGAGGTGGCGCGGGGCTCCAACAACCCGCGTAAAATGCTCGCAACGCCGGGAATGGCATGTTTTTCACCGCGATATTCCACTTGGCGATCCGTCGCGTTGGCGAACTTCAGCGGGTAGCTGAGCACGCTTTGTTTTTCTTCCGGTGAGCGGCGTTGGCTGCTGAAATGCTTGATCTGTTCTATATAGCGCCGCGGGCCGGAGACCAAGACGACGCCGTCTTCGGGGAGTTCGCCCCAGCCGAAGCGGCTGTCGAGCAGGCCAATATCCGTGAGTGCTTTTTTGAGGTCCGCGATGGTTTCGGAAGAGACCTCCAAACGTGCAGATTCCTGTTGATCCAGAGAGCTGATATAGAGCGTGTTGTTGTACAAATACCACTGGAAGCGATGTTCGACCCCCAGTCGATCAAGCAATGATTGCGGGGTGTTGGCGCGAATCTTTCCGTTGACGTTGCCCTCCAGTAGCCCCTCCACTTGCAGTTGCGTACCAAAGGTCTGCGCGAAGTCTTCGAGCACTTCTCGCAGCGGTTTTTGTTGGGCCTCGTAGGCGTAAGCGGTATTTTTCCATTCGGCAGGAATGGCTGCGTAGGTACTGACGACGGGCATCAGCAAGCATGGCAGTGCGACCAGGCACCGCCATCCCGCTCGTTTTGACGATGAGCGCGGTGAATCAAAGCGCAAGCCGGTGTGCTTGGAGGGGGGGTTAAACATGAGGTGTTCTCTTGTTAGTAAGACGGCGAGCGTAGCGAGGTGGGTTTGAGGTTCAGAGCCGGCCGAACAGGGCGCGCGGCAGCGGAGCGCCAGGTATCGCGTTGGTTAAACAGTGTCTGGAGGCAACCGAAGAGCGTGGCCTCATCGCACGCTCCGCGCGGTCTCTGAGCCACTCACCGACCAGCGCTTTCATAGTTACTGGAAACTCTCAAAGGCACTTTTGAGCAGCAAGTGATTCACCCGGTTGTGCTCCAGGTAGGCCATCTGCGTCGTGGCTTTTTTCATGGCCAGTTCGAAGAACTCGGCGTCTGAACCATTGGCTGAGACTTCAGCGATATTCGCTTTGTAGGCCTTGTGGGCGACGTCGCTGTTTCTTAATAGCTGGCGAGATAGATCATTAAAAAAATCCATGGTTTTTCCTTCATGTCGGTGGGTTTGAATGCGCGATAGACCTGTTTGCAAGACGTTATGAAAACGCTGGCTCGCGTACTTTCAGGTCGTAATCCAAGTACTCTTGACTGCTGTTGAAGAACGCTTCGAGCAGGGAGTTCCAACTGATTCGGAAGTCGCCCTCGTCGGTTTGCAGAACGAGTGTCTGAGGCCGGATTGCTTCGTCGGTGTGAAGCTTCCAATACGTGGCATTGCGAAGGCTGAGGCACTGTTCGATCTCTTCAACGTCATGGGGATGACACAGCAGCGTCGCATTGACCTCCTGGACTTGGCTGGCCAGTAGTTGCTTGAGCAAGGCTGCCAGCCTTTGGGGAGGCGCGATGTCGTCAAGCAGGCGACGCATCGCCTGCTGGGTGATGCGGGTCGCATAGTGTTCGAGGCTGTCACACATCGCCTGACGGTCGAGGTCCCACTGCTTGAGTTGGGTATCTGCGCGCTGCCAGACCTGCAGTGAGGCTTCTTGCTGCAGCACTTCACATTTCCTTTCTGCCTGGCTTATCAGTTCGTCGGCCTGGGCACTGGCGTGGCGTAAAATCTGGTTGGCCTGGTCCCAGTCCTTAAGCTCTTCACGGAGGATCAGATTACGTGGCAAACCAGAGGCACCGCTGGGCAACTCAAGAGAGTGTCGGCATAGCATCGGCGTTCTCCTTACACGTTCGAGTCGGGGGGGATGGTGTCGGTTGCCGTTGTCGTCACCCGCCAGACGACGGCTTGCCAGAGTGTGTTCAGTTGGCTGGTTGCTCCCTCGACGGAGAGTTTTTTTTTTCCACTTCTTGCACGTGTCCACGGGGAAAGCGCAATCGCAGGCGCTGCCAGGTGGAGGGCGCTACCCAGCTACAGAGCAATTGCAACGGATCGGCATCGCGCAGTGGCCGCGCAGGAGGCAGGGCCTTGGAAAGTCGTGTGCACCACAACTGATGACTGTCGCTCAAGCCTGACGAGGCTTGCGGATTGAAGATGTCGTGAACCAGTGTCAGCGCCAAATTGAGTTGCTCCGTGGAGGCAAGGGCCAGGCGGAGCACGGTGGTATGAGGCTCCGGAGGCAGGCAGGCGACAACACCCGGGAGCGTGCAGGGGGCCCATCCACCGCTACGATGGAGCGCGTCCATCGCACTATGAACGTCATCTCGCCAGTCTTCGTGGGCGTACTTCCAAGGGAACGCCCACCATTGTGCCCAGGCCAATTGCTCGCTCGCCGACTGATCGATGCTAGGCGTCATGGGCGGCGCCGATTGATTCGCCTGCTACAGGCCTCCCTTGCCGCGCGCGCTGGCGTCGTGCAAACAGGAATGATGCGGCGAGGGTGATGGCCACTAGGCTGAGCAGAAAAAGGGTTACGCTGGTTCGCCAGAACGGGAGGTCATCGTTGGGCACCAGGAAAGGGCCGAAGTAAGCCAGGCGTTGCTGTTCCTGATAGGCAGTGGCTGGCACGAAGATCACGCTTAGTTTTTGCGGGTTGTCCACCGCAGCGGTCATGCCCGGGATGCTGCTCGCGACCATCCTGCGTACGCGGGCGCGGATGTTATCGGGGTCCAGGCGCGGGTCATGTTTGATGAATACCGACGCGGACGCGGGTTGGACCGGCTCACCCGGTGCTACGCGTTCCGGCAGCACCACGTGCACACGCGCAACGATCACACCGTCAATATTGGACAGGGTGGCCTCAAGCTCTTGGGACAGGGCATAGATGTAGCGCGCGCGCTCTTCCAGCGGCGTGGAAATGACCCCTTCCTTGCGAAACGTGTCACCCAGCGTAGTGCGTGCCGCTCGAGGCAACCCGGCGGCTTCCAGCGTGCGTACGGCGCGCCCGATGTCGACGGCATTGACGGCCACGGTGACGCCATCTTTGGCCGGGACTTTCTGCGCGCGAATGTGTTTGTCGGCCAACTCTGCGATGACCTCATTGGCCTCTTGCTCGGAGAGTTGGCGATGAAGTTCGACACGATCGCTGCAGCCACCCAACATCAGTGCAGCCGCCAGGAGTAACGCGACAGGCAGGAAACTGTTCATGGCCATTATTGCAAGTTGCAGATTTTGTCGAGGCACTGAGTGGCCTTGCCCAGGCTTTTTACCAGCAGTTGGGAGGTCAGTACGACGTTGGATAGCTCACGTGGGTATTGCTTGAAATCGTCCGGGTCGGAGCCTTTGTTGGTTGATTTGAGTGCATGCGCAAGACGGCTTTCCAAGGCCTTGACGTGCTGTCCGGCCTCTGCCAGCAGCGAAGGTCCCGCAGGATTGTCTACCCGGGTGGTAGTCGCTCCTGGGCGGTTCAGCGATGAGGTGAAAAAGTCTACGTCTGTATGAGAGGCAGGATGACTTCGTGTGTTAAAGGCTTCTTCGAGGGCGTTGCGTTGCACTGAAAAGTCAAGTTCTTCTATCTTCATGTAAAGCCTGCTATGTCGATACTTGAGGCAGCCTACCTGGAACGGCTGATATCAAAAGTTGCTATTTCAGCGAACAAGAAAGCCTCCCCGATGGACAACACGGGGAGGCGGTTGTGTTATCGAACTTCTTTAGCTGCCGCATATTTGTTGGTGATTTGCTTGGCTTTCAGGCTCAACTCGAAACCCTCTCGAGCAATGGCCTCTGCCTTGTCTAACAGATCATCACTGCTGTTGCCTGTGCCGGGTTTTGTTCCTGGGGCGGACAGGAAATTATTGTTGGTGCTGGGGGGCGTACTGCTTGAAATAGACATAATAAACTCCAACTGCAATGTTTGAAGGGGATACACGTTCGCCGTTAGCCAAGCCCTATTTATGCCTTAGCATGTCAATAACGCCTTGAGCGTGGCCCTAGTTGTGTGGTGTTTAGCAACAAGGCGTTCCAAATGTTTCAGAGGTAGATGTTTCTAAATATTTGTAAGCGCGTTAAGCCAGGGATATATTCAACTGCTTCATTCTGTAGTAAAGCGTGCGCTTGGCCACGCTTAGCTCCACTGCGGCGCTATCCACACAGTAATCGTGGCGTAGCAGCGACTCTTCGATCAGTGCCTTTTCCAGCTGCTGCAGGCGTGCTTTCAGACCCATCACGGATTCCTGCCTGATGTTCAAGGACGTGGAGAGAAGCGGTAAGCCCAGGACGAAGCGTTTGGCCGTCGAACGCAGTTCACGAACGTTGCCCTGCCAGGGATGGCTTAGCAATTGCTGCAGCAGCCCGCTAGGCGGCGGCGGGGCCGAACAGCCGAAGTGGGCAGCTTCTTGCTGGATCATTTCCAGGAACAACGGAATGATGCGCTCACGCCGGTCGCGCAAGGCCGGGAGTTGGATGTTGACGACATTCAGGCGAAAGTACAGGTCGCGCCTGAAGGTGCCTTGTTCGACCATTGTGTGCAACGAGTGTTGGGCCGACGCAATGACACGCATATCGACGGGGATGAAGCGGGTCGAGCCTAGGCGCTCCACGCCGCGGGATTCCAGCACCCGCAATAGCTTGGCTTGCAGAGTCAGCGGCATGCTGTCGATTTCATCAAGGTACAGAGTCCCCAGATGAGCAGCCTCCACAAAACCGGCCCGTGATTGCATCGCACCGGTAAAGGCCCCGCTGTTGACGCCGAACAGCTGGCTTTCCGCAAGGCTTTCGGGGATGGCTGCACAGTTCACAGCAATGAAGCTACCGCGCCGCCCCGACAAATGATGAACCCGTTGTGCCAAGGTGTCCTTGCCGGTACCCGTTTCGCCCATCAAGAGGATGTCAATATTGAGGGTGGCAGTAGTATTGATGGTTTCTTCAATATCAGATCCTTCAATAAAGAGTGGATCTACTGGCGTATCTATTTGAAACGAGGCCGACATCGTGCGGGTGCTCCACTGTCGCTGTCACTTCATTGTTGGCCTGATGCTCTATCAATATCAGCCGATAACGGTAACTTACCAAGTTTCTCGTTGAGGCTGTAAGAGAGGAACGAGAAAGATCCTGTAAGAAAAGTAAGAGTTGTTCCGGGAGAGGCGAGTTGTATATGTAAGGGGGTGCATAAAGGCGCGGAAGAAAACAGGATTAATCTGAAGTGTGAGTCGTAATGGCTGCGATGAAGGTTATTGTCAGGGCGAGCGCCCACAAAAAAGCCGATGCAATGCATCGGCTTTTGTTTGCGGAAAAAACCGCAGAGAGCACTTATACGTTGAAGCGGAAGTGCATGACATCGCCATCTTTAACGACGTATTCCTTGCCTTCCAAACGCCACTTACCGGCTTCCTTGGCGCCGGCTTCACCCTTGTACTGAATGAAGTCGTTGTATGCGATCACTTCGGCACGGATAAAGCCTTTTTCGAAGTCGGTGTGAATCACGCCGGCAGCTTGTGGGGCGGTGGCGCCAACCTTGACGGTCCATGCACGGACTTCTTCCACACCGGCGGTGAAGTAGGTCTGCAGGTTGAGCATTTCGTAACCGGCGCGGATCACACGGTTCAGGCCAGGCTCTTCCAAGCCCAGGGCTTCGAGGAACATATCCTTTTCTTCACCGTCTTCGAGCTCGGCGATTTCCGCTTCGATCTTGTTGCACACCGGCACGACGATCGCGCCTTCTTCGTCGGCGATGGCCTTGACCACATCGAGCAACGGGTTGTTCTCGAAGCCGTCTTCGGCGACGTTGGCGATGTACATCACAGGCTTGGTGGTCAGCAGGTGGAAGCCCTTGATCACGGCCTTCTCATCGGCGCCCATGTTCTTCATCAGGCTGCGTGCAGGCTTGCCTTCAGTGAAGTGCGCGATCAACTGCTCCAGCAGGCCCTTCTGGACCACTGCGTCCTTGTCGCCACCCTTGGCGTTACGCGCGACTTTTTGCAGCTGTTTTTCGCAGCTGTCGAGGTCGGCGAAGATCAGTTCCAGGTCGATGATCTCGATGTCGCGTTTCGGATCGACGCTGTTGGAAACGTGAATCACGTTCTCGTCTTCAAAGCAGCGGACCACGTGAGCGATGGCATCGGTTTCACGGATGTTGGCCAGGAACTTGTTGCCCAGGCCTTCACCTTTCGAGGCGCCGGCGACCAGGCCTGCGATGTCGACGAACTCCATGGTGGTCGGCAGGATGCGCTTTGGATTAACGATAGCCGCCAGGGCGTCCAGGCGTGGATCCGGCATCGGTACGATACCGCTGTTGGGCTCGATGGTGCAGAAGGGGAAGTTCTCCGCCGCAATACCGGACTTGGTCAGGGCGTTGAACAGGGTGGATTTGCCGACGTTGGGCAGGCCGACGATGCCGCAATTGAATCCCATGGTGTTTCCCCTCGGTAAGAGTCAGGCCTTCTGGCTGTGCAGGTTTTTCATCGCGCGGTTCCATTCACCGGCGAAGATATCCGGCAGCACGCCGAGGGCAAAGTCGATGCTGGCATCGAGTTTTTCCTGTTCGGCGCGTGGCGCACGACCCAGGACGAAATTTGAAACCATACTGGCAACGCCTGGGTGGCCAATGCCGAGCCGCAGACGGTAGAAATTATTCTGATTGCCCAACTGCGCGATGATGTCGCGCAGGCCGTTGTGCCCACCGTGCCCGCCGCCGAGCTTGAGCTTGGCAACGCCGGGTGGCAGGTCCAGTTCGTCATGGGCCACCAGGATTTCTTCAGGCTTTATCCGGAAGAATCCCGCAAGCGCCGCTACGGCTTGGCCGCTGCGGTTCATGTAGGTGGTGGGAATCAACAGACGAACATCCTGACCCTGATGCGAGAAGCGTCCGGTCAGGCCAAAATATTTGCGATCAGCTACAAGGTTCACACCTTGCGCGTGGGCAATACGCTCAACAAAAAGGGCCCCCGCGTTATGCCGGGTCTGTTCGTATTCGGCGCCTGGATTTCCCAGGCCAACGATCAGTTTAATGGCAGTCACGACAGGGGCCCTTCCTTTGGAGTTGTGGATAACATCGCCTGACCTTGGTGCGGCGAAAGTGGACAACAGTAGCTCATTTACTCAAGAGTAAACGTCGCGTTATCGCCCGCTTTCTCGCTACGTTCCGGTCCGCGATGTTTCCTCAAGCTCCGGCAATACAGAGTGAATTACTCTGCAGCGCCTTCTTCAGCTTCTGGTGCAACGCGTGGAGCGTGTACGTTGGCAACAGCTTTGTCATCACCGTGAGCCAGTGCAACGAACTCAACGCCTTTAGGTGCTTTGAGGTCGGACAGGTGGATGATGGCGCCAACTTCAGCGGCCGACAGGTCGACTTCGATGAACTCAGGCAGGTCTTTCGGCAGGCAGGTCACTTCGATTTCGTTCACAACGTGAGAAATCTCGCCGCCTTTCTTGACCGGTGCTTCTTCACCGATGAAGTGCACAGGCACGATAGCGGTCAGTTTCTGGCCGGCTACAACGCGAACGAAGTCAGCGTGCATGATGAACTGCTTGGACGGGTGACGCTGCATCGCTTTAACGATGACGTTTTGCTTGGTGCCGTCGACGTTCAGCTCGATAACGTGGCTGTAGGCAGCTTCGTTTTCGAACAGCTTGGCGATTTCCTTGGCCAGGATGGTCACGGACTCAGCAGGCTTGTTGCCACCGTAAACAACGGCTGGGATGTTGGCGGCGTGACGCAGGCGGCGGCTCGCACCTTTCCCCAGGTCAGTACGCGCTTGGGCGTTCAGAATAAAGTCAGTCATTTTGTATCTCCAAAATAGCCATCATCGAGGGGCGTTTGCGACCAGCGCCGTACTCGACATGGGCAAAAAAGCCCCGCCCCAACAGAATGTCGGGGCGGGGCGCTTTTCGTCAGTGGGATGTGCCGAAGGTTTGACCCTTAGCGGAACATCGCGCTGATCGATTCTTCATTGCTGATGCGGCGAACCGCTTCGGCAACAACCGGTGCGATATCCAGTTGACGGATACGCGCACAGGCTTGAGCGGCGGCGGACAACGGGATGGTGTTGGTCACCACCAGTTCGTCCAGCACGGAATTCTCGATGTTCTCGATCGCTCGGCCCGACAGCACAGGGTGTGTGCAGTAGGCGAAGACTTTAGCCGCACCGTGCTCTTTCAAGGCTTTCGCCGCATGGCACAGGGTGCCGGCGGTGTCGACCATGTCATCAACCAGAATACAGGTACGCCCTTCGACATCACCGATGATATGCATCACTTCAGAGTGATTGGCTTTTTCACGGCGTTTGTCGATGATCCCGAGGTCCACGCCCAAGGATTTGGCAACAGCCCGTGCACGCACGACGCCGCCAATGTCCGGGGACACGATCATCAGGTTTTCAAAGCGCTGGTCTTCAATGTCATCCACCAATACCGGGGAGCCGTAGATGTTATCTACCGGAATATCGAAGAACCCCTGGATTTGGTCAGCGTGCAGGTCAACCGTGAGCACACGGTCGATGCCTACCACGGTCAGCATGTCAGCAACGACTTTCGCGCTGATAGCCACACGTGCGGAACGCGGACGGCGATCCTGACGGGCATAACCAAAGTAAGGGATTACAGCTGTGATTCGAGTCGCTGAGGAGCGGCGGAAGGCATCAGCCATCACGACGAGTTCCATCAGGTTATCGTTGGTCGGAGCGCAGGTCGGCTGAATAATGAAGACATCTTTACCGCGGACGTTTTCATTGATCTCGGCTGTAATTTCGCCGTCGGAGAATTTACCGACAGAGATGTCACCGAGAGGGATATGCAGCTGACGTACGACACGCCGAGCCAGATCGGGGTTAGCATTCCCCGTAAAGACCATCATCTTGGACACGCGCAGTACCTAGAGGCTGAGGGTAACCTGGATGAGTATTAGAAAATGGCAGGGGCGGCTGGATTCGAACCAACGCATGGCAGGATCAAAACCTGCTGCCTTACCGCTTGGCGACGCCCCTGTATCTGTTGCAACGAGTGCCTAACACTCGGTTCCTTTTAGAGCAGACTTTGCAGCTTGCGATGCAACATCGAAACGTTGCTTCCCTTTGCTACAAACCCTGTAAGGGTCTCTGTAAGAAGGGCCGAGACTTTATCAGCTTCAGCTTTGCTTGGGAAGCCCCCAAACACACAACTTCCAGTTCCGGTTAATTTTGCTTCGGTAAATTTACCTAACAAATTCAAAGCGTTACGTACCTCTGGATAACGCCTTGCTACAACCGGTAAGCAGTCATTTCGACTGTTTCCCTTGGGAACGGGGCGCACTTTAATGGGAGGAGAGTTACGTGTCAACAGTGGATCTGAAAAAATTTCTGCTGTACTTACAGATACTTGCGGAACAAGCACGACATACCACGGCTCTTCGGGGTATTCAGGGGTGAGTTTCTCCCCGACGCCCTCGGCGAAAGCCGCGTGCCCGCGCACGAAAACCGGGACGTCCGCCCCCAGCGAAAGGCCCAGCGCCGCAAGGCGATCAGGGTCCCAGCCCAGCGTCCACAAATGATTCAGGCCCAGCAAGGTGGTCGCGGCATTTGAGCTGCCGCCACCGATACCGCCGCCCATGGGCAGGATTTTATCGATCCAGATGTCGATACCGAGGGGGCAACCGGATTGCTCCTGAAGTTTTTTTGCCGCCCTCACAATCAGATTGCTGTCGTGAGGCACACCTTCGAATTCGGTGTGCAACTGGATCACGCCGTCGTCGCGTACGGCGAAGGTCAATTCATCGCCATAGTCGAGAAACTGAAAGAGCGTTTGCAACTCGTGGTAGCCATCTTCACGGCGACCCAGAATGTGCAGCATCAAATTGAGTTTTGCGGGGGAGGGCAGGGTCAGGCGTTCTACTGTCACGTTATTGCCCCAGCTTGCGTGGTTGCCAATCCTTGATCACCAGCGTGACGTCAAGGTCGGTGCCGTGCAGCTTGATGCGCTCGGGCAGCCAGTAACCGCTTTGTTCGACGTAGCTCAGATACTCGACCTGCCAGCCATCCTGTTCCAGGGTGGCCAGCCGGCTGTCGCCGTTGAGGCTCAGGCGGCTCTTGCTATCCGGTGCCGGCAAGCCGCGCACCCACCAGACCAGGTGAGACACCGGCAGCTTCCAGCCAATCTGTTCTTCCAGCAGCGCTTCCGGCGAGGCCGCTTCGTAGCGCCCCTGGTTGGCCACTTCAAGGCTCACTTGCCCCGGGCGCCCGGTCAGGCGTGCGGCGCCCCGGCCCAGCGGGCCGGACAGGCGAATGTCGTAGTAGTCCTGGCGTTGCAGCCAGAACAAGGTGCCGCTGCCGGAATCCTTCGGCGCGCGAACCCCAACCTTGCCTTCGATCTGCCAGCCGTCAATGCTGCTGAGCTGGTCCTTGTGCTGTTTCCATTGCGCCGGGTTGCCCTGGCCTTCAACGGATTCACGGCTGCCTATGCCCGCGCAACCGGCGAGCAGGGCGATAAAACTGAAGACTACAACGTGGCGCAAGAACATAAGCTTAAAGGGTCTCGGATCCGGTCAGGCGTTTGATGGTGCCGCGCAGGATGGGGCTTTCGGGTTGTTCCTTGAGGAATTTTTCCCAGATTTGGCGTGCTTCGCGCTGCTTGCCGTTGGCCCACAGCACTTCGCCGAGGTGGGCGGCGACTTCCTGGTCGGGGAAGCGCTCCAGCGCCTGGCGCAGCAAACGTTCGGCTTCATCCAGGTTGCCCAGGCGGTAATTCACCCAGCCGAGGCTGTCGAGCACGGCCGGGTCTTCCGGGTTCAGCTTGTGGGCTTGTTCGATCAGCACCTTGGCTTCGTCGTAGCGCGTCGTGCGATCCGACAGCGTGTACCCCAGGGCGTTGAGCGCCATGGCGTTGTCTGGGTCGCGCTTGATGATCAGGCGCAGGTCTTTTTCCATCTGTGCCAGGTCATTGCGTTTTTCCGCCTGCATGGCGCGGGTATAAAGCAGGTTCAAATCGTCGGGGTATTGCAGCAAGGCTTGTTGCAGCAATTTCCAGGCGCGTTCGCCCTGATTGTTGGCCGATAACGTTTCGGCCTGGATCAGGTACAGCTGGATCGCGTAGTCCGGTTCGGCATCGCGCGCCGCCGCCAGGCGTTTTTCCGCCTCGTCGGTGCGGCCGTTGCTCATCAGGATGTCCGCCTGGCGCAACTGAGCTGGCAGGTAGTCGTTACCCGGGCCGACCTGGGCGTATTCGAGCAAGGCCGCCTGCGGGTCGTTGCGCTCTTCAGCGATACGACCGAGGTTCAGGTGCGCTGAGTCCACATGGCTTTCGCGCTGGATCAACTCTTCCAGATACCCCTTGGCCTCGTCCCACGCCTTGGCTTCCAGGCAGACCAGCGCCAGGGAGTAGCGCAGTTCGTCGTCGTCCGGGTATTGCTGGACCAGGTTGGCGAACTGCACTTTGGCGTCCTCCATGCGGTCCTGCTCGACCAGCGTGCGGGCGTACGTCAGGCGCAGACGCTTGTCATCCGGGTACTTCTTGATGCTTTTTTCCAGCAGCGGAACCGCTTCCTTGCCGCGATTGAGATTCTGCAACAGGCGTGCACGCAGCAGGATCGGCGCGATCTCGCCGTCTTCCGGCGGGTTCTGCTCCAGCAATTTCAGGGCCGCGTCAGCCTCGTCATCCTGTTGCAGCAGCAGCGCCTTGCCGAAAATCAGCTGGCTGTTCTTCGGGTGCTTTTGCAGGAGGCGGTCGAAACTCTTCATCAGGCCATTGCGCGTGTCCTGGTCGGTGTCGGCGGCCGACAGCGCGAGGAAATCGAAATGGGTGTCGCCCTTGCCCTGCAGGACTTTCTCCATATAGACCATGGAGTCGTCATAGCGCCCTGCGCGTGCCAGTTGAACGGCAGCGGCGCGTTGGGCTTCTAGATCGTCCGGCGCGTTTTTCGCCCAGATCAGCGAAGTATCCAGCGCAGCCTGGTCGGCGCCCAGATATTCGGCGATGCGAAACGCGCGCTCCGAAATGCCCGGGTCCTGGGTATTGATGGCCTGGGTCACGTAGTTATCCAGGGCAATATCGAAACGATTGCGCTGGCCGGCGAGTTCCGCGGTCAGCAGGCTGTAGATCGTTTCTTCCTTGAACGAGGAATAAACCTTGGGCTTTTCAGGGGCGGGGGTGCTGTCTTCGACCGGCGGCGTACCGTCCGGCGACACGGGGGCCAAGGCCTGGCAGCCGCTGAGGAAGACAAAAGCAAGGAGCAACGCGGAAGATCTATTCATATAGGAAGAGGACGACTAACCTGCGGTCGGATCATCATGACACAAGCCTTCGGTCAAACATAACCGAGACTCAGCGGATGCCTTTTATAGACACAAGGCATTAGGACAATAGCCTACGGTGGTTGTTCTGAATCATTCGAAGTAGGACAATTGTCGGCTTCCCGACATCATCAGCGATATTGAATGGCCTTCCTCGCACTCGGTATTAACCACAAGACTGCTACCGTAGACGTGCGCGAGCGCGTTGCGTTCACGCCAGAGCAGTTGGTTGAGGCCTTGCAGCAGCTCTGCCGGCTCACCGACAGCCGCGAAGCTGCGATCCTTTCGACCTGCAATCGCAGCGAGCTTTATATAGAGCAGGAACATCTTTCGGCGGATGGGGTGCTGCGCTGGCTGGCCGATTATCACCATTTGAGCCTCGACGACCTGCGCGCCAGCGCTTATGTGCACGAAGAAGATGCGGCAGTTCGTCACATGATGCGCGTCGCCGCAGGGCTCGACTCGCTGGTGCTGGGCGAGCCGCAGATCCTGGGCCAGATGAAATCCGCCTACGCCGTGGCCCGCGAGGCCGGCACCGTGGGGCCGTTGCTGGGCCGTCTGTTCCAGGCCACATTCAATTCCGCCAAGCAGGTGCGCACCGACACCGCCATCGGTGAGAACCCGGTGTCCGTGGCGTTTGCCGCCGTCAGCCTGGCCAAACAGATTTTCAGCGACCTGCAGCGCAGCCAAGCCCTGCTGATCGGCGCCGGTGAAACCATCACCCTGGTCGCCCGTCACCTGCATGACCTGGGCGTAAAGCGCATTGTGGTCGCCAACCGTACACTGGAGCGTGCGAGCATCCTCGCCGAGCAGTTCGGTGCCCATGCGGTGTTGTTGTCGGACATCCCGGCCGAACTGGTGCGCAGCGATATCGTGATCAGCTCCACCGCCAGCCAACTGCCGATCCTGGGCAAAGGCGCGGTGGAAAGTGCGCTGAAGCTGCGCAAGCACAAACCGATCTTCATGGTGGACATCGCCGTTCCCCGGGATATCGAGCCCGAAGTCGGCGAGTTGGACGACGTTTACCTCTACAGCGTCGACGACCTGCACGAAGTGGTCGCCGAAAACCTCAAGAGCCGCCAGGGCGCTGCCCAGGCCGCCGAGGAAATGGTCAGCACCGGCGCCGAAGACTTCATGGTGCGCCTGCGTGAACTGGCGGCGGTGGACGTGCTCAAGGCGTATCGTCAACAGGGCGAACGCCTGCGCGACGAGGAGTTGAGCAAGGCCCAGCGCTTGCTGGCCAACGGCAGCAGCGCCGAAGAGGTGTTGATGCAACTGGCCCGTGGCTTGACCAACAAGTTGCTCCACGCCCCCAGCGTACAGTTGAAAAAGCTTACCGCCGAAGGCCGCCTCGATGCGCTGGCCATGGCCCAGGAACTCTTTGCCCTCGGTGAGGGCGCGTCAGATAGCTCTTCGGATAAAAAACCGCAATGAAAGCGTCACTGCTCAATAAACTGGACGTGCTCCAGGACCGTTTCGAAGAACTGACCGCCTTGCTCGGCGATGGCGAAGTCATTGCCGATCAGACCAAGTTCCGTGCTTATTCCAAGGAATACGCCGAAGTCGAACCGGTTGTCGCCACCTACAAAAACCTGCTCAAAGTGCAGGCCGACCTCGAAGGCGCCCAGGCGCTGCTCAAGGACAGCGACCCGGACATGCGCGAAATGGCCGTGGAAGAAGTCCGCGAGGCCAAGGAAAAACTCGCCGAGCTGGAAGGCGACCTGCAGCGCATGCTGTTGCCCAAGGACCCCAACGACGGGCGCAACGTGTTCCTCGAAATTCGCGCCGGCACCGGTGGCGACGAGGCGGCGATTTTCTCCGGCGACCTGTTCCGCATGTATTCGCGTTACGCCGAGCGTCGTGGCTGGCGCGTGGAAATCCTCTCGGAGAACGAGGGTGAGCACGGCGGCTATAAAGAAGTCATCGCGCGGGTCGAGGGCGACAACGTCTACGGCAAGCTGAAGTTCGAATCCGGCGCACACCGCGTACAGCGTGTCCCGGCGACTGAATCCCAGGGCCGTATCCACACCTCCGCGTGCACCGTGGCCGTATTGCCCGAGCCGGATGAACAGGAAGCCATCGAGATCAACCCGGCCGACTTGCGCATCGACACTTACCGCTCGTCGGGCGCCGGTGGTCAGCACGTGAACAAGACCGACTCCGCCATCCGCATCACCCACTTGCCGTCGGGCATCGTGGTGGAATGCCAGGAAGAACGTTCCCAGCACAAGAACCGTGCGCGGGCGATGTCGTGGCTGTCGGCCAAACTCAACGACCAGCAGACCAGCGCTGCCGCTAATGCGATTGCCAGCGAGCGCAAGTTGCTGGTCGGTTCGGGTGACCGCTCCGAACGCATCCGCACCTACAACTTTGCCCAAGGCCGGGTCACCGACCACCGGGTCAACCTCACCCTTTATTCCCTGGACGAGATCCTCGCCGGTGGCGTCGAAGCGGTGATCGAACCATTGCTCGCCGAATACCAGGCCGACCAACTCGCAGCGATCGGTGAATAAATGACCATCATCGCCAGCCTGTTGCGCGCCGCCGACCTGCCAGACTCGCCTAGCGCGCGCCTGGACGCCGAGTTGTTGCTGGCCGCCGCCCTGGGCAAACCTCGCAGCTACCTGCATACCTGGCCGGAAAAAATCGTCAGCAGCGAAGATGCGTTGACCTTCGCCGGTTACCTGCAGCGCCGCCGTGGCGGTGAGCCGGTGGCCTACATTCTCGGCCAGCAAGGTTTCTGGAAGCTCGACCTGGAAGTCGCGCCACACACCCTGATCCCGCGCCCGGACACTGAATTGCTGGTGGAAGCGGCACTGGAATTGTTGCCGGCCACGCCCACCCACGTTCTTGACCTGGGCACCGGCAGTGGCGCCATCGCCCTGGCCTTGGCCAGCGAGCGTCCGGCCTGGCAGGTGACGGCGGTCGACCGCGTGCTCGAAGCCGTGGCCTTGGCCGAGCGCAACCGCCAGCGCCTGCACCTGAATAACGCGACGGTGCTGAACAGCCATTGGTTCAGTGCCCTGCAAGGCCGCACGTACGACTTGATCATCAGCAACCCGCCGTACATCGCCGCCAACGACCCGCACCTGGTGGCGGGCGATGTGCGCTTTGAGCCGGCCAGCGCACTGGTCGCGGGCCATGACGGCCTGGACGACCTGCGTTTGATCATCGCGCAGTCTCCAGCGCACCTGAATGCCGGTGGCTGGTTGTTGCTCGAACACGGTTATGACCAGGCTGCGGCCGTGCGTGACTTGTTGTCGAGCGAAGGTTTTGAAGAGGTCCACAGCCGTATCGACCTCGGCAACCACGAACGCATTACCTTGGGGCGCCGCCCGTGCTGACCGATCAGGAGCTGTTGCGCTATAGCCGGCAGATCTTGTTGCAGCAGGTCGACATCGATGGCCAGTTGCGCTTGAAAAACGGCCGTGCGCTGATCATCGGCCTCGGCGGCCTGGGCGCACCGGTGGCGTTGTACCTGGCGGCAGCCGGCGTGGGTGAGTTGCACCTGGCGGACTTCGACACCGTCGACCTGACCAACCTGCAGCGCCAGATCATCCATGACACCCACAGCGTGGGGCAGACCAAGGTCGATTCGGCGCTACAGCGCCTGGCGGGCATCAACCCCGAGATCACGCTGGTCGCCCATCGCGCAGCGCTCGACGCTGATTCCCTGGCGGCCGCCGTAACGGCGGTAGACGTGGTGCTTGATTGCAGTGACAACTTCTCCACCCGCGAAGCCGTAAATGCCGCATGTGTGGCGGCCGGTAAACCGTTGGTCAGCGGTGCCGCGATTCGCCTTGAAGGCCAGTTGTCGGTATTTGACCCGCGCCGCGCCGAGAGCCCGTGCTACCACTGTTTATATGGGCACGGCAGCGACACCGAACTGACCTGCAGCGAGGCTGGCGTGGTCGGCCCGCTGGTGGGCGTGGTCGGCAGCCTACAGGCCCTGGAAGCGTTGAAACTGTTGGCCGGGTTTGGCGAGCCGCTGGTAGGCCGCCTGCTGTTGATTGATGCATTGACCACGCGTTTTCGCGAACTGCGGGTCAAGCGCGATCCCGGCTGCAGCGTGTGTGGAGTGCAGCATGGTTAAGGACGCGCCGATCGGTGTGTTCGATTCCGGCATCGGCGGGCTGACGGTGCTCGACGAAATCCAGCAGCTGTTGCCACATGAGTCTCTGTTGTATGTGGCCGACTGCGGGCACATTCCTTATGGCGAGAAAACCCCAGGCTATATTCTTGAGCGCTCGCGATTGGTGGCGGAGTTTTTCCGTGGCCAAGGTGCCAAGGCGTTTGTGATCGCCTGCAACACCGCGACCGTCGCCGCCGTTGCGGATTTGCGCCTCGACTATCCCGACTGGCCGTTGGTGGGCATGGAGCCGGCGGTCAAGCCGGCCGCTGCCGCTACCCGCAGTGGTGTGGTCGGTGTACTGGCTACCACCGGCACCCTGCAAAGCGCCAAGTTCGCCGCGTTGCTCGACCGCTTCGCCACCGACGTGCGGGTGATCACCCAGCCCTGCCCGGGCCTGGTGGAGCTGATTGAAACCGGCGATTTGTGCAGCCCCGCGTTGCGCCAGATGTTGCAGGGGTATGTCGAACCGCTGCTCAGCGCCGGTTGCGACACCATTATCCTTGGCTGCACCCATTACCCCTTCCTCAAGCCGCTGCTGGCCCAGATGCTGCCCCCCAGCGTCATCCTGATCGACACCGGCGCCGCCGTGGCGCGTCAGCTCAAGCGCCTGCTGAGTGAGCGCGACCTGTTGGCCAGTGCAAACCCGCAGCCTGCGCAGTTCTGGACCAGCGGCGACGCCGACCACCTCAGAAATATCCTACCAGCACTATGGAAATCTCCCGGCGTTGTGCGTAGTTTTGGCTCGTGAAAAATTCGTGAAATATCGGGGTTAGAAGCTGAACTTCTGTCTACACGCCAGCTTCTATAGCGAGTTAGCCTGCACAAAACCAAATAACGTCGTTCTCAAAGGATTGTTTCTTATGAAGCGCTTGTTCTGTTTGGCCGCGATTGCGGCCGTAGTGGTGGGACACTCGGTTTCGGCACAGGCCGCCGGCCTTGAATTCGGGGTGGGGAGTACCAGCGATTCAACCATGACCTATCGGTTGGGCTTGACGTCGGATTGGGATAAAAGTTGGTGGCAAAGCGATACAGGACGGCTGACCGGTTACTGGAGCGGCGCCTACACCTACTGGGATGGCGACAAGCGCGCCAGTGTCAGCAGCCTGTCATTCTCGCCGGTGTTTGTGTATGAGTTTGCCGGGGAGAAGGTCAAGCCGTACATCGAGGCGGGGATTGGTGTGGCGGTGTTCTCCCGCACGCGGGTCGAGGACAACAACATCGGCCAGGCCTTCCAGTTCGAAGACCGTCTGGGCTTTGGCCTGCGCTTTGCCGGTGGGCATGAGGTGGGCATTCGCGCCACGCACTATTCCAACGCGGGCATCAGCAGCAACAACGACGGGGTAGAAAGCTACTCGCTGCACTACACCTTGCCGCTGTAAACCCCCGAGCACCACAAACCTATGTGGGAGCTGGCTTGCCGGCGATGCAGGCACCTCGGTGTATCAGTCATACCGAGGTGATGCCATCGCAGGCAAGCCCGCTCCCACATTTGAATATCGCCATATTCGCGATCAGCGGTAAGCGGTGGCAATGCCCTGTCGCTCTTCCAGGCACTCCGGCGCGCCCATCTCGAACTCCCGGCAAATCAGTGGCCGTCGCTCATAGATCGTGCACATCATCGTGTCCCGGTCCAGCGCCGAGCACCAGCCGTCGTCCAGGCGCAGCATCACCTCGCCGCCCCAATCGTCGGTATCGATATAGCGCTCCGGCACGCCGGTGTCGGTGATCAGCATCACTTCCAACTGGCAGCAGCAGGCCGCGCACGTCGAGCAAGTGACGGCGGGTTCGGGGATCTGGAAGTGGGGGATGTCGGTCATAGGCGCGCAGTGTAAGGCAAGCGCGTCATGCGCGTATGAATGCTCTGACGGACGTCAGTGCCCCAACTGCCGCGCAACCCAGTGCAGCACCGGGAACACCACGGCCCACAGCAGCGCGAGGCCGATCAAGGTAGGCGCTGTGCCGTAGCCGAAACTCACACCGGCCAACTGGCTGCCCGCGTAATACGACAAGGGCCCGGCCGCCGCGCCCAACACGCTGGCACGCCACCAGGGGCGTGCGGTCCACGCCAGGCAATGGCGCAAAGTGGTCGCGAGCAATGCCCACAGCAGCACCAGCCAGAATGGAATCAGCGGCCCGGGCAGGCTGAAATGAAACACACCAAAGGTGCGCAACGAGGTGTCGATCACCGTACCGAGCAAGGTCACGGCGAGGATCACTTGGCCTTCCTCAGCCCAGGAACTTGTCCACAGCAAATGAATGGCCAGCGCGGCGAGCCCTACCAGCAGCCAGCGGCTGTCGCCACCGAGTACACAGGCAAACCAGCCGCCTTGGAACAGCGCGGCGTTGACCAGCGGTTTAAGCACTGAAGCGCCCGAGCAAGGGCGGGTTGATCGCCGCAGGCTTGGCCAGCAGCAACTGCGCGGTCCCAATCGTTCGTTCCATGAATCCCCCTTCGCAGTAGCACAGGTAGAACTCCCACAAGCGCAGGAAGTACTCATCGTAGCCCAACTCGGCGAGGCGACCATGGGCGCGGCGAAAGTTCTCGTGCCACAGGCGCAGGGTTCGCGCGTAGTGCAGGCCGAAATCCTCCATGTGCAGCAGGTTCATGTCGGTGTCGCGGCTGACAATGTGCAGCATGTTCTGCACACAGGGCAGCGCGCCACCGGGGAAGATGTAACGCTGAATGAAGTCGACACTGTTCTTGGCCTGCTCGAAGCGCTGTTCCCGAATGGTGATGGCTTGCAGCAACATCAGGCCGTCAGCCTTGAGCAGGTGGGCGCATTGCTTGAAGTAGGTCGGCAGGAAGCGGTGGCCCACGGCCTCGATCATCTCGATGGAGACCAGCTTGTCGTATTGGCCGGTGAGGTCGCGATAGTCCTGCAGCAACAGGGTCACCTGGTCGTTCAGGCCCAGGGTGTCGATGCGTTTTTCGGTGTAGGCAAACTGCTCCTTGGACAAGGTCGTGGTGGTGACCTTGCAGCCATAGTGCTGGGCCGCATACAGCGCCATGCTGCCCCAGCCGGTGCCGATTTCCAGCAAGTGGTCAGTCGGCTTGAGCGCGAGCTTCTGGCAGATGCGTTCCAGTTTGTTCAACTGGGCCTGTTCCAAGGTGTCGTCGGGAGTAAGAAATTGCGCCGCCGAATACATCATCGTCGGGTCGAGGAATTCTTCGAACAGGTCATTGCCCAGGTCGTAGTGGGCGGCAATATTTTTCTGCGAGCCTTTGCGCGTGTTGCGGTTGAGCCAGTGCAGGCCCTGGGTGAACGGGCGAGCCAGTCGTGCCAGGCCGCCCTCCATCGCATCCAGAACATCCAGGTTGCTGACCATCACGCGCACCACGGCGGTGAGGTCCGGGCTGCTCCAGTAGCCGTGGATAAACGCCTCGCCCGCACCGATGGAGCCGTTGGCCGCCACCAGGCCCCATACGGCCGAATCGAGGATCTGGATTTCCCCCAGCAGGTGCGCTTCCCGGGCGCCGAACACTTGGCGTTCGCCGTCTTCGATCACCACCAACTGGCCATGGCGCAACTGGCTGAGTTGGCGCAGCACCGCCTTACGCAGCAGCGCGGTGGTCATGCCGTTGACGTTCAGGCGGTTGGCCTTGACCGATAAGCTAGGGGTTTTCATGGCGGCGATCCTTGGTATACCCGACTGCGGTGCGAGAGGCGCCATCGGCGGCCCGGTGGGAAAAAATCGGTGTGCGTTTGAGCAACAGGCGCAGGGCCTGCCAGTAAATCGCCAGGCACGTCTTGGCGGTCATCCACGGAAAGCGCCACAGGTAGCGGTGCAGGCTGGCGCGGCTCAGGGCTTCTTTTTGCAGGTTCAGGGTGGCGTCGAAGACTTTAAAGTCGCCTTGCCAGTCGGCCATGTGCACGCCGAGCTTGGCAGCGGGCGGGCTGAAACTCATGCGGTATTCCAGCTCACGCGGCAAAAACGGCGACACATGAAAGGCCTTGGCCACGGCAAAATGCTGGTGCTCATCGGCACCCAGCGCCTGGGCGGGCAGCACGTAGTGATAGCGCTCGCGCCAGGGGGTGTTGGTCACTTCACACAAGATCGCAGCCAGTTGTCCGTCGGCCTCGAAACAGTAGAAGAAACTCACAGGGTTAAAAGCCAGGCCCCAACTGCGGGCCTGGGTCAGTAGGCAGATTACGCCCTGGGGCGTACGCCCCAGTGCCTTGCCGACTTCGTGGCGCACGGCATCGGTCAAGCTCATGCCGTGGCGCGTCAATTCACGCAGGTAATCCTGCTGGCGAAAGCCGAAGGGCGCCAGACGGCTCGCGCCGGCCAGGGGCGAGAGCCCGAGCACTTCGTCTTGTTCGCTCAAATCCAGGTACAGCAGGCCAATGCGGTAACGAAACGCGTGGGCCTTGGGCGCGAACCGCCGATGGGCGATCCAGCCGCTGTACAGGGCGCTGTTCACAGGCGCTCTCCAAAGGCTTCGGCCACACGCAAGGCGCTGGTCACGCCGTCTTCGTGGAAACCGTTGGCCCAGTAGGCGCCGCAATAAAAGGTATTGCGCGTGCCGTGCAACTCTTGCCAGCGCGCTTGGGCAGCCACGGCCGCCAGGCTGTATTGCGGGTGTGCGTAGGTGTAGCGGGCCAGGATCTTGAGCGGGTTGATCATTGGCGTCTGGTTGAGGCTGACGCAAAAGGTGGTGGCGCTGTCGATGCCTTGCAGGATGTTCATGTCGTAGGTCACGGCCGCCTGGGTCTGCACGCTGCCGGTCAGCCGGTAATTCCAACTGGCCCAGGCCAGTTTGCGGTCCGGCAGCAGGCGGGTGTCGGTGTGCAGCACCACATCGTTGTCGGCATAAGGCAGGGCACCGAGAATCTCTTGTTCGGCCTGGCTCGGGTCGGCGAGCAGGGCCAGGGCCTGATCGCTGTGGCAGGCAAACACCACCCGATCAAAGGTTTCGCGGCCGGCCGGGCTGTGGATAACCACGCCATCGTCTGTGCGCTCGACGTTATGCACAGGGCAATTGAGGCGCACCTGCTCGCGAAAACTGCGGGTGAGCGGTTCGATATAGCTGCTGGAACCGCCCTCGATCACGCACCACTGTGGCCGGTTGTTCACCGAGAGCAAACCGTGATTCTTGAAGAAGCGCACGAAGAACTGCAAGGGAAACCCCAGCATGTCGGCCAGGGACATCGACCAGATCGCCGCGCCCATCGGCACGATGTAGTGCCGGATAAATCGCGGGCCGTAGCCCCCGGCCTGGAGGTAGTCGCCCAGGGTCATCTCGGCACTGATGCGTTGCTCTTGCAGGTCCAGCGGCGCCTGGCGATTGAAGCGCAAGATGTCGCGCAACATGCCCCAGAACCCCGGAGACAAAATATTGCTGCGCTGGGCGAACAGGCTGTTGAGGTTGTTGCCGTTGTACTCGAAGCCTTCGTTCTGATCGCACACCGAAAAGCTCATCTCGGTGGGTTTGAAGGTCACCCCGATCTGTCCCAACAAGCGAATGAAGTTGGGGTAGGTCCAGTCGTTGAACACGATGAAGCCGGTGTCCACCGCGTAGCTTTTATCCTCCACGGTCACGTTGACCGTGTGGGTATGCCCGCCGATGCGCTCGCCGGCTTCGAACAGCGTGATGTCGTGGTTACGGTTGAGCAGGTAAGCACTGGTCAACCCGGCAATGCCGCTGCCTACAATGGCGATCTTCACAGGTCATCCTTCTGCGGCGGCGGGCTGCGCAGCATGCGTTTGCCGATGATCAGCTGCGCGCGGTTGGGCAGTTTCGACAAGGGCCACAAGGTGGCAATGAACAGCACCGGGAAGGCGATTTCCAACGGGCGTTTTTCCAGCTTGGCAAAGATGTGCCGGGCGGCCTTGCCGGCAGGCCAGCTCAGGGGCATGGGGAAATCATTGCGCTCGGTCAGTGGCGTGTCGACGAAGCCCGGGCTGATCACCGTGACGTCGATGTTCTCCGGCGACAGGCTGATACGCAGCGATTCAAACAGGTAACGCAACCCCGCCTTGGACGCGCCATAGGCTTCGGCACGCGGCATCGGCAGGTAGGTCACGGCGCTGGCAACGCCCACCAGGTGCGGCGTTTGCCCGGCGCGCAACAGGGGCAGCGCGGCTTCGATGCAGTAACTGCTGGCCAGCAGGTTGGTGCGCACCACGTGCTCGATGATCGATGAGTCGAACTGCCGGGCGTCCACGTATTCACAGGTGCCGGCGTTGAGGATCACGGTGTCGAGCGCGCCCCAGGCCGCGCCGATGTGCTCGCCGATTTCGCGGACGGTCTGGCTGTTGGTCAGGTCGCCGGCCACCACCAGCACCTGCCCCGGGTAGCGCTGGGCGAGGGCTTCCAGCGGGCCTATGGTGCGTGAGCTGAGGGCGACATGGGCGCCGCTGTTGAGCAGCTCCACGGCCAGCGCGGCACCGATGCCACTGCTGGCGCCGGTCAGCCAATAACGACGTGGCGGTACACGGCTCATCCCATTCTCCTTTTCAGCCAGCTGACCACACTGCCCAGCACGGGCAAGTGTTCATAGAGCATTGCGCCGGCGTCGAAATAATCGCGATGGCGGTAGACCTTGTCGCGCCACATCAGGTGCGAGCAACCTTCCACTCGGATCACCTTGCCATTGGCCAGGCGCGGGTGACAAAAACTCATTTTCCAGCGCAGGTAGCCTTCGCCTTCGGCCACCTGGTCGAAGCCGTGGAAGTCGAAGCGCAACTGGCTGACGTTGCTGTACAGGTCGGCAAAGTAGCGGTGCATCGCGGGCAGGCCGTGAACTTCATGCAGCGGGTCGGCGAAGGCGATGTCCTTGCTGTACAGGCTGTCGAGCAGGTGCAGGTTGTGCTTGTCCAGCGTGGCAAACGCCTGGGCGAACCGGCGCAGGAAGTCACTCATGTGCACCTCCGACGACTTCACGTGAAGGCAGGCTGCGGAAGGCCGCCAATGCCCGCTCCCGTGATTTCTTCAGGTCGACGATCGCGCGCGGGTAGTCCGCCACGCCGAACAGGCCGCCGACCGCCTCGGGGTTGTGCACTTCCTTTTTATTCAGCGCGGCCAGCTCGGGCAGCCAGCGCTTGATGAACACGCCTTCGCTGTCGAATTTCTCCGACTGGCTCAGCGGGCTGAAGATGCGGAAATAAGGTGCCGAGTCAGTGCCGGTGGACGAACTCCATTGCCAGCCGCCGTTATTCGCCGCCAGGTCGCCGTCGATCAGGTGGCGCATGAAGAAACGCTCGCCTTCGCGCCAGTCGATCAGCAGGTTCTTGGTCAGGAACATCGCCACCACCATGCGCAGGCGGTTATGCATCCAGCCGGTTTCGAGCAACTGGCGCATGGCGGCGTCGATGATTGGCAAGCCGGTACGCGCCTCCTGCCAGGCGGCGAGGTCCTTGGGCGCATTGCGCCAGGCCACGGCTTCGGTCTCGGGGCGGAACGCACGGTGGCGCGACACTCGTGGGTAACCGACAAGGATGTGTTTGTAGAACTCACGCCACAGCAGCTCGTTGATCCAGGTGATGGCGCCCATGTCGCCGCTTTCGAACTCCCCCTGATTGGTTTGCAAGGCGGCATGCAGGCACTGGCGTGGCGACACCACGCCAGCAGCCAGGTACGCCGAAAGCTGGCTGGTGCCGGGCTTGGCCGGGAAGTCGCGTTCGTCCTTGTAGTAGCTGATCTGCTGGTCGGCGAAGGCGTCGAGGCGGCGGCGGGCTTCGTCTTCACCGGCCGGCCAGAGGGCGCGCAAGCTGTCGCTGGGCGGCTCGAAGCCGTCGACGGTTTCAGGGATCGGGTCGCTGTGGATGGCGGTTTTTGCCTGGGCCTTTGGCGTGGCCACCAAGCGTGGCAAAGCGCTGTGCAGGCGGGTGTAGCAGACCTTGCGGAACTGGCTGAACACCTGGAAATAGGTGCCGGTTTTGGTCAAGACGCTGCCGGGTTGGAAAAACAGTTGGTCCAGATAGCTGTGGAACGTCACACCGTCGGCTTCCAGGGTCTTGGCCACGGCGGCATCGCGGCGGCTTTCGTGAATGCCGTATTCCTCGTTGACGTGCACCGATTCCGCCGACAACTCGCGGCACAGTGTGCTCAGCACGCCGGGCGCCTGGTCCCAGGTGGCGCAAGTGCGGATCAACAGCGGAATATTCAGTGCGCCGAGTGCCTGGCTCAGGTGCGTCAGGTTGCGCAGCCAGAAGTCCACTTTGCACGGGGCATCATCGTGGGCCAGCCATTGTCCGGGCGTGATCAGGTACACGGCCGCGATCGGGCCCCGCTGGCTCGCGGCGGCCAGGGCGGTGTTGTCGTGTAGGCGCAGGTCGGTGCGCAGCCAGATCAAATGCATTTAGACGATTCCACGCTGGATCAGTATCTGGTGAGCCGACAACGGGTCTTCGGCCACGAACAATTCAGGGATGTCACGGGTTAATACGGCCAGCTCGGCTTTGTGGATGCATACCGTTGGTCCGGTTATCAGTTTTGGGCAACTCACGCCGCCGAACAGTTTGGCCAGGGCCGACAGGTGCAGGGCTTTGCTCGAATACAGCAGAACCGCACGGGGTTGCAGGTGTTCCACCGCCAGGGCCAACTCGCCCGCCGGTAATGGCCAATCGAAGACTTCCACCGGGCAGTCGGCACTGCTCGCCAGCCAGGCGCTGAGCCACAGGTGTGGCTCCAGGGGCAGGTCCGAATGATTGACCAGCAACAGCGGCGCGCCTTGGAGCTGACGGTTGTTGTGGTAGATGCGTGCGCCGAACTTGCTGCGCAGCCAGGACAAGAAAAACACCCGCTCCATCTGGGCGCCAAACTGGCCCTGCCAGCGTTGTTCCAGTTCCTGGAGCAGCGGCAGCATCAATTGCTCACATAAGGTGCGCGGCGGGTACAGCGCCATGGCCTGGTTGAACGCGTCGTCGACCCGGCGCTCGGCCAGTTCGCTGATGGCGGTCACCAGGTTCTGGCGCAAGGCATGCCATTCGTTTTCGACGGCGTCGGGGTTGGCTTGCGCGGAGTCGATCAGGCCTTTCACCTGGCTGACCGGTACGCCGCGATTGAGCCACGTCAGAATGGTGTGAATACGTTGAACATGCTCGGCGCTGAACAGTCGGTGCCCCTTGGGCGTGCGTTGGGGCACGATCAGCCCGTAGCGGCGCTCCCAGGCGCGCAGGGTCACGGCGTTGACGCCGGTCTGGCGCGCCACTTCGCGGATCGGCAACCAGCCGTCTTCGAGGGCTTTGGCAATGTCTTCGCCGGGTTCGTCTTGCAGGGCAGGTTTCATAGGTTAGATCGCGTTTCGCAGGCTGAGATTTTCCGGATGCGGTTGCAGGTAGGCCTGCTGCGCGATGTAGCGGTCCGGGTGTTGGCGAAAATGGTGTTTGAGCAGGGTCAGCGGCACCACCAGCGGCACGATGCCATGGCGGTACTGGCCGATGACGGTTTGCATTTCCTGCTTGTCGTCGGCGCTGATGGCCTGCTTGAGGTAGCCGCTGATGTGTTGCAGCACGTTGGTGTGAGTGCCGCGGGTGGCGCATTTTTTCAGACCGGTCATCAGGTCGCTGAAATAGCCGTCGGCCAACGCTTCGAGGTGGGTGTCCTTGCTCATGCTGCCCAGCAGGTGGCCGAGGCTTTTGTAGTGCACTGGGCTGTGGGCCATCAGCAAGTATTTGTAGCGCGAATGGAAAGCCAGCAAGCCATGACGGGTCAGGCCGCTGGCGCGCAATTGCTGCCAGCTGGCATATACGAAGACGCGGGTCAGGAAGTTTTCCCGCAGCACCGGGTCATTCAGGCGGCCGTCTTCTTCCACGGGCAGGTTGGGGTGGCGGGCGCAAAAGGCCTGGGCATAAATACCGCGCCCGCCGCCGTCCACCGGGGTGCCGTTGTCGCGATACACCTTGACCCGCTCCAGGCCACAGGACGGCGACTTCTGCATGAAGATGTAGCCGCACAGGTCAGTGTGTTCCGCCGCCATCTGCTGGCCGTAGGCTTCCAGCGGCTGGGTGACGTTGAGGTCACGGTGCACGGTGCCGACGGCTTGGGGTTGGGCAGGATCGCCGACCAGGCGGATCGGCTCGCGGGGGATGCCCAGGCCGATGGCGACTTCGGGGCACAGTGGCACGAAGTCGAAGTAGTCAGCGAGGGTCTGGCTGCACAGCAGGGATTGTTTGTGGCCGCCGTTGAAGCGTACGTTCTCGCCTAGCAGGCAGGCGCTGATGGCGATCTTCGGCTTTCCGATGGTGGACATGGTCAAACCCCTGCTGGATTCCTGTACAAGACAAAAAAATTGTACAACTAAATCTCATCATAGATTTGATGCTGTACAAGTCAAATATTTTGTACAAGTATTTGCGGAGTGTTACTTCCAGCCCATCCACCAGGCTTCGGCATTTTGCAGGGTTTGCCAGGCCAGGCGTTCAGCGCGTCGGGTCATTACGGCTTGCAGCTCGATTTCCAGCACGGTGCCTTCTTCGTCACGAAACAGCTCGGTGACCAGGAAGTGTTTTTCCTTGTTGCGTGGATGGGCTGCCGTCCACTTCGACAGCAGCAATTTGGCCGGGTTGACGCGGTTCATTGCAGGTGTTCGATCAGGCGCCGCGCGGCTTCCTGGCCGCTGAGCCATGCCCCTTCGACCCGGCCCGAGAGGCACCAGTCGCCGCAGACATACAAGCCCAAGTCTGCGTCAGCCAACACGCCGAATTCGTGGCTGCTGGACGGCCGCGCATACAGCCAGCGGTGCGCGAGGCTGAAGGAAGGCGCCGGCATGGCGCTGTGCAGCAGTTCGGCGAAGGCACCGTGCAGGTGTTCAATCACCGCTTCTTTGGGTAAGTCCAGGTGCGCCTTGCTCCAGGCGCTGGTGGCGTGCAGCACCCAAGTGTCCAGGGTGGTGTCACGTCCGGGCTTGCTGCGGTTGCGGGCCAGCCAATCGAGAGGGCTGTCCTGGACGAAGCAGCCTTCCATGGGGGTATCCAGTGGTTTGTCGAACGCCAGGGCAATGGCCCAGGTCGGATCCATCTTCACGCCAGCGGCGGCGCTCGCCAGTTTGGGCGCAGCGGCCAGCAAGGCTGTGGCTTGGGGGGCTGGCGTGGCGATGACCACATGGCTGAAGGGGCCGTGGTTGCCGCCGTCGGCATCCAGCAGGTTCCAGTGGTGGGTGCCCTGGAACACTTCGGTGATACGGCAGCCGAACGCCACCGGCAGGTCATCAAGCAGGGCGCGGGTGATGGCGCTCATGCGGGGCGTGCCGACCCAGCGGATTTGTTCATCGGGGGAGGGGGTGAGTTGGCCGGACTTGAAGTTGTACAGCTGGGGTTTCCATTGCTCGGCCCAACCGTTGCTTTGCCAGCGTTGCACTTCGTTGACGAAGCGCCGGTCGCGGGCGGTGAAGTACTGTGCGCCCATGTCCAAGGCGCCGGCATCGCTGCGCTTGCTGGACATGCGGCCACCACTGCCGCGGCTTTTATCGAAGAGTTGTACAACATGCCCCGCGTCTCGTAACGCTCGGGCGGCTGAGAGACCGGCGATGCCGGTGCCGATGATCGCGATGGGAACAGTCATGGGAGGCCTCGTTTTACCGTTGGGTACAGACTACGCCGACACCAATAGCTGTACAATATTGTTTTTTGGTATAAGTTTTGGCATGCCTGTTCTAACGGTGTGACCTATGGTTAAAGCTGAGGCTTAGCCAACGTTACGCCCGTTTACAAATGATCCCTTTCTATAAAATAGACCAGTGATCGACGGCGAACGTTACATCAGGAGTGTCCCATGCATATTTTGCTGACCGGCGGTACGGGTCTGATCGGCCGCCAACTGTGCCAACGCTGGCTGGCGCAGGGGCATCAACTCACGGTATGGAGCCGTGAGCCGGAGACGGTCGCCAAATGGTGTGGTGCTCAAGTGCTGGGCGTCGGCCGTCTGCAAGAGGTGATCGGCCCGGTGGATGCGGTCATCAACCTGGCGGGTGCGCCGATCGCGGATCGCCCCTGGACCCGCAAGCGCAAGGCGTTGCTGTGGAGCAGCCGCATTAGCCTCACCGAAACCCTGCTGGCGTGGATCGAGGGTTTGGAGCACAAACCCGCCGTGCTGATATCGGGTTCTGCGGTGGGCTGGTACGGCGACGGCGGTGAACGCGAACTGACCGAGGCAAGCGGCCCGGTGCAGGATGACTTCCCCAGCCAGCTGTGTATCGCCTGGGAGGAAACCGCCTTGCGCGCCGAGGCCTTGGGTGTGCGTGTGGTGCTGGTGCGCACCGGCCTGGTGCTGGCGGCGCAGGGCGGCTTTTTGTCGCGGTTGCTGTTGCCGTTCAAGCTGGCGCTGGGCGGGCCGATCGGCGATGGTCGGCAGTGGATGCCGTGGGTGCATATCAAGGATCAAATCGCCCTGATTGATTTTCTTCTGCACAAGAACGACGCCAGCGGTCCTTATAATGCCTGCGCGCCACACCCGGTGCGCAACCGCGAGTTTGCCAAGACCTTGGGCCAGGTGCTGCACCGCCCTGCGTTCATGCCGATGCCGGCGTTTGCGCTGAAGGTCGGGTTGGGCGAGTTGTCCGGGTTGTTGCTGGGCGGCCAGAAAGCGCTCCCCGAACGCTTGCTGGCGGCCGGTTTCACTTTTCAGTTCACAGAGTTGCACGCGGCCCTGGAAGACCTGTCCAGCCGCCTCTAGCCATAGGATGTTGCATGACGGATCACGCGTTATTACTGGTCAACCTGGGTTCACCGGCGTCCACTTCGGTGGCCGATGTGCGCAGCTACCTCAATCAATTCCTGATGGACCCGTACGTGATCGACCTGCCATGGCCGGTACGGCGTTTGCTGGTGTCGCTGATCCTGATCAAGCGCCCCGAGCAGTCGGCCCACGCCTACGCGTCCATCTGGTGGGACGAGGGCTCGCCGCTGGTGGTGCTCAGCCGCCGCCTGCAACAGCAGATGACTTTGCAGTGGAGCCACGGCCCGGTGGAACTGGCGATGCGTTACGGCGAGCCTTCCATTGAAAGCGTGCTGACCCGTCTCGCCACGCAAGGCATTCGAAAGGTCACCCTGGCGCCGCTGTACCCGCAGTTCGCCGACAGCACCGTGACCACGGTGGTGGAGGAAGCCCGCCGCGTGGTGCGTGACAAAAAGCTCGACCTGCAATTTGCCACCCTGCAACCCTTCTACGATCAACCCGAATACCTCGACGCCCTGGTGGCCAGCGCCAGGCCGCATTTGCAGCAGGACTACGACCACCTGCTGTTCAGCTTCCACGGGCTGCCCGAACGGCACCTGCAAAAACTCAACCCGGGGCATTCCTTCGACGGCGCCACCGATTGCTGTGTGGATGCATCGCCCCAAGTGCGTGCCACCTGCTATCGCGGGCAGTGCTTCAGTGTGGCGCGTGACTTTGCGGCGCGCATGGGCTTGCCCGAAGACAAATGGTCGGTGGCTTTCCAGTCGCGCCTGGGTCGGGCCAAGTGGATCGAGCCTTACACCGAGGCCCGCCTGGAAACCCTGGCCCAGCAAGGTGTGAAAAAGCTGCTGGTGATGTGCCCGGCGTTTGTCGCCGATTGCATCGAGACGCTTGAAGAGATCGGCGATCGCGGGCTGGAACAATTCCGCGAGGCGGGAGGCGAGGAGTTGGTGCTGGTGCCGTGCCTCAATGACGACCCGCAGTGGGCGAAAGCGTTGAATGCCTTGTGCGAAAAAGCACCAGTGTCGCTATAGCTGAAGCCAGTGAAGATCAAAATGTGGGAGCGGGCTTGCCCGCGATGGGGGCGTGTCAGTCGATAGATTTGTTGGCTGATGCACCGCTATCGCGGGCAAGCCCGCTCCCACATTAGCCCTCCCACATTTTTTTACCGTGTTTACAGGTTAAGGGTGAGGCTGACGGTCAGGTTGCGCGGTTCGCCCGGGTTGACCCAGTAGCTGCTGTAGGACCGCTCGTAGTACTTCTCATCAAACAGGTTGTTGAGGTTCAGGCCCAGGGTGACGTTCTGCGTCGCCTTATAATGGGCGAGCAAGTCGACGGTGTGGTAAGCCGGTAGCTCAAAGCTTCCGCCTGCTTCGCCGGAGCGATCGCCCACATAGGTAAACGCCGCACCCAAGTCAGAACCGCGCAATGCGCCGTCCTGAAATTCATAGACCCCCAGCAGGCTGCCGCTGCGCTTGGCCACGCCCAGTATCCGGCTGCCGGCTGGAATCGCCTTGTCGCCTTCTGTCACTTCGGCATCGATATAAGCGAACGCGCCGATCACTCGAACAGCGTCTGTCACCTGCCCGGTCATTTGCAGGTCAAACCCTTGGCTGCGTGCTTTGCCCATGGCGCGGTTGAGGTTGGTGGCTGGGTCCAGGGCCAGCACGTTTTCCTTCTCGATATGGAAGGCGGCGAGGGTGGTGCTGAGGCGGTCGTCGAACAGTTCGCTCTTGATCCCCACTTCATAGCCCACGCCTTCTTCGGGTTTGAAGGGTTTTTTGTCGGCGCCCAGTCCGCTGTTGGGTTTGAACGAGGTGGAGGCGTTGGCGAATACGCCGACGTGCGGCGTGAGTTGATACAGCAGGCCCGCGCGCTGGGTGACGGCGTCGTGGGTCTGGTGGCTTTTGGGCGCGCCGGTGAAGTCTTCGATGTGTTGGTCGAAGTGCTCGAAGCGCGCCCCGAGCATGCCGCGCAGGCGGTCGGTGAAGATGATTTGGTCCTGCAGGTTCAGCGCGTGGCTTTTGGTCTGCTCGAAGAAATCGGTGCCCGAGCGCAGGCCGTTGGGTTTGGCCTGGCCGTAGACCGGGTTGTAGAGGTCGATGGCGTAGGGGCTGCCGGCGATGGCGGTCACGCGTTCTTTCTTGCGGTAGTCCTCGTATTCGGTGCCGATCAGCAGCTCGTGTTGCCAGCTGCCAACGTCAAACAGCCCGCGCAGTTCAAGCTGGGTGATGCTGTCGTGCCAACCGGTGGAGCGCTCGCGGTAGCGACGGTTGACGGTATGCCCATCGGCGTTGAGTGCGCGGCTTTCCGATGCGTCACCCCACAGGCTGCCTTGTTTGTAGTGGCTGGCCAGGCGCAGTTTCCAGGCGTCGTTGAGGTGGTGTTCGAGGGCCGCCTGGAGGCGGTTGTTGTGGTTGCGGATGTCGCCATCGTTGGGCTCGCCGAGGAAGGTTCTGCGCGATACCCCGGGGGCGTCGACGATGCCGCGGTCGAAGGTGGAGCGATGGCGCACGAATTCGCTTTCGACGAGCAGGCTGGTGTCCGGGTCCAATTGCCAGCTCAAGGACGGTGCGATGAAGATGCGCTTGGCGCCCACGTGGTCGCGAAAGCTGTGGTTGTCTTCGACCGCCAGGTTCACGCGTGATAGCACTCGGCCCTCGGGGTCCAGGGGCGTGTTCACATCCAGGGCTGTACGATAGCGGTCCCAGCTGCCGGCGCTGGTTTGCAGGGTGGTGAAGGCGTCGGGCTGGGGTTTTTTGGTGACGATGTTCACGGTGCCGCCTGGGTCGCCACGCCCGTACAGGCTGGCGGCCGGGCCTTTGAGTACTTCAATGCGCTCGATATTGGCGGTATCTGGTGTGCTCGGGTAGCCGCGGTTGGCGCTGAAACCGTCCACGTAGAACTCCGAGGTGGTGAAGCCGCGCACGCTGTATTCGTAAAGTGTCAGGCCGCCGAAGTTGTTTTGCTTGGACACGCCGCCAGCAAATTCCAGCGCGCGTTCCACGCTGGTGCTGCCCAGGTCCTTGAGCACAGTGGCGGGAATCACGCTGATGGATTGTGGGATGTCGCGCAGGGCCGTGTCGGTCTTGGTTGCGCTGGCGGAACGGGTGGCGCGATAGCCGTTGACCGGGCCAGTGGCGGACTCGTAAGCGTCAGAGGTGACGCTGATGGTGTCCAGTTCAACGGTGTTGTCTTCGGCGTAGGCGGGGTCGAGCAGCAAACCCAAGGCCAGGCCAGCCAAGGGGGCAAACTTTCGAGACGGCATGATAGAGCGTTCCAATAGCGATATTGAAATAATATAACATGCCTAATGAGAATGAATCGCTTCGAAACATTGCCTTACAGGTGCCCGAAAACGAGCACCTGTTCGCGGGCGTTATTCCTCTTCTTTCACCGGCGCAGGTGGTGGGCGCAGGCCGATTTCGGCCATCAGCTTGATCTCTTTGCCGTTGCGCATGACCTGGATCGCCACCTTGTCGGTCGGTTTGATCCGTGCTACCTGGTTCATCGACTTGCGGCCATCACCGGCCGGCTCGCCATCGATGTTCAGGATCACATCACCCAATTGCAGGCCGGCTTTCTGCGCCGGGCCGTCGCGGAAAATCCCCGCGACCACAATGCCCGGGCGCCCGGTCAGGCCAAACGATTCGGCCAGTTCCTTGGTCAGCGGTTGCACTTCAATCCCCAGCCAGCCGCGAATCACCTGGCCGTGTTCGATGATCGACTTCATCACCTCCATGGCCAGCTTCACCGGGATCGCAAACCCGATGCCTTGTGAACCACCGGACTTGGAGAAAATGGCGGTGTTGATACCGGTCAGGTTGCCATTGGCATCCACCAGTGCACCCCCGGAGTTGCCCGGGTTGATCGCCGCGTCGGTCTGGATGAAGTCTTCGTAGCTGTTGAGCCCCAGCTGGTTACGCCCGGTGGCGCTGATGATGCCCATGGTGACGGTCTGGCCCACACCGAACGGGTTGCCGATCGCCAGCGCCACGTCGCCTACGCGCAACGCTTCGGAGCGGCCGATGGTGATCGACGGCAGGCTCTTGAGATCGATCTTGAGCACGGCGAGATCGGTTTCCGGGTCGCTGCCGACCACGCGGGCCAGGGTTTCGCGGCCATCGCGCAGGGCTACCACGATCTGGTCGGCACCGGTGGTCACGTGGTTGTTGGTGAGGATGTAACCTTCGGGGCTCATGATCACCCCGGAACCCAGGCTGGACTCCATGCGGCGCTGCTTGGGCCCGTTGTCACCGAAATAGCGGCGGAATTGTGGGTCTTCAAACAACGGGTGAGCCGGCTTGTTGATGACCTTGGTGGTGTACAGGTTGACCACGGCGGGGGCAGCGATCACGACGGCGTCCGCGTAGGTCACCGGGCCTTGCACCACGGCGCTGGTCTGCGGGGCCTGTTGCAGGTTCACATCAAGGCTGGGCAAGCCTACAAACTCGGGGAAGCGCTGAATGATCAGCATCGCGATCAGCACGCCAGCCAACAATGGCCATCCAAAAAAACGCAGTGCCTTGAGCATCAAGTAAGTCCTGACAGGTTGCAGGGGGCGGGAGAGCGCCCATAATGTCGCGCATTATACGAGGCTGCGAGCGCCTCGGAACGGGATATTTAGGAGTCTTTTATGGCCGTCCCCCTTAGCACCCTCGTCGAGGAAGCGGACCGCTACCTCGGCAGCGCAAAAATTGCCGATTATTGCCCCAATGGCCTGCAGGTCGAAGGCCGCCCGCAGGTGATGCGCATCGTCAGTGGCGTGACCGCCAGCCAAGCCCTGCTGGACGCGGCCGTCGAAGCCCAGGCTGATCTGATCCTGGTGCACCACGGTTATTTCTGGAAAGGCGAGAACCCCTGCATCACCGGCATGAAGCAGCGCCGTCTGAAGACGCTGCTCAAGCACGACATCAGCCTGCTGGCCTATCACCTGCCGCTGGACCTGCACCCCGACGTCGGCAACAACGTGCAACTGGCCCGCCAGTTGGACATCACCGTCGAAGGCCCGCTGGACCCGGGCAACCCCAAGGTCGTCGGCCTGGTCGGTTCCCTCGCCGAGCCACTGTCACCCCGCGACTTCGCGCGGCGTGTGCAGGACGTCATGGGGCGCGAGCCGCTGCTGATCGAAGGCAGTGAAATGATCCGCCGCGTCGGCTGGTGCACGGGCGGTGGCCAGGGCTATATCGACCAGGCGATTGCAGCAGGCGTCGACCTCTTCATCAGTGGTGAGGCCTCAGAGCAAACCTTTCACAGCGCGCGCGAAAACGACGTCAGTTTCATCGCGGCTGGCCACCACGCCACCGAGCGTTATGGCGTGCAGGCGCTGGGCGATTACCTGGCACGGCGCTTTGCCTTGGAGCATCTGTTCATCGATTGCCCCAACCCCATTTGATCACCCTGTAGGCGCCGGCTTGCCGGCGATGAGGCCCTTGGAGAGTGCATCGATGTATCGGCCGCCATCGCCGGCAAGCCGGCTCCTACAAGGGCTGTGCCCACCGAACGAGGCGGTATATCCATATACCGTTTCGATCTAGTTGGCTCCCTGAATAGAAGCAGGTGCTGTGCTAGCATGCCCCGCTCGAACACGGCCCGCTGGCCGTCCATAAGATCGTTTTCGTGAGTAGCCATGGTCGACAAACTGACGCATCTGAAACAGCTGGAGGCGGAAAGCATCCACATCATCCGCGAGGTCGCCGCCGAGTTCGACAACCCGGTGATGCTCTACTCGATCGGTAAAGACTCCGCCGTGATGCTGCACCTGGCACGCAAGGCCTTTTTCCCGGGCAAGCTGCCGTTCCCGGTGATGCACGTCGACACCCGCTGGAAATTCCAGGAGATGTACAAGTTCCGCGACAAGATGGTCGAAGAGCTGGGCCTGGACCTGATCACCCACGTCAACCCGGACGGCGTGGCGCAGGGCATCAACCCGTTCACCCACGGCAGCGCCAAGCACACCGACATCATGAAGACCGAAGGCCTCAAGCAGGCCTTGGACAAGCATGGTTTCGACGCCGCGTTCGGCGGTGCCCGTCGTGATGAAGAGAAATCCCGTGCCAAAGAGCGCGTGTACTCGTTCCGCGACAGCAAGCACCGCTGGGACCCGAAGAACCAGCGCCCGGAGCTGTGGAACGTCTACAACGGCAACGTCAACAAGGGCGAGTCGATCCGCGTGTTCCCGCTGTCCAACTGGACCGAGCTGGACATCTGGCAGTACATCTACCTGGAAGGCATCCCGATCGTTCCGCTGTACTTCGCCGCCGAGCGTGAAGTGATCGAGAAGAACGGCACGTTGATCATGATCGACGACGACCGCATTCTTGAGCACCTGTCCGACGAAGACAAAGCCCGGATCGTCAAAAAGAAAGTCCGTTTCCGTACCCTTGGCTGCTACCCGTTGACGGGCGCGGTGGAGTCCGAAGCCGAGACGCTGACGGACATCATTCAGGAAATGCTCCTGACGCGAACTTCCGAGCGCCAGGGCCGTGTCATCGACCACGATGGTGCAGGCTCGATGGAAGATAAAAAACGTCAGGGTTATTTCTAAGGGGTTGTCATGTCGCACGTATCTGATTTGATCAGCGAGGACATCCTCGCCTACCTGGGCCAGCACGAGCGCAAAGAGATGTTGCGTTTCCTGACCTGCGGCAACGTCGACGACGGCAAGAGCACCCTGATCGGGCGCCTGCTGCACGACTCCAAGATGATCTACGAAGATCACCTGGAAGCCATCACCCGCGATTCGAAGAAAGTCGGCACCACCGGTGACGACATCGACCTGGCGTTGCTGGTCGACGGCCTGCAAGCCGAGCGCGAGCAGGGCATCACCATCGATGTGGCGTACCGCTACTTCTCTACCGCCAAGCGCAAATTCATCATCGCCGACACTCCCGGCCATGAGCAGTACACCCGCAACATGGCCACCGGTGCGTCCACCTGTGACCTGGCGATCATCCTGATCGACGCCCGCTACGGCGTGCAGACCCAGACTCGTCGCCACAGCTTCATCGCCTCGTTGCTGGGCATCAAGCACATCGTGGTGGCCGTCAACAAGATGGACATCAATGGCTTTGACCAGAACGTGTTCGAGTCGATCAAGGCCGATTACCTGAAGTTTGCCGATGGCATCGCCTTCAAGCCAAGCACCTTGGCCTTCGTGCCGATGTCGGCGCTCAAGGGCGATAACGTGGTGAACAAGAGCGAGCGTTCGCCCTGGTACACCGGCCAGTCGTTGATGGAGATCCTCGAAACCGTCGAGATCGCCAACGACCGCAACTACACCGACCTGCGTTTCCCGGTGCAGTACGTCAACCGTCCGAACCTGAACTTCCGCGGTTTCGCCGGCACCCTGGCCAGCGGCATCGTGCACAAGGGCGACGAAGTGGTGGTGCTGCCGTCGGGCAAGAGCAGCCGCGTCAAATCCATCGTCACCTTTGAAGGTGAGCTGGAACACGCAGGGCCAGGCCAGGCCGTGACCCTGACCATGGAAGACGAGATCGATATCTCCCGTGGCGACCTGTTGGTACACGCCGACAACGTGCCGCAAGTGACTGACGCTTTCGACGCCATGCTGGTGTGGATGGCCGAAGAACCGATGCTGCCGGGCAAGAAATACGACATCAAGCGCGCCACCAGCTACGTGCCGGGCTCCATCACCAGCATCGTGCACCGCGTGGACGTGAACACCCTGGCCGAAGGCCCGGCGAGTTCGCTGCAGCTGAACGAGATTGGCCGGGTCAAGGTCAGCCTCGACGCCGCTATCGCCTTGGACGGTTACGACAGCAACCGCACCACCGGTGCGTTTATCGTCATCGACCGCTTGACCAACGGCACCGTGGCAGCGGGCATGATCATCGCGCCACCGGTCAGCCATGGCGGCGCGGCGCAGCACGGCAAGTTGGCCCATGTAGCCACCGAAGAGCGTGCACTGCGCTTCGGCCAGCAACCGGCCACCGTGTTGTTCAGCGGCCTGTCAGGCGCTGGCAAGAGCACCCTGGCCTATGCCGTTGAGCGCAAGCTGTTCGACATGGGCCGTGCCGTGTTCGTGCTCGATGGCCAGAACCTGCGTCACGACCTGAACAAGGGCTTGCCGCAGGACCGTGCCGGCCGCACCGAGAACTGGCGCCGTGCCGCTCACGTGGCGCGTCAGTTCAACGAAGCGGGCTTGCTCACCCTGGCTGCGTTCGTCGCACCGGATGCCGAAGGCCGCGAACAGGCCAAGGCGCTGATCGGCGGCGACCGTCTGCTCACCGTTTACGTACAAGCGTCGCCGCTGGTGTGCGCCGAGCGTGATCCGCAAGGCCTGTACGCTGCGGGTGGGGATAACATCCCGGGCGAGTCCTTCCCGTATGACGTGCCGTTGAACGCCGATCTGGTGATCGACACCCAGGCCCTGTCGCTGGAAGAGAGCGTCAAGCAGGTGCTGGAGCTGTTGCGCAAGCGCGGCGCGATCTAAGCGTCACGCGCACAAAAAAGCCCGCCACCGATCACTCGGTGGCGGGCTTTTTATATTCTTAAGATTGGGCACGGTCAATGTGGGAGCTGGCTTGCCTGCGATAGCGGTGGGTCAGCTGCACATGTATCAACTGGAAGGCCGCTATCGCAGGCAAGCCAGCTCCCACATTTTGATCACTGTTTGCCTGGGAATTCAGTGTGCAGTCGATCCAACAGCGCATCCTTGTCTTCCCACAGCTTATTGATCCACCCCTGAAACGCCGTCCGATACTCCCCATCCTGCTCATAATTCTTTCCAATGAACGCGGCCGGGATCTGCACCTCTTCAAACTGCACCACCACGTCCTGCACATTCCCGCACAGCAAATCCCAATACCCAGGGCGGCCGGCCGGGTAGTGAATGGTCACGTTGACCAGTGACTTCAACTGCTCACCCATGGCATCCAGCACAAACGCGATACCGCCTGCCTTGGGCTTGAGCAGGTAACGGAACGGCGACTTCTGCTGTGCATGCTTGCCCGTCGTGAACCGCGTACCTTCGGCAAAGTTGAAGATGCCCACCGGGTTGTCGCGAAACTTCGCACAGGTCTTACGGGTGGTTTCCAGGTCCTTGCCTTTCTTCTCCGGGTGCTTTTCCAGGTACGCCTTGGTGTAGCGCTTCATGAATGGAAAGCCCAGTGCCCACCACGCCAGGCCAATCACCGGCACCCAGATCAGTTCCTGCTTGAGGAAGAACTTGAGTGGGCGAACCCGCCGATTGAGCACGTATTGCAACACCATGATGTCCACCCAGCTCTGGTGGTTGCTGGTCACCAGGTACGAGTGCTGGTAATCCAGCCCCTCCAGGCCGGTCACGTGCCAGCGCGTGCGCCGCACCAGGTTCATCCAGCCCTTGTTGTTGGTCACCCAGGCTTCGTGGGTGTGGTTCATCAGCCATTCGCTGAAGCGCTTGGCAAACGGCAAGGCCTTGAACAGCGCGACGATGAACAGGAACGAACACAGCAGGATCGTGTTCAGCGCCAACAATAGCGATGCGATTACCCCGCGCACGGCAGCAGGTAGAAAATCCAGCATTTAGATATCCATAGGTCGGTTGGCGGCTTGGATCGCAGTCAGCGCGATGGTGTACACAATGTCGTCTACCTGGGCGCCGCGTGGCAGGTCGTTGACCGGTTTGCGCAGGCCCTGGAGCATTGGCCCCAGGCTCACGCAATCGGCGCTGCGCTGCACGGCCTTGTGCGTGGTGTTGCCGGTGTTGAGGTCGGGGAACACGAACACCGTGGCCTTGCCGGCGACCTGGCTGTTGGGCGCCAGTTGCCGGGCTACGGTTTCGTTGGCGGCGGCGTCGTATTGCAGCGGGCCGTCGATCAGCAGTGAGCTTTGTTGCTCGTGTGCGAGCAGCGTGGCTTCGCGGACTTTCTCCACTTCTTCGCCACTGGCCGAATCGCCGCTGGAATAGCTGATCATCGCCACGCGCGGGGTGATGCCGAACGCCGCCGCCGAGTCGGCGCTTTGCAAGGCAATCTCTGCCAGCTCGGCGGCGCTTGGGTGCGGGTTCATCACGCAGTCGCCGTACACCAGCACCTGCTCGGGGAACAGCATGAAGAACACCGACGACACCAGCGTGCAGCCCGGCGCCGTCTTGATCAACTGCAGGGCAGGGCGGATGGTGTTGGCAGTGGAATGAATGACGCCGGAGACCAGGCCGTCCACTTCATCCAGGGCGAGCATCATGGTGGCGATCACCACGGTGTCTTCCAGTTGCTGCTCGGCCATCGGCGCGTTGAGGCTCTTGCTCTTGCGCAGGGCCACCATCGGTTCGACGTAGCGCTGGCGGATCAGGTCCGGGTCGAGAATCTCCAGGCCTTCGGGCAATTCGATGCCTTGGGCGCGGGCGACCGCTTCCACATCAGCCGGCTTGGCCAGCAACACGCAGCGGGCGATGCCACGCGCCTGGCAGATCGCGGCGGCTTGCACGGTGAGTGGCTCGCTGCCTTCGGGCAGCACGATACGCTTGTTGGCAGCCTGGGCGCGCTGGATCAACTGGTAGCGGAACACGGCGGGCGACAGGCGCATTTCCCGTGGCGTGCCGCAGCGTTGGTGCAGCCAGCGTGCATCGAGGTGGCTGGCGACGAAGTCGGTGATGATCTCGGCGCGTTCGCGGTCGTCGATGGGGATTTCTTTGTTCAGGCTATTGAGCTGGTTGGCGGTGTCGTAGGAGCCGGTGCTCACCGACAACACTGGCAGCCCGGCCTGGAACGCGCCACGGCACAGGTCCATGATGCGCGGATCGGGCAGGGTGTCGCTGGTCAGTAACAAACCGGCCAGGGGGACGCCGTTGATGGCGGCCAGGCTGACGGCGAGGATGATGTCATCGCGATCGCCGGGGGTTACCACCAAGACGCCGGGTTTGAGCAGCTCCACGGTGTTGCGCATGGTGCGCGCGCAGATGATGATTTTGGTCATGCGCCGGCTTTCGTAGTCGCCGGCGTTGAGGATCTGCGCGCCCATCAGGTCAGCCACGTCGCGGGTGCGTGGGGCGTTGAGTTCGGGTTGGTAGGGGATGCAGCCGAGCAGGCGGAAATCGCCGCTGCGCAGCAATGGCGAGTGTTCTTTCAGGCGGGCCGAGAACACCTCCATGCTTTCGTCGGTGCGCACCTTGTTGAGGATCACACCCAGCACTTTCGGGTCTTTCGGGCCACCAAACAGCTGGGCCTGTAATTCCACGCGCCCGGAGAGTTCGGTGAGCACTTCGTTTTCCGGTGCGGAGACCAGGATCACTTCCGCATCGAGGCTCTTGGCCAGGTGCAGGTTGACCCGCGCCGCATAGCTGGCGCTGCGGGTGGGCACCATGCCTTCGACGATCAGCACGTCCTTGCCCACGGCGGCTTGCTGGTACAGGGTGATGATTTCTTCGAGCAGTTCGTCGAGCTGGCCGTCGCCGAGCATGCGCTCTACGTGCGCCAGGCCCAGCGGCTGCGGCGGTTTGAGGCCGTGGGTGCGCGCCACTAGCTCGGTGGAGCGTTCGGGGCCGGTGTCGCCCGGATGCGGTTGGGCAATCGGCTTGAAGAAGCCGACTTTCAGCCCGGCTCGTTCAAGGGTGCGCACCAGCCCAAGGCTGATGGAGGTCAGACCCACACCAAAATCGGTGGGCGCGATAAAAAAAGTCTGCATGCGAATTCTCTGGAGGTGCATGGCTTCGGTGGCGCCCTATGGCTGAGTGCCTACCGGTGATCAGGCGCCAAGGTTATCGTTATTCGCGTGCTTGCGCACACCAGCCGCACGCAAAGGGCTGACCTATTTTCTCAAGGCGTTGCGCCGGGTCGAGCACCCAGGCGCGGGACTGCCAGGGCGGCTGGTGGCGCAGGTGTTGGGTATGGCCGCAGGACAGCTCGGCCACCCAGTGCTGGTCGTCGTCCAAGTGGAACCCGATGATGAAGGATGCCGTCGATCGGCCCCGTCTGTCCGGGTTCTGTTCGCTTTCGGGCAAATCCTTGTTTAGACTTGTCCGTTCTTCATTCTTATGCAAAAGGTCTCGCCCCATGACGATCGCCGCTAACAAGGCTGTCTCCATCGACTATACCCTGACCAACGACGCTGGTGAGGTCATCGACAGCTCCGCCGGCGGCGCGCCGCTGGTCTACCTGCAAGGCGCAGGTAACATCATCCCAGGCCTGGAAAAGGCACTGGAAGGCAAGAACGTCGGTGATGAGCTGACCGTTGCCGTAGAACCTGAAGATGCCTATGGCGAGTACTCGGCCGAACTGGTCAGCACCCTGAGCCGCAGCATGTTCGAAGGCGTCGACGAACTGGAAGTGGGCATGCAGTTCCACGCTTCCGCGCCGGACGGCCAAATGCAGATCGTCACCATCCGTGACCTGGACGGCGACGACGTGACCGTCGACGGCAACCACCCTCTGGCTGGCCAGCGCTTGAACTTCCAAGTGAAGATCGTTGCCATCCGCGACGCTTCCCAGGAAGAAGTGGCTCACGGCCACGTCCACGGTGAAGGCGGTCACCACCATTGATTGTGGTTTGATCAATCGGTAGCAAAAAGCCCCGACCTGTTCGGGGCTTTTTTTGTGCCTGAGAATGTATGCGGTCAAAAAATGTGGGAGCGGGTTTGCCCGCGATGGCGGTGGGCTAGTAACCCATATCAAGCTGATCCACCGCTATCGCAGGCAAGCCAGCTCCCACACAAGCCTGCTCCCGCGTTTTGATCTGTGTTTCCGAATATGAGGCACAAACAAAAATGCCCCGGACCTTTCGGTACGGGGCATTTCTTAACTGTTACGCAACCTGAGTTGCGTGGCAGTTGTTACCACTTAGGCTGCTGCAGCGACGTTCAGAGCCTTGATGTGGCCATTCAGGCGGCTCTTATGACGAGCGGCCTTGTTCTTGTGGATGATGCCTTTATCGGCCATACGGTCGATAACAGGCACAGCCAGAACGTAAGCAGCTTGAGCTTTTTCAGCGTCTTTGGTGTCGATGGCTTTAACTACATTCTTGATGTAGGTACGAACCATGGAACGCAGGCTGGCGTTGTGGCTGCGACGCTTCTCAGCCTGTTTTGCACGTTTTTTGGCGGAAGGTGTGTTGGCCACCGTCGAGCTCCTCGAAAGACTTTTTAGGAAATAGCAAACAAAATAGGCCGCGAATCATGCCGATGACTTGATGGGTTGTCAAGGGCAGCTGATGCGAACTGCTGAGTGGTCGATCTGAAGAGGCGGGTGATTTATTTCCGGCGCTTGACCTGTAAACTCGCGAGCTTTGGCTCTGTGCTGTTGCAGGCGCGCAGTATCGCATAAGTGGGCGCGTTGTTCGCCTGCTGTTTATCTAATAGGCGCAAACTCTTTCAATGAACCTCCTCAAATCGTTGGCCGCCGTCAGCTCTATCACGATGATCTCCCGGGTATTGGGGTTTGTGCGTGACACTCTGCTGGCGCGTATTTTTGGCGCCAGCATGGCCACGGATGCCTTCTTCATCGCCTTCAAACTGCCCAACCTGTTGCGAAGGATCTTCGCCGAAGGCGCATTTTCCCAGGCCTTCGTGCCGATCCTGGCCGAATACAAGACCCAGCAAGGCGAGGAAGCCACTCGCACCTTTATTGCCTACGTATCGGGCTTGCTGACCCTGGTGTTGATGCTGGTGACTGTCGTCGGCATGCTCGCCGCCCCCTGGGTGATCTGGGCCACGGCCCCCGGATTTGCCAATACCCCGGAAAAATTCGCGCTGACCACCGACCTGCTGCGGGTAACCTTTCCTTATATATTGCTGATCTCACTGTCATCCCTGGCCGGTGCGATCCTCAACACCTGGAACCGCTTCTCGGTGCCGGCGTTCGTGCCGACCCTGTTGAACGTCAGCATGATCATCTTCGCGCTGTTCCTCACGCCGTACTTCGACCCGCCAGTGATGGCCCTGGGCTGGGCCGTATTGGCGGGTGGTCTGGCGCAACTGCTCTACCAACTGCCGCACCTGAAGAAGATCGGCATGCTCGTGCTGCCACGCCTGAACCTCAAGGACTCCGGCGTGTGGCGCGTGATGCGCAACATGCTGCCGGCGATCCTCGGGGTGTCGGTGAGCCAGATTTCGCTGATCATCAACACGGCGTTCGCCTCGCTGCTGGTCTCGGGCTCGGTGTCGTGGATGTACTACGCCGATCGCCTGATGGAGCTGCCGTCCGGCGTATTGGGTGTGGCCCTGGGTACGATTCTGCTGCCGACCCTGTCACGCACCTATGCCAGCAAGGACCGTCAGGAATACTCGCGCATCCTCGATTGGGGCCTGCGCCTGTGCTTTGTGCTGGTGCTGCCATGCTCTCTGGCCCTGGGGATCCTGGCCGAGCCGTTGACCGTCTCGCTGTTCCAATACGGCCAATTCAGCGCGTTTGACGCGTCCATGACCCAGCGTGCACTGATCGCCTATTCCGTTGGTCTGCTCGGCATCATCGTGATCAAGGTGCTGGCGCCGGGCTTCTATGCCCAGCAAAACATCCGTACGCCGGTGAAAATCGCGGTATTCACGTTGATCGTCACCCAACTGCTCAACCTGGTGTTTATCGGTCCGCTGGCCCATGCCGGTCTGGCGTTGGCCATCAGTGCCGGGGCGTGCATCAATGCCGGCCTTCTGTTCTACCAACTGCGCAAGCAGCAGATGTTCCTGCCGCAGCCGGGCTGGGGCATGTTTGCCCTCAAGCTGTTGGTGGCGGTGGCGGCGATGTCGGCGGTATTGCTGGGGTTGATGCACTTCATGCCCGCCTGGGACACAGGCCCTATGCTGGAACGCTTCCTGCGCCTTGGCGTGCTGGTGGTCGCTGGCGTAGTGGTGTACTTCGGGATGTTGCTGCTGCAGGGCTTCCGTCTGCGGGATTTCAATCGCAAGTCCTTGGGGTAGAGACTTTGCCGCGATAAAACGGGTGTTTTATCGATTCAATCCATTTGGCCTGTTCTGTTGCCTGTCGTCCGGGGCCGGGTGTGGTTATAATCGACCACTTTATGAGCAAGAAGCGCGTTATGCAGCTGGTTCGAGGTCTCCACAACCTGCGCCCCCAGCATCGGGGCTGCGTCGCCACTATTGGCAACTTTGACGGTGTTCACCGTGGTCACCAGGCTATCCTGGCGCGGCTGCGTGAGCGGGCGGTCGAGTTGGGCGTGCCCAGCTGCGTGGTGATTTTTGAGCCACAGCCGCGGGAATATTTCAGCCCTGAGACGGCGCCGGCACGCCTGGCTCGTTTGCGGGACAAGCTGCAACTGCTGGCCGAAGAAGGCGTGGACCGCGTCCTCTGCCTGGCTTTCAACCAGCGCCTGCAAAGCCTCAGCGCCGCCGAGTTCGTCGACCGTATCCTGGTGGATGGCCTGGGCGTACAGCACTTGGAGGTCGGCGACGACTTCCGTTTTGGTTGCGACCGCGTCGGTGATTTCGATTTCCTGCAGCACGCTGGCGTCAGCCAGGGTTTTACCGTCGAAGCCGCGCAAACCGTCGAACTGGACGGCCTGCGCGTGAGCAGCACCCAGGTACGTAACGCCCTGGCCGCTGCCGACTTCGCCTTGGCCGAGCGCTTGCTCGGTCGCCCGTTCCGCATTGCCGGACGGGTACTGCACGGCCAGAAGCTGGCGCGCCAACTGGGCACGCCAACCGCCAACGTGCAACTCAAGCGCCGTCGCGTGCCGCTGACCGGGGTTTACCTGGTGAGCGTCGACATCGACGGTCAATCGTGGCCGGGAGTCGCCAACATAGGCGTCAGGCCCACGGTTGCAGGTGATGGCAAGGCCCACCTGGAGGTTCACCTTTTGGATTTTGCCGGTGATCTGTATGACCGGCGTTTGACGGTGGTTTTCCACCAGAAGCTGCGTGAAGAGCAGCGTTTCGCCTCCCTTGAGGCGTTGAAAACGGCGATCAATGCGGATGTCGCCGCCGCCCGTGCACTAGCCGCACCTAGCGCCCATCGCTAATCGAAGAGCCTTAAATGACCGACTATAAAGCCACGCTAAACCTTCCGGACACCGCCTTCCCAATGAAGGCCGGCCTGCCACAGCGCGAACCGCAGATCCTGCAGCGCTGGGACAGTATTGGCCTGTACGGAAAGTTGCGCGAAATTGGCAAGGATCGTCCGAAATTCGTCCTGCACGACGGCCCTCCTTATGCCAACGGCACGATTCACATCGGTCATGCGCTGAACAAAATCCTCAAGGACATGATCCTGCGCTCGAAAACCCTGTCGGGCTTCGATGCGCCGTACGTGCCGGGCTGGGACTGCCACGGCCTGCCGATCGAGCACAAAGTCGAAGTGACCTACGGCAAGAACCTGTGCGCGGATAAAACCCGCGAACTGTGCCGTGCCTACGCCACCGAGCAGATCGAAGGCCAGAAGTCCGAATTCATCCGCCTGGGCGTGCTGGGCGAGTGGGACAACCCGTACAAGACCATGAACTTCAAGAACGAGGCCGGTGAAATCCGTGCCTTGGCCGAAATCGTCAAGGGCGGTTTCGTGTTCAAGGGCCTCAAGCCCGTGAACTGGTGCTTCGACTGCGGTTCGGCCCTGGCCGAAGCGGAAGTCGAGTACGAAGACAAGAAGTCCTCGACCATCGATGTGGCCTTCCCGATCGCCGACGACGCCAAGCTGGCCGAGGCCTTTGGCCTGGCTAGCCTGAGCAAGCCTGCGGCCATCGTGATCTGGACCACCACCCCATGGACCATCCCTGCCAACCAGGCGCTGAACGTGCACCCGGAGTTCACCTACGCCCTGGTGGACGTCGGTGATCGCCTGCTGGTCCTGGCCGAGGAAATGGTTGAAGCCTGCCTGGCCCGTTACGAGCTGCAAGGTTCGGTGATCGCCACCACCACCGGCTCTGCGCTGGAACTGATCAACTTCCGTCACCCGTTCTACGACCGTCTGTCGCCGGTGTACCTGGCTGACTACGTCGAACTGGGTTCGGGTACTGGCATCGTTCACTGCTCGCCCGCCTATGGCGTGGACGACTTCGTGATCTGCAAGAAGTACGGCCTGGTCAACGATGACATCATCAACCCGGTGCAAAGCAACGGCGTGTATGTGCCGTCGCTGGAGTTCTTCGGCGGCCAGTTCATCTTCAAGGCCGACCAGCCGATCATCGAAAAACTGCGTGAAGTCGGTGCGCTGATGCAAACCGCCACCATCCAGCACAGCTATATGCATTGCTGGCGTCACAAGACTCCGCTGATCTACCGCGCGACTGCGCAGTGGTTCATCGGGATGGACAAAGCGCCCACCAGCGGCGACACCCTGCGTGTGCGCTCGCTCAAAGCCATCGAAGACACCAAGTTTGTTCCGGCCTGGGGCCAGGCGCGCCTGCACTCGATGATCGCCAATCGTCCCGACTGGTGCATCTCCCGCCAGCGTAACTGGGGCGTGCCGATCCCGTTCTTCCTGAACAAGGAAAGCGGCGAGCTGCATCCACGTACCGTCGAACTGATGGAAGAAGTGGCCCAGCGCGTTGAGCAGGAAGGCATCGAAGCCTGGTTCAAGCTGGACGCTGCCGAACTGCTGGGCGACGAAGCGCCGCAGTACGACAAGATCAGCGACACCCTCGACGTCTGGTTCGACTCGGGCACCACCCACTGGCACGTCCTGCGCGGCTCGCACCCGATGGGCCACGAGACCGGCCCGCGTGCCGACCTGTACCTGGAAGGCTCGGACCAACACCGTGGCTGGTTCCACTCGTCGTTGCTCACCGGTTGCGCCATCGACAACCACGCACCGTACCGCGAACTGCTGACCCACGGCTTCACCGTCGATGAGACGGGTCGCAAGATGTCCAAGTCGCTGAAGAACGTGATCGAGCCGAAAAAGATCAACGACACCCTGGGCGCCGACATCATGCGGCTGTGGGTAGCGTCGACCGACTACTCGGGCGAGATCGCCGTGTCGGACCAGATCCTGGCCCGCAGCGCCGATGCCTACCGCCGTATCCGCAATACCGCACGCTTCCTGCTGTCGAACCTGACCGGTTTCAACCCGGCCACCGACATCCTGCCGGCCGAGGACATGCTTGCCCTCGACCGTTGGGCCGTCGACCGTACCCTGTTGCTGCAACGCGAACTGCAGGAAAACTACGGCGAATACCGCTTCTGGAACGTGTACTCGAAGATTCACAACTTCTGCGTGCAGGAGCTGGGTGGTTTCTACCTCGACATCATCAAGGACCGCCAGTACACCACCGGCGCCAACAGCAAGGCGCGCCGTTCGGCGCAGACCGCGCTGTTCCACATCTCTGAAGCGCTGGTGCGCTGGATCGCACCGATCCTGGCCTTCACCGCCGACGAACTGTGGGAATACTTGCCGGGCGAGCGCAACGAGTCCGTGATGCTCAACACTTGGTACGAAGGCCTGACCGAACTGCCGGCCGACTTCGAACTGGGCCGCGAGTACTGGGAAGGCGTAATGGCCGTCAAGGTCGCGGTAAACAAGGAGCTGGAAGTGCAGCGTGCGGCCAAGGCCGTCGGTGGCAACCTGCAAGCCGAAGTCACCCTGTTTGCCGAGGAAGGCCTGACCGCCGACCTGGCCAAGCTGAGCAACGAACTGCGCTTCGTACTGATCACTTCGACCGCCAGCCTGGCGCCGTTTGCCCAGGCACCGGCAGACGCCGTGGCCACCGAAGTGCCGGGCCTCAAGCTCAAAGTGGTCAAGTCGGCTTTCGCCAAGTGCGCGCGTTGCTGGCACTGCCGTGAAGACGTCGGCGTGAACCCTGAGCATCCGGAAATCTGCGGCCGTTGCGTCGACAACATCTCGGGTACTGGCGAGGTTCGCCACTATGCCTAAAGCCAGTCGTTTTGGACGTCTGGGTTGGCTCGTACTGAGCGTGCTGGTCCTGGTCATCGACCAGGTCAGCAAGGCTCACTTCGAAGGCGCCTTGCAGATGTACCAGCAGATCGTGGTCATTCCCGACTACTTCAGCTGGACCCTGGCCTACAACACCGGCGCTGCCTTCAGCTTCCTGGCTGACAGCTCCGGCTGGCAGCGCTGGCTGTTCGCCGTGATCGCCGTGGTGGTCAGTGCGGTGCTGGTGGTGTGGCTCAAGCGCCTGGGCCGTGATGACACCTGGCTCGCCATCGCCCTGGCCTTGGTGCTGGGCGGCGCGCTGGGCAACCTGTACGACCGCATTGCCCTGGGCCATGTGATCGACTTCATTCTGGTGCATTGGCAGAACCGCTGGTACTTCCCGGCGTTCAACTTTGCCGACAGCGCCATCACCGTCGGTGCAATCATGCTGGCGTTGGATATGTTCAAAAGCAAGAAAACCGGAGAGACCGTCAATGACTGATCAGGTATTGGCTGAGCAACGCATCGGCCAGAACACGGAAGTCACTTTGCATTTCGCACTGCGCCTGGAAAACGGCGACACGGTCGACAGCACGTTCGACAAGGCCCCGGCGACCTTCAAGGTCGGCGACGGCAACCTGCTACCGGGTTTCGAAGCGGCCCTCTTCGGTTTCAAGGCCGGCGACAAACGTACCCTACAGATCCTGCCGGAAAACGCCTTTGGCCAGCCGAACCCGCAAAACGTGCAGATCATCCCGCGTTCGCAGTTCCAGAACATGGACCTGTCGGAAGGCCTGCTGGTGATCTTCAACGATGCAGCGAACACCGAACTGCCGGGCGTGGTGAAAACCTTCGATGACGCGCAAGTGACCGTCGATTTCAACCACCCGTTGGCCGGTAAAACCTTGACCTTTGACGTTGAAATCATCGACGTTAAAGCGATCTGACTGACGAAACCAGCTCCTGTGGGGGCTGGCCTGTGTAGGAGCCGGCTTGCCGGCGATGCAGACGCCCCGGTGTATAGGTTTCACCGCGGTGATGGTATCGCCGGCAAGCCGGCTCCTACAGGATTCGGCGCTCGCAGGGGCCCGAATTGATCCAACTTCTTGCCCAGCAAGACACGAGGCACAGCATGCAAATCAAACTCGCCAACCCCCGTGGCTTCTGCGCCGGCGTGGACCGGGCGATCGAAATCGTCAACCGCGCCCTGGAAGTCTTCGGGCCGCCGATCTATGTGCGCCATGAAGTCGTCCACAACAAATTCGTGGTCGAAGACCTGCGCGCACGCGGCGCCATCTTTGTCGAAGAGTTGGACCAGGTGCCGGACGACGTGATCGTTATTTTCAGTGCCCACGGCGTTTCCCAGGCGGTGCGTACCGAAGCGGCAGGCCGTGGCCTGAAAGTCTTCGATGCCACCTGCCCATTGGTCACCAAGGTGCACATCGAAGTCGCGCGCTACAGCCGTGATGGCCGCGAGTGCATTCTGATCGGTCACGCCGGCCACCCGGAAGTCGAAGGCACCATGGGCCAGTACGATGCCAGCAATGGCGGCGCTATCTACCTGGTGGAAGACGAAAAAGACGTCGCCAACCTCCAGGTGCATAACCCCGAGCGCCTGGCGTTCGTGACCCAGACCACCTTGTCCATGGACGACACCAGCCGCGTGATCGATGCGCTGCGCAGTCGTTTCCCGGCTATCGGTGGGCCGCGCAAGGACGACATCTGCTACGCCACGCAAAACCGCCAGGACGCGGTCAAGCAACTGGCCAATGAGTGCGACGTGGTCCTGGTGGTGGGTAGCCCCAACAGCTCCAACTCCAACCGCCTGCGTGAGCTGGCTGAACGCATGGCAACACCGGCGTATCTGATCGACGGTGCCGAAGACCTGCAACGCAGCTGGTTCGAGGGTGTCGAGCGTATCGGCATCACCGCCGGCGCCTCGGCGCCGGAAGTGCTGGTGCGTGGTGTCATCCAGCAGTTGCACGCATGGGGCGCCACTGGTGCCGATGAACTGGCCGGGCGCGAAGAGAACATCACCTTTTCCATGCCCAAGGAGCTGCGGGTTCGCTCGCTGCTCTGAGTGCCAGGATGTCGGAGCTGCTCCGGCACAGCGCCTGCTCGGCGGCTTCGCTGCGCAGGCTGATGCGCCCACTGGGTGCCAGCACTACCTGATACAGGCTCTGCGCCTGGTCGGCGGCGCATACGTGCACAGTACCGGCTCGAAACCCGCCGCCTGAAAATACCGGTTCGCCCAGCCCGTTGAAGCGGACCTCGTGCTTGACTGGCCCATTTCCCACGATGGGCACTCGACCATCGTCCTGCTGTTCCAGCAGTACCGGGTTGTCATCGTCCAGTTGCCCGCGCCCGCTGATATCCAGAATGACCCGCCAACCCCGGCTCCAGTCCTCTTCCCGTGCGTGAATGATCACCGCGTGATTGCGTGAAATGGCCTCGGTGCGCGCGTAGCGCAGCCCGGTAGTCAAGGAGTGCGCGGCGCTTTGTCGTTGTTGCGACTCAAGCAAACCTTTGAAACCAGGCACGGCAAGGTGCGCCAGAAGGCCGCTCAGGACCAGGCTGAGCAGCAGTTCGATCAGGGTAAAACCTCGTTGGGTCATGTGCCGTCCCTCCATGGACGCGACGAACGTTAACGTTGCAGAGGTAGGTATAGCCCCGGGTATTGGGGGGTAAGTGATGGCCTTTATGTCCAAAGTATTTCCCTTTGTTCCGGGAGCAGCGCCAGGCAAAAACCGGCGCTAGTCTTGGCCCGCACAGCAGGAATGCCCTGCTTTTTTTGGCCTTCGACATGGATGACGACGGTAATGCTTACCTGCCCGAACCTATTGTTTCCAAGCATTTTGCCCCGGCGCCAAGCCGGCATGACGTTGATCGAGGTGCTCGTGGCGGTGCTGATACTCGCTATCGGCCTGCTGGGGGCTGCGGTCATGCAACTCAATGCGCTCAAGTACACCGACAGCTCAAGGATGACCAGCCAAGCCAGTTTCATCGCCTATGACATGCTGGATCGTATTCGTGCAAATGCGGGGGCCGATTACGCCTGGGGCCAGGACGAGCGTGCTCCGGCGAGCATCGCTGGGGCCAACGTACGTGATGTGGACCTGCACGATTTCGAAGCCAATATCCTCGGCTTTGCCGGCAAAAGTGCAAAAGGTTCGGTAACGATCAGCGCCAATGAAGTGACCGTCAGTATCACTTGGGAGGACAGTCGCGGTACTCACCGCCCTGGAGCACGGGAGACCTTCACCTTGACCAGTCGCATTGGCAGCGAACCGCGGGTGGCGCCATGAGCGGTTCGGCCAGGGGATTCAGCCTGGTGGAGTTGCTGATCGCCCTGGCCGTCGGGCTGGTGATGGTGCTGGGGATAAGCCAGGTGATGATCAGCGCCCGGGCTACCCAGGCCAGCCAGCAGGCGGCCATGGTGCTTCAGGATGATGCGCGGTTTGTCCTGGGCAAGATGGTTCAGGATATTCGACTTGCCGGCATGTTCGGCTGCCTCGCGCCAGCCTTTATCGATAACGTCCCGCCGGCGTTCGATCACCCTGTCAGTTGGAGTGCAGCGGGCGATGCAAGGTCATTGACGGTGGTCACCGCCGATGTCGGGGAGGGCGGTGGCAAGCCCGATTGGACGGTGCTCTCCGACTGTACCGGGACTGCCCAGGCCTATGTCGGGGCGGCGCCAACCCCGGCGCCCGGGCAGATCCGGTTTGCCATGCGCCAGCTGACTTACACCTTTGAGGGCGGACAGTTGAAGGTCAGCACACCTGCGGCGCCGGCCAAGGCGGTGCTGGTGGATAACGTGCTGGCCTTCGACATCAGTTTTGGTCTGGCAGCCAGTCAGGATTCTTTGCCCGTGGTGCGCTATGACGCTAGCCCGGCCGACGAATCGCTGATACGCAGTGTTCGGCTGCTCCTCACGCTGCGAGATCCGACGGGGCGTGTAAAGGATCAAACCTACAGCGTCGTGGCGGCGCTGCGTAACCGGTTGGGGTAGGGCGATCATGAGGGGGAGTGGCGGCTTTTATTCGCGGCAGGCGGGCCTGGTGTTGCTGATCAGCCTGGTGTTTTTACTGTTGTTGTCCCTGGTCGGTTTGTCATCGATGCGGGGGGCGATGTCCCAGCAGAAAATGGCGGGCAGTGCCTGGCACCGCAATCAATCGTTTCAAAGTGCGGAAAGCGGCCTGTGGGTGGGTGAGTCGATTGTCCAGCGGGCAGGGGGCACGTTGCCGCTCTGCCACTCGATCATCACCTGCGCGCCGCCGAGCGAGTCCGTCTCGGTGGTGGGGGCGGGGACGAATCCGGTTTCAGCGGTCTCCTGGGTGGCGGTGAGCGGAGGGCTTTACGGCGTTCAATCGATAGGGGTGGGTGTGGGGCTGGCGCGTTTGCCGCCACTGACGCCTGCTGCGCTGTTCCGCGTGACAGCAGTGGGATTCAGTGGTCAGTCGCGCACGGTGCTGGAGTCGGTGTTTGCCCGTTTCGACGAGGGCGCGAGCCCGCGCTTCAGGCGGGTTTTGTGGCGGCAACTTCAATAAGGAGTGTTTAAATGGGCAAGGATTGCCAAGGGTTTACCCTGTTCGAGTTATTGGTGGCGGTGACGATTATCGCGTTGTTGGCCGCTATCGCTTACCCCGGGTATACCCGCCATGTAAAAAAGGTCTATCGCGCAGAAATCGTTGCGTTGCTCATCGAGCAGACCCATCACCTTGAGCGGTTTTATACGAGAAACGGCACTTTTATTGATGCAAACGGCATCAGTGCAGGTAATGATCGCTATAGAATCGACGCTGTATTGAACCCTCAGGATTTCAACCTGGTAGCCATACCTGTCGCCGATGCTGTCATGGCGGGTGATCCCTGCGCAGCGTTCCAACTGACCAGTACGGGGGAGCGAAGCAACCCTGGCGCAGCATCCGGGCAATCGCGCAAGGCGTGCTGGGGGCAATGATGAGCGTACGGCATGCGTGGGCGCCTGGGGCGCTTTTCCCTTTTTTTCGGCTGGATCAAATGATGGCTAAGCAACAACAAGTGGTGATTGTCGGCGGTGGCGTGATCGGGTTGTTGACGGCGTTCAACCTGGCCAGCCAGGGGCAGGCGGTGGTATTGCTGGAGCGCTGTGGCCTTGGGCAGGAATCGTCATGGGCAGGGGGCGGCATTGTTTCTCCGCTGTATCCGTGGCGCTACAGCCCGGCAGTCACCGCGTTGGCCCATTGGTCCCAGGACTTTTATCCACAGTTGGCGCAACGGCTGTTTGCCGCCACGGGCATTGACCCCGAGGTTCACATCACGGGCCTTTACTGGCTCGACCTGGATGATGAGGCGGATGCCCTGGCGTGGGCAGCCCGTGAAGGCCGGCCATTGAGCAAGGTGGATGTGTCGGAGGCCCATGACGCGGTTCCGGTGCTGGGTGGCGGTTACTCGCAGGCGATCTACATGGCTGACGTCGCTAACGTACGCAACCCGCGCCTGGTCAAATCCCTGAAGGCGGCGCTGTTGGCGCTGCCCGGTGTTACGGTGCATGAGCAGTGCGAAGTGGCGGGTTTTGTCCTGGAAGGCGGCAGGGTAGTGGGGGTGGAAACGGCGACGGGGCCGGTTCTTGGCGATCAGGTCGTGCTGGCGGCAGGGGCCTGGAGTGGCGAGTTGCTGGGCAAGCTGGGCCTGTCGCTGCCCGTTGAGCCGGTCAAGGGCCAGATGATCCTGTATAAGTGCGCTTCGGACTTCCTGTCGAGCATGGTCCTGGCCAAGGGGCGCTACGCGATCCCTCGGCGCGACGGGCATATTCTGATCGGCAGTACGCTGGAGCATGAAGGGTTCGACAAGACCCCGACCGACGTGGCGCTTGAAAGCCTCAAGGCGTCGGCGGTGGAGCTGATTCCCGCGTTGGCGAATGCCGAAGTGGTGGGGCATTGGGCCGGATTGCGTCCTGGCTCGCCCGAAGGCATCCCCTACATCGGCAAAGTGCCCGGTTTCGAAGGGTTATGGCTCAACTGCGGGCATTACCGCAATGGCCTGGTGCTTGCCCCCGCGTCCTGCCAGCTGTTTGCTGATTTGTTGCTGGAGCGTGCGCCAATCATTGATCCGGCGCCTTATGCACCAGAAGGCCGGCTCAGCGCTGGATAGACTTCGGGCCTTGCTCAAGATGCGCCTGGGTGCAGTACCACTCCTGGCGTGAGCTCAGGGCGCGGTCCTGCGGCAGGTGCACGCCGCAGTGGGCGCAGCGCACCATCAGGGCTGCGTTGGGTTCGCTGGCTCTTTGCTGCTTGGCGGCCGGGCTTTTGAATTTGCGCCAGAACCATACCGCGGCAGCAATAACGGCAATCCAGAACAGTAGACGAACCATGATGGGCAGTTTCTCGACAGGGAATGCACCAGTTTAGCCAAGGACGTGGCAGGCGCACAGCGCAATAATGCTTGCCCATTAAAAAGGGAGCCCCTAAGGGCTCCCTTTTGCGTTGCGCCGACGTATCAGTCGAACACACCGAAGGTCATGTAGCTGAACCACGAACGGTCCTCGTTGTTGCCCAGGGCCTGCGGCGTCTCTTCTTCAATCACGTCGCCATTTTCATCATGCGGCTTGAGGTCCGAAGGGATTGCATCCTTGGCGTCCTGGAACTGCTTCATCACGTCCTGGTTGGCGCGGGTTTCGCCCGGCGGCAGCGGTGGACGGGACTCGATCAGGCCCAGGGTGTATTTGCTCAGCCACGAACGGTTGTCCGCTTCGGCAACCTGAGGCACGAATTGACCGTCTTTCAGGCTTGGGTGATCCGGGTAGTTGAGTTTGAGGGTTTCCAGGCTGGTGGCCGCCAGGGCGTCCAGGTGCAGGCGCTGGTAAGCCTCGGTCATCACGGCCAGGCCATCACCCACGGAAGGGGTTTCCTGGAAGTTTTCCACGACATAACGGCCACGGTTGGCGGCAGCGACATAGGCCTGGCGGGTCAGGTAGTAGTGGGCCACGTGGATTTCGTAGGAAGCCAGCAGGTTGCGCAGGTAGATCATGCGCTGCTTGGCGTCTGGCGCGTAGCGGCTGTTCGGGTAGCGGCTGGTCAGCTGGGCGAACTCGTTGTAGGAGTCGCGGGCGGCACCCGGGTCACGCTTGGTCATGTCCAGCGGCAGGAAGCGCGCCAGCAGGCCAACGTCCTGGTCGAACGAGGTCAGGCCCTTCATGTAGTAGGCGTAGTCCACGTTCGGGTGCTGAGGGTGCAGGCGGATAAAACGCTCGGCGGCGGACTTGGCAGCTTCCGGCTCGGCGTTCTTGTAGTTGGCGTAGATCAGCTCGAGCTGGGCCTGGTCGGCGTAGCGCCCGAACGGATAGCGCGACTCCAGGGCCTTCAGCTTGGCTGTGGCGCTGGTGTAGCTATTATTGTCCAAGTCTTTCTGAGCCAGTTGGTACAACTCGACTTCGCTCAGGTTTTCGTCGACGACTTCCTTTGTTGACGAGCAAGCAGCAGTCATGGCGAGGATGGCGATCAGCAGCAGGTGTTTCACTTGCATGGCGGCTTGCGTCCCTATGACGGCCGCTGTCTTGGGCGGGGCCGTCCTGTTATGATGAGCGCCCCGTTGAAAGCCTCGGGGCAAAAGACGCCGTATTTAACCACAAGCGCGCAGCCGAAACCAAAGGCTGTGCCACGCCTAGTCTGAGCATGTCCGATAAAATTGAACTTCGCGCAGAGGTGCCGTCCGAATTGGGCGGCCAACGCCTCGATCAAGTCGCCGCACAATTATTCGCTGAGCACTCGCGCTCGCGCCTTTCCGCCTGGATCAAAGACGGCCGCCTGACTGTGGATGGAGCGGTTATCCGCCCGCGAGACATAGTCCATGGTGGTGCGATTCTTGAGCTGACTGCCGAGCAGGAAGCCCAGGGAGAATGGGTTGCCCAGGACATCGAGCTGGATATCGTCTATGAAGACGACGACATCCTGGTCATCAACAAACCCGCAGGCCTGGTGGTTCACCCGGCAGCCGGGCACGCTGATGGCACCTTGCTCAATGCCCTGTTGCACCACGTGCCGGACATCATCAACGTACCGCGTTGCGGCATCGTGCACCGCCTGGACAAGGACACCACCGGTTTGATGGTGGTGGCCAAGACCATCCAGGCGCAGACGCAGTTGGTCACACAATTGCAGAGCCGCAGCGTCAGCCGGATCTACGAGTGCATCGTGATCGGCGTGGTGGTGGCGGGTGGCAAGATCAATGCCCCGATCGGTCGCCACGGCCAGCAGCGCCAGCGTATGGCGGTGATGGAAGGCGGCAAGCAGGCCGTCAGCCACTACCGCGTGCTCGAACGCTTCCGCTCCCACACTCACGTGCGGGTCAAGCTGGAAACCGGCCGTACCCACCAGATTCGCGTGCACATGGCCCACATCAACTTCCCGCTGGTGGGGGACCCGGCCTACGGTGGCCGCTTCCGTATTCCGCCAGCGGCCAGTGCGACCATGGTTGAATCGCTGAAAAACTTCCCGCGCCAGGCACTGCATGCACGCTTCCTGGAGCTGGACCATCCGACGAGCGGTAAGCGCATGAGCTGGGAATCGCCTTTGCCAGACGATCTGGTCTGGTTGCTGTCGTTGCTCAAGCAGGATCGCGAGGCGTTTATCGGATGAGTGACTGGCTGATTCCTGACTGGCCCGCGCCGGCTCGGGTGAAAGCCTGCGTCACTACCCGTGCGGGCGGCGTCAGCCTGGCGCCGTTCGACAGCCTCAACCTGGGTGATCATGTCGAGGATGACCTTGAGGCTGTCCTTGAGAACCGCCGTCGTCTCAGTGATGCCTTCGATATCCAGCCGGCCTGGCTGCGCCAGGTTCACGGCGTGAACGTGGTCGAGGCAGATCCGGCTCGCACCGTCGAAGCCGATGCCAGTTGGACCAGCACCCCAGGCGTTGCCTGCACATCGATGACTGCCGATTGCCTGCCCGCGTTGTTCTGCAACCGCGCGGGCACCCGCGTAGCGGCGGCTCACGCCGGTTGGCGTGGCCTGGCGGCAGGCGTGCTGGAAGCCGCTTTCGACAGCCTGGAGGCTGAACCCGGCGAAGTGCTGGTCTGGCTCGGCCCGGCCATTGGCCCGCAAGCCTTTGAAGTGGGGCCGGAAGTGCGTGAGGCCTTCATGCAGCAACTGCCGATCACCGCTGAGGCCTTCGTGCCCAGTCGCAACCCCGGCAAGTTCATGGCCGACATCTATCAACTGGCTCGCCTGCGCCTTGCCGCACGCGGCGTCACGGCGGTGTATGGCGGCGGCTTCTGCACCGTGACCGACCCGCGCTTCTTTTCTTACCGCCGCAGCCCTCGCACCGGTCGGTTTGCCTCCCTTGTCTGGCTGGAACGCTAGACTCATCTGATCTGCGTCAACTGTCTGTCGCTTGAAACTCCCAGAATCCACCCCATCTATAAGGGTATCTGGCAGGTTTCTTCATTCAGGATGTTTTATAGCTCCGGCCTGCTCAAAAGGAAGGTGACTAATGCGTATTGATCGTTTAACCAGCAAATTGCAGTTGGCACTGTCTGACTCTCAATCCTTGGCGGTGGGCCTCGACCACCCGGCCATCGAGCCTGCGCACTTGATGCAGGCGCTCCTGGAGCAGCAAGGTGGTTCTATCAAGCCCTTGTTGATGCAGGTGGGCTTCGACGTCAACAGCCTGCGCAAGGAGTTGAGCAAAGAGCTCGACCAACTGCCGAAAATCCAAAATCCGACCGGCGACGTGAATATGTCGCAGGAATTGGCGCGCCTGCTCAACCAGGCCGACCGCCTGGCGCAGCAGAAAGGTGACCAGTTCATTTCCAGCGAACTGGTGCTGCTCGCCGCCATGGACGAGAACAGCAAGCTCGGCAAATTGTTGCTGGGCCAGGGCGTGAGCAAGAAAGCCCTGGAAAATGCCATCAACAACCTGCGTGGCGGCGACGCGGTAAACGACCCTAACCATGAGGAGTCGCGCCAGGCCCTCGACAAATACACCGTCGACCTGACTAAGCGTGCCGAAGAGGGCAAGCTCGACCCGGTGATCGGCCGTGACGATGAAATTCGTCGCACCATCCAGGTACTGCAACGGCGCACCAAGAACAACCCGGTGCTGATCGGTGAGCCAGGCGTGGGTAAAACCGCAATTGCCGAAGGCCTGGCCCAGCGCATCATCAATGGTGAAGTGCCGGACGGCCTTAAAGGCAAGCGCCTGCTGTCCCTGGACATGGGGGCGTTGATCGCGGGTGCCAAGTTCCGTGGTGAGTTCGAAGAGCGGCTCAAATCCCTGCTTAATGAGCTGTCAAAGCAGGAAGGGCAGATCATTCTGTTTATCGACGAGCTGCACACCATGGTCGGCGCCGGTAAAGGCGAAGGCTCCATGGATGCGGGCAACATGCTCAAGCCGGCGCTGGCGCGGGGCGAGTTGCACTGCGTGGGTGCCACGACGCTCAACGAGTACCGTCAGTACATTGAAAAGGATGCGGCCCTTGAGCGTCGCTTCCAGAAAGTGCTGGTGGAAGAGCCGAGCGAAGAAGACACCATCGCGATCCTGCGTGGCCTGAAAGAGCGGTATGAGGTCCACCACAAGGTGGCGATCACCGACGGTGCGATCATTGCGGCGGCCAAATTGAGCCACCGCTACATCACTGACCGTCAGTTGCCCGACAAGGCCATCGACCTGATCGACGAAGCGGCCAGCCGTATCCGCATGGAGATCGACTCCAAGCCGGAAGTGCTCGACCGTCTGGATCGGCGCCTGATTCAACTGAAAGTTGAGTCCCAGGCCCTCAAGAAAGAAGAGGACGAGGCGGCGAAGAAACGCCTGGAAAAACTCCAGGAAGAAATCGTGCGCCTGGAACGTGAGTATTCGGACCTGGAAGAAATCTGGACCTCGGAAAAAGCCGAAGTGCAGGGCTCTGCGCAGATCCAGCAGAAAATCGAGCAGTCCCGCCAGGAGCTGGAAGCCGCACGCCGTAAAGGCGACCTGAACCGCATGGCCGAGTTGCAGTACGGGGTGATCCCGGACCTGGAGCGCAGCCTGCAGATGGTCGACCAGCACGGTCACAGCGAGAACCAACTGCTGCGCAGCAAGGTGACCGAGGAAGAGATCGCCGAAGTCGTCTCGAAGTGGACCGGCATTCCTGTGTCGAAAATGCTTGAAGGCGAGCGCGACAAGCTGCTGAAGATGGAAAGCCTGTTGCACCAACGCGTGATCGGCCAGGAAGAGGCGGTGGTGGCGGTGGCCAACGCGGTGCGGCGTTCCCGGGCCGGCTTGTCCGACCCGAACCGGCCAAGCGGCTCGTTCATGTTCCTCGGCCCGACCGGCGTGGGCAAGACCGAGCTGTGCAAGGCCCTCGCCGAGTTCCTCTTTGATACAGAAGAGGCCATGGTACGGATCGACATGTCCGAATTCATGGAGAAACACTCGGTGGCTCGCCTGATCGGCGCACCACCAGGCTATGTGGGCTATGAAGAGGGCGGTTACCTGACCGAAGCCGTGCGGCGCAAGCCTTACTCGGTGATCTTGCTGGATGAGGTCGAGAAGGCGCATCCGGATGTGTTCAACATCCTGCTGCAAGTGCTGGAAGATGGTCGCCTGACGGACAGCCACGGGCGTACTGTGGACTTTCGCAATACGGTGATCGTGATGACCTCCAACCTGGGCTCCGCGCAGATCCAGGAGCTGGTGGGTGATCGTGAAGGCCAGCGTGCGGCCGTGATGGACGCGCTGACCAGTCACTTCCGTCCGGAATTCATCAACCGGGTCGATGAAGTGGTGATCTTCGAGCCGTTGGCGCGGGATCAGATCGCGGGCATCACCGAGATCCAGCTGGGTCGCCTGCGTGGCCGGCTGGCGGAGCGCGAGCTGGACCTGGTGCTCAGCAGCGAGGCGTTGGACAAGCTGATCGCGGTGGGTTACGACCCGGTGTATGGCGCACGGCCTTTGAAACGTGCGATTCAACGTTGGATCGAAAACCCGCTGGCCCAGTTGATCCTGTCGGGCAGCTTCATGCCGGGCACCAGCGTCGAGGCAACCGTGGAAAACGACGAGATCGTCTTCCACTGAGCCCGGTTTGCAGGCAAATAAGAGAAGGCCCCGCATTGCGGGGCCTTTTTTTTCGATAGGGCGTTGAACTGTAAGGCAAAGGCTTGTAAAGTGCGCCCCGCAGCAACGTCAGCCCACGGGTTTCTTCTCCCCAAGAAGAAATCAGAAACAAGCGCAAATCATTGTCTTAAAAGCAATTTAAAGGGTTGACAGGGGTTTTTAAGATTGTAGAATAGCGCGCCTCAGAGACATGAACGTAGCGATACGGGCAAGTCGAAGAGAAGGTAGTAAGCAGTAACGCAGTAATTTGAAATATGTAGTTCCGTGATAGCTCAGTCGGTAGAGCAAATGACTGTTAATCATTGGGTCCCAGGTTCGAGTCCTGGTCACGGAGCCAATTTCAAAATCGGGGTATAGCGCAGTCCGGTAGCGCGCCTGCTTTGGGAGCAGGATGTCGGGAGTTCGAATCCCCCTACCCCGACCATATTTGGGTCGTTAGCTCAGTTGGTAGAGCAGTTGGCTTTTAACCAATTGGTCGTAGGTTCGAATCCCACACGACCCACCATTTTTGAAACCAGTTAACGCTGGAATCGAATCTTAAGATCAGAGGCCAAAAGCGCTGATCGAAGAAGGCGACTGAAAGGTCGCCTTTTTTTTACCGGGGTATAGCGCAGTCCGGTAGCGCGCCTGCTTTGGGAGCAGGATGTCAGGAGTTCGAATCCCCTTACCCCGACCATATTAAAAATCCTCGTATCGAAAGATACGGGGATTTTTTTTGCTCACGATTTCTGAACTGACTGCTGGGCAAATGTGGGAGCGGGCTTGCTCGCGAATGCGGCGGATCAGTGACAGATGTACTGTCTGACACACTGCTTTCGCGAGCAATCCCGCTCCCACACTGGTTTGCGCTGTTAGTGGAGTTTCAGGCGTGGCTCGGTCCCGCGCCCAATCTTGCTGCCCAGCATCAGCATGGCCGTGCGGAAGAACCCGTACAGTGCCATCTGGTGCATACGGTACAGCGACACGTAGAACATCCGCGCCAGCCAGCCCTCCAGCATCACGCTGCCGGTGAGGTTGCCCATCAGGTTACCCACCGCCGAGAACCGCGACAGCGAGATCAGCGAGCCGTAGTCGGTGTACTTGTAAGTCGGCAGGTCCTTGCCCTCGATGCGCAGTTTCAGCGACTTGGCCAGCAACGATGCCTGCTGGTGAGCCGCCTGGGCGCGTGGCGGAACATTGCGGTCGGTGCCCGGTTGCGGGCAGGCGGCGCAGTCGCCAAAGGCAAAGATGTTTTCATCGCGAGTGGTCTGCAGGGTCGGCAACACTTGCAGTTGGTTGATGCGGTTGGTTTCCAGGCCGTCGATGTCCTTGAGGAACCCCGGTGCACGAATGCCGGCCGCCCATACCTTGAGGCTGGCGGGAATGACCTGGCCGCTGCTGGTGATCAGGGCGTCAGCCGTCACTTCACTGACCGCCGAGTTGGTCAGCACGGTCACGCCGAGCTTTTCCAGGGTTTTATGCACAGGCCCGCCGATACGCTCCGGCAGGGCAGGCAGCACCCGTGGGCCGGCTTCGATCAGGGTGATGTGCATGTTTTCCGGCTTGATGCGGTCCAGGCCATAGGCGGCCAGTTCGTGCGCGGCGTTGTGCAGCTCGGCGGCCAGTTCAACACCGGTTGCACCGGCGCCGACGATGGCGACACTGATTTTCTCTTCCACGTCGGTTTGCCCGGCATGGGCGCGCAGGTAGTGGTTGAGCAGTTGTTGGTGGAAGCGCTCGGCCTGTTTGCGCGTGTCGAGGAACAGGCAGTGCTGCGCCGCGCCTTCGGTGCCGAAGTCGTTGGTGGTGCTGCCGACCGCGATCACCAGGCTGTCGTAGCTCAGCACGCGTGCAGGTACCAGTTCACGGCCTTCTTCATCGAGGGTGGCGGCCAGCTGGATTTTCTTCTGCTCACGGTCAAGCCCGCTCATGCGCCCCAGCTGGAACTCGAAGTGGTTCCATTTCGCCTGGGCGACATAATTGAGTTCGTCTTCCGATGAGTTCAGGGAGCCGGCAGCCACCTCGTGCAACAGAGGCTTCCAGATGTGGGTGAGGTTGGCGTCCACCAGCGTGATGCTGGCCGTGCCGCGCTTGCCCAGAGTCTTACCCAGGCGGGTAGCCAACTCCAGGCCGCCGGCGCCGCCGCCGACGATAATAATACGATGGGTCATGGGGATATCTCGCAAGGCTAAAAGAAATCGGAGCAGTTACCCCCGCGAGCGCCAGGCAGCTCATAGCGTCAGGTAACTCAGAAGGCGACTCAGCAGGCCCAGCCCGATCACGGCCGCCAGCACCACAACGAGGAGCAGCCACGGCCTGAAAGGCTTGCGCTCGACTCTGTTCTGGGAGAGTTGCAGGTACTCTTCGACATGCTGTTGGTCATCGGGGTTCAGGCGGCTGGTCATAAAGGCCTCGTCAGGTAGACGTTGCAAAAGGGCGCCACGTTACAGTCTGTGAATGGGCGGCATTGCCACAAGCGTAGCCGGTGCCCGCCTCACAGGCTGATGCCCACGTCGAATACTATGCTGCGCCCCAGGTTGTTGCGCAAGAAATCCGGTGCGTCGGGGTGGGCGAACAGTACCCGTGCAAAGGTCGGCCCCACCAGCGACAGTGAACGCCAACCCTGGCGCAGGTACTCGGTGGGCGGCGGAAAGTGACTGTTGAGGTCCAGCACCTCACGCTTGAGACTGGTGAAGGCGATCAGGTCCAGCTCGCCCAGGTCCATCCCGCGTTCTTTATAGTTATGGGCTTTTTTGCGCAGCGTCGGTGCCAGGCGCAGCAGAAACTCATGGGCGGGGATGCGTCGCGGCTTGGCTTCGCGCCGCACCAGTTGGCTCAGGGAGAAAGCGCTGCGCCGCCTGAGCAGCTCATCGCGCCATTCGTCGTTCAGGCGCCGGCCTTCATCCAAGACGAAAAACACTTCGAAACTGGCGTCGCGAAACAGCACGTCCGGCGGCTCTTGCCCGGCGGCATGAAATTCTTCAGCGCGGTAGGGCACATTCAAGCCTTGCAGCAGGCGCTGGCAGACCCAACGCTCACGCTCCCATTTGCGGGCATTGGACAAGAACGCATTGGCTTGTTCGGCCGCTACGGTGAGCAGGCGCAAGTAATCTGAGTCATCCATGCTTGCAGCTTAGCGCCCAAATGATGACCGCAGGAAGTCCTGCTGCAAAAGCTCGGTGTAGACTGGGTGTGCAGAGGTTTTCCAGGTATGGGGAGTGCGTCGTGAAGTGTTTTGTTGTGCTGTTTTTGAGTCTTCTGCCCCTTTGGGCCCAAGCCGTTGAAGTGGGTGAGCGGCTTGCGCCCTGGACCTTGCTGGACCAATTCGACCAGGCCTATAGCCTGAATGATCAGGCGAAAATTCTGTTGGTCGCCCGCAGCATGGATGCCGCAAAGCGGGTGGACGCGGCGTTGCAAGGCCAACCCAAGGGGTATCTGGAAGCGCGACAGGCCGTGTTTGTCGCTGACATCCAGCGCATGCCCCGGCTGATCGCCAAGTTGTTCGCGGTGCCGGCCATGCAGGCCTACAGCTATCGGGTGATGCTGGATCGCGACGCGCGTGTCGCGCCGCGCTACCCGGGGCCTGTGGATAAAGTGCTGTGGTTGCAACTGGATAAGGGCAAGCTGGTTGCGCAGCGTGAATACGGTTCTGCCGCTGAGCTGCGTCAGGCGTTGGAGCAGGTGGCACCGTGATCAGTGCCGCGGTGCTGGCGCCAGAGACCCTCACGGTCGGGTGGCTGTTGTTCGCACCCGTGGTGATGTGGGCGGTCCTGCGCTCGTCGTGGCTTGAGTTGTTCGCTGACCGGCGGCGTCAGCACCTGTTGTTCGGCACGGTGTTCGCGTTGTTCATGCTATGGCTGGTGCGGCGGGATTTCGACACCGGCGTTTCCTACCACTTTATTGGCATGACCGCCGTCACGTTGCTGCTCGACTGGCCGCTGGCAATCGTTGGCGGTGTTGCGGCCCAGATGGGCCTGGTGCTGTTGGGGCGTCAGGATCTGGCGGCGGTTGGGGTCAACGGTCTGCTGTTGATTGGCTTGCCCGTGCTGGTGACCGAGACCTGTGCGCTGCTGGTCGAGCGGGCGCAACCCAGGAACCCCTTCGTGTACATCTTCTGCTCCGGCTTTTTTGCTGCTGCTTTGTCGGCGTTGCTCTGCCTGTTGATAGGGCTGGGCCTGTTGTGGTTCGACGGCCGTTTCGCGATGCCGGAATGGCTGGAAGATTTCGTCGGCTACCTCTGGCTGATCATCTTCCCCGAAGCCTTCATCAACGGCATGGTGATCAGCGCCCTGGTGGTGTTCTGCCCTGAATGGCTGGAGACCTTCAACCGCACGCGTTATCTCTCGGCGCCCTGGAAGGATGACGATTCGCAGCGTTGACCTGGATCAAATCCCGCGCAGCCGAGCAGGCCCATGCTCTGCGAAATTTTCCTGGGCAAGGTGGGAGCACGAATCATGAGTGTGTACGAATGGGCACGGCAAGAGCTGCGTAGAAGTCAGGATGCTGCGCAGGAAATCGGCTTTGACCCGGGCCTGACGCTGCGCGCCATGCTCAGTGCGGTGGTGCAGCAGAGCAAAGGCGTGCGCAGTTTCGAAGACCTGGCCGACGAGCTGCAATACCTTGCAGAAAATCTCGACGACCAGCAGGAATACGCCTTTATGCGCCCTTAATGGCGAGGCGGCAGGTCTTCGGAAAACAGCTCGTCTTCGGCATCCGGCGCTACGGGAATCTTGTGTTCCTCGGCGGCCCAGGCGCCCAGGTCGATGAGTTTGCAACGGTCCGAGCAGAACGGCCGGTTGAGGTTGGTCGCTTTCCATTCCACGGGTGCGCCGCAGGTTGGGCAGTCGACGGTCAGGGGTTGGCTCATGATCGGCCTCCACGCAAAGTAAGGTAAAAGTGATGCAGTCGCTCGACCTCGCTGTGCAGCCAGGCGAGGTCTCGGTCATTGACCAGCACGTCATCGGCATGGTTCAGGCGGTCTTCGCGGCTGGACTGGGCCTTGAGGATCGCCTGCACCTGTTGCTCGCTGATGCCATCGCGCTGCAGGGTACGCTGAATCTGCAACGATTGCGGCACGTCGATCACCAGGATGCGCTGGGTCATGCTGTACTGGCCCGACTCGATCAGCAGCGGCGACACGAGGATCGCGTAGGGTGAGCGGGCGCGGGCCAGGTGGCTGCGAATCTCTTCGCCAATCAGTGGGTGCAGCAGGGCTTCGAGCCAGCGGCGTTCTTCGGGCACTTCAAAGATCAGTGTGCGCAACGCGGCGCGGTCCAACTGGCCGTCAGGTTGCAGCACACCCGCACCAAAGTGTTCGGCGATGCTGGCCAGCGCCGGTCTGCCGGGTTCGACGACCCAGCGGGCAGCGTGGTCGGCGTCGACGAGGTCAATGCCCAGGTCAATGAAGTGCTGGGCGGCGGCGCTTTTGCCACTGCCGATGCCGCCTGTGAGGCCAAGAATCCAGGGTGTTGCGACAGAAGTGGTCATCTGAAACCGACAGACTGCAAATAGAAGTCGGTTATTTGACCACCCCAGAGCAATGCAATCCAGCCGGCAATGGCCAGATACGGACCAAACGGCATCGGTGTCGATGCCTGGGCCTTGCGCAGGCGCAGCAACAGCAGCCCGACAAACACCCCGACCAGCGATGATATCAGCAGTGTCATGGGCAGCACCTGCCAGCCGCCCCAGGCGCCGAGCAGCGCGAGCAGCTTGAAATCGCCGTGGCCCATGCCGTCCTTGCCCGTGACCAGCTTGAACAACCAGAACACCGACCACAGGCTCATGTAGCCGATCACCGCGCCCCACACGGCATCGGGTAATGCCACCAACAGGCCAAAGCTGTTGACGACCAACCCCAGCCACAACAGGGGCAGCACCAGCACATCCGGCAACAGTTGGTGGTCCACGTCGATCAGGCTCATTGCCAGTAGGCCCCAGCTCAGCAGCAGCACCCCACAGGCTTGCCAGCCAAAGCCGAAATGCCAGGCAACCACGGCCGAGAGCAGCCCGCACGCCAGCTCGGTGAAGGGGTAGCGGGCACTGATGGGCGTTTGGCAATGGGCGCAGCGCCCCTTGAGCATCAGGTAGCTGAGCAGTGGGATGTTTTCCCAGGGGCGAATCGGTTGGTTGCAGTGCGGGCAGCAGGAGTTGGGGCGCATCAGGTTGTAGGTGGGGCCGATAGGGTCAGCGGGTAACCCGAGCACTTCCTGGGCCTGGATGCGCCATTCCCGTTCGAGCATTTTCGGCAGGCGCCACACCACCACATTGAGGAAGCTGCCGACGATCAGGCCAAGCACCAGCGCCATCGCGGTAAACGCCCACGGATGTTCACTCAACAGCAGGTTCAAAATGCCGCACCGAGCTGGAAGACGGGCAGGTACATGGCGACGACCAGCGCGCCGACAATGCCGCCCAGCAGCACCATGATCAACGGCTCCATCAGGCTGGTCAGGTTATCGACCAGGTATTCCACGTCGGCCTCGTAGTGGCTGGCGACCTTTTCCAGCATGTGGTCCAGGGTGCCGGACTCTTCACCTATTGCGGTCATCTGGATCGCCATGCCAGGGAACAGGTTGCTGGCGGCCATGGATTGATTCAACGGCATGCCGGTGGAGACGTCGTGACGCATATGTTCGATTGCCTGTTTGAATGGGCCGTTGCCCACGGCGCCCGCCACGGAGCCCAGTGCTTGCACCAGGGGTACGCCGGCTGCAAAAGTCGTGGAGAGCGTGCGGGCGTAACGGGCGACGGCGGATTTTTTCAGCAGTGTGCCTGCCAGGGGCGTGTTCAACAAACCGGCATCCACCCTGTAGCGAAACCCCGGGGATACCTGATAGGCCTGGCGCAGCCCGACAACCGCCACGCCCAGGCCGAGCGCCACGCCCCACCAGGCCTGTTGCAGGAACTCGGACAAGCCAATGACCTGCTGGGTAAAACCGGGCAACTGGCTGTCGACACCCGCGAACAGGCTCTGGAATTGCGGCACCACATGGATCAGCAGCACTGTACTGACCACGCTGGCGACCACCAGCACTGCGATGGGGTAGGTCATGGCTTTCTTGATGCGGGCCTGGAGCTGTTGGCTTTTCTCCAGATGGAGGGCTATGCGTTCCAGCAGCGTTTCCAAAGCACCCGCCAGCTCCCCGGCGGCCACCAGGTTGCAATACAGTTCATCGAAATGGCGCGGGTGCTTGCGCAGTGCTGTCGCCAGGCTGTTGCCGGTCGCGATCGCGTGTTTCAGGCCCTTTACCAGTTCGCGCACCTGCCGGTTCTCGAAGCCCTCGCCGATGATGTCGAAGGCTTGCAAAAGAGGAATGCCGGCCTTCAGCAACGTCGCCAGTTGGCGGGTGAACAGGGCGATGTCTGCGGGCTTGATCGGTGTAACCAGGTTGGGCATGCCGGGAGATCGCTTGCGCACGCGTTCGGGGCAGATGCCCTGGCGGCGCAGTTGTGCCTTGACCAGCGCCACATCGTGGCCAGCGGTTTGCCCGGAAACCCTGCGCCCCTTGCGGTTGATGCCTTCCCACGCGTAGATCGTCGAAGTGTCGTTCATGTCTTGTTTGCGCACAGAGGAAGTGGAAGATTTATAGCTTAGTCAGATGACGGATTCGGGCCGGCGGGTGTTGCACGATAAAATGTCAGAATGTGCGTCTTGTGCGCGATTGACCCCCTGCGGATGAGTACACTGGCGCGGCTGTACAACACGAGGCGCAGGACGCGCCTTGTCATGAGTTCTATCCTGGAGAGTGAATGTGATGCGTCAGAAAGGCTTTACCTTGATCGAGTTATTGATCGTCGTGGCAATCATCGGCATCTTGGCCACCATCGGCTTGCCCATGTATACCAAGCACCAGGCCAAGGCCAAGTTCACGGCGGGGCTGGCAGAAATCTCCGCATTGAAGGCCGGCTATGAAGACACCCTCAATCAAGGCACCGTACCGACCCTGGCCTTGATTGGCGGCACCAGCCCTACAGCCAACTGCAAGATCGATGTGACCGGGGATGTCGCCACGGGGGCAGGCTCCATCCGTTGCGAGATACTTGACGCCCCAGCGCCTGTGCTGGGCAAGACCATCACCCTGACGCGCAGCGCCACCACGGGCTGGACGTGCGCAACCACGGCGGATGCGCAGTACGTCACCAAGGGTTGCGGTGCCTGATCGCCCAGCCTCTCAACACGGAAGTAAAGGTGGCCCATGTCGTTGTCCATGCAGCAGCGAGGCAATGTATTCCTGGTAGCGGTGGCGTGCCTGTTGGCGGTGGGCATTTGCCTGCCGTTCAGTGGGCATGACCTGCAACGTACCACGCAGATTGTCCTGAGCTTGGGCGCGGTGCTGTATGGGGTGTCTGCCGGTTCGAGCGAGCGGTTGCTGGATCGGCCCAGTGCCTGTGGGCTGGTGGCGATTGTCGGGTTGGGGCTGGTTTCTTCGGCGCTGGCCCACCAGCCGTTGTGGGCGTTCACCGAAGTGGCGCTGTTTATCGGTGGTGGGGCGATCGCCGTCGCGTTTGCCTTGCTCCGTCGTCATGGTGGCGAGCGGATGGATCGCGCCTTGGTCCTGATCGCCATGCTGCTATGCCTGGTCAAGTCGTTCCAGTACCTGTACGCAGCGGCATTGGCCTTTACCAGCGGCAACGATGTACTGAACCTTGATCATCTGCTGTCGGGGTTTTCCAACAAACGTTTCTATGGTCAGTTCCAGACCTTCACCTTGCCGCTGTTGGCGCTCCCATTGCTTCTACCGGGTGTTGCCCGCGCCTTGCGAGCAGGGGTGTTTGCGTTGCTGTGTATCTGGTGGTTAATCGCCATCAGCGGCGGCACGCGCGGTACCTGGCTTGGCCTGGCAGTGGCGGCTGTGGTGTTGACGGTGCTGGGGGCTTGGGGTCGACGTTGGGTGGCCTGGCAACTGGCGGCACTCTGTGGCGGCCTGGCGCTGTATTGGCTGTTGTTCGTGTGCTTGGCGGGCTATCTGGGGATTGAAGTCGGCAGTGGTGCGGGCGATCGCCTGACCACGACGTTGTCGGGGCGTGGCCCGATCTGGTCGCAGGCCTGGCAGATGATTGTCGAGCGGCCCTGGCTGGGCTTCGGGCCCATGCACTTTGCCGATATCGCCAACGAAACAGCGGCGCACCCGCACCAGGCGGTTCTGCAATGGGCCAGTGAATGGGGGGTGCCATCAGCCCTGTGTGTTGCCGCCCTGGCGTGGCGGGCGGGCTGGGCCACGTGCAGGGTCATGCGCTTGCGGGCATCGTCCTCGGCCCCTGGGGATTTGCTGCGGTTGTGCCTGTTTGCGGCGTTGGTGGGGGCCTTGGTGCAGTCAATGGTCGATGGCGTCATCGTGATGCCCAACTCACAGGTATGGCTGGCGCTGGTGGTGGGTTGGCTGATGGCGCTGCATGCATGGCGAACCCCGCTGGGTACCGCGCTGCCGTGGGTGGGTGACGCGTGGAAAATGGCCACGCTGCTGGCCGTTGGTCTGCTGCTGTTTATCGCTGCGCGTGATCTGCCCCACACCATTGAAGACCAGGCCGATTACCTGCGTGCCGGCCACGATCACCTGCAGCCGCGCTTCTGGGCCCAGGGTGTGATCGCCTTCCCGCGCCAGTAAGTTGCCGGACGCCCAATGCGGTGCTAGCTTTAGCCCACCGCCCGTGTAGCTCAGCCGGTAGAGCAGCGCACTCGTAACGCGAAGGTCGCAGGTTCGATTCCTGTCTCGGGCAAAAAGGCAACACTGCTTCAAAGGCAACGTTTTCAGATGATCCCAGAATGGTTCTGAAGGCCAGACGAGCCGGCATTCGTGCCTGTTCTTTTGTATCTGCGCAACCTTGATGACCCAGATGCATCCCCATTCCTCGATCTAAGAGAACAACATGACCACGACTGAAATGACCCTGGAAGTTCGGCACGAAGAAGCCCTCAAGAAATACCTTGAGGACACGCCGCAGCTTAAAGAAGAGATCAAAGACCTGAGCGCCGATGATCAGCGCGACCAGATCCAATGGGCATTCGAGGACGAGGCAGAGAGCCAGGGTTACCAGCCTTGGGAGTTGACCCTCAAGTACACCTCCACACCGGAAGAGTTCGAAGCTGCACGGCTGGCCTTGCACAAGGAGGCTGCCGAGGTGCTGGGTGTCGAGTGGGAAGAATATTGCGAGATGAACGACCTGGTCGTCTGAGACCCTGTAGGAGCCGGCTTGCCGGCGATAGGGCCCGTAAGATCACCTTTAACCGTACAGGCCTCATCGCCGGCAAGCCGGCGCCTACAATGCGTCAGATACTGAGGCGCATCGACAGGTCCACTGCCTTCACATCCTTGGTCATCGCCCCGATGGAAATGTAGTCCACCCCGGTTTGCGCGATGGGCAGCAGGGTGGTTTCGTTGATCCCGCCGCTGGCTTCCAGCTTGGCCTTGCCGGCGTTCAGTCGCACGGCCTCACGCATGTCGTCCAGGCTCAGTTCGTCGAGCATGATGATATCGGCGCCCGCCGCCAGTGCTTCGCGCAGTTCCTCAAGGCTTTCCACTTCGATTTCCACCGGCTTGCCCGGGGCGATCTTGTGCGCGGCCGTGATGGCCTGGGCAATGCCACCGCATGCGGCGATATGGTTTTCCTTGATCAGGAACGCGTCATACAACCCGATGCGATGGTTATGACAGCCGCCGCAGGTCACGGCGTACTTCTGCGCCAGGCGCAGGCCAGGCAGGGTCTTGCGGGTGTCGAGCAGCTTGACCTGGGTGCTGGCGACAAAATCTGCCAGGTACTGCGCACGGGTAGCCACGCCCGACAACAACTGCAGGAAATTCAGCGCGCAACGTTCACCGCTGAGCAGCGAGCGCGCCGGGCCTTCGAGGTGGAACAGCACCTGGTTGGGGCTGACACGCTCACCGTCGGCTACCTGCCAATGCACCGCCACACGCGGGTCCAGTTGGCGGAATACCGCATCCACCCAGGCTGTACCGGCGATCACGGCCGCATCACGGGTGATGATCGTGGCCTTGGCCAGCCGTTCGGCCGGGATCAACTGCGCAGTGATGTCGCCGCTGCCGATGTCTTCCAGCAGTGCACGGCGCACGTTGGCTTCGATTTCGGCGGTGAGGTCGGCAAGACGGAGATTCGGCATAACAGGCTCCACAAACAAAGTGCCTCGATTATAGGGGCAGTGTGCGTTTGAACCCAGCGACCTGCTCATTTACGACCAAATGACAGAGTTCGCTGGCGCAACGGGCCTCGTTTGCAAGATAATCTCGCGCCTTGCAATTGGCGTCATAGCTTTGACGTCTTGGTGATTCCCGGGTATTCGCAGCGCTCATCCCGGCCTGCACCCGAACATTTGCCCATCAATACCGCCGTTTCAGGAGGCCAGGATGCACAATGACGGAAAGGTGGTGCCTATCAATAAGGCACACGCCACGCCATCGCCGCTCGCGCGCCTGCCGGTGGTGTTGCTGCAGGTGCGTGACAAAGCGGCGCAGCAACTGCAGCAGGGCCTGCAAGAACTGTTCGATAACGCCGACGACACCCTGTTCGAAATGGCCGACAAGGCCCGCAGTAATGCCGACCATCACATTTTTTTTGAAGCCATGCGCGACTTGCGCCTCAAGCGCAAGAATTTCGAGCGCGTGTTCATGGAGCACCTGTTTGCTGCCTTCGCTCATCTAGGGCACTCGGGGCGCGGCGAGTTGCACCTGGTGCCGGTGGTCTCGTATGACGCAGTGCCTGGTACGTCCCGCGATGAACTGGAAAAGGCCGTGGCGCTGGAGGCGATGCTCGGTCGCGTGCGACATCGCGATGGCTTGGCGTTGGGGCAACTGACCGCACGCTTGAGTGCGGTGCTGGGCAAGCACCTGGACGACCGCGAAAACCCCTTGGGCCCGGCGCTGCTCTGCGAGTGCTTCCTGCGGGCGGGGCGCAGCCTGGGGGTGGAGATCCGCGTCAAGCTGATCATGCTCAAACTGTTTGAGAAATACGTGCTCAGCGACGCCGACCAATTGTATGGTGAGGCCAATCAGTTGTTGGTCGCCACCGGTGTGCTGCCGCAGCTCAAGGCGGTGCCGTCTCGTCGCCCAGGCGGGCGTGCCGAGCGTGAGAGGCAGCACGAAGATCGGCAGCCGATGGCCGACTCGCCGCTCGATGAAAATGGCCAGCAAGCCTTCGCGGCCTTGCAAGCCTTGCTGGTGGTGGTGCGTGGCCGTGTGGCGCCTACCCTCGAGGCCAGCGCCGAACCGCAACCCATCGCCTCGCGGGACCTGTTGCGCCTGCTCTCTCACCTGCAGCAATACGTGCCAGAGCCCGAGGTCGAAGACGATTTCGACCTGCGCAACCACCTAGAACAACTGCTGACCCGGGTCAGCGTCAAGAGTGGCAAGTCCCGGGTGGTGGAGGACGCTGATGAAGACGTGATCAACCTGGTCGCGCTGTTGTTTGAGTTCATCCTCAAAGACACTGCCGTGCCGGACGCCTTCAAGGCCTTGATCGCGCGTTTGCAGGTGCCGCTGCTGAAGGTCGCGGTGCAGGACAAGAGCCTGTTCAGCCGTGCCAGCCATCCGGCGCGGCGCCTGCTCAACGAGATTGCCAGCGCCGCCATGGGCTGGAGCCCGAGCGATGACTACCTGCGCGACAGCCTGTACCTGCGCATCGAGCAGGTGGTGCAACGCTTGTTGAATGAGTTCGTCGAGGACCCGGCGATTTTCTCCCAGTTGCTCGCCGAGTTCAGCGCGTTCACTGCCGAGGAGCGTCGACGCTGCGAGCTGCTGGAACAGCACACCCGTGATGCCGAAGAGGGGCGCATGCGCACGGATGCCGCCCGCCAGCGCGTGGCCGACGTGCTTAATCGGCGCCTGCTGGGCAAGACCCTGCCCCAGGCCGTGGTGCAATTTCTGCAGCAGGCCTGGAGCCAGGTGCTGTTGTTGGCCAGCCTCAAGCACGGCGAACAGTCGGTGCAGTGGCAAGCGGGGCTGCGCACCATGGACGAACTGATCTGGAGCGTGGGCCTGCAGAAAGACACCGAAGCCGGTCGACATCTGCTGGAGCAACTGCCCGGGTTGCTCAAGGCGTTGCGGGACGGGTTGACCAGCGCCGCGTTCGACCCGTTCAGCACCCGTGAATTTTTCGTGCGCCTGCAGGCCATGCATGTGCAGGCGCCTGACGGTGAGGGGCTCGAGGCGTTGATCGAGGTGCGCGAGCCGTTCGTGCTCGACAGCGGCTTGCCCGATGCCGTCGACAACCTGCCCGGTGATGATCCCGACCTGCTCAAGGCCCGGCAATTGCAGGTTGGCCGCTGGTTCGAGTTCCAGGAAAGCGAGGCGCTGACGGTGCGCTGCAAGCTGATGGCGATTGTTACGCCGGCCAATACGTATGTTTTTGTCAGCCGCATGGGGCTCAAAGTGCTGGAGAAAAGTGCGGGCCAACTGGCCATGGCGCTCAAGGCTGGCACTTTGCGTAGCCTGGACGAAGGGTTGTTGTTCGAACGTGCGCTGGCGTGTGTGATCGATAACCTGCGTCAACTCAATCGCGGCAAGTGATCGCAACCGCAGGGCTGAACGCGGCATACTGGTAACACCTCGTCTCAATCAAGGAACCCGTATGCAGTTGGACCCCGCCAGCGGTTGGTGCCAGGGCATTCGTCATTGCCCCTCGCCCAACTTCAATGAGCGCCCCGCAGGCGAAATCTCTCTGTTGGTGGTGCATAACATCAGCTTGCCACCGGCGCAGTTCGCCACGGGCAAGGTCCAGGCGTTCTTCCAGAATCGCCTGGATGTCACGGAGCATCCCTACTATGAGGGGATCGCTCACTTACGTGTCTCTGCGCATTTTCTGATTGAACGCGACGGCGCCGTCACGCAGTTTGTGGCGTGCCAGGACCGCGCCTGGCATGCGGGGGTTTCCAGCTTCGAAGGGCGGGACACCTGTAATGACTATTCCCTGGGGATCGAGTTGGAAGGCACCGATGACCTGCCGTTCACCGATGCCCAGTATGCGTCGCTGATCGACCTGACGCGCCAGTTGCTGGCGGCCTATCCAGGCATCACCCGCCAGCGTATATGCGGCCACAGCGACATTGCTCCGGGGCGCAAGACAGACCCCGGCCCCGCTTTTGATTGGACGCGCTTTCGCAGCGCCCTGCAGGATGGAGGACACGCACAATGAGTTTCCTGGTGTTGGTGCTGGCGGTGTGGATCGAGAAATTCTCGGCCTTGCGCCAGCGGTTGCAGCGTGACGGCGGATGGTTGCGTGAGCTGGCCAGGCTGGAGGCGAGCCCGCGCCTGGGCAAACAACCCTGGTTGATCCTGGCATTGCTGGTGTTGCTGCCGGTGGCCTTGCTGGCCTTGTTGCTGGTGGTGCTGGAGCCGGTGGCCTATGGCCTGTTGGCATTGCCGGTGCACCTGCTGGTGGTGATCTACAGCCTGGGGCGTGGTGACCTGCTGGCCGGGCTCGGGCCTTTTCGTGATGCCTGGCGCCGGGGTGACTTGCAGGCGGCCGAACACGTGGCCGAGCGTGACCTGCAACTTGCCGCCGACAGCGGCGAGCAACTGCTCGAACGGGTCCAGGGCCATCTGCTGTGGCAGGCGTACCAGAGCTTCTTCGCGGTGATTTTCTGGTACTTCCTGCTCGGGCCGGTGGCGGCCCTGGCTTATCGCCTGCTGGCGCTGGCCAGCGAACACAGCCAGAACCCTTTGGTGGCCGAGCGCGCCGGGCAACTGCGCCACGCGTTCGACTGGTTGCCGGTACGCCTGCTGGCGGCGAGCTTTGCCCTGGTGGGCAACTTCGTCGCGGTCAGCCGGGTGATGCTCCATGAGCTGTTGAGCTGGGACATCAGCGCCGCTCAACTGGTGGAGAAAGTCGGCCTGGTGGCGGCAGAAATTCCGCCACCGGTGGTCGGTGCCGATGGCATCAACAGCCTGGATCGGCTGTGGGAACTGCTGCTGCGCGCCGCCGTGCTGTGGTATGCCGGGTTCGCCATCTGGACCGTATTGCCCTGACACCCTCCGGCAGGGAGGCGCCCGTCTTCCCTGCCGTTAACCTTACGTTACAAAACTCCCTTTCGAATTGAGCTATACAGACAGAGCGCCAAAAATGGTGGCTATCTGCCGCCGCCCTGCGCCTCAATAAAAATAAAAGAAAGGGAGTTCACCTGTGAAGAGCTTGCTCTATCCCGCCGTCGCGCTGATGAACCGCCTGAGCTTCGGCATGAAGTTCACTCTGATCAGCGTACTGTTCTTGCTGCCGATGCTGGCGACCAACTATTTCCTGGTGCGTGATTCCTGGCGGGAATTCCAGGGCACCCGTGTCGAGCTGCAAAGCCTGGATTTGCTCGGCAGCAGCCTGACCCTGCGGCGTGACCTGGAAACCCTCAACAACCAAGTGCAAATCAACGCCACCCTCGGCCAGTCCGGCAAGGCGGGTGATCTTGAAGGCCAGATCAGTACCCTGGAAAGCAGCGTGCTCGCGCGCCTGCAAGGCCTCAGCGCCATGGCCACCGACGCCGAGCAAATCGCGGCCTTTGATAGCAAGCGCGACGAGCTGATCGCCGCGTTCAAGGCCCAGCAACAGGAAACCTCACTACTCAACAAAACCGCGCTGATCGGCAAACTGCTCAACAAAGCCCAGATGTTCAGCCAGATCATCGCCAGCCAATCCGGCTTGAGCCGTGACTCGCAAAGCGACCTGCGCCAGCTCAGTGACCTGGTGACCGGCGTGACCCCGCAAGTGACCCAGGTCCTTGGCGAAGGGCGAGCAATGGGCGCTTATTCCCTGGGCCAAGGGTTTATCAACTCATCTTCCAGCACGCGGTTTGACGAACTGCTGCAGCAACTGGAAAAGCTGCAAGGCGAATATGCGTTGAAGCTCCAGGATGCACTGGGCGCCAGCAAAGCCGCCCATGGCGCGCTCGATTCACTGGCGCAGGCCAGCCAGGCCAGCCTCAAGCAAGGCAGCGAACTGTTTGAAGAGCAGGTGGTGATGGCCGAAACCCTCGATGCCCCGTGGCCAGGGTTTTATGACAGCGTCAGCCAACTGATGGCCAAGACCTACCAGCTGGATGACGCCACCCTGGCATTCCTCCGGCAGCAACTGGAACAGCGCCTGGCGCAGAACCGCACGCACATGGTGGTGCTGGTGTGTGCCCTGGCAGTGGTGTTTTCCCTTATTTTCTATCTGTATGCCGGCTTTTACGCGTCCACCCGCACCACCCTGCGACGCCTGGGGTTGATGATGGACAATGTGGCGGCGGGGGATATGACCGTAAGCTTTGTGGCGCACAGTCGCGATGAGTTGGGGGAGTTGGGCAAGGTGTTCAACGGTACGGTCGCCAAGATCCATGACCTGATCGAGCGCGTCGGGCAAACCGTCAGCCAGGTCGAACTGCAAGCCGGTCAGGTGGAGACGGTTTCGGCCCGGAGCAACCAGGCGGTTTCCGGCCAGCGTACCCAGATCGAACACGTGGCCACGGCCATGAACCAGATGTCGTCCACCGCCCAGGAAGTGGCGCGCAGTGCGGCGGCGGCGGTCAGCAGCGCCCATAGCGTGAACGATGAGACCGTCAGCGGTCGTGGCTTGGTGCAGTCCCAACAGGGCAGCATCGCGCGCCTGGCGTCGGAGATTGATGCGTCAGTGCAGGTGATCAACCAGTTGGCCACTGACAGCCAGGCCATCAGCAGTGTGCTGGAAGTGATCAAGAGCATTGCCGAGCAAACCAACCTGCTGGCGCTCAATGCCGCCATCGAGGCAGCACGTGCCGGCGAGCAGGGGCGCGGGTTTGCAGTGGTGGCCGATGAAGTGCGTACCCTCGCGCGGCGCACCCAGCGCTCCACCGAAGAAATCGAACAGATGATCGGCCGCCTGCACAGCGGTGTGGAGGCCGCGGTCAAGGCCATGGGCACCAGCCATACGATGGCCAGCGGTACGGTAGGGCAATCGGAAAAGGTCCAGCAGGCCCTGGAAAACATCCTTGGCGCGGTAGGCATGATCGTCGACCAGAACCAGCAGATTGCCGCCGCCGTGGAGCAGCAGACTGCAGTCGCCCATGACATTGACCAGAACATCGTTGAAATCAATCGCGCGGGTGAGCACGCAGCCCAAGGTGCGCATCAGACCGAAGCGGCCAGCCGTCAGCTATCGATGCAGGTCGTCGAGTTGAAGCAATTGATCGGGGCGTTTCGCGTGTAAGGCTTTTGGGTAGGAATAATCGGTGCGGAGCGTGGTGTATGTCTTGATTTCCCCTGCATCCATTTTTTGATCGAGTGAATGGGTGAGAATTTGTTTCAGCTAGTCACGGATCAGGGGAGGGCACCACGGTGACCATTGCCATCGGCATCAAAGGGCACTGTGCCCATTGCGACATCACATTTGAACTCAAGTCTTGGCAATTGAACGCCATTGCCATCCATGAACCTTTTGATTGCCCGTACTGCCAGCGAACCCTGCAACTGAATTGTCCCAAGCAATTGCGTCAGTTCAGGACACTGGACCACTGGGCCCTGGTGCACCCGAGCATGGTGATACTGACCTGCATGGTGCTGATCGTGGCGCTGGTCGCCGAGTGGGTGGGCCTGCTCAGTGTGGTCGGGCAACTGAATATTTCGCTGGCGGTGGTGCTGGTTCACTTCCTGGCACTGCGTTATGCCCATCAACGGCAACGGATCACGCTGAACCTGCAGGCTGCCAACCCTGTTGGCGGGTTACCAATTGAACAGCTCGCACGCATTGCGTGTGCTCGCCTCAGCCAGCCATGAAGGGCTGATACCCATACGCTCGGCCAGGGCGGTGCAGATGTCTGGCAGGTGTTGCGGGCTGTTGCGCTGGCCGGGGTACATGGCGGGTGCCATATCCGGCGAGTCGGTTTCCAGCACCACGGCTTCCAAAGGCAATTGCGTGAGCACCTTGTGCATGCGCAGGGCCTGGGGCCAGGTGGCGGCACCGCCCAGGCCCAGCTTGAAACCGAGCTTGATGTACTCACGGGCTTCTTCGTAGCTGCCGGCAAACGCGTGGATGATGCCGCCCCGTGGCACGGGCATACGCTTGAGTGTGGCGATCACGGCGGCGTGGCTGCGGCGCACATGCAACAGCGCCGGCAGTTGCAAGTCCACTGCAAGTTTCAGCTGGGTTTCAAACAGGCTTTGTTGACGCTCGCGGTCCAGGTGTTCGAGAAAGTAATCCAGGCCGATCTCGCCCACCGCGCACACTTGCCGATGACCCTGGAGGCGGGTGAGCCAGTCGCCCAGCTCCGTCAGGTCGGCTGGGCGATGTTCATCGAGGTAAACCGGATGCAGGCCGAAGGCAGCGAACAGGTTGTCATCGCCCTGCACCAGGTCCCACACGCGTTGCCAATTCTGCTGATACACCCCCAGGACCACCATGCGCCGCACCCCGAGTTGGCGGCTATGGGCGAGGACTTCCCGGCGATCGTTGTCGAAGTCCGGGAAGTCCAGATGTGTGTGGGTGTCGATCAGCTCCACGTTCACGCCTCGTGAATACGCTGCTTGAAGGTACGGCTGATGGCGTGCACGCCCGGTTGATACTGTTCTTCTTCAATCGCGGCCAGGGCCAGGCGCAGGGCGGTGTCGGCGATCAGTTGATGCTGCTGGGCCATGGCGTTGACCGGCAGTGGCAGGAAATCCAATAACTGCGTATCACCAAAGGTACCCAGGCGCAGCGGGCGCGATTTGAGCGGGAAGTCGTGCAGTGCGTCGAACACACCTTGCAGCAGCACGTAGGAAGTGGTCACCAGAGCATCCGGCAAATGCCCCAGGCGCTGCAGGAGTTGTTCCATCAACTGGCGGCCGCAGTCGCGGCTGAAGGCTTCGCCCTGTTCGATCAGCACCTCGCCCTTGAAGTCGCGCAGTGCCTCGCGAAAACCGGCGGCGCGTTCCTGGCTGATGCTCAGCTCGGGGTGCGCACCGATCAGCACGATCTGCTTGGGCAGCGGTTGCAGCAGGCTGCTGGTCAGTTGCTGGCAGGCTTGGCGGTCGTCGCTGACCACTGAGCAGAACTGGCCCGTGTCCATCACCCGGTCGATGGCGATTACCGGCAGGCCCTTGGCTTGCAGCTCGCGGTAGCTGTCATCGCTGGCGGGCAGGCAACTGGCCACGAACAGTGCGTCGCAGCGCCGTGCGCGGAACAGTTGCAGCAATTGGCGTTCGCTGTCGGCCTCGTCGTCGGAGCTGGCGATCAGCAGTTGATAACCCCGGGCCCGGGCGCCTTGCTCCAGCAGCTTGGCGATCCGTGCGTAACTGGGGTTTTCCAGGTCCGGCAGGATAAAGCCCAAAGTGCGGGTGTGCCGGCTGCGCAGCCCGGCCGCCTGGGGGTTGGGCGTAAAGCCATGGGCTTCGACCACCGCTCGCACGCGCTCGACGGTCGCGTTGCTGATGCGTTGCTGTTCGGCCTTGCCATTGATGACATAGCTGGCGGTGGTTACGGACACACCGGCCAGACGTGCGATATCACTGAGTTTCAAACCGGGATTTCCTTGTTTTTTAGAGCTTGCCCCGACATTTTGTCCAATCGTAACCGATTCCTGCACACGACTAACGTCTGGGCTCAAGCGCCGAGTGGTTCTTCAAGGATGCTCAATTAGCGCGTAATCTGCCATAAATTCTAGATTAAACGTTTCAGCTGGCGTATTTTTACGACGTTCGTGACTAAGTGGCTACTGCCAATTGACCACTCAGTCAGTTATTTTTGAACACCTGTAGGCTGATTTATTCAAAACAATACCTAGTGCGCCCCTCGCACTAACTAGGAGAACGGCATGCTTGAGCTCACTGTAGAGCAGATTTCCATGGGCCAGCTGGCTGTGGATAAATCTGCTGCCTTGCACCTGCTCGCTGACAAACTGGTGGCCGACGGCCTGGTCGCCGAGGGTTACCTCAGCGGGTTGCAGGCCCGTGAAGCCCAAGGCTCGACCTTTCTCGGCCAAGGCATCGCCATTCCCCACGGTACCCCCGAAACCCGCGACCAGGTGTTCTCCACCGGCGTGCGCCTGCTTCAGTTCCCCGAAGGGGTGGACTGGGGTGACGGCCAGATCGTCTACCTGGCCATCGGCATTGCCGCCAAATCCGACGAACACCTGCGCCTGCTGCAACTGCTTACCCGCGCCCTCGGTGAAACCGACCTGGGCCAGGCGCTGCGTCGCGCCGGTTCCGCCGAAGCCTTGCTGAAACTGCTGCAAGGCGCGCCACAGGAACTGGCGCTGGATGCACAGATGATCAGCCTGGGCGTGTCCGCCGATGATTTCGAAGAACTGGTGTGGCGCGGCGCACGCCTGCTGCGCCAGGCCGATTGTGTGAGCAATGGTTTTGCCGCCGTCTTGCAGCAAGTCGACGCCCTGCCCCTGGGGGACGGCCTCTGGTGGCTGCACAGCGAACAGACGGTGAAGCGCCCTGGCCTTGCCTTCGTCACCCCCGACAAACCCATGCGTTACCTCGGCCAGCCCCTTAATGGGTTGTTCTGCCTGGCCAGCCTCGGCGAGGCACACCAAGCGTTGCTTGAACGCCTGTGCGCCTTGCTGATTGAAGGTCGCGGCCAGGAACTGGGCCGCGCCACCAGCAGCCGTGCCGTGCTCGAAGTACTCGGGGGCGAGCTGCCTGCCGATTGGCCCAGCGCGCGCATTACCCTGGCCAACGCCCACGGCCTGCATGCTCGGCCGGCGAAGGTGCTGGCGCAGTTGGCGAAGCATTTTGACGGTGATTTGCGGGTGCGCGTCATCGATGGCCCGGTGGGCGCCGTGTCGGTGAAAAGCCTGAGCAAGTTGCTCAGCCTCGGCGCACGTCGCGGCCAGGTGCTGGAATTTGTTGCCGAACCCTCGATTGCCGGTGATGCGTTGCCCGCCCTGTTGGCAGCGGTTGAAGCGGGGTTGGGTGAAGAGGTCGAGCCGTTGCCGACGGCCAGCGCGCAGCCTGCAACCGTTGATAGCGAGCCCGTGATCAGCGCCCCAGTGTCCGGCAGCCAGATTCAGGCGATCGCCGCCGCGCCGGGCATTGCCATCGGCCCGGCGCACGTCCAGGTCCAGCAGGTGTTCGATTACCCGTTGCGCGGCGAGTCTTCCTCCATTGAGCGTCAGCGCCTGCAAGACGCGCTGGCCGACGTTCGCCGTGACATTCAGGGGCTGATCGAACGCAGCCCAGCCAAAGCCATCCGCGAAATTTTCATCACGCACCAAGAGATGCTCGACGACCCGGAACTCACCGACGAAGTCGACACTCGTCTCAAGCAGGGTGAAAGCGCCGAAGCCGCCTGGATGAGCGTGATCGAGGCCGCCGCCAAACAGCAGGAGTCGCTGCAGGATGCCTTGCTCGCCGAGCGTGCCGCCGACCTGCGTGACATCGGTCGGCGTGTGTTGGCGCAATTGTGCGGTGTCGAAAGCGTCCGGGAGCCGAGCCAGCCCTACATCCTGGTGATGGATGAAGTCGGCCCGTCCGATGTTGCGCGCCTGGACCCGGCCCGTGTGGCCGGCATCCTCACGGCCCGTGGCGGCGCCACGGCCCACAGCGCCATTGTTGCGCGTGCCCTGGGCATTCCTGCTTTGGTGGGCGCAGGTTCCGCGGTATTGCTGCTGGCTCCTGGAACTCCCTTATTACTTGATGGCCAACGCGGTCGCCTGCACGTGGACGCCGATGCCGCGACCCTGCAACGCGCCACCGTCGAGCGCGATACCCGCGAACAACGCTTGCAAGCCGCTTCGGCCCAACGCCATGAGCCGGCCATGACCCGCGACGGCCACGCCGTGGAAGTATTCGCCAACATCGGCGAAAGCGCCGGCGTCGCCAGTGCCGTGGAGCAGGGCGCCGAAGGGATCGGCTTGCTGCGCACCGAGCTGATTTTCATGGCCCACCCGCAAGCACCGGATGAAGCCACCCAGGAAGCCGAGTACCGCCGCGTACTCGACGGCCTTGAAGGTCGCCCGTTGGTGGTGCGCACCCTCGACGTCGGCGGTGACAAGCCGCTGCCTTACTGGCCCATCGCCCAGGAGGAAAACCCGTTCCTCGGCGTGCGTGGCATTCGCCTGACCTTGCAGCGCCCCCTGATCATGGAAGCGCAATTGCGTGCGCTGTTGCGCTCGGCCGACAACCGCCCACTGCGTATCATGTTCCCCATGGTTGGCAGCGTGGACGAGTGGCGCGCAGCCCGTGACATGACCGAGCGCCTGCGCCTGGAAATCCCGGTGGCCGACCTGCAACTGGGCATCATGATCGAAGTGCCGTCCGCCGCCTTGCTTGCGCCGGTGCTGGCCAAGGAAGTCGACTTCTTCAGCGTTGGCACCAACGACCTGACCCAATACACCCTGGCCATCGACCGTGGCCACCCGACCTTGTCCGCCCAGGCCGATGGCCTGCACCCGGCGGTGTTGCAACTGATCGACATCACCGTGCGGGCCGCCCACGCCCATGGCAAATGGGTGGGGGTGTGTGGCGAGTTGGCGGCAGACCCGTTGGCGGTGCCGGTGCTGGTGGGCCTGGGGGTGGATGAGTTGAGTGTGTCGGCCCGCAGCATTCCTGAAGTGAAGGCGCGGGTACGTGAATTCAGTCTGAGCGAGGCCCAGGGCCTGGCACAAAAGGCACTGGCTGCGGGTTCGCCCGCCGACGTGCGTGCCCTTGTGGAGGCCGTGTAAATGGCAAGGATTTTGACCCTGACGCTGAACCCGGCGTTGGACCTTACTGTCCGCTTGGCACACCTGGAACCGGGTGAAGTCAATCGCAGCGAAACCCTGCTGACCCATGCCGCCGGCAAGGGCGTGAACGTGGCGCAGGTGTTGGCCGATCTGGGCCATCAGGTGAGCGTGGGCGGCTTTCTCGGTGAGGAAAACCCCCAGGCTTTCGACGCGTTGATTGCCCGTCGTGGGTTTGGCGATGCGTTTATTCGTGTGCCGGGTGAGACACGCAGCAATATCAAGATTGCCGAGCGGGAGGGGCGCGTTACCGACATCAATGCGCCGGGGCCGCTGGTGAGTGAGCGGGCGCAAAAGGAATTGCTCAAGATGATCGCGATCATCGGCCCGGAATTCGATGCCGTGGTGGTGGCCGGCAGCTTGCCGCGCGGCGTCAGTCCGCAATGGTTTCAAGAAATGCTCGAACAACTGAAAAGCCTGGGGTTGAAAGTTGCCCTGGACACCAGTGGCGAAGCCTTGCGCACCGGCTTGCAGGCGGGCCCGTGGCTGGTCAAGCCCAACACCGAAGAACTGGCCGAGGTTCTTGGCAATGCCACAGGCGCTATCCATCGTCTGCATCAGCAGGGCGTGGAGCATGTGGTGGTCTCCGATGGTGCGGCGGGCGTGACCTGGTACAGCCCGCAGACCGCGCTGCATGCCACGCCACCAAAGGTCACGGTCGCGAGTACCGTGGGCGCGGGCGATTCGTTGTTGGCCGGGATGCTTCACGGCTTGCTCGCTGGCGAAGCGCCCGAGCAGACCTTGCGCCGCGCCACGGCCATTGCCGCAATGGCGGTGACGCAGATCGGTTTCGGCATCAACGATGACGCGCAGTTGGCGCGTCTCGAAAGCGGCGTCCACGTGCGTGCGCTCACAGAACAATAAGAGGGTTTGTGATGAAGTTAGCCATTGTTACCGCCTGCCCGAACGGCATGGTCACCAGTGTGCTGTGCGCCCGCTTGTTGGACGCTGCCGCGCAACGCCAAGGCTGGAGCACCAGCGTCGAAGTGGTGGATGGGCAGCGCCCCGAGCGCCAGTTGTCCCAGGCCACCCTCGACGCCGCCGAGTGGGTGCTGCTGGTCAGCAGCACCCCGGTGGACATGCAGCGGTTTGTCGGCAAGCGCGTGTTCCAGAGCACGCCGGCCCAGGCACTGGCGGACGTCGAGGCGATCTTGCGGCGGGGCGCCGAAGAGGCGCAGGTGTACGTCGCCACTGAAGCAACCGCCAGGATCGCACCGCGCATCGTCGCGATCACTGCCTGCCCGACCGGGGTGGCGCACACCTTCATGGCCGCCGAAGCCTTGCAGCAAGCCGCCAAGCGCCTGGGCTACGACCTGCAGGTCGAGACCCAGGGTTCGGTGGGTGCGCGCACACCGTTGAGCGCGCAAGCGATTACCGACGCCGACGTGGTGCTGTTGGCGGCGGACATCGAGGTGGCCACCGAGCGGTTTGCCGGCAAGAAAATTTACCGTTGCGGCACGGGCATCGCCCTCAAGCAATCCGAAGCGACGCTGAAAAAAGCGTTGGCCGAAGGCGCGGTGGAAAGCACCGGCAGTGCAGCGGTGGCCAAGTCGGAAAAAACCGGTGTGTACAAACACCTGCTCACCGGCGTGTCGTTCATGTTGCCGATGGTGGTGGCGGGCGGTTTGTTGATCGCGTTGTCGTTCGTGTTCGGTATTCACGCCTTCGAACAGGAAGGCACGCTCGCGGCGGCGCTGAAAACCGTGGGTGATCGCGCGTTCATGCTGATGGTGCCGTTGCTGGCAGGCTACATCGCCTACTCGATTGCCGACCGCCCAGGCATTGCCCCCGGCATGATCGGCGGGCTGCTGGCGGGGACGTTGGGGGCCGGGTTTATCGGTGGCATCCTCGCCGGTTTCCTGGCCGGTTACTGCGTCAAGTTGATCACCCGTGCGGTGCAATTGCCCCAGAGCCTGGAGGCGCTCAAGCCGATCCTGATCATTCCGTTGCTGGCGAGCCTGTTCACTGGCCTCGCGATGATCTACCTGGTGGGCCCACCGGTGGCGCGCATGCTCACGGGGCTGACGGATTTCCTCAGCACCATGGGCACCACCAACGCAGTGCTGCTGGGCATCCTGTTGGGCGGCATGATGTGTGTCGACCTGGGCGGCCCGATCAACAAGGCGGCCTATGCGTTTTCCGTCGGCCTGCTGGCGGCACAGAGCGGTGCACCGATGGCCGCGACAATGGCCGCAGGCATGGTGCCGCCGATCGGCATGGGCATCGCCACGTTCCTGGCGCGACGCAAGTTTGCCCAGACTGAGCGCGAAGCGGGTAAGGCGGCGATGATTCTCGGGCTGTGTTTTATCTCCGAGGGTGCGATCCCGTTTGCGGCCAAGGACCCGTTGCGGGTGATCCCGGCCAGTATCGCCGGTGGCGCGTTGACCGGCGCCTTGTCGATGTATTTTGGCTGCAAGCTGGCGGCGCCCCACGGTGGGTTATTCGTGCTGGTCATCCCGAATGCGATGAACCATGCGCTGCTGTACCTGCTGGCGATTGTCGCCGGTAGCCTGCTGACCGGTTTGGTGTATGCGCTGATCAAGCGCCCGGACGCAGAACCACTGTTGGTCACGGTCTAAAAATGTGGGAGCTGGCTTGCCTGCGATGACTGACTGACATTCAACATCAGTGTTGTTTGATTAGCCGCCATCGCCGGCAAGCGGGCTCCTACAAGTGTCATCTGGTTTTCATCCCCGCGTGGTTTAGTTTCCTTTTGACGCTCAAGAGGGAACCTGCATGAGCCACTTCGACCTCGGCCGCCGCCGCGTGATGCAAGCCGTCGGCGCTGGCCTGTTGCTGCCGGGCTTGGCGCCGGCGGTGATCGCTTCGGTGAAAGACCGGCCGCAACTCACCGACGGTGTGCAGTCCGGCGACCTGCTGGGCGACCGCGCCATGATCTGGAGCCGCAGCGACCGCCCGGCGCGGATGGTGGTGGAGTGGGACACCCGCAGCGTGTTCAGCAACCCGCGCAGGTTCATCTCGCCCCTGGCCGACACCCGCACCGACTTTACCGCCCGTGTCGAACTCACCGGCTTGCCCGCCGACCAGGCGATTTTCTATCGCGTGCACTTCGAAGACGCCCAGACCGGTGTCGCCAGCGAACCCTGGTTCGGCCACCTGCGCAGCGTGCCGCAGCAGCGTCGCGACATCCGCTTTGTGTGGAGCGGCGACACCGTCGGCCAAGGCTTTGGCATTAACCCGGATATCGGTGGCATGCGCATCTACGAAGCCATGCGCCTGCGTCTGCCGGACTTCTTTATCCACAGCGGCGACACCATCTACGCCGACGGCCCGGTGCCCGCGCAGCTCACCACGGAAGGCGGGCGCATCTGGCGCAATATCACTACCGAAGCCAAGAGCAAGGTCGCTGAGACCCTCGATGAGTATCGCGGCAATTATCGCTACAACCTGATGGACGAAAACGTGCGCCGCTTCAACGCCGAGGTGCCGCAGATCTGGCAGTGGGACGACCATGAGGTGGTCAATAACTGGTCGCCGAGCAAGCAACTGGACGAGCGCTACCAGACCAAGGACATCAACACCCTGGTCGGCCGCGCACGCCAGGCTTGGCTGGAATATTCCCCCATGCGCCGGCAGGCGGCCGACGGTGGCGGGCGCATTTACCGCAAGCTCAGCTATGGCCCGCTGCTGGATGTGTTCGTGCTGGACATGCGCAGTTATCGCGGGCCCAACGATGACAACCTGGGCGGCGAAAAACCCTTCATGGGGCGCGAACAGCTGGAGTGGCTCAAGCGCGAACTCAAGGGCTCCCAGGCGCAGTGGAAAGTCATCGCCGCCGACATGCCCATCGGCCTCGGCGTGCCCGACGGCGAGGTCAGCCCGGGCGTGCCGCGCTGGGAAGCCATCGCCAATAACGACCCGGGCGCACCCCAAGGTCGTGAGTTGGAAATGGCCGACCTGCTGGGCTTTTTAAGGGCACAAAACGTGCGTAACCACGTGTGGCTGACGGCGGATGTGCATTACTGCGCGGCCCACCATTACCACCCGGATCGAGCGGCGTTCCAGGATTTTGAACCGTTCTGGGAGTTTGTCGCCGGGCCGTTGAACGCGGGGAGTTTCGGGCCGAATGTGCTGGATAAAACCTTCGGGCCCGAGGTGGTGTTCCAGAAAGCGCCTGCGGTGCAGAACAGTTCACCGTTTGCCGGGTTCCAGTTTTTCGGCGAGGTGCAGATTGATGGGCAGACGGCGGAGTTGACCGTGATATTGCGGGATCTGGATGGGGTCTCGGTGTTCGAACAAAAACTGCAACCCACCTGACTTGGAATACGATCAAAACGGTGGGAGCTGGCTTGCCTGCGATGACGATAGTGAATTCACCATCGCTATCGCAGACAAGCCAGCTCCCACATTTGAACGTCTTCGTCCGGGAGTCCTTAGTAGACGTCGCGCCGATAACGGCCTTGCTCGATCAACCGCTCCACCGCCTCGCTCCCCAGGATGTCCACCAGCGCCCGGTCAACGCCGGTTGCCATCCCCTCCAGACTGCCACACACATAAATCGCGGCGCCGTCGGCAATCCATTTGCGCAACACATCAGCCGACTCGCGCAGGCGGTCCTGCACGTAGATTTTTTCTTCCTGGTCGCGAGAAAACGCCAGGTCCAGCAGCGCCAGGCCACCGCTGGCCAGCCAGCCTTGCAGTTCGTCCTGGCACAGGAAGTCGTGCTTGATATTGCGTTCGCCAAACAGCAGCCAGTTGCGTGTATGACCCTCGGCGATGCGCGCCTTGAGCAAGCTGCGCAGGCCCGCCAGGCCAGTGCCGTTACCCAGCAGAATCAGCGGCACCGGTGCTTCTGGCAGGTGGAAGCCACTGTTGCGGCGCAGGCGCAGGCTGATGCCCGAACCGATCGCGGCGTGTTCCGTCAGCCAGCCCGAACCTACGCCCAGGCTACCGTCGGGGTGACGTTCCTGGCGCACGATCAGCTCCAGCACGCCGTCGCTGGCAATCGAGGCGATGGAGTATTCGCGCATGCCCAACGGCACCAGCGCGTTCACCAGCGCCTGGGCATGCAGGCCGACCAGATGGGTGCGGTTCTCCGGCAGTTGCCGGGTCGCCAATGCCTGGTTGAGGGACTGCGCCAGCCCGTCGATCACCACACCGTCACTGCCCGCCAGGCCGAGGCCTTCGAGGAAGTGTTCGATGGCCCACGGGCAGTTGCGTGGCAGGACTTCCACCAGGTCACCCGCCAACCAGTTTTGCGGCGACGGCGGTGTGAGGCCCAGCAAGTAGATGTCCGAACCCACACTGTCGCGGTTGAGCAGCGTGCGCTGGCTCAGTGACCAGTTCTCGAACGGCGCCGCTTGCCAGGCCGCGGCGGGCGCCTGGCCGGTGAGTTGGCCCAGTTGCTGTTGCCAGGTGAGCAGGGCGTCGGCGTCGCCGCTGTCGACTTCCACCGGCGCAAACAACGCGTTGCCGCCTTGGTGGGTCAGCCAGAAATGCAGGCGTCGGGCGAAGCCGCAGAAGTGTTCGTACTGGCGATCACCCAGGGCCAGTACCGAGTAGTTCAGGCCCTTGAGGGACAGGTCCTGGCCGAGCACGCTGCGTTCGAAACCACGGGCGCTGTCGGGGGCTTCGCCGTCGCCGAAGGTGCTGACCACGAACAGCGCATGGTGCGACTGGCTCAGGTCGTCGCGGCTGACGCTGCCCAACGGCTGCACCTTCACCGGTAGCCCGGCGGCCTGCAATTGCCCGGCGGTCTGCCAGGCCAGTTGCTCGGCAAAGCCGCTCTGGCTGGCGAAGCCGATCAACCAGGCTGGCGCATCGCTGCTGTTGGCGACGAGGCCTTGGCGGGCATCGCGGACCTGGCGCTTTTTGCGGCGGCGGTCGAGGTAGAGCAACCAGCCGGTAATGAAGAACAGCGGCATGCACAGCGCGCTGATGGTGAGGATGATGCGCCCAATCAAACCGAAGTAGCTGCCGGTGTGCAGCGCATAGACGCTGGTCAGCAGTCGGGAGCCCAGGGACTTGCTGGCGTAGCGGTCGTGGGATTTGACCTCGCCGCTGGCCGGGTCGAGGTTGATCTGGTTCAGCGCCCGGTCATGGGGCGAGTCTTTGAGCAGGTAGTAGACGGTGGCCGGCTGGCCGGCGACCGCTGGCATGCGGATGTTGTAGGCGCTCAAGCCAGGGCCGGCATTGCTGTAGATGCTGCTCCAGATGGCGTCGTAGTTGGCCACCGGCGCCGGGCCTGCGGGCGGAGGACCGCGTTTGCGCATGCGTTCATTTTGTGGCGCGTCCGACAAGAGCTTCGTCACGCCTTGGTTGTACCAATCGTAGGACCAATACAGGCCGGTCAGTGCGGCCAACAGATAGGCCAGCAGGCACCAGGTGCCGAATACCGAGTGCAGGTCCCAATTGAAACTGCGGCCTTTTTTGCGCCAGTCCAGGGTCAGCCAGGCGCGCCAGCTTGTCACTTGGCGCGGCCAGCGCAGGTACAGGCCCGACAGGCAGAAGAACACCAGGATCAGTGTGCAGGCACCGGTGATCTGGCGGCCGGTATCCCCCATGACGAGGAAGCGGTGCAACTGCAAGATAAAGCCGAACACGTCCTGGCCGACGGCGTCGCCCATGTAGTCGCCGGTGTAGGGGTCGAAGTAGCGCATCTGGCCGCGACGCTCACCGGCTGGCGGGGTGAAGAACACGCGCGCGGCGTGGCCGCTTTCGCTTTCGACCCACAGCATCGACACGGTCTTGCCTTCGGTGGCTTCGAGCTTGCGCACCAACTCCGCAGGCGGCAGTACGCCGGCTTCGAGCTTTTGCACACTCAACACGGTCGGGTTGAGCGCCAGCAGTATTTCATCCTGAAACGAGACCGCAGCCCCGGTGATCCCCATCAACGCCAGCACCAGCCCGGCAGTGATGCCGAAGAACCAGTGCAACTGGAACAGGGTTTTCTTCAACACGTCGGACCGCCTCGCTCATCTGGATATTGTTGTCACGGCGCGCATTATGCCGTGGGTTATCGAGAAATATTCTGTTTAACACGCAAAAGCCCCACGCATCCGATGCGTGGGGCTTTTGCGCGTTTGTTGCCCGCGTTTAGAAGTGGAAGCTGGTGGACAACAGGGCGGTGCGACCGGCTGCCTGGTTGGCGAAGTGGGCCGCGTAGGCTTTGTCGTAATAGGTCTTGTCGGTCAAGTTCTGTACGTTCAATTGCAGGTCGACGTTCTTGGTCAACTTGTAGCTGGCCATGGCGTCGTAGCGGGTGTAGGACGGCACGTACACTGTGTTGGCCGGGTCGCCATAGACCTGATCGACGTAGAACGCGCCACCACCGATGGTCAGTTTTGGTGTCACGTCATACGTGGTCCACAGGCTGAATGAGTTTTCTGGCGTGTTAGGCATCTGGTTGCCTTTGTTGGAGCCCGCGACGACGGCACCCGTGCGGTTGCCGTTCTTGCCTGGGTCAACCAGTTCGGCTTTCAGGTAGCTGTAGCCGGCGAACACTTGCCATTGATCGGTGATCTTGCCGCTGGCCGACAGTTCCAGGCCGTCCACTCGCGATTCGCCTGCGGTCTCGTAGGTGTTGGAGTCCACCAGGATGCGCGTGTTTTTCTTCTCGGTGCGGAACACCGCAGCCGACAGGGACAGGCGGTTGTGGAACAGGTCCCACTTGGTGCCCAGCTCGTAGTTGACGGTTTCTTCCGGCTTCAGGTCGCTGGTGTTGATGCCGGTCGGGATCGCGTTGCTGTCCACGCCTTCGCCCACCAGGCCACCGGCCGGCGAAGCCGACGTCGCGTAGGAGGTGTAGATGCTGCCGTTATCCAGCGGCTTCCAGACCAGGCCCGCCTGCCAGTTGAAGAACTGGCTGTCGTCCTTGACCTTGCTGCGCGCCTTGACGGTGGAGGTCGGCACGGCGTTGGTGTTGGCTTCGGTGTCGAAGGTGTCGTAGCGCAGGCCGACGTTCAGCAACCATTTCGGGTCCAGTTCGATGGTGTCGAACACGTAGGCGGCACGGCTGGTGGCCTTGGTGTTGGTGCCCATATAGTTGCGTGCGATGGAGCCGGTCCAGGCGTCGTCGGGGGTCGGGTTGCTCAAGGAGGTGCACTGGCCGTTTGCAGAGCCCTTGATGACGGTGCACGACGGGTTGGTGTTGGGGCTGACGGTGTAGCCGCTGACACGGGTTTCTTCACCGGTGAATTCCAGGCCGGTGGAATAGCTGTGCTTGAAGCCCAGGGCCTGGAAGCTGCCAAACAGGTCGGTCTGGTTGGTGGTGGTCGTGGTGGTGGAAACGCGGGTATTGGCACGACGCCACACGGTGCCGAACTGGTTGACGTTGTGCTGGCTGTCGTCCGGCTGGGTGAGCACGTAGTCCTGGCCTGTACTGCCATGGCGCAGGGTGTTTTTCAGCGTCATGTTGTCGTTCAGGTCGTGCTCGATGGAGAACGTGCTGATGTCGGCGCGGGTCTTGCGGAAGTCACGGCTTTTCAAACCGTAGAAGTTGTTGCTGTCGCCACCGTCGGTGGGTTTGTCGTGGACGTGGGCGGCGTTTGAGGCGCTGCTGCTGTAGCCATACGGGATCCCGGAGTCGGGCAGGTCATTGCTTTCCATGTGGTAGTAGCTGAGGTTGACGCGGGTCGGGGTGCCCAGGCCAAAGGTCAGCGACGGGGCCACGCCCCAACGGTCGTAATCGATTGCGTCGCGGCCGGCGACGTTTTGCTCGTGGCTCATCAGGTTCAGGCGGAACGCGGCGCTGTCGTCGAGGAACTGACGGTTCACGTCGAGCACGTAGCGGCGGGTCTGGTCGGAACCGTAGGTGAAGCCGCCGTTGGTGAAGTCCCGCGCTTGTGGCGTCTTGCTCACCAGGTTGATGCTGCCGCCGGCCGAGCCACGCCCGCCGAACGAGGAGTTGGGGCCTTTGCTGACTTCGATCGATTCGATGTCGAAGATCTCACGGCTCTGGCCACCGGTGTCACGCACGCCGTCCAGGTAGGTGTCGCCCTGCGCGTCGAAACCACGGATGAACGGGCGATCGCCTTGAGGGTTGCCGCCTTCACCGGCGCCGAACGTGATGCCCGGTACCGTGCGCAAGGCATCCTGCAATGAGGTGGCGGCGGTGTCTTTGAGCACTTGTTGTGGCACCACGGTGACGGAGCGCGGGGTGTCCACCAGCGGGGCGGTGTACTTCTGTGATGAGGCTTTTTCCACCTGGTAGGAGGTGTTGTCCTGCTCCTGGCCGGTAATGCTGGTGGCGCCGAGGGAGATGCTGTTGCGCTCGCCTTTTTGTTCGGTGTCTTCAGCCGCTTGCGCCAATTGGGCGGCAGAGCTGGCGCTGAGGGCAACGCCGATGGCCGAGGCCAGCATGCGTGGTGAACTGGCAGGTGTTTTTAGAGTAGTGCGCGGCATGACGTGTCCTTTCCCCAAGGATGTGAGGCCGCGGAATATAGGGTGAACAAGTATTTCTATCAATTGCGATACATTGCTAATTGCACTGAATTTACATTCTTTACACTTTTTGCTTACGGTTTTTACGAACTCGTTCGTCTGCTGTGTTTTACAGGGCGGATAAGAATCAATACCATTAGCGCCTCTCTGATTTCAGGTACTGTCCCATGCTGCTGCACATACCCGGCCTGTTCTCTCGTGAGGAAGTGCAGCGCATTCGCCAGGCCCTGGAAACCACCGAATGGGCCGACGGTAAAATCACCGCCGGGCACCAATCCGCCAAAGCCAAACACAACCTGCAACTGCCCGAAGGCCACCCGCTGGCCAAGGAAATCGGCGCGGCGATGCTTGAGCGGCTGTGGAAAAACCCGCTGTTTATGTCAGCGGCGTTACCGCACAAGGTCTTCCCGCCCTTGCTCAACTGTTACACCGCCGGTGGCAGCTTCGACTTCCATATCGACAACGCTGTACGCCAGGCCCGGGGCAGCCACGAGCGGGTGCGCACCGACCTGTCCTCCACGTTGTTCTTCAGCGACCCCGACGAATACGACGGCGGCGAACTGGAGATCCAGGACACCTTCGGCCTGCAGCGCGTCAAGCTGCCAGCCGGCGACATGGTGCTGTACCCGGGCTCCAGCCTGCACAAAGTCAATGCCGTGACCCGTGGTGCGCGCTACGCCTCGTTCTTCTGGACCCAAAGCCTGGTGCGCGAAGACAGCCAGCGCACCTTGCTGTTTGAAATGGACGGCGCGATCCAGCAACTGTCGCGCGATGTGCCCGACCACCCGGCCCTGATCCAGCTCACCGGCACCTACCACAACCTGCTGCGCCGCTGGGTCGAGGTCTGACATGGGCTTTTTATTACGCCGTGAAGAAGTGCTCAACGTCGAGCAACTGCAATCGATGCTCGACGACTCCCCGGTCCGTGCGGCCCAGGCGATCCTGGTGGCGGCAAAGGAGGGCGTGGTGGACGCCCAGGCGCTGCTCGGGCAAATCCTGCTGGAAGGCCGTGGCATTGCGCGGGATGAAGCCTTGGCACTGCGCTGGTTCCAGATCGCGGCACAGGGCGGCCACCTGATGGCGCGCAACATGGCCGGTCGTTGCCTGGAACATGGCTGGGGCTGCGCCGCCGACGAAGCGGCGGCCGCTCGGGCGTATCAGCAAGCGGCCGAGGCGGGCCTGGATTGGGCGCAATACAACCTTGCCAATTTGCTCGCGACCGGGCGCGGTGTCGCCGAGGATCAGCAACAGGCGTTGGCGCTTTATCGCCAGGCCGCGGAGCAGGGGCACGCCAAGTCGATGAACCTGTTGGGGCGTTATCTGGAAGACGGGCAAAGTTGCCCAAGGGATCTGGACGCTGCCGAGGCGTGGTATCGACGTTCAGCCGAAGGCGGCGATTTTCGCGGGCAGTTCAGTTATGCGGCGGTGCTGGCGGACAGAGGCCAGATCGATGCGGCGTTGGAGTGGCTGCGAGAGGCGTTGGCGGGCGGGAATCTGAAGTTTTTGCGTACGGCGCAAAAGGCGTTGGAAGCGGCGAATGATCCGCAGATTAGGGCGATGGCCGAGGCCTACAAAGAACGCGCTGTACACCTAAACCTGTAGGCGCCGGCTGTGGCGAGGGAGCCGGCTTTTACACGATCAGACGTAGAAGGATTTCAGCGGCGGGAAGCCGTTGAATTCAACTGCGCTGTAGCTGGTGGTGTACGCACCGGTCGACAACCAGTACAGACGGTCACCAATGGCCAGGTTCAGCGGCAGGCCGTACTTGTAGTTCTCGTACATGATGTCGGCGCTGTCGCAGGTTGGGCCGGCGATGACCACTTCTTCCATCTCGCCTTTCTTCTCGGTCCAGATCGGGAACTTGATGGCTTCGTCCATGGTTTCGATCAGGCCGGAGAACTTGCCCACATCCGTGTACACCCAACGTTCTACTGCTGTGCGGGATTTACGCGCGACCAGCACCACTTCGCTCACCAGGATACCGGCGTTGGCGATCAACGAACGGCCTGGCTCCAGGATGATTTCCGGCAGGTCGTCGCCGAAGTCTTCCTTGAGGAAGCGGATGATTTCTTCAGCGTAGGTTTCCAGGCTGTTGGTGCGGGTGATGTAGTTGGCCGGGAAGCCACCGCCCATGTTGATCAGCTTCAGGTGGATGCCGTCTTCTTCTTTCAGGCGCTCGAAGATCACTTTGACCTTGGCGATCGCCGCGTCCCACACGCTGATGTCGCGCTGCTGCGAACCCACGTGGAAGGAGATGCCGTAAGGCACCAGGCCCAGGTCACGGGCCAGGATCAGCAGGTCCATGGCCATGTCGGTCTGGCAGCCGAATTTGCGCGACAGAGGCCAGTCAGCGGTGGTCGAGCCTTCGGTGAGGATACGCACATACACTTTCGAGCCCGGCGCGGCCTTGGCGATGTTGCGCAGGTCGGCTTCGGAGTCGGTGGAGAACAGGCGCACGCCCTTCTCGAAGAAGTAGCGGATGTCCTTGGATTTCTTGATGGTGTTGCCGTAGCTGATACGGTCCGGGCTGACGCCACGGCCCAGTACTTTGTCCAGCTCGTAGATCGAGGCGATGTCGAAGCTCGAACCTTTGTCTTTCAACAGGTCGATGATCTCGACGGCCGGGTTGGCCTTGACCGCGTAATAGACCTTGGCGAATTCGAAACCAGCGCGCAGGTCATCGTAGGCCTGGCTGATCATCGCGGTGTCGATCACCACGAACGGGGTTTCTTGCGTGTCGGCGAAGGCCTTCATTTTGTCAAAAGTGGCGCGCGCGAAATAATCTTCGACGTTAATCGACATGCTGGGAACTCCTAAGGGCAAACTAGATTGATCAATGGGTGCAAATGAACGTCCTCCGTATCCCCACTTTGGTTCGCCTACTTCCCAAGGCATGTCGCCGAAAGCAAAAAGGCCATGGGATCAACCGCTTCCCTTGGCCTTGCTGTCTCGTCGTCAGTACTTGAGCCGGATGGATCGTTTCCAGCATGGACGTTCGGCGCGAACTTTAGGACGTGAGGGGCCATAGATCAACTAAAAATGTCGCGTTTTTGCACGCGTTCGTCGCGGGAACCCGTGCAGCTACTTATGTAACCGACCGGTGTGACGGATTGATGTTCCCCGAATGGGGTAAATCGATGGGATTTCCCTGATACACCACAGACCCAATGTGGGAGCGGGCTTGCTCGCGAAAGCGGTGTATCAGTCAACATATTCAGTGACTGACACTTCGCTTTCGCGAGCAAGCCCGCTCCCATATTTTTGACCGCGTGGTTTCAGGTCAGGCGAGGGCCGTCTCAGCAGGCGACACAATACTGGTCTTGCCCCCACGGGACTTACCAGAACTCAAATACTCGGCAATCGACTCCTGCGTCACCTCACCGAGGAACACCCGCTCAGCATCCATCACCGGCAACCACGAGCGATTGAACTCGTACATGCGCGACAGCAGGATGCGCAAATGCTCGTCATACGCCGCCGTGGCGTTGAACTCACGCAGGTACTGGCCGCAGGTGCCGGTCTGACGGTGCAGGTCGCGACGTCTTACGTACCCCAGCGCCTTGTTCTCTGCGCACGTGACCACCACATAGCGGCGGTCATGCTCATCCATCAGTTCCAGGGCATCGGCCACCGGCGTCTCAGGGCTCACCGACGGTGCGTTATCCGCCGCGTCTTCGGCCTTCACCAGCAGCAGGCGCTTGAGGGTACTGTCCTGGCCCACGAAGTTGCTGACGAACTCGTCGGCCGGGTGCGCCAGCAGCGTGTCCGGGTGGTCGATCTGCAGCAGCTTGCCGGCGCGGAAGATCGCAATCTTGTCGCCCAGCTTGATGGCTTCGTCGATGTCGTGGCTGACCATGATCACGGTCTTGTTCAGCGCGCGCTGCATCTCGAAGAATTCGTTCTGGATCATCTCGCGGTTGATCGGGTCGACTGCGCCGAACGGCTCATCCATCAGCAACAACGGCGCATCGGCCGCCAGCGCGCGGATTACGCCGATACGCTGTTGCTGGCCGCCCGACAGTTCACGCGGGTAGCGGTGCAGGTACTGCTTGGGCTCCAGCTTGATCATGCTCATCAGCTCGCGGGCGCGGTCGTGGCATTTCTGTTTGTCCCAGCCCAGCAGCTTGGGCACCACCACGATGTTTTCCTCGATGGTCATGTTCGGGAACAGGCCGATCTGCTGGATCACGTAGCCGATGTTGCGGCGCAGGGTCACCTCGTCCAGGTCGGTAGTGTCTTCGCCGTTGATCAAGATCTTGCCCGAGGTCGGCTTGATCAGGCGGTTGATCATTTTCAGCGTGGTGCTCTTGCCGCAGCCCGAAGGCCCCAGGAACACGCAAATTTCGCCTTCGTTGACGGTCAGGCTGACATCGTTGACGGCGGTGATGGTCTTGCCGTTGCTTTGAAAGGTCTTGGACAGGTTTTGAAGTTCGATCATTTGAGCAATCCTTTTGGAGTCAGCGAGCGTTGCAGCCATTGCAGGAGCAGGTCGGCGAAGATGGCCAGGAGACTGACCAGCACGGCGCCGACGATCAGCATCGACATGTCGCTGCGGCTGATGGAAGCCAGAATCAGTACACCCAGGCCACCGGCGCCGATGGTGGCGGCGATGGTCATCACGCCGATGTTCATCACCACGGCGGTGCGCACACCGGCGAGGATCACCGGCACGGCAATCGGCAGCTCGACCATGCGCAGGCGCTGGCCGAAGGTCATGCCGATGCCGCGTGCGGCTTCGCGAATGCCCGGTTCCACGCCGGTGAGGGCCAGGTAGGTGTTACGCATGATGGGCAACAGGGAGTAGAGGAACACGGCGGTGATCGCCGGCATCGGCCCCAGGCCCTGGCCGAACTTGGAGTAGAACGGCAGCAGCAGGCCGAACAGGGCGATGGACGGCACGGTCAGCAGCACCGTCGCGCTGGCTTGCAGTGGCCCGGCCAAGGTCGGGAAGCGCGTCATCAGGATGCCCAGGGGCACGCCGATGAGGATCGCGAGGATCACGGCAATGCCGACCAGGGTGATGTGCTGCCCGGTCAGGTGCAGGACTTGGGCCCAATCAAGATGGGAAAAGGCGTTCAGGAATTCCATGTCTTCTCCTCGTTAGTTGATCGGATGCTGGCGCAGGAAATCGGCGGCCACGGCGGAGGGGCTTTCGTGGTCGACGTCGACCCGGGCGTTCAACTGACGCATGGTTTCGTCATCGAACAGCGCGGCCAGCGGCTTGAGGTCGGCGGCCAATTCCGGGTGGGCGTCGAGATACACCTGACGCACCACGGGCGCGGCGGTGTAGTCCGGGAAGTAGTGCTTATCGTCTTCCAGCAACTTCAATTTGAACGCGTTCAGGCGACCGTCGGTGGTGTAGACCAAGCCAGCAAACACTTGGCCATTACGCAGCGCGGTGTAGACCAGGCCAGCGTCCATCTGCCGGGTGTTCTTGCGGGTCAGGTTCATGTCGTACAGCTTGACCATGCCCGCCAGGCCGTCGGAACGGTTGGCGAACTCGGTGTCCAGCGCCACCAGGCGGTTTTCTTTGGTGTTTTCCGCCATGGCCTTCGTCAGGTCGCTGATGCTGCTGATTTCAGGATGCTCTTCGGCAACCTTCTCCGGCAGCGCCAGGGCGTAGGTGTTGCTGAAGCGCGACGGAGAGAGCCAGACCAGGCCTTTTTTCGCGTCGAGTTCTTTCACTCGGGCGTAAGACTGTTCACTGTCGAGTTTCTCGTCGACATGGTTGTAGGCCACCAGCGACACGCCGGTGTATTCCCAGATCAAATCCAGCTGCCCGCTTTCCTGGGCACTGCGCGCCAGGTTGCTGCCCAGGCCGCCGGTCACGCGAGTGTCGTAGCCTTTGGTACGCAGGTACTGGGAGGTGATTTCGGCCAGCAGGGTCTGTTCGGTGAACACCCGGGCGCCGATGCGGATCAGCGGTTTTTCAGCGGCTTGCGCAAAGCCTGCACACAGCAGGACGCAGCTCAGTATCAAGGTCAGTTTTTTCATGTCGATTCCTTAAGACGCCCGCAGCCCGCGTTCCAGCCAGAGGCGGCTGGCCAGGGTCACCAGACCGTCGAGCAGCAAGGCCAGCAACGCGGTACACGCGGCGCCGAGCAGCAATTGCGGCTGATTGTTCAGGGCGATGCCGGGGAAGATCAGGCTGCCCAGGCTGTTGGCGCCAATCAGGAACGCCAGGGGGGCGGTACCCACGTTGATCGCCAGGGCCACGCGCACACCGCCGATGATGATCGGCACGGCGTTGGGCAGTTCCACGCGAAACAGCACCTGGCGCGGCGTCATGCCGATGCCGGTGGCGGCTTCTTTGAGGGAGCCCTGGACGTTTTTCAGGCCTTCGTAGGTGTTGCGCACGATGGGCAGGAGGGAGGCGAGGAACAGCGCGAAGATGGCCGGGCCACTGCCGATGCCGAGGACGCCGAGGGCGATGGCAAGTACGGCCAGGGGAGGGACGGTGTTGCCGATGTTGAAGATCTGCATGAAGCGTTCTGCGCGCCCGACCATGTTCGGTCGGCTGAGCAGGATACCGGCGGGGATCCCTACAACGAGGGCAGCCAGCATGGAGACAAGAACGAGGATCAGGTGAGCTTGCAGGTAAAACAACAAATCGTCGCGGTACAGTTCGATCGTGTTGATGCCGATCCAGTGGACCAGCAGGGCCAGGAGCGCGACGACAACCACGCCTCCTATCAGCCCTTTGCCATAGCGAATAGCCACAGGCGGACTCCTTTTTTCTTTTGTCGGCGAACACATTCCCGAGCTAGGTGGCGCGTGTGGCGAGTTTTGCGCGCCCATCTTCGGCGCCAGAAGCTCATATCCTGCGTTGCTGTTCCTCGCCATAGCGGGCTATGACTCGTCACAGCGCCTTGGCTATGAACTTCTGACGCTCGAATCTGGGCACGCAAAACTCGCCACACGCGCCACATGCCATTCCTGGCTGTCGGCGAATAGGTTCGCGAAAAGCAGCTCGCCGATACCGGCAACGCGGTATGCGATCGAGCCATGAGCGCAGCCTCGTCAGGCTAACTTGCTGATTTATCAGCCCCTGTTCCGAGTGCGGTAGCAGGGGAGTGGACGTCTCGACCTTTTAAAAGGTTCCATACTTGGCAGCATTTAGCCACCCCCAATCGGGTGAACGGTGGTCCGGCGCCCGGGGTTTGCGCTATACTCGCCGCCCTTTTTTGACTCACCTGCCAGGCGATTTCCCATGACCCACCAGGCCGCCGAAGTCGCGAAACGCCGCACTTTCGCCATTATTTCCCACCCCGATGCCGGTAAAACCACCATCACCGAGAAGCTGTTGCTGATGGGCAAGGCAATCGCGGTGGCCGGCACGGTGAAATCCCGCAAGTCCGACCGCCATGCCACCTCCGACTGGATGGAAATGGAAAAGCAACGGGGTATTTCCATTACCACGTCGGTCATGCAGTTCCCGTATCGCGACCACATGGTCAACCTGCTCGACACCCCGGGCCACGAAGACTTCTCCGAAGACACCTACCGCACCCTGACTGCGGTTGACTCGGCATTGATGGTCCTCGACGGCGGTAAAGGTGTCGAGCCACGGACCATCGCGCTGATGGACGTGTGCCGTCTGCGTGACACGCCGATCGTCAGCTTCATCAACAAACTCGACCGCGACATCCGCGACCCGATCGAGCTGCTCGATGAAATCGAAGCCGTCCTGAAGATCAAGGCCGCGCCGATCACCTGGCCGATTGGTTGCTACCGCGACTTCAAAGGCGTGTACCACCTGGCCGACGACTACATCATTGTCTACACCGCCGGCCACGGTCACGAGCGCACCGAAACCAAGATCATCGAGAAACTTGACTCCGACGAAGCCCGCGCCCACCTGGGTGACGAGTACGATCGTTTCGTCGACCAGTTGGAACTGGTGCAGGGCGCCTGCCATGAGTTCAACCAGCAGGAATTCCTCGACGGCCAGTTGACCCCCGTGTTCTTCGGCACCGCCCTGGGCAACTTCGGCGTCGACCACGTGCTCGACGCCGTGGTGGACTGGGCGCCGCGTCCATTGGCCCGTGTCGCCAACGAGCGCACCGTGGAACCGGTGGAAGAGAAGTTCTCGGGTTTCGTGTTCAAGATCCAGGCGAACATGGACCCCAAGCACCGCGACCGTATCGCCTTCATGCGTATCTGCTCCGGCAAATACGAAAAAGGCATGAAGATGCGCCACGTGCGCACCGGCAAGGACGTGCGCATCGGCGACGCCCTGACGTTCTTCTCTTCCGAGCGTGAACAGCTCGAAGAGGCCTACGCCGGCGACATCATCGGCCTGCACAACCACGGCACCATCCAGATCGGCGACACCTTCACCGAAGGCGAAGCGCTGGGCTTCACCGGTATCCCGCACTTCGCCCCGGAACTGTTCCGCCGCGTACGCCTGCGTGATCCGCTCAAATCCAAGCAGTTGCGCCAAGGTTTGCAGCAGCTCGCGGAAGAGGGCGCTACCCAGGTGTTCTTCCCTGAGCGCAGCAACGACATCATCCTCGGTGCCGTCGGTGTGCTGCAGTTCGATGTGGTGGCCAGCCGCCTGAAAGAGGAATACAAAGTCGAATGCTCCTACGAGCCGATCACCGTGTACTCCGCGCGCTGGATCGAGTGCAGCGATAAGAAGAAGCTGGAAGAGTTCTCCAACAAGGCCGTGGAAAACCTCGCGCTCGACGGCGGTGGTCACCTGACCTACCTGGCGCCAACCCGGGTCAACCTGGCGCTGATGGAAGAGCGCTGGCCAGATGTGAAATTCCGCGCGACCCGCGAGCACCACTAAGGTCCGGGCGGTACAGAAAAGGGCGAAGCTGTGATGGCTTCGCCCTTTTTTATTTTGGCAGGCACCGATCAATCCTGTGGGAGCTGGCTTGCCTGCGATGGCATCAACCGGGTGTGCTTGATGCACCGAGGTGTCTGCATCGCAGGCAAGCCAGCTCCCACATTTTGATCTTCATCGGTCAGGACCATTGGCGCTAAGCGCGCATCCGGTCTAGCGTTCACATATTTCACCGATTCACCGACGGAATAGGAGTTCCTGATGCGTTTAACTCGACGCGCCATTCAACTGGTGCTGCTGGGCGTCTTGGGGTTGTCCGCCTCCTGGGCGCTGGCGGGTGCAGGCACCCCTCAGTGGAAGGACACCGGCCCGGTCACCAAACGTAAACAAAACGAGGTCAACTCCGGCAGTTGGCAGCCCCAGGCTCAACCGGCGCCGAAGGAGGATGCAGAAAACCCTTACAACGAGGGGGAAGACAGCGAAACCTACGATGATGGCGATACCTGAGGCGTGATTGGCGCAAACCCGGGATCGGAACTAGCTTAATCCACAGCGACGGCGGAATGCCGGCGTACGTGATTCACTGACTGGACGGAAATCGACCATGACTATCTTTCAACGTGTAGTGCTGTTGCTGAAAGTGTTGGTGATGTTATCGCTGGGCGTTTCGTCTGCATGGGCCAATGCGGCCGTGCAGAGCCAGGCGCCGGGTTTTGTGGCGGCGAAGACGGCGCAGGCCGGTGGTTTGCAACTGGCCAAGAGCGAGTCGGAGCCCGGTGACGAAGACCAGGGCGGCTCAAAGGATGATGACGACCAGCAAGCGCCGCCAGATGACGATGACACCGAAGGTGACAGCGATACATAAGGCGCTATAAAAAAGCCCCACCTACCGGACTGATGCGCAATCCGACGGGAGGGGCGGTAGAACTCATACAATGCCCCGGGCTCAACACCCGGGGCATTTTTGTGGCGGTTCAGGCCACGAACTGCTCCGCGTAGTGGCAAGCCACCTGGCGGTTATCCAAAGCGCGCAACTGCGGCTCTTCGCTGCTGCAACGCGCGGTCGCGTACGGGCAACGCTTGTGGAAGGCGCAGCCAGGCGGCGGGTTCAGCGGGTTGGGCAGCTCGCCGACGATCTTGATCTTCGGCTTGTTCGGGTCCGGGTGGATGGTCGGGGTGGCCGACAGCAACGCCTGGGTGTACGGGTGCAGCGGGCGCGCGTAGATGTCTTCCTTTGGACCGACTTCCACCGGGCGGCCGAGGTACATCACCATCACGTCGTCGGCAACGTGCTGCACCACTGCCAGGTTGTGGGAGATGAACACGTAGGCCGTGTTGAATTCCTGCTGCAGGTCCATGAACAGGTTGAGCACCTGGGCCTGGATCGACACGTCGAGTGCCGAGGTCGGCTCATCCGCCACCAGCACCTTCGGTTGCAGCATCATGGCGCGGGCCAGGGCGATGCGCTGGCGCTGACCACCGGAGAACATGTGCGGGTAGCGCTGATAATGCTCGGGGCGCAGGCCCACTTGCTTCATCATTGCCTGCACTTTTTCGCGGCGTTCGGCAGCGGACAGGTTGGTGTTGATCAACAGCGGCTCGCCGAGTTGATCACCGACTTTCTGCCGTGGGTTCAGCGAGGCGTACGGGCTCTGGAACACCATCTGCACGTCTTTGCGCAGTTGTTTGCGCTGGGCCTTGTCGGCGCCGGCGACTTCCTGGCCGGCGATTTTCAAGGAGCCCGACGACGGCTCTTCAATCAGCGTGAGCGCACGGGCCAGGGTGGATTTGCCGCAACCCGACTCGCCTACCACGGCGAGGGTCTTGCCGGCTTCCAGTTCGAACGACACCCCATTGAGAGCACGCACGGTGGCATGGCCCTTGAACAGGCCACGGGACACTTCGTAGTGACGGGTGAGGTCGCGGGCGGTAAGAACGACGGCCATTACGCCACCTCCTGGTTCAAGGGGTAGAAGCAGCGCGCAAGGCTGTTGGTTTTTGGATCAAGGCCCGGGCGCTGGGCGCGGCAGGACTCCTGCACATACGGGCAGCGCGGCGACAACAGACAACCCTGCGGGCGGTCATAACGACCCGGAACGATACCCGGCAGCGTGGCCAGGCGCGTGGCGCCCAGGCTGTGCTCGGGGATCGCCTTGAGCAGGGCTTCGCTGTACGGGTGTGCCGGAATGTCGAACAACTGTGGCACCTGGCCGACTTCCACGGCTTGGCCGGCGTACATCACACACACGCGCTGGGCGGTTTCCGCCACGACGGCGAGGTCGTGGGTGATCAGCACCAAGCCCATGTTCTGTTCTTTCTGCAAGGCCAGCAGCAGTTCCATGATCTGCGCCTGGATCGTGACGTCCAACGCGGTGGTCGGTTCGTCCGCGATCAGCAGTTTTGGCTCGCCGGCAATTGCCATGGCGATGGCCACACGCTGGCTCATACCGCCGGACAGTTGGTGCGGGTAGGCATCCATACGGCTGGCAGCGCCCGGGATCTCCACTTTTTCCAACAGCTCGATGGCCCGCTTGCGGGCTTGCTTGCCAGACATTTTCAGGTGCAGGCGAAGCACTTCTTCAATCTGGAAACCCACGGTGTAGCTCGGGTTCAGCGCGGTCATCGGGTCCTGGAAGACCATGGCCAGGTCCTTGCCGACGATCTGGCGACGCTGGCGGCTGCTCAGCTTGAGCATGTCCTTGCCGTCGAAGGTCAGCGAGTCGGCGGTGACAATGCCGGGGTGCTCGATCAGGCCCATCAGCGCCATCATGGTCACGGATTTACCCGAGCCCGACTCGCCAACGATTGCCAGTACTTCGCCTTTGTCGACCGACAGGTCCAGGCCATCGACCACCGGCACGGCGGTCTTGTCGCCAAAGCGCACGTTGAGATTCTTGATTTCTAACAGTGACATGGGAATCTCCTCAGGCGGCGTTCTTGAGTTTCGGGTCCAGCGCGTCGCGCAGGCCGTCACCCATCAAGTTGATTGCCAGCACGCTGAGCAAAATGGTCAAGCCAGGCAGGCTCACGACCCACCAGGCGCGTTCGATGTAGTCGCGGGCCGAAGCCAGCATGGTGCCCCACTCAGGGGTTGGCGGTTGTACGCCAAGGCCCAGGAAGCCCAGTGCGGCGGCATCGAGAATCGCCGAAGAGAAGCTCAAGGTGGCCTGCACGATCAGCGGTGCCATGCAGTTGGGCAGCACGGTGATGAACATCAGGCGTGGCAGGCCGGCGCCGGCGAGGCGGGCGGCCGTCACGTAGTCGCGGTTCAGTTCGCCCATCACCGCAGCGCGGGTCAGGCGGACATAGGACGGCAGGGACACGATCGCAATCGCAATCACAGTGTTGATCAGGCCAGGGCCGAGGATCGCGACAATCGCGACAGCCAGCAGCAGCGACGGCAGGGCCAGCATGATGTCCATCAACCGCATGATGGTCGGGCCGAGCAAACGCGGGAAGAACCCGGCGAACAAACCCAGCAGGATGCCCGGGATCAGCGACATCACCACCGACGACAAGCCGATCAGCAACGACAGGCGCGAGCCCTGGATCAGGCGCGAGAGCAAGTCACGGCCCAGTTCGTCGGTGCCCAGCAAGAATTGCATCTGCCCGCCTTCCAGCCAGGCCGGTGGGGTCAGCAGGAAGTCGCGGTACTGCTCGCTCGGGTTATGCGGGGTGACCCACGGGGCGAAGATCGCGCAGAACACGATCAGCAACATGAACAGCAGGCCGGCGACCGCGCCTTTGTTGCGGGAGAAGGCTTGCCAGAATTCTTTGTATGGGGACGGGTACAGCAGGCTTTGATCGACTGCCGACGCTTGGGTAGGTGTGGTCATGGTCATGATCTCAGCGCTGGTGACGGATGCGTGGGTTGGCGAAGCCGTAGAGGATATCCACCACGAAGTTCACCAGGATCACCAGGCAGGCGATCAGCAAAATGCCGTTTTGCACCACCGGGTAGTCCCGCGCGCCAATGGCTTCGATCAGCCATTTGCCGATGCCGGGCCACGAGAAGATGGTTTCGGTCAGGACCGCACCGGCCAGCAGGGTACCGACTTGCAGGCCGACCACGGTCAGTACCGGGATCAGCGCGTTACGCAGGCCGTGCACGAACACCACGCGCGCCGGCGACAGGCCTTTGGCCTTGGCGGTGCGGATGTAGTCTTCGCGCAGCACTTCGAGCATCGACGAACGGGTCATCCGCGCGATCACGGCCAGCGGGATGGTGCCGAGCACGATGGCCGGCAGGATCAGGTGGTGCAGGGCGTCGAAGAACGCGTCCGGCTCGTCAGCCAGCAGGGTGTCGATCAGCATGAAGCCGGTGCGCGGCTCGATGTCGTAGAGCAGGTCGATCCGCCCGGACACCGGGGTCCAGCCCAGGCTCACCGAGAAGAACATGATCAGGATCAGGCCCCACCAGAAGATCGGCATCGAATACCCCGCCAGGGAGATGCCCATCACCCCATGGTCGAACAGGGATCCTCGCTTGAGTGCCGCGATCACCCCGGCCAACAGGCCCAGGACGCCGGCGAACAACAGGGCGGCCATGGACAGTTCCAGGGTCGCGGGGAACAGTGCGGTGAACTCGGTCCACACGCTGGTACGGGTACGCAGGGACTCGCCAAGGTCGCCCTGGGCCAGCTTGCCGACGTAATCCAAGTATTGCGCATACAGCGGCTTGTTAAGGCCAAGGCGTTCCATTGCCTGTGCGTGCATCTCGGGGTCGACGCGCCGCTCGCCCATCATGACTTCAACGGGGTCGCCAGGGATCATGCGTATCAACGCAAACGTGAGCAACGTGATGCCGAAGAACGTGGGGATCAATAACCCCAATCGGCGGGCAATAAAACTAAACATCTTGTTGTGTACCTCAATCAGCCGGTTAGGCAGGTCCGGCACCGTCAGTGTCGACGGTGCCGAGCGTCTCTTATTTACTTCACCTGGGTGGTGGCGAAGTTATTTGTGGTCAGAGGGCTTTGGGTATAACCCTCGACGTTTTTGCGCATGGCGGTGAACATTTTCGGATACGCCATTGGAATCCAGGGTTGGTCTTTCTCGAAAACCTCCTGGGCTTGTTGATAGAGTTCAGCGCGCTGGCCAGGTTCAGCGATGGCACGCGCCTTGTCGATCAAGTCTTGAAACTCTTTGTTACACCAGCGGGCGTAGTTTTCGCCGTTTTTGGCAGCATCGCAACTCAGGTTCGGGGTAAGGAAGTTATCCGGGTCCCCGTTATCCCCGGCCCAGCCGGCTGAAACCATGTCGTGCTCACCGTTTTTAGCACGCTTGAGCATTTCGCCCCATTCCATGACTTTGATATTCACTTTCAGGCCGATCTGCGCCAGATCCGCCTGCATGCGCTGTGCGCCGAGCATCGGGTTGGGGTTGGTCGGGCCACCACCGTTGCGGGTGAACAGGGTGAACTCAGTGCCTTCCGGTACGCCGGCTTCCTTGAGCAGGGCGCGGGCCTTGTCCAGGTCGCGTGGCGGGTTCTTCAACTGGTCGTTGAAGCCCAGCAGCGTCGGCGGGTAAGGGCCGGTGCCGACCACGGCATTGCCTTTGCCGTACAGGGCTTCGGTGTAGCCGGCCTTGTCGAAGGCGATGTTGATCGCGTGGCGCACCCGCGCGTCGCTCATGTACTTGTGGGTGGTGTTCAGTGCGGTGTAGCTGGTAGTCATCGCCGCCAGTTCATCGACCTTCAGGTTCGGGTCGGCCTTGACGCTCGGCACGTCATCGGGCTTGGGGTACAGCGCGATCTGGCACTCGTTGGCCTTGAGCTTCTGCAGGCGCACGTTGTTGTCGGTGGTAATCGCCAGGATCAGTGGGTCAGCCGGCGGCTTGCCACGGAAGTAATCCGGGTTGGCCTTGAAGCGCACCTGGGCGTCCTTGGCGTAGCGGGTGAAGATGAACGGGCCGGTGCCGATCGGCTTGGCATTCAGGTCGTCGGTCTTGCCGGACTTGAGCAACTGGTCGGCGTATTCGGCGGAGTGGATCGAGGAAAACGCCATGGCCAGGTCGGCCAAGAACGGTGCTTCAGGACGGGTCAGGGTGAAGACCACGGTGTGATCGTCGGTCTTTTCTACGCTCTTGAGCAGTTCCTTGAAGCCCATGCTTTCAAAGTACGGGTAGCCCACGCTGGACTTTTTGTGCCACGGGTGATTCGGGTCCAGCTGGCGCTGGAAGCTCCAGAGCACGTCGTCGGCATTCAGGTTGCGCGTGGGTTTGAAGTAGTCGGTGGTGTGGAACTTGATGTCGTCACGCAGGTGAAAAGTGTAGGTCAGGCCATCGGCGCTGATCTCCGGCAGGGCCTTGGCCAATGCGGGGATCACTTCGGTGGTGCCGGGCTTGAAGTCCACCAGGCGGTTGAACATGGTTTCAGCGGCGGCGTCAGCGGTGACGGCCGTGGTGTACAGGACCGGGTCGAAACCTTCCGGGCTGGCTTCGGTGCAGACCACCAGTGGTTTGGCCGAAACGCCGATCGCAACGCTCAGCAGCGCGGCGGCCATGGCGGCTTGGAGTGGGAGCATTTTCATTCAGAGCCCTCTGCAATCGATTGAACCAGACAAGCGTAGACGGCAGGCTCGTCCTGAGCCCGCCGTCTACCTGGCGCTAATTAAAGAATGTTGAACGGGATGGTGGTCACCAGACGGAACTCACGGATGTTGCCGTCAGCCTGTTGGGCGCTGGCACGGTGAGTGACGTAAGTGCCACGGATGGTGGTGGCCTTGAGCGGGCCGCTTTGCAGGGCGTACGACGCGCCAACACCGTATTCCTGGTGGGTTTCGCCGTCCATCAGGCGCAGGTCGCTACGCGATTTGCCAGCTTCGCCGTAGGCGGTGCCGGTGTAGTGAGTACCGTCGATGCCCCAGCCGCGAGCCGAGTACACGTTGAACTTCAAGCCTGGCACGCCGTACTCAGCCATGTTCAGGCCGTAGGCAACCTGGAAGGACTTCTCGTTCGGTCCGTTAAAGTCGGACGTCAGGGAGTTGGCCAGGTAGATGCCGTTGGTTTCGTGCAGGTAATCGAAGTACTCGTTACCGTTGATCGCCTGGTAGGAGAAGGTCAGGCTGTGGGCTTGGTGAGTCAGGCCCAGGGACAGGGAGTAGGTATCGTTATCGATATTCCCCATCAGCTTTTTGCCGGTATCGGTGGTTTTGTAGTAGTTCAGGCCGGTGGTCAGTGCCAGGGTCTGAGCATCACCCAATTCGTGGGTTGCGCCGAAGTAGTACTGGTTCCAGAAGTCTTCGACGTTGGCGGCGAAGAGGCTGGTTTTCAGGCTCTTGAACGGCTGATAGTTAACGCCGAAGGTGTTGACCTTGTCAGTTTCCTGGCCGTTGCCGTACTCGGAACGGAATTTCGACAGGCTCTGCTCGGTACGTGGGGACACGCGATCGAACACGCCGCCCTGGAAGGACAGGTTGCTGAACTCTTCGCTGTTGAAGCTCACACCTTCAAAGCTCGAAGGCAGGGCACGGTTACCGATGGTGTCGACGATGCCGCTGCTGAAGTTCTGGCGACCGGCGGTCAAGGTGGTGTTAGACACACGGAACTTGACGTTAGCCAGGCCCAGTTTGCTCCACTGGCCTACTGCGTCACCGTCGGAGTCAGCCAGGGTACGGTTGGAGCCGCCCTTGATGTCGCGCTTGCTGCGGTCCAGCACCACGGCGTTGTAGGCCGCCACTTCAGTTGCCACGCCTACGGTGCCTTGGGTGAAGCCCGAGGAGTAGTTGAGGATGGTGCCTTGTACCCAGTTGGTACGGTTCGCGTCGGTGCGCGTTTGACCGTGCTTCTCGTAGGAGAAACGCTGACCACGGAATTTATTCTCGCTGGAGAACCAGTTACGCGTTGTACCGCCCAGGCTTTGACCGTCGATAAAGCCTTTGGCCTCGCTTTGGGCGCTGGTGCCGGCCAGGGTGGTAGGAACGAAGTCCTGGCTCTGGGTTTCAGCGAAGGCGGTTGCCGTGATGCTGCTGATGGCCAGGGCCAGAAGCGCTTTGCTGCTCAGTTTCATTTGATGAAGCTCCTTTGGTTCTCTTTTTTAATGCCAGTCTTTTTAGGTGAACCGGCTATTGGGTGTGTAACTCGTTCAAGCCTTTGCAAACGTTTGCCGTAGGAAATCTCCCAATAAAAGGCTGCACGTTTGCAGCAGGGCAGACTTCGCCCTGCGCAATCCGGTTATTTTCTTATGGGTTGATACTGACGCCCGAGAATACGTTGCGGCCGAAGGGGCTCACTTTGAAGCCTTCGACTTTGGCGCTTAACGGCTGGTTGACCGTCGAGTGGGCGACTGGCGTGATGGGCACCTGCTGCTTGAGCAGTTGCTGCGCCTGTTTGTACAGAACAGTCCTTTGTTCGCGGTCGGTCACGACCTTGGCTTGCTTGACCAGCTTGTCGTACGCCGGGTCACACCACATGGAGTAGTTGTTCCCACCGATGGCGTCGCAGCTGTAGAGGGTGCCCAGCCAGTTGTCCGGGTCACCGTTGTCACCGGTCCAACCGATCAAGCTGATATCGTGCTCACCGTTCTTGGTGCGCTTGATGTACTCGCCCCATTCATAGCTGACGATCTTCACTTTCAGGCCGATCTTGGCCCAATCGTTCTGCAGCATTTCAGCCATCAGCTTGGCGTTGGGGTTGTACGGCCGTTGCACCGGCATCGCCCACAGGGTGATCTCGGTGCCTTCCTTCACGCCGGCCGCCTTGAGCAGTTCCTTGGCTTTTTCCGGGTTGTAGGCGGCGTCCTTGATGGTGTCGTCATAGGACCACTGGGTCGGCGGCATGGCGTTGACCGCCAGTTGGCCCGCGCCCTGGTACACGGCGTTCAGGATGCTCTGCTTGTTCACCGCCATGTCCAACGCCTGTCGCACTTCGAGTTGGTCGAAGGGTTTGTGGCGCACGTTGTAGGCGATGTACCCGAGGTTGAAGCCGGGCTTGGTCAGCAGTTGCAGGTTGGGGTCGGCCTTGAGGGCGTCGACGTCGGCCGGGCGAGGGTGCAGGGTCACCTGGCACTCATTGGCCTTGAGCTTCTGCACCCGCACCGAGGCGTCGGTGTTGATCGCGAAAATCAGCTGGTCCAGCTTGACCTTGCTCGGGTCCCAGTACTGTTTGTTGGCCACATAACGGATCTGCGAGTCCTTCTGGTAACGCTGGAACACAAACGGACCGGTACCGATCGGCTTCTGGTTGATGTCGCTGGGCCTGCCGTCCTTGAGCAACTGCTCGGCGTACTCGGCCGAGAGGATCGCGGCAAAGCTCATGGCGATGTTCTGCACGAACGCGGCGTCGACCGAGTTCAGGGTCATCACCACGGTGTGCGGGTCGATTTTCTCGACCTTGGCAATGTTCTTGTTCAGGCTCATCCCGTTGAAGTACGGAAACTCGGTGGGGTAGGCCTTGCGAAACGGGTGTTCGGGGTCAAGCATGCGGTTGAAGGTGAACAGCACGTCGTCGGCATTGAAGTCGCGCGTCGGCTTGAATTCCTTGTTGCTATGGAATTTCACCCCTTCACGCAGGTGAAAGGTGTAGGTCAGGCCATCTGGCGAAATGTCCCACTTGGTCGCCAGGCCTGGCACCACGTTGGTTGCGCCTTTTTCAAATTCAACCAAGCGGTTGTACAGCGGCTCGGCCGCATCGTTGTCGGTGGCGGTGGTGTACTGCGCAGTATCAAAACCCGCCGGGCTGCCCTCGGAGCAGAACACCAGGCTCTTTTTCTCGGCGGCGTAGCCGGTGGTGGCCACAGCCAGCAGGCTGGCGGCAAACAATGCAGGTAGAACGGTGGTATGGCGCATGACGATCCCGATCCCTAGTTGTATTTGTCATCAGCGAGCAATCACCCAGGCATACAGCCTGGGGACATCACTGATCCCACACACAGCAAGTGCCTTTCTCAGACTGAAGCCTCTGCTGTCCTGCGACGTTATGGGTCGTGGACCTTGCAGTAAATGCATCAAATCTGACTGACCTTGTAGGCAGCGGAGCCGCAGATCGCAGTTCATTGCTGTAGGACAACAATGAGTGCGGGCGTGGTCTGATTCCTACGGTCTGGGCGGATGCAATAACGGCGACGCTATGAAGCGTCGCCGTCATCGATCCTTACTTGCCGCTGACGCTAACGCCGTAGAAGGAGTTCAAGCCAAACGGGCTGATCTTGAAGTCCTGCACGGTGTTGCGCATGGGTTGATACACCGTCGAGTGCGCGATAGGTGTGTAAGGCAGTTCTTTCTTGAGGAGTTGCTGCGCCTGTTTGTACAGTTCAGTGCGCTTGGCGACGTCCGTGGTCGACTTGGCCTGGCTGATCAGGTCGTCGTACTGCTTGTTGGTGAACTTGGAGAAGTTGTTACCGTTCAACGCCGAAGAGGCGAAGAGGGTGCCCAGCCAGTTGTCCGGGTCACCATTGTCACCGCTCCAGCCAATGATCATGGCCTGGTTCTCGCCACCTTTGGAACGCTTGATGTACTCGCCCCACTCGTAGCTCACGATGTTGACCTTCAGGCCGATCTGTTTCCAGTCACTCTGCAGCATCTCAGCCATCAGCTTGGCGTTCGGGTTGTACGGACGCTGAACCGGCATCGCCCACAGGGTGATCTCGGTGCCTTCCTTGATGCCCGCTTCCTTGAGCAGTTCCCGCGCCTTGGCTGGGTCGTACTTGGCATCCTTGATGGTGGTGTCGTAGGACCATTGGGTCGGCGGCATGGCGTTGACCGCCAGTTGGCCTGCGCCCTGGTACACGGAGTCGATGATCTGCTGCTTGTTCACCGACATGTCCAGGGCTTGGCGAACACGCAGGTCAGCCAATGGGTTTGGCGTGGTCTGGCCCTTGAGCACAGGCATCACGTTGTAGGCGATGTAGCCGAGGTTGAAGCCCGCTTGGTGCGGCATCTTCATGTCCTTGTCCGCTTCCAGGGGCTTGATGTCCGCCGGGCGAGGATAGGCTGTGATCTGGCACTCGTTTTTCTTCAGCTTCTGGATACGCACCGAGGCGTCGGTGGAGATCGAGAAGATCAGGTTGTCGACCTTGACGTCTTCAGGCTTCCAGTAATCCTTGTTGCCGGTGAAACGGATGTTGGAGTCTTTCTGGTAGCTCTTGAACACGAACGGGCCAGTGCCGATTGGCTTCTGGTTGATGTCCGCGGCCTTGCCTTCCTTCAACAGCTGGGCGGCGTATTCGGCCGACTGGATGGAAGCGAAGCTCATTGCCAGGTTCTGGATGAAAGCGGCGTCCACGGTGCCAAGGGTGAACTTGACGGTGTGGTCATCGACTTTCTCGATGTTCTTGATGTTCTTGTCCATCTCCATGTCGGAGAAGTACGGGAACTCGGTTGGGTAGGCTTTGCGGAACGGGTCGTCCTTGTTGATCATGCGGTTGAACGTGAAGAGCACGTCATCGGCATTGAATTCACGAGTCGGCTTGAAATACGGGGTGGTGTGGAACTTGACGCCTTCACGAAGGTGGAAGGTGTACGTCAGGCCATCCGGGGAAACGTCCCAACGGGTGGCCAGGCCAGGAACCACGGCGGTGCCGCCACGTTCGAACTGGCTCAAGCGGTTGAACACGGTTTCGGCCGAGGCATCGAAGTCTGTTCCGGTGGTGTACTGGCCTGGGTCAAAACCGGCCGGGCTCCCTTCGGAGCAGAACACCAGGTTAGTCGCCGCGTGGGCAAAAGGAGCTGCGGCCATAAGGCCAGCGCTAACTAAAAGCGGAAGGACTGCGTGTTTAAGCATGTTGGCCTCATGATTTGTTGTCATTTTTGGTAGTGAGGGCGACCTCGTGAGTCGACCTGCGGATACTTATGCAGGGGCCATACCCAATGCAAGATGCTGAACCCTTGCAAGGATGAAAGTGTGGTACGAACGTACAGGAATGTCGCATTTATGAAAGTTTGTACATAAATGCATATATATAGAGGTTTTTTTCGGTGCACGAGACGCACCAAAAAAGACCAACCGAGGCGTCTAGCGCACTCGGTTGGGGCGTTGCTGTTACTTATCTAGACTCACGCCGTAGAAGGGCGTCAGGCCAAACGGGCTGATTTTGAAGTCGCGTACTTCCTTGCGAAGTGGCTGGAAAACCGTCGAGTTCGCAATAGGTGTTATAGGTACTTGTTCCTTAAGGATTTTCTGCGCCTGTTGATACCACTTGATGCGCTGGTCACGGTCGTTGCTGACCTTAGCCTGCTGCACCAGTTTGTCGTAGGCCGGGTTACACCATTTGGCGTAGTTGCTGCCCTTGACCGCGGCACAACTGTAGAGCACGCCGAGCCAGTTGTCGGGGTCGCCATTGTCACCGGTCCAGCCATAAATCATTGCATCGTGCTCGCCATTCTTGGCGCGCTTGATGTATTCGCCCCACTCATAGCTGACGATGTTGGCTTTGATGCCGACCTTCTCCCAATCCTGCTGGATCATTTGTGCCGACATCCGCGCGTTCGGGTTGGAGGCACGCTGCACGGTCATCGCCCAGAGGTTGATGGTGGTACCAGGTGCAACCCCTGCTTCTTTTAGTAGCGCCCGTGCCTTGGTCGGGTCGTAGGGCGCATCCTTGATGTTGGGGTCATAAGACCACTGCGCCGGAGGCAGGGCGTTCTGCGCCAATTGTCCGGCGCTCTGGTACACGGCCTTGATGATCGCAGGCTTGTCGATCGCCATGTCCAGGGCCTGGCGTACCTTGAGCTGGTCCAGTGGCGGATGGGTCACGTTGTAGGCGAGGAAGCCCAGGTTGAAACCGGCCTGTTGCAGCACGCGCAGGTTCGGGTCCTGCTTCATTACTTCAATGTCAGAGGGGCGCGGGTAACCACTGACCTGGCATTCGCCGGCCTTGAGTTTCTGCAGGCGTGCGGCGGCGTCCGGGGTGATGGCGAACACCAGGTTGTCGAGCTTCACGTCCTCGGGCTTCCAATATTGTTTATTGGCCGCGTAGCGAATCTGCGAGTCTTTCTGGTAACGCTTGAACACGAACGGCCCGGTGCCGACGGGTTTTTGGTTGATGTCCTCGGCTTTGCCTTCCTTTAATAGCTGCGCGGCGTACTCGGCCGACTGCACCGAGGCGAAACTCATGGCCAGGTTCTGCACGAACGACGCATCGACGTTGTTCAGGTTGAAGCGCACGGTGTGGTCATCGAGTTTTTCGATGTTCTTGATCGTGGTGTTCAAGCCCATGTCGGTAAAGTACGGCGACTCGGACGGGTACGCCTTGCGGAACGGACTCTCGGCGTCCAGCAGGCGATTGAAGGTAAACAACACGTCATCCGCGTTGAAGTCGCGGGTAGGGGTGAAGAAATCGGTGGTGTGGAACTTGACGCCATCGCGCAGGTGGAAGGTGTAGGTCAGGCCGTCTTTGGAAATGTCCCAGCGCGTGGCCAGGCCAGGTTCGACTTCGGTACCGCCGCGCTTGAACTGGGTCAGGCGGTTGAACACGGTTTCGGCGGAAGCATCAAAATCGGTGCCGCTGGTGTACTGGCTGGGGTCGAAACCGGCAGGGCTGGCTTCGGAGCAGTAGACCAGGGCAGTGGCCGCGTGGGCCATCGGCATGAAAGCCAGCAGGCCTGCAGCCAGGAGGAGCGGTTTGAAGGCGATTCTTTCCATGGAGACCCCTGAAGTGGCAGGCTTATAAAAGCCGTCCAAACGAAAACGGCGGAACCGAGGTTACCGCCGTTCGCGTTTATCTGACAGGGGCCGATAGAGCTCTCTGATTTAGCCCTCATCGGTCATCAATAATTAAGAGGGGGTAACTGCAACTTCTATTTTGGTCGGTGCGTTCTTGTCGAGGACATAGGGGGTCTCCACATTGCCAGTGTGATGAATAGTGAATGTTCTGTTGATGGTTATTTTTACATTGCCCAACTTTCCTTCATTCGGGCGGCTGAGACGATATTCGCCAGCGGAAGTCACGCGCGTGACGTTGTTCGCTGGGTCATATTCGATGTGGTACTTCGAAACATCATTCGCGATGAAGGTGTCATTGATCAGTATTCCTTTTTTCAAGTCCCCATTACTCAGGCTGTAACCCAGAAAGTGTTTCATCGCGGGCTCCATCGATCCCTGGTGCGCAACCTCGGAAATGAGGGTGCGCAGTTCGGGGGCTGGAATGAGCTGTTCGAGTTGATTAATCTTGTCCGTTTTTATGTCAGGCTCACTCTTCGCCGCACTGGTCAGGGGGTGCTGCGTTTTTTTGCCGGAAACGTTTATTTCTACCGTGTAGCGATCACGATTGATGTCGTTGATGAAGTTGTGTGAGTAATCATTTGAACCATAGTCGGAGGGACCTGCCTTCTCAGCGGGTAGTACGGCATAATTTTTTTCCTCGAGGGTCCAGGAAACATACAGGCGTTTCTTGATGACGGCGTTTTCTTCATAGCCGACCGAGGACAGTACGTAGTCCGTGTTTTTGTCGAACTCGAAGTAATCGTCCAAGGGCGCTGTGCCCTCCATTTTTGATCCGTCACCTTCCACGAACAGGTCTGAAAGTTTTGGTGGTGACTTCAACTCGTCACTCGGGGTTGGCGACGGCGTTCGCTGCCATGGCCACTTGCGCGCGCCCCCCTGGCCAATCTCGCGGGCCCACTCACCGTCGGCGGTAGAGTGCACGGTCATCACCGGCTTGCGTGTCTCAGGGTCAATGATCTGTACATAGTCGTCGCGCAGTTTGAAGTCACTGCGAATTTCATACACCTTTGGTTGGCCGGTCGCGTGGTTGTAGCGAATAAGCCACCGGTCCGCGCCAGTACCGTTTTTGACCTGGTATATACCTTTTGAATTGCGGGTAGCACCTTCAATCAATTGCTCGCCATTGGGCACGGCGTTAGCACTGATGTCCGACGACTGCGACGGGAGGATGCGATCAACTACGGGCTCAACGCCAACCGGGCCCTTGGGGGGCGACTCAACAGGTTTTATCACGGGTGTCTCGGCGGCTTCATCCACGACTTTACCCGTCGCGACTCCTCCCGTTTCAAGCCCCTTGACCACTCTGCCCGCGCCCCCGGCCACAGCCGGCAGTGCATTCAATACGCCGAACACTACTTGGTCAGTACCACCCGGTTTGCCATGCTTGATATTGTCCGCGCCGATCCCGACTTCAGCCGCGCCGGAGGCCAGGTAAAACACCTCAAGGGCAGCCGCCACTTCGGGCATGACCAAGGCCAGTGGAGTCATCAGCACGGCAACCTTGGTCGCTGTTTCCAGTGCCTCCAGGATCGTTGTCTTAGTGACGTCACCGTCGGTGGTGATTTGGGTTTCTGCATCGGCATAGGAGCGTTCTTTTTGCCGCGTGGTCATGGCCTTGAACGGGTCTTCGTCGAGAGGCTCGGTCGTGATGAAGGTTTGCGGGTTGTACTGGTTCAGTCGCTCCAGCACACCGGCATCCGATGCATCCTTTTTCGGCCACCCGCTGAGGCCTACCAGGGTTTGGTTGACGCCCTCGGACAGTGTCCGGTCGGCTTGATCGCGCAGTGGAAAATGCATCGACAAGGCTTCGCGTTTCACAGGGTCGGCGGCTTGCTCGGCCAGCCAGTTCTTCATCTGCTCCTGGCTGTCGAAACGATGAATCGGCGACGAGTTGCCGGGGATGTGCAGCAGGGTGGTTTTGGTCTGCTTGTCGGTGATGTACATCAAATCCGTGGACTTGAAGCCATTGATCTTCAGCAGGCCGGTTTCTACGTTAGGGTCTTTTTGTGTGGCGGCGTCCAGGTCGTTGAGGGTCATGCCCGACCAGGTTTTGTCTGTTGGCAGGCCTGCTGCGCGCATGGCCAGGCTCACGTCGCTTTCGCTGAGGCTGTCGTTGTCGAATTGCGCCAGGGCGGCGCCGACGAAGGCGGCCTTGCTCAGTTGGGCGTACTTTTGCTCATGCGCTGACCAAAAACCGTTGAGGAACTCGGCGTAGGGTTTGCTCAGTTCGGTGTTCCACACGATGTCGCGAAAGGTGGCGGGCGTTTGCGCAAGTTGGGTGGTCGAGTTGTAGACCTGGCGACCACCGGGTTGGGGGCCGACAAATATGCCCTCATAGGTCTTGGGTTCGTTGAGCTTGTGGACGATGTTGTAGATGGCGATGGGCGCCGCGGCCAGGGGCGCGAGCCTATTGATCCATTTGTGCAAGGTCGACTGCGCTTTTTCGTCGGCCGTCTGGTGCTCATTGTGTTTGTTCTTGTGGCGCATGTTGTGCAATGCGGCGTCGGTCAGGCTGATTTGGTTCAAGACTTTCCCCCCAGGCGGTTTTCGCAGCTTGGGGTCGTAGTTGAAGGTGGTGATGAAGGTATTGTCCGGGTCAATGTCCTTGCCCCAGCGCTTTTTCAGTTCGGCCCGTATGATTTCTGATGTGCTTTGGCTGGCTGTCTTGAAACCCTCGGTAGCACGGCCGACATAGCGGTCTACGGCAGGGTTGTAAGGCAGCCCCGGGATCAACGGTTGGTGATGGTTGCGTCGTTTTGGGCTTTTTTTGCGTGGCAGTTCAGCAGCTGCTTGTGGCGGCTGGGTACGATTATTGACTTGGAGTGGTTGGAAAGCAGGGGTGTTGTGCGTAGTTGTTATCATCGGGTATCGATCTCTGGAGCAGTTATGCGTATCCCTCGCCGTTTAAGATTCCGATACTTGTGTGGGATATGTGTTTGCAGGCGTTCCCCTTCGTCTGTTACCCCTCATGTTTGCGGTTGGCGCGCTACTCCAAAAAAAACGGCGCGTACCTGAGGCCGCGCCGTTTTCGTTGATACCTAGAAACGTTTATTGCAGTACTTCAATCACACCATCGGCACTCATATTGACCTGGCTGGTGCCGGCTTCCACTTCAGGCGTGGGCGCCGAATCGGCCATGGCGGCTTTCATCATCATCCCGCCATTGCGCGCGTAGGGCATCGGGTAGCCGTTGGTGTTGAAGTTCAGGTTGACGATCTTGTAACCCTTGCCGCCTAGCGCGTCGGTTGCCAGTTGCGCGCGGGCCTTGAAGGCGGCGACGGCGTCTTTGAGCAGCGCATCTTCGCTGGCCTTGCGCGTGGCGTCGGCGATGGCGAAGTCCATGTTTTCCATTTTCAGGGTGTTCAGCAATTCGCCGGTGAGCTTGGACAGCGCCGGGAAGTCCGCGCTTTCCAGGCGCAGTTCGGCGCGCTCACGCCAGCCGGTGATCTTCTGGTTCTTGTTGTCGTAGATCGGGTAGCTGTTGCGGCTGCCCTGGCGCAGGGTCACGCCTTTGACTTCGCGGGCTTCGCCAAGAGCCTTGTTCAGGGTGTTGGTGATTTCAGCGGCGAGCTTGGCCGGGTCGCTGTTCTGGGATTCGGTGTAGAGGGTCACGATCATCTTGTCGCGGGCAACCTCCTGGCTGACCTCGGCGCGCAGGGAAATCTGGTTGTAGTTCAGGCCTTCGGCGGCCAGGGCGGGGAGGCTGGCAAGGGTGGCGACGCCGAGGGTGATAACGGCTGCACTGCGAGTGAAACGAGACATGGAAGCTCCTTGGGGGTGTGCGTGTTCGGTATGACTGTAGACGGTGACATCGGGTTCTTCGGGTTTACACATTACCTACAAGTTGTGGCGGTGCCGACGAACGGTCATTTGCCCGGCCTGCGTCAAAGAGCCACACAGGCCGTGGCAGGGGGCCTGCTTCGTTTATACTCCTGCCGATCCGCCTGCAGCGCTCACCGGGAGAGCTCATGCTCGCCGCCGTAAAACTGACTTCCGCCACCCGCCAGAACCTCTGGCGCCTGACGTTCATCCGCACCCTGGTGCTGGCCGCACAGGCCGGTTCCGTCGGGCTTGCCTATTGGTTCGACCTGTTGCCGCTGCCATGGCTGCAACTGGGCGTGACCCTGGGTTTCTCCATCGTGCTTTGTGTGTTTACCGCGATCCGGTTGCGCACCACCTGGCCGGTCACCGAGCTGGAGTACGCCCTGCAGTTGGCCTGCGACCTGTTTATCCACAGTGTGTTGCTATATTTCTCCGGTGGCTCCACCAACCCGTTCGTCTCCTATTACCTGGTGCCCCTGACCATCGCCGCCGTGACGTTGCCGTGGCGCTATTCGGTGGTGCTGTCGGGCATTGCCCTGACGCTGTACACCCTGTTGCTGGCACGCTTCTACCCACTGCAAACTTTCCCCATCGCCCGGGAAAACCTGCAGATCTACGGGATGTGGCTGAGCTTTGCCCTATCTGCCGCGGTCATCACCTTCTTTGCCGCGCGCATGGCTGAAGAGCTGCGCCGCCAGGAAGAATTGCGCGCCATCCGCCGCGAAGAGGGCCTGCGCGACCAGCAACTGTTGGCCGTCGCCACTCAGGCTGCCGGCGCTGCTCATGAACTGGGCACACCGCTGGCGACCATGAGCGTGTTGCTCAACGAAATGACCCAGGACCATCACGACCCTGTGTTGCAAGAGGACCTCGGCGTGCTGCGCGAACAGGTCAAGCAGTGCAAGCAGACCTTGCAGCAACTGGTGCGCGCCGCCGAAGCCAATCGCCGCCTGGCGGTGGAGATGCAGGACGTGACCCAGTGGCTCGACGAGGCCCTGAACCGCTGGCACCTGATGCGCCCCGAAGCCAGCTATCGTTTTCATCTATTAGGGCAGGGCACTGTGCCGCGCATGGCACCGCCGCCCGACCTGACCCAGGCATTGCTCAACCTGCTGAACAATGCAGCCGACGCTTGCCCCGAAGGGTTGGGTGTACAACTGGATTGGGACGCGGAAAACGTCACCATCAGTATTCGTGACCACGGCGCGGGCGTGCCGCTGGCCATTGCCGAGCAGATCGGCAAACCCTTCTTTACCACCAAGGGCAAAGGCTTCGGCCTGGGCCTGTTCTTGAGCAAGGCCAGCGTGACCCGCGCGGGCGGCTCAGTGAAGCTCTATAGTCATGAGGAAGGCGGCACGCTCACCGAGCTGCGCCTGCCCCGTGTCGCACGAGGAGATATCGATGAGTGACGAGATCCAAGTCGAAGGCGAAGAACTGCCGCACCTGCTGCTGGTAGATGACGACGCCACCTTTACCCGGGTGATGGCGCGCGCCATGAGCCGTCGCGGTTTTCGCGTAAGCACCGCAGGTTCTGCCGAAGAAGGCCTGACCATCGCCCAGGCCGACCTGCCGGACTACGCCGCGCTCGACCTGAAGATGGACGGCGACTCAGGCCTGGTACTACTGCCCAAATTGCTGGAACTCGACCCGGAAATGCGCGTGGTGATCCTCACCGGTTATTCCAGCATTGCCACGGCCGTCGAGGCGATCAAGCGTGGCGCCTGCAACTACCTGTGCAAGCCGGCCGACGCCGATGACGTGCTCGCTGCCTTGCTCTCCGAGCACGCCGACCTCGACACCCTGGTGCCGGAAAACCCGATGTCGGTGGACCGCCTGCAGTGGGAACACATCCAGCGCGTGCTGACCGAGCACGAAGGCAATATCTCCGCCACCGCCCGGGCCCTTGGTATGCATCGCCGCACTTTGCAGCGCAAACTGCAAAAGCGTCCGGTACGCCGCTGAACGGTATCGGCTAGTGCCTTTTGCGCGACCACAGCCGATACCGTCCCATGGGTGTCGGCTGCTTAGTACGGGCGCGCAACACTGCCGTCGAACAGGTTGTAGCGTTGATCTGGCATTTTTGCCGGGGACTCCAAGTACACGTATAAAACCCCGTCTTGTGTTTTTGTCGCTTTGACCTCCAATGAGGCTTCCGGCTCGACGGCCACATGGTCAAATAAGAAGCTGCTGGACAGGTTCTTTTTCGGAACTGATTCGTCGAACACATAGACCACGGGCTTGTTATTCGAAGCGCCTGAAGCGTTTTTCGCCCAGGCTCCCCAACTCTTTGCATTGAAGGCTTGGGTGGAGGCTGATTGAACAGCTGCGTCTCTGAACACTTTCCCCACTCCGTTTTTCAATGCGGCTTCGCCATCGGCAGTGACATAGGCGTAGCGATAGGCTTTACCGGTGTAATCCGCTTGGCTGTCGAAATCCGCCAGGAACGCTTGCAGTTGTTCAGAGTATTGACGCTCATCCGGCTGACGGCGCAGTTCACTGTTTATTTCGTCCGATCCCGCTTCGGTATATTCATTCAGGCTTTCAGAGAGCTCCGCTTTGGACGCCCGGATCAGGTTGGATAAATCATCCTGTATTTGCGTGGTCTCGGCCTCGCTGAATGAACTACTGTCCCGGTTAATGTTTGCAATCGCCTCGTTAAGCTGTGCTTTTGCAGAGGGCTGGCTGCGCTGCCATGGAAACTTCATTCCTCCGGCGCCTTCAAACCGTACCCACTCGCCGGCGGTATTCAAATGCACCGTCATGACGGATTGCCTGGAAGCAGGGTCAATAATCTCTACATAGCCATCGCTAAGTTTGAACGTCGATTTGATTTCATAGATGTGTACGATCGCAGAATGATCGGTATGTTTGATCAGCCAGCGGTCCATTCCGTCAGCACCGGGAACCTGATAAATGTGATTGGCGTTGCGTGGTATACCGTCGATAAGCCTTTCGCCATCTGTAACGGCATAGGCGCTGATATTGCCCGACGCTTGCGGGCGTAAGCGGTTGAACGTTTCCCAGGGTGTGTGCTCTTCAGCTAGCGGCATAAGGCTGTCGGGAGTGGGTTCGGCAACGTTGTCCGCAAACGCTATTTCGACGGTCTCTGCGCCTTTGCCCAGCCTGGATGCTCCGCCTGCGATCCCGGGGGCCGCATTGAGTAAGCCAAACACGATCCGGTCTGTCCCGGCCGATTTACCGTGGGCCAGGTCATCAATGCCAATACCTGTTTCCATGAGACCTGCGCCGGCGTAAAGGACGTCCAGTGCCAAGCCAATCTCCGGCATCAGAAATGCCAGGGGGGTCAGCATCAGGGCCGTGGCGGTTGCCGCCTCCGTAACCCTTAATAAGGTTGCCTTGTTGACGTCGGAGTCGGTGGTAATGTCGTGATTGGCGTCAGCGTAGGAGCGCTCTTTCTGGTTTAGGGTAATGGTGTTGAAGGGGCAGCCCTCGATGGGCTCCAGCGTGATATAGCGTTGGGGGTCCCAACCATTGGGTGATGTGAAACCCAGGGGGTCTGGTTTATGGGCCTCGGTCCAGCCACCGAGGCCTTTCAGGGATTGGTCCACACCGTCGGAAAAATACTTGTCGTCCTGATCGGATTTTTTGAAGTGAGCGCGCAAGGCCGCGCGCTTTTTCGGGTCAGCCGCTTGATCCGCGACCCAGGTTTTCATCTCTTCGGGGCTGTCAAACCGGTGGATGGGGGAGGCGTTACCGGGAATATGCAGCAGGGTGGCCTTTATGTCTTTGCCATTGGCGTCCTGCCGGACTGTTTTGTCGATGACATACATCAAGTCGGTGGACTTATCACCGTTGACAGACAGCAGGCCGATCTCAAGTTTTGGATCCTTGGCATAGGTGGCCTCCAGGTTTTTCATACTGGTTTCCAGCCAGGGCTTGCCCGGTGCAAGCCCGGCAGCCCGCATTGCCAGGTGTGCATCCTGTTCACTCAGGCTGCCTTCCTGCGCCTGTGTATGGGCGGCTTGGGCAAACGCGATCTTGCTCAATTGCTGGTAGGTGGTTTCATGGGACCGCCAGAAACTGTCCAGATACTTTTTATACGGGGCGGCGAGTTCCGTATTCCAAACGAGATCACGGAACGCTTGGGGGGCAAACGGGAGTTTTGAGGATAGATCCGGTGATGGTGTTTTTTGGTTCGCAATACTCCCCACGACGTATTCAAACATGTTGTCAGGATTGGGCAGGCTGGGGGGCGAGGGGGCTCTAAATAAATTAAGGAGGCCGCCAACGACCGAGAATTTGCCAATGATATCCAGCACTTTTTTGTTGGTTTTTTGGGCAGATGAGAGCGTGTTGTCGTCGGTGTTGAGGGTGCGCATGTTGGTAAGCGCTGCATCAGTAAGACTGATGCTGTTGAGCATCTTGCCGTCACGTGGTTTGCCTTTGGAAAGGTCGTAGTTAGTGGTGACGATATAGGTTGTGTCAGGGTTGATCGTCATGCCGAATTTTTTGTGCAGGGCACGTGCGATCAATTTTGAAACTTCCTGCGCAGGCGTCAACAGGCTGCTCACATTGTTCTTTATATAGCGCTGCACGTCCTCGCTGCTGTGCGGCAATTGCGTGTGATAAACGTCAGTAGGGCGCCCCGGTGAACTCGGCTTTTTCTCCCGTACGTCGGTTATCGGCTGCGGCGTTCTCGTGGTTGCGTAGTGCGAGGCGGTTGGGAAAAAGGAAACGAAGGGGACGCTCTGGGATCTCGGCATGCTTTCATATTCTCTGAAGTGCCGTCCTGGCTAGGTGCATATTGAATGCTGAGCCGGTAAGTTGGTGAAATTGGCGCTTAAGTTCCTGGCCTTGTATGTGCAGTCTTTTCCTGCGCGGTCCGACCGAGTAGGGAGGGCAAACATTAAATAAAATTCATGAACTGAACGTTGACTGAACGATATGTTTCAGACCGCGTGGCCTATCGGGCTGATCCACTATGATCGAACCGGTGTCATTCATTTTTTTTCGACCGAGCCTGAACAATGAACCATAACGCTGAGTATTCCGCGGTCAACGACGCGGTGCGTGGGCAATTCTTCCGCCGAACCTGGGCGATGATCACACCGTATTGGCGCAGCGAAGAGAAGGGCAAGGCCTGGTTGTTGCTGGCGGCGGTGATTGGCCTGTCGCTGTTCAGCGTGGCGATCTCCGTGTGGATCAACCACTGGTACAAGGATTTCTACAACGCTCTGGAGAAAAAGGACACCGATGCCTTCTGGCAACTGATCGGCTATTTCGGCGGGATCGCCGCCGTGGCGATTCTGGGCGCGGTGTATCGCTTGTACCTGACCCAGATGCTGACCATCCGCTGGCGTGCCTGGCTCACCGAGAAACACTTCGCGCGGTGGCTCGCCGACAAGAACTACTACCAGCTGGAGCAGGGCGGCTACACCGATAACCCGGACCAGCGGATTTCCGAAGACCTCAATAACTTCACTTCCAGCACCTTGAGCCTGGGCCTCGGGTTGCTGCGTAACGTGGTCAGCCTGGTGTCGTTCTCCATCATCCTGTGGGGCGTGTCGGGCAGCATCGAAGTGTTTGGCATCACCATCCCCGGCTACATGTTCTGGTGCGCGCTGTTGTATGCCGCCGTCGGCAGTTGGCTGACGCACTTGATCGGCCGTCGCTTGATCGGCTTGAGCAACCAACAACAACGTTTCGAAGCGGACCTGCGTTTCTCCATGGTGCGCGTGCGTGAGAACGCCGAAAGTATTGCGCTGTACAACGGCGAGCCGAATGAAAACCAGCGCCTGAGCGCACGTTTCGGCAAGGTCTGGCACAACTTCTGGGACATCATGAAAGTGTCCAAGCGCCTGACGTTCTTCACCGCCGGCTACAGCCAGATCGCAATCATCTTCCCGTTCATCGTCGCCGCGCCGCGCTACTTCACCGGCAAGATCGAGCTGGGCGAGCTGATGCAAATCAACTCGGCCTTCGGCAATGTACAAGAGAACTTCAGTTGGTTTATCAGCGCGTATTCGGAGTTGGCGTCGTGGCGCGCCACCAGTGATCGTTTGCTGAGTTTCCATCAGGCCATGAGCGAGAACGAGCAGCGCGCGCCGGCCATCGACGTGCGCCCGGAAGGCGAGCGCCTGGTGGTGCAAGACCTGGGCATGGACCTGGCCGACGGCCGCCATTTGCTCACCCATGCCGATATGACGGTGGAGCCGGGCCAGCGCGTGATGCTCAGTGGTCGTTCCGGCAGTGGCAAAAGTACGTTGCTGCGGGCGATGGGGCATTTATGGCCCGCAGGCCACGGCAGCATTCGCCTGCCGGCGGCGCGCTACCTGTTCCTGCCGCAAAAGCCCTACCTGCCGATTGGCACGCTGAAGGCGGTGTTGAGTTATCCACAGGAGGACACCCTCTACCCGGCCGAACGTTATGCACAGGTGCTGGAGACCTGTCGCCTGCCGCATCTGGTGGCGCGCCTGGACGAAGCCAATCACTGGCAGCGCATGCTCTCGCCGGGTGAGCAGCAGCGCCTGGCGTTTGCCCGCGCGTTGTTGTTCGCACCGCAATGGCTGTACATGGACGAAGCCACCTCGGCCATGGATGAAGAGGACGAGGCGACGTTGTACCAGGCGTTGATCGATGAGTTGCCGGGGCTGAGCATCGTCAGCGTCGGCCATCGCAGCAGCCTAAAGCGCTTTCATGGGCGGCATGTGCGGATCGAGAGCGGGTTGTTGCGGGAGCAACCCGTGGCTTAAGGCCGCATGCGGTCAAAACTGTGGGAGCGGGCTTGCTCGCGAATGCGTTGTGTCAGTTGTAGTTGCTGTGACTGACACAACGCATTCGCGAGCAAGCCCGCTCCCACGTTGGGTTTCCAGTGTTCTTGAGAATGAGCAGGTAACAAAAAGCCCGGCTGATCATCGATCAGCCGGGCTTATTTGTGCGTGAAGAGAAGTTACTTCTTCAAGCCGTAATGCTCATCCAGCATGCCTGGGGCGTTCGGCGTTTTTGGCGCGTAGTCCCGTGGCGGCTCCTGGTTTTCCCGGGGTGGGGTCAGGCGCTCCCGTGGGGTTTGCGGTGCATCGGAATGCAACGCGGCCAGCAGGCGCTGACGGGTGATGTCGTCGAGGGCCAGGCGGTTGGCACCATCGGCGAGGTGATCCTGTACTTCCTGGTAGCTCTGGGTGAGTTTCTTGACCAGGGTCGCGGTGCTGTTGAAGTGGGTAACAACCTCGTTCTGATAACTGTCAAAACGTTCCTGGATGTCATCCAGCTGACGCTGCGTGCGGTTAGGCGCGGCATTGGGCAGCAAGCGAGCAACCAGGAAACCAATGGCGACACCGGCAACCAGGGCAAGAGTCGGCAACAACCAAACTAAGAGCGAGTGTTCCACGAGTCCTTCCTCTATAAACGGCTTTGCTTTACGTTAACGGCTCGGACCTGCGCTGTATACCGCGATTAAGCTCGCAATGATGCCATGCACAGACTTTTAGCTAGACGAGTCGACCCTTTGAGAGGTCACGGAGTTCATTCCTTGCTCATGCGTGAAACCCCCGTTTTGATCGATGGCCCGGTGGGCCAATTGGAAGCCCTGTACCTGGATCACCCCGAGCCACGTGGCCTGGCGCTGATCTGCCACCCCAATCCGGTGCAGGGTGGGACCATGCTCAATAAAGTCGTTTCGACCCTGCAACGCACCGCCCGCGATGCCGGTTTGATTACATTGCGTTTCAATTACCGTGGCGTCGGCGCCAGTGCCGGCACTCACGACATGAGCACCGGTGAAGTGGATGACGCCGAAGCGGCCGCCACCTGGCTGCGGGAAAAACACCCGGATTTGCCGATCACCTTGCTCGGTTTCTCCTTCGGCGGCTATGTGGCGGCCAGCCTCGGCGGACGCCTGGAAGCCAAGGGCGAACAACTCGCGCACCTGTTCATGGTGGCCGCGGCGGTGATGCGCCTGCGTGATACCGACGTGCTGCCACAGGGCTGCCCGCTGACCCTGATCCAGCCGGAAACCGACGAAGTGGTCGACCCGCAGACCGTCTACGACTGGTCCGCCGCCCTGAAACGCCCCCATGAGCTGCTGAAAGTGGCAGAATGCGGGCACTTTTTTCACGGCAAGCTCACCGATCTGAAGGATCTGGTGCTGCCGCGCCTCTCGAATTGATAGCAGTCTGATAAGCGATTACCCATGACGACTCGTACCCGTATCCTCACCGGCATCACCACCACCGGCACGCCGCACCTGGGCAACTACGCTGGCGCGATCCGCCCGGCGATCCTTGCCAGCCAGGATGCCAATGCCGACTCCTTCTACTTCCTGGCGGACTACCACGCCCTGATCAAGTGCGATGACCCGCAGCGCATCCAGCGCTCGCGTATGGAAATCGCTGCGACCTGGTTGGCCGGTGGCCTGGATGTGAACCGGGTGACGTTCTATCGCCAGTCGGACATCCCGGAAATCCCCGAGCTGACCTGGCTGCTCACCTGCGTGGCCGCCAAGGGCCTGCTCAACCGCGCCCATGCGTACAAAGCCTCGGTGGACAAGAACGTGGAAGCCGGCGAAGACCCGGATGCGGGCATCAGCATGGGCCTGTACAGCTACCCGGTGTTGATGGCGGCGGACATCCTGATGTTCAACGCGCACAAGGTGCCGGTCGGTCGCGACCAGATCCAGCACGTGGAAATGGCCCGCGACATCGGCCAGCGCTTCAACCACCTGTTCGGCAACGGTAAAGAATTCTTCACCATGCCCGAGGCGCTGATCGAAGAAAGCGTCGCCACCTTGCCGGGCCTGGATGGCCGCAAGATGTCCAAGAGCTACGACAACACCATCCCGTTGTTCACCAGCGCCAAGGACATGAAAGACGCCATCTCGCGCATCGTCACCGACTCCCGCGCGCCGGGCGAAGCCAAAGACCCGGACAACTCGCACCTGTTCACCTTGTACCAGGCGTTTGCCAGCAAGGCTCAGGAAGAAGAGTTCCGCGCTGAATTGCTGCAAGGTCTGGGCTGGGGCGAGGCGAAGAACCGCCTGTTCCAACTGCTCGACGGCCAGCTGGGTGAAGCCCGCGAGCGTTACCATCAATTGATGTCGCGCCCGTCCGACATGGAAGACCTGCTGCTGATCGGTGCCAAGAAAGCCCGTGCCGTGGCGGCGCCGTTCCTGGCTGAGTTGCGTGAAGCGGTGGGCTTGCGCTCGTTCGTCAATCAAGCGGCAGCGCCGGTGGCGGCCAAGAAGAAAGCTGCGAAAGCGGCGCGCTTCGTGAGCTTCCGTGAAGCTGACGGCAGCTTCCGCTTCCGTCTGCTGGCCGCCGATGGCGAACAACTGCTGCTGTCGCGCAACTTTGCCGACGGTAAAGCCGCTGGCGCGGTGACCAAGCAGCTGCAAAGTGGCGACGCCCTGGACGTACGCAACGAAGCCCAGGGCTTCAGCGTATGGCTGGACGGCGCTGCGGTGGCCGACAGTGCCGAGTTCGCCGACGAAGCGTCGCGCGATGCGGCCATCGACGCCTTGCGCGTTGCGTTGACCCCTATCGAGGATTAACCCGACCAAGGGTTGATTGCCATTATCCAGGGCCGTCGTTACAGTGACGGCCCGTTTTTGTTGCCTTGCTAACGAAATTATGACGCCCCTAGAACGATATCAAGCTGATCTGAAACGCCCTGAATTCTTCCATGACGCGGCCCAGGAAAATGCGGTGCGCCATTTGCAGCGCCTGTACGACGACCTGCTCGCCGCCTCGCAAAGCAAGCCAGGGATGTTCAGCAAGCTGTTTGGCAAGAAAGACCACACGCCGGTCAAAGGCTTGTACTTCTGGGGCGGCGTCGGCCGGGGCAAGACTTACCTGGTAGACACCTTCTTCGAAGCGCTGCCGTTCAAGGAAAAGGTCCGGACGCACTTCCACCGCTTCATGAAGCGCGTGCACGAAGAAATGAAGACCCTGCCGGGTGAGAAGAACCCGCTGACCATCATCGCCAAGCGTTTCTCCGAAGAAGCACGGGTGATCTGCTTCGATGAATTCTTCGTCTCCGACATCACCGATGCCATGATCCTCGGCACCCTGATGGAAGAGCTGTTCAAGAACGGCGTGACCCTGGTTGCCACCTCGAACATCGTGCCCGACGGTTTGTACAAGGACGGCCTGCAACGTGCGCGCTTCCTGCCCGCCATTGCGCTGATCAAGCAGAACACCGAGATCGTCAACGTCGACAGCGGCGTCGACTACCGCCTGCGCCATCTGGAGCAAGCGGAGCTGTTCCATTTCCCGCTGAACGAAGCGGCCCACGAGAGCCTGAAAAAAAGCTTCCGTGCGCTGACACCGGAATGCACCCAGGCGGTGGAAAACGACAAGCTGATGATCGAGAACCGCGAAATCATCGCCTTGCGCACCTGTGATGACGTGGCCTGGTTCGACTTCCGCGCCCTCTGCGACGGCCCGCGCAGCCAGAACGACTACATCGAGCTGGGCAAGATCTTCCACGCGGTGATCCTGAGTGGCGTGGAGCAGATGAGCGTCACCACCGACGACATTGCACGCCGTTTCATCAACATGGTCGACGAGTTCTACGACCGCAACGTGAAGCTGATCATTTCGGCGGAAGTTGAGCTCAAGGACCTGTACACCGGTGGTCGCTTGAACTTCGAGTTCCAACGTACGCTGAGCCGCTTGCTGGAAATGCAGTCCCACGAGTTCCTGTCGCGCGGTCACAAGCCCTAAGAACGCTGTAGATCAAATGTGGGAGCGGGCTTGCTCGCGAATACGGAGTGTCAGGCACTGGAAATGGTGACTGATCCAACGCATTCGCGAGCAAGCCCGCTCCCACATTGTTTACTGCGTCAACCTTTCTTATGCGGCCTGCTGGAACTGTTGCCGATACTGGTTCGGTGACAGTTCCGTGTGCTGCCTGAACAACCGCGCAAAGAAACTCGCATCGTCGTAACCCACCTCATAACTGATGGTCTTGATGCTCTTGCGGCTGCCCGAGAGTAGGCCCTTGGCCGTCTCGATGCGCAGGCGTTGCAGGTAGTGCAATGGCTTGTCACCGGTGGCGGTCTGGAAGCGGCGCATGAAGTTGCGGATGCTCATGCCGTGTTCCCGGGCCACGTCTTCGAAGCGGAACTTGTCGGCAAAGTGCTCTTCGAGCCAGTGCTGGATCTGCAGGATGATCACGTCCTGGTGCAGCTTCTGCCCGCCAAACCCGATGCGTCCTGGTGAGTAGCTGCGTTGCACTTCGTAAAGGATGTCGCGGGCCACGGCCTGGGCGATGTTGGCGCCGCAGAAGCGTTCGATCAGGTAGATATAAAGGTCGCACGCCGACGTGGTGCCGCCGGCGCAATACAGGTTGTCGGCGTCGGTGAGGTGCTTGTCCTGATTGAGCTGGACTCGGGGGAAACGCTCGCTGAAGGCGTTGAAAAAACGCCAGTAGGTGGTCGCTTCCTTGCCATCGAGCAGGCCGGCCTCAGCCAGCCAGAACACCCCGGTGGCTTCGCCGCAGAGTACGGCGCCACGGGCGTGTTGTTCACGCAGCCACGGCAGCACTTGAGGGTAGCGTGCGCACAGCGCGTCGAAATCATCCCAGAAGGCCGGCAATACGATGATGTCGGCGTTTTCCAGGCCGCCGTCCACCGGCATGATCACGTTGCTGAAGCTGCGTACCGATTGCCCGTCGGGGCTGACCAGGCGCGTTTCGAATGCGGGGGTAAGGCCCAGGCCTTGTTGCTTGCCGTAACGCAGGCTGGCGAGGTGGAAGAAATCCTTGGCTTGCATGAGGGTGGAAGCGAATACCCGATCAATGGCCAAAATGCTGACGCGCCGCAGGGGCGTGGAGATTTGGTTAGACATAATTTCATTTATTCTTATAGGGGAAAGTGGTCACCAGACGGCTGGATCGTCTTATTTTTTGTCGCATGTGTCCAGTGTCCCGTGATGCTTTCGCGGCATAGTCTCTGTGGGCTCGTCCTTGTCCGACAATCCACGCAGGTGACCCATGATTCCCAGAACCTTGTACAGCCCGGAGCACGAACTCTTCCGCGACAGCGTGCGCACTTTCCTCGAAAAAGACGCCGCGCCGTTCCATGGGCAATGGGAAAAACAGGGCTATATCGACCGTGGCCTGTGGAGCAAGGCGGGGGAGGCGGGGATGTTGTGTTCCCATCTGCCGGAAGAATACGGCGGCTTGGGCGCGGACTTTTTGTACAGCGCCGTGGTGATCGAAGAGATCAGCCGACTGGGCCTGACCGGCATCGGTTTCTCCCTGCATTCGGACATCGTGGCACCGTACATCCTGCATTACGGCAGTGAGGCGCTGAAGCACAAATACCTGCCCAAGTTGATCTCCGGCGAGATGGTCACCGCGATTGCCATGACCGAGCCAGGCGCCGGGTCCGACCTGCAAGGGGTCAAGACCACCGCGGTGCTGGACGGTGATGAGTATGTGATCAACGGCTCCAAGACCTTCATTACCAATGGCTACCTGGCCGAATTGGTGATCGTCGTCGCCAAGACCGACCCCAAGGCCGGTGCCAAGGGCACCAGCCTGTTCCTGGTGGAGGCCGACACGCCAGGCTTCGACAAGGGCAAGCGCCTGGAAAAGGTGGGCATGAAAGCCCAGGACACCTCAGAGCTGTTCTTCCAGGACGTGCGAGTGCCCAAGGAAAACCTGCTGGGCCAGGCCGGCATGGGCTTCGCGTACTTGATGCAGGAGTTGCCCCAGGAACGGCTGACCGTGGCGATTGGTGCCGTGTCTTCAGCCGAGGCGGCCCTGGCATGGACGCTGGAGTACACCCGCGAGCGCAAGGCGTTTGGCAAGGCGATTGCCGATTTTCAGAACACCCGGTTCAAGCTGGCGGAGATGGCCACCGAGATTCAGATCGGGCGTGTGTTTGTGGACAAGTGCATCGCGTTGCACCTGGAGGGCAAGCTGGATGTGCCCACGGCGGCGATGGCCAAATACTGGGCCACGGATTTGCAATGCAAGGTGCTCGATGAGTGCGTGCAGTTGCACGGTGGTTACGGCTTCATGTGGGAATACCCGATTGCGCGGGCGTGGGCGGATGCGCGGGTGCAGCGGATTTATGCGGGGACCAATGAGATCATGAAAGAGATTATTGCGCGGGCGCTTTGATTTTTTTGGTGTTGCTGAGGGCCTCATCGCAGGCAAGCCAGCTCCCACATTTTGAACTGTGAATACATTCAAATGTGGGAGCTGGCTTGCCTGCGATGGCGGCTTAAAGATCAATCAAGGCGCAGGGTTCGGATGATCCTTCTGAATCGCCTCAATCCCCTCCAACACCTCTTTCGACAATTTCAGGTCGGCACTGGCAATGTTGCTGTCCAGTTGCTCAAGCGACGTGGCGCCAATGATGTTGCTGGTCACAAAAGGTTGCTGCGTCACAAACGCCAACGCCATCTGCGCCGGGTCCAGCCCATGTTCCCGCGCCAGTGCCACATAACGGCTGCAGGCCGCTTCCGACTGCGGGTTGAAGTAGCGGCTGAAGCGGCTGTATTCGGTCAGGCGTGCCTTGGCCGGGCGTGCGCCGTTCTCGTACTTGCCGCTGAGCATGCCGAACGCCAGGGGCGAGTAGGCCAGCAGGCCGCACTGTTCACGAATGGCGACTTCCGCCAGGCCCACTTCAAAGCTGCGGTTGAGCAGGTTGTAGGGGTTCTGGATCGACACGGCGCGGGTCCAGCCACGAGCTTCGGCCAGGGCCAGGAATTTCATGGTGCCCCACGGGGTTTCGTTGGACAGGCCGATGTGGCGGATCTTGCCGGCCTTGACCTGCTCGTCCAGCACCTCAAGGGTTTCTTCCAGTGGGGTGAGGTTGTCTTCGTCCTTGTGCTTGTAGCTCAGTTGGCCGAAGAAGTTGGTGCTGCGCTCCGGCCAGTGCAGCTGATAGAGGTCGATCCAGTCGGTCTGCAGGCGCTTGAGGCTGGCATCCAGGGCTTCGACGATGTGCTTGCGGTTATGGCGCAGGTGGCCGTCGCGGATGTAGTCGATGGTGTTGCCGGGGCCGGCAATCTTGCTGGCCAGGACCCAGTCGGCACGGTCGCCGCGGCTTTTGAAGTAGTTACCGATGTAGCGTTCGGTGGTGGCATAGGTGTCGGCCTTGGGCGGCACCGGGTACATTTCGGCGGTGTCGAGGAAGTTGATCCCCGCGGCCTTGGCCCGCTCGATCTGTGCGAAGGCCTCTGCCTCGCTGTTCTGCTCGCCCCAGGTCATGGTGCCCAAGGCTATCGCGCTCACGTTCAGATCCGTACGGCCCAGCTGTCGATAATCCATCGGGTACTCCTTCGGGGAAAACAATCATAAAAGCAGGTTGAATTTTTTTTGGCAATCTGCATAATTGCCCACCTCTTTCTGCAGTGGAAGTGATGCGCCGCCTGCCGAAGAATCTTGCCGTTGAACGGACGCGCCGACCCGAGCCCCCGATAGCGTCTGTATCCGGCTGCCTTTGACCTTGTCAAAGTACGCACTATTCAGTAAGATCCGCCGTCTAAATTTACAGGCGGCCCCTGAGGCTATTAAAGAATGACAACTTTTACTGCAAAACCGGAAACAGTTCAGCGCGACTGGTTTGTCGTCGACGCCGCTGGTCAGACCCTGGGTCGTCTGGCCACTGAAGTCGCCAGCCGTCTGCGTGGCAAGCACAAGCCTGAGTACACCCCGCACGTTGATACCGGTGACTACATCGTCATCATCAACGCTGAGCAGGTTCGTGTAACCGGCAACAAAGCAAGCGACAAAATGTACTACCGTCACTCCGGTTTCCCAGGCGGTATCAAGTCTTCCAACTTCGAAGGCCTGATTGCCAAGAAGCCTGAAGCCCCGATCGAAATCGCGGTCAAAGGCATGCTGCCTAAGGGCCCACTGGGTCGCGATATGTTTCGCAAGCTGAAAGTCTATGCGGGCGCTGTACACCCTCATGCTGCTCAGCAGCCCCAAGAACTGAAGTTTTAACGGAATAGTTCATTATGTCGGCGACTCAAAATTACGGCACTGGCCGTCGCAAAACCGCAACCGCACGCGTTTTCCTGCGTCCGGGCACTGGTAACATCTCGATCAACAACCGCTCCCTGGACAACTTCTTCGGCCGCGAAACTGCCCGCATGGTAGTTCGTCAGCCGCTGGAACTGACCGAGACCGTTGAAAAGTTCGACATCTACGTCACCGTTATCGGTGGCGGTGTAAGTGGTCAAGCTGGCGCAATCCGCCACGGTATCACTCGCGCACTGATGAGCTACGACGAAACCCTGCGTAGCGCTCTGCGCAAAGCTGGCTTCGTGACTCGCGATGCCCGTGAAGTTGAACGTAAGAAAGTCGGTCTGCGTAAAGCGCGTAAGCGTCCGCAGTACTCGAAGCGTTAATTCGCTTTACGTTCCACAAAAACGCCCAGCCTCCTCACGGAGCTGGGCGTTTTTTATTGCCTGCGATTTATGCACAAATTTGCGCGTGACAACTTGCCACATCCGTAGACCCCCTATACTACAAGGCCTGAGGGCGGAGCCCCGGGCAATTCCCTTGTCATACGTGGGGCTTTTCATTACCATCCGACAAAATTTTTATAAGCAAAGATTCAATACTTAGTAGACGCCTGATTTAACAGGCCAAAAAGCTGATGGGAGAGGACTGAATGAGCAATGACGGCGTGAATGCAGGCCGGCGTCGCTTCTTGGTAGCAGCCACATCCGTGGTGGGTGCTGCAGGAGCGGTGGGGGCTGCGGTCCCGTTCGTGGGGTCATGGTTTCCCAGTGCCAAGGCGAAAGCCGCGGGTGCACCGGTGAAGGTGAATATCAGCAAAATCGAGCCAGGCCAGCAGATGATTGCTGAATGGCGCGGCCAGCCGGTCTTCATTGTTCGTCGTACCGAGGAAATCCTGGGAAATCTCAAGAAAATCGAGGGTCAGCTCTCTGATCCCGACTCGAAGAATTCCGACCAACCCGCCTACGTCGATAAGGAAATCCGTTCGATCAAGCCAGAGATCCTGCTGCTGATCGGTATCTGCACCCACTTGGGCTGCTCGCCTACCTTCCGCCCGGAAGTTGCTCCTGCCGACCTTGGCAAGGACTGGGTCGGTGGCTACTTCTGCCCCTGCCACGGTTCCCACTACGACCTGGCCGGTCGCGTCTACAAGTCACAACCCGCACCTTTGAACCTGCCCGTTCCGCCGCACCAATACGAGACGGACAGCATCGTTATCATTGGCGTCGACCAGGGGGAGAAGGCCTGATGAGCAAGTTCATGGATTGGGTGGATGCGCGCTTCCCTGCGACCAAAATGTGGGAAGACCATCTCAGCAAGTACTACGCGCCTAAAAACTTCAACTTCTTCTACTTCTTCGGCTCCCTGGCCCTGCTGGTGCTGGTCAACCAGATCGTCACCGGCGTCTGGCTGACCATGAGCTACACGCCATCGGCGGAAGAAGCGTTTGCGTCCGTCGAATACATCATGCGTGACGTCGAGTACGGCTCGATCCTGCGCCTGTTGCACTCCACCGGCGCCTCGGCGTTCTTCATCGTTGTCTACCTGCACATGTTCCGTGGCCTGCTCTACGGTTCGTACCAGAAGCCCCGCGAGCTGGTGTGGGTCTTCGGCATGCTGATCTACCTGGCGCTGATGGCCGAAGCCTTCATGGGTTACCTGCTGCCGTGGGGCCAGATGTCGTACTGGGGTGCCCAGGTGATCATCTCGCTGTTCGGTGCGATCCCCGTGATTGGCAACGACCTGACCCAATGGATCCGCGGTGACTACCTGATCTCCGGCATTACCCTGAACCGCTTCTTCGCGTTGCACGTTGTGGCCCTGCCGATCGTGATCCTGGGTCTGGTGGTGCTGCACATCCTTGCGCTGCACGAAGTGGGTTCCAACAACCCCGATGGCGTGGACATCAAGAAGCACAAAGACGAAAACGGCGTACCGCTGGACGGCATTCCGTTCCACCCGTACTACACCGTGAAAGACATTGTCGGCGTGGTGGTGTTCCTGTTCATCTTCTGCTCGATCGTGTTCTTTTTCCCGGAGATGGGCGGTTATTTCCTGGAGAAACCCAACTTCGAACAGGCCAACGCCTTCAAGACACCTGAGCACATTGCCCCGGTCTGGTACTTCACGCCGTTCTACGCCATCTTGCGGGCGATCCCCGACAAGCTCATGGGCGTGATGGCGATGGGCGCCTCGATCGCGCTGCTGTTCGTGTTGCCATGGCTCGACCGCAGCCCGGTCAAATCCATGCGCTACAAAGGCTGGCTGAGCAAGATCTGGCTGTGGGTGTTCTGCATCGCGTTCGTGATCCTGGGTATCTTGGGCGTATTGGCGCCCACCCCTGAGCGTACGTTGCTGTCGCAGGTCTGCACCTTCCTGTACTTCGCCTACTTCATTCTGATGCCGTTCTACACCCGGCTAGAGAAGACCAAACCGGTTCCGGAAAGGGTGACTGGCTGATGAAAAAATTATTCGTTGCATTGATGCTTGCGGCCCTGCCGCTACTGTCCTTCGCTGCCGAGCACGGTGGCCCGGAGCTGGAAAAAGTCGACATCGACGTGTCTGACAAAGCGGCCATGCAAGACGGCGCACGGACGTTCGCCAACTATTGCATGGGCTGCCACAGCGCCAAGTTCCAGCGTTATGAGCGTGTGGCCGACGACCTGGGGATCCCCCACGACGTGATGCTGCAAAAACTGGTGTTCACCGGTGCCAAGATCGGCGACCACATGAGCATCGGCATGCAGCCGGCTGACGCCAAGGTCTGGTTCGGCGCTGCGCCGCCCGACCTGACCCTGGTCGCCCGTGTACGTGGCACCGACTGGCTCTACGGCTACCTGAAGTCCTTCTACGACGACCCGGCACGCCCGCTGGGTGCCAACAACCGCGTGTTCCCGAACGTCGGCATGCCGAACGTTCTGGTCGGCCTGCAAGGCAAGCAAGTGGTAGGATGCAAGCAGATCCAGGTCGTTGAAGACGGCAAGAAGCAATACGATCCACTGACCGGCACGCCGTTGACCCATGAAGCGTGCGATCAGCTGAAGATTGAGACCCCCGGTGCCCAGACCGAGGCGCAGTTCGACGAGACGGTCAAGAACCTCGTGACCTTCCTGGCGTACTCTGCCAACCCGGTCAAACTGCAGCACCAGCGCATCGGCACTTATGTGCTGCTGTACCTGGCCTTCTTCTTCGTATTCGCCTATCTGCTCAAACGCGAATACTGGAAGGATGTGCATTGATCCAACCGTAAGCAATTGCTGTTAATCTTGCGCGCCCAGCGGCATCTCTGAACACGTAGCGCTCTGGTTGTACCAGGCGATACAGAGATGCTCTCTGGGCGCGCTCGTTTTTGAGCTTTCGATAATTTCAACAAGCGAGGAGGACCGCCATGGGCGTGACCAATCGGTTGGCCTGTTACTCCGACCCCGCCGACCACTATTCCCACCGAGTGCGTATCGTGCTCGCGGAGAAGGGTGTCAGCGCCGAGATCATCAGTGTGGAGGCGGGCCGTCAGCCGCCAAAACTGATCGAAGTGAACCCTTACGGCAGCTTGCCCACCCTGGTCGATCGTGACCTGGCGTTGTGGGAGTCGACCGTGGTGATGGAATACCTGGATGAGCGTTACCCGCATCCGCCTTTGCTGCCGGTGTACCCGGTGGCGCGTGCCAACAGCCGCCTGCTGATCCATCGGATCCAGCGTGACTGGTGCGGGCTGGTGGATGTGATTCTGGATTCGCGTACAAAAGAAGCGGTCCGCGTGCAGGCGCGTAAGGAATTGCGCGAAAGTCTGACCGGCGTTTCGCCGTTGTTCGCCGATAAACCTTTTTTCCTCAGCGAGGAACAAAGTTTGGTGGATTGCTGCCTATTACCGATACTCTGGCGTTTGCCGATTCTCGGTATTGAACTGCCGCGGCCTGCCAAGCCGCTGCTTGATTACATGGAGCGCCAGTTTGCGCGTGAGGCTTTCCAGGCGAGTCTGTCTGGCGTCGAACGCGATATGCGCTAAGGCTTAAGGAGCCGCTGATGAACTCCAGTCGACCCTACTTGGTCCGCGCGCTCTATGAGTGGATTGTGGACAACGATTGCACCCCGCACATGCTGGTCAATTCCGAATTCCCTGCGGTTCAGGTACCGCAGGGGTTTGCCAGTGACGGACAGATCGTCCTGAACGTGTCACCCAGTGCTGTGCGACACCTGCACATGGACAACGAAGCCGTGAGCTTCGAAGGGCGTTTCGGCGGCGTGCCGCATACGCTGTTCGTGCCTATTGGTGCCATCCTCGGGATCTACGCCCGGGAAAATGGCCAGGGCATGGTGTTTGATCTGGAGTCGCCTTTCGAGGACGACGAATCGATCGAAAGCGAAGACGGTGATGACCTGCCGCCACCGGATGCCGAGCCACCGCGCCCAAGCGGCCGGCCGAGCCTGAAAGTGGTGAAGTAACGGGCTTTCCCTCGGGGGAGCACTGAAAGAATGCCTCGACCTGTGTCGGGGCATTTTTTTGCGCGAAGGATATAGATGAAAGTCGCGCCCGGACGGTGATCGTACAACCACCATGGGCTATGATGCGTGCTCAAGCTCACCGAGAAAGATGATTCATCATGGAAAACGCCAACACCGCCCCTCGTCTTCCCCGCAAGCGCCGTAGCCTTGCCCAGGAATTGGTCACGGTGTTGTCCGAGCAGATCCGCGACGGCCAGCTCAAGCGTGGCGATAAACTGCCCACCGAGTCGGCGATCATGGATGCCCATGGCGTCAGTCGTACGGTGGTGCGCGAAGCGATCTCGCGATTGCAGGCGGCGGGGCAGGTGGAAACCCGTCACGGTATCGGCACGTTTGTGTTGGATACGCCGAGCCCGAGCGGCTTTCGGATCGACCCGGCCACGGTGGTGACGCTGCGTGATGTGTTGGCGATCCTGGAACTGCGGATCAGCCTGGAAGTGGAGTCTGCAGGTCTGGCTGCGTTACGTCGCAGTGATGAGCAACTGGCGGCCATGCGTGCAGCGCTCGATGCGTTGAATGAAAGCGCGGCCCACGCCGGCGATGCGGTGGCCTCTGACTTTGCATTTCACCTGGAAATTGCCCTGTCCACGGGTAACCGTTACTTCACCGACATCATGACCCACCTGGGCACCAGCATTATTCCGCGCACGCGTTTGAACTCGGCACGCCTGGCCCATGATGACCAGCAGCACTACATGGGCCGCCTGAGCCGCGAGCACGAAGAGATCTACGAGGCGATTGCCCGCCAGGATTCGGACGCGGCACGAGCGGCCATGCGTTTGCATTTGACCAACAGCCGTGAACGGCTGCGCCATGCCCATGAAGAGGCAGAAGCGCAACGCGGTTAAAAGAAGGCAACCGAGTTGTGCCGGATGTAAATCGATCTAATTGTGGGAGCGGGCTTGCTCGCGAATGCGGTGTGTCAGTCTGCACCTGCATCAACTGAAAGGCGCCTTCGCGAGCAAGCCCGCTCCCACATTTTGATCTCCAGTGTCTGGAATGACGTATTTATTTAGTTGGCAGGTTGGTTGGGCTTGTAGTCCTTGAGCAACAGGTAAGTGCTCCACCCCCACCAATCATTGGTCCAGTGCTTGTCGTTCAGGTCATTCACGTCCTTGCGGCGCAGCACCTTGTCACCCTCCATCTTGAACAGCGGCGAGAAGTTGTTCGCCGGGTTCTGCGCGGCATTCAAGTCCGGCACATACAGCGGCGCCTTGAAGTTGGCCGGGGAGGGCGCAACACCGCTGATGAACGTGTCGAAGATCTCATCGGCCGACGCCTGCACCGCACGTTTGACCTGCACGCGGTTGTCCGCATCAATCGCGTCGAAGTAGCGCTTGTCGCCGTAGGCACGCCACTGATCGCCCATGGCGTTGCGCACTTTGAGCCCGAACTTGCTGTCTTCGTCGTGCATGAAGCGGCTGATCAGCGAACCCAGCTCACCCGGTGTCACCACCGCCGCCAGTTGTTTGCGCGGCACCCGCAGATGGCCGGCAGAAAACAGGTCGGTCAGGAAGTGATCCGCAAAACTGTTCATGGCATACGCCAGTTCCAGTGCCTGGTCGGTGCCGGTTTGATGGGCGACCACTGCCTGTTGCAATGCGGCGGTATGGCCGGCCAGGTACGCGGACAGCGCCCACTCACCAAAGTGGTCGGCGTTATCCGCCGCCAGCTTCAAGTAGCGCCCCAGCGGGATAAGCGCAGACACCGCGCTGCCACCTCCGGTGATGCGGTTCCATTCCTCAGACAACGTATCTCCCAGGGCGTCATAGGCTTCATGGGCCTGCTTGCCGTCCTTGATCGCCTGGTTGACCGCGTTGATCTCCTTTTGCATGACCGCGAGAATCTTGCGCGCTTCTTCTCGCGAAGCGGGAAGCACGGCCAACGTGTTGAACGCGGCGGTAAAGCGTTGCACGCGATCAGCCGGGGAGGCGCCGTCGCTGATGGGTTGGCCAGGAATGCCGTAGAAGTCACCACCCAGGGCAATCACTTGGCCGTAGGTGAGGGCCAGCCCGTTGGGCAGGTGCAATTCGACTTGGCGTGCCGGGATGGCCGGTGCGTCCTTGACGAAGCGCAGCAGCGTGTCGTCGCCGATGGCGGTGTGCTCGCCGCCTTCGAAGCGCAGGGTTGGCGGGTTTTTTTCGGGTGCTGCGAGTTCAAGATCTGACATGTTAGCTCCTTGCTATGTCGTAGGAATCTTCCGTAATAACTGTATATATATACAGTTAATTCGAGCATAGAGTAAAAAATTCCTACGTCAAGAAGCCCTGCCTCAACACCTCGAAGAATGAAGGTCGATGAATTGCAGTTGACGAATCTTTTTATAGTTGTACGATGACGTACGACATCAACAAACCAACAACAACCTTTCGACAGAAAGTCTTCGCCCAGGGTGTTCGAATAATGAATCCACAAGAACTGAAGTCCATCCTCTCCCACGGTCTGCTGTCTTTCCCGGTGACCGATTTCAACGCCCAGGGTGACTTCCACCAGGCGGGCTACATCAAGCGCCTGGAATGGCTGGCCCCTTACGGCGCCACCGCCTTGTTCGCGGCTGGTGGTACCGGTGAGTTTTTCTCCCTCGCCGCCAGCGAATATTCCCAAGTGGTGAAAACCGCGGTTGATACCTGTGCCACCAGCGTGCCGATCCTGGCCGGTGTCGGCGGTTCGACCCGCCAGGCCATCGAGTACGCTCAGGAAGCCGAGCGCCTGGGTGCCAAAGGCCTGTTGCTGCTGCCGCACTACCTCACCGAAGCCAGCCAGGACGGCGTTGCCGCCCACGTTGAAGCTGTGTGCAAATCGGTAAAAATCGGCGTGGTGGTGTACAACCGCAACGTCTGCCGCCTGACCGCGCCGCTGCTGGAACGCCTGGCCGAGCGCTGCCCGAACCTGATCGGCTACAAGGATGGCCTGGGTGACATCGAGTTGATGGTGTCGATCCGCCGTCGTCTGGGCGATCGTTTCAGCTACCTCGGCGGCCTGCCGACTGCAGAGGTTTACGCCGCTGCCTACAAGGCCCTGGGCGTGCCGGTGTACTCCTCGGCGGTGTTCAACTTCATCCCGAAAACCGCGATGGACTTCTACCACGCGATCGCCCAGGACGATCACGCCACCGTTGCCAAGATCATCGACAACTTCTTCCTGCCTTACCTGGACATCCGTAACCGCAAGGCCGGCTACGCCGTGAGCATCGTCAAGGCTGGCGCGAAGATCGCCGGCTACGACGCAGGCCCGGTGCGCACTCCGCTGACCGACCTGTTGCCGGAAGAATACGAAGCCCTGGCCGCGCTGATCGACAAGCAAGGTCCGCAGTAACTCATCAACAAGGCCGCTGAGAGATCAGCGGCCTTTTGCGTCAGGAGAAGATTTGTGTCCCAAGCCAAACGTTTTGATAACTACATCAACGGCGAGTGGGTGGCCGGTGCCGACTACTGCGTCAACATCAACCCGTCGGAGCTTTCCGATGCGATTGGTGAATATGCCAAGGCGGATGTAGCCCAGGTTAATGCTGCCATTGATGCGGCACGCGCTGCCTTCCCAGCCTGGTCGACTTCCGGCATCCAGGCGCGCCATGACGCCCTGGACAAAGTCGGCAGCGAAATCCTTGCCCGCCGCGAAGAGCTTGGCACCTTGCTGGCCCGGGAAGAGGGCAAGACCCTGCCCGAAGCCATTGGTGAAGTGACCCGTGCTGGCAACATCTTCAAATTCTTCGCCGGTGAATGCCTGCGTTTGTCCGGTGATTACGTGCCGTCGGTGCGTCCGGGCGTCAATGTTGAAGTCACCCGCGAAGCCTTGGGCGTGGTCGGTCTGATCACCCCGTGGAACTTCCCGATCGCCATTCCCGCGTGGAAAATCGCCCCGGCCCTGGCCTACGGCAACTGCGTGGTGATCAAGCCGGCCGAACTGGTGCCGGGTTGTGCCTGGGCCCTGGCGGAGATCATCTCCCGCGCCGGCTTCCCGGCCGGTGTGTTCAACCTGGTGATGGGCAGCGGCCGCGTGGTTGGCGATGTGCTGGTCAACAGCCCGAAAGTCGACGGCATCAGCTTTACCGGTTCCGTGGGTGTGGGCCGCCAGATCGCGGTCAGCTGCGTGTCGCGCCAGGCCAAAGTGCAGTTGGAAATGGGGGGCAAGAACCCGCAGATCATCCTCGACGACGCCGACCTCAAGCAGGCCGTCGAGCTGTCGGTACAGAGCGCGTTCTACTCCACCGGCCAGCGTTGCACCGCCTCCAGTCGCCTGATCGTGACGGCGGGCATCCATGACCAGTTCGTCGCGGCCATGGCCGAGCGCATGAAGTCGATCAAAGTCGGCCACGCGCTCAAAAGCGGCACCGACATCGGCCCGGTGGTCTCCCAGGCGCAGTTGGACCAGGACCTGAAGTACATCGACATCGGCCAAAGCGAAGGCGCGCGGCTGGTCAGCGGTGGTGGATTGGTGACCTGCGATACCGAAGGCTACTTCCTGGCGCCAACACTGTTTTCCGACAGCGAAGCGGCCATGCGCATCAGCCGTGAAGAGATCTTCGGCCCGGTGGCCAACGTGGTGCGCGTGGCGGACTACGAGGCGGCGCTGGCCATGGCCAACGACACCGAGTTCGGTTTGTCGGCGGGCATCGCGACTACTTCGCTGAAGTACGCCAACCACTTCAAACGCCACTCCCAGGCCGGGATGGTGATGGTCAACCTGCCGACCGCCGGCGTGGACTACCACGTTCCGTTCGGTGGCCGTAAGGGCTCATCCTATGGTTCGCGTGAGCAAGGTCGCTATGCGCAAGAGTTCTACACCGTGGTGAAGACCAGCTACATCGGTTCGTAACACGCAGTACCTGTCGGCACCGGTTCCTGTGGGAGCTGGTCTGTGTGGGAGCTGGCTTGCCTGCGATAGCATCACCGCGGTGTAACGGATGCACCGCGGTGCCTCCATCGCAGGCAAGCCAGCTCCCACATAAAGCAGTCTTCACCGGCAAAAAACACAACGATTACCCGCAAAAAAAATAATTAGTGGGAGTACTTCTTCATGCAAGCGACCAAGCCGACCCACGTCCGCTATTTGATCCTGCTCATGCTGTTCCTGGTGACCACGATCAACTACGCCGACCGGGCCACCATCGCCATCGCCGGCTCCAGCCTGCAAAAAGACCTCGGCATCGACGCGGTCACCCTCGGTTATATCTTCTCTGCATTCGGTTGGGCCTACGTGGCCGGGCAAATCCCCGGTGGCTGGCTGCTGGACCGTTTCGGCTCGAAAAAAATCTATGCCCTGAGCATCTTCACCTGGTCGCTGTTCACCGTGCTGCAAGGCTATGTGGGCGAGTTCGGGGTCTCCACTGCGATCGTCGCGCTGTTCATGCTGCGCTTTCTGGTGGGGCTGGCCGAGGCGCCTTCCTTCCCGGGAAATGCCCGTATCGTCGCGGCGTGGTTTCCCACGGCTGAGCGCGGCACCGCGTCGGCGATCTTCAACTCGGCGCAGTACTTCGCCACCGTGTTGTTCGCCCCGTTGATGGGCTGGATCGTCTACACCTTCGGCTGGCAGCACGTGTTTATCGTGATGGGCGGCATCGGCATCCTGTTCTCGCTGATCTGGCTGAAGCTGATCCACGGCCCACGGCAGCACCCGATGATCAACGAAGCGGAGTTCAACCACATCGCCGCCAATGGCGCGATGGTTGATATGGACCAAGACAAGGGCAAGGGTAAGAAAACCGACGGCCCGAAGTGGGATTACATCCGCCAGTTGCTGACCAACCGCATGATGCTCGGTGTCTATTTGGGCCAGTACTGCATCAACGGCATCACCTATTTCTTCCTGACCTGGTTCCCGGTGTACCTGGTGCAAGAGCGCGGCATGACCATTCTCAAGGCCGGTTTCATTGCCTCGTTGCCGGCGATCTGCGGCTTTATCGGCGGCGTGCTCGGCGGGGTGATTTCCGACTACCTGCTGCGCAAGGGGCATTCCCTGACCTTCGCCCGCAAAGCGCCGATCATCGGTGGCCTGTTGATTTCCAGCAGCATCGTGGCGTGCAACTACGTGGATATCGAGTGGATGGTGGTGGGCTTCATGGCTCTGGCCTTCTTCGGCAAAGGCGTTGGCGCACTGGGTTGGGCGGTGGTGTCTGACACCTCGCCAAAACAAATCGCCGGGCTCAGTGGTGGCCTGTTCAACATGTTTGGCAACCTGGCGTCCATCAGTACACCTATCGTGATCGGCTACATCATCAGCACCACCGGCTCCTTCAAGTGGGCCTTGGTGTTTGTGGGCGCCAACGCGTTGCTGGCGGTGTTCAGCTACCTGGTGATTGTCGGCCCGATCAAGCGTGTGGTGCTCAAGGAGCCGCCAGCCAAGGGCCCTCAGTTGACTAACCTTACCGAAGCGCATTCCTGAGGGGCGATGTCATGCAGTTGATTGAACATGCCGATTCGCCGCGCTCGATTCGCTTACACCCGCGCGACAACGTGGTGATCGTGGTGAACGACCAGGGCGTACCGGCCGGCACCGAGTTCCCGGACGGGCTGGTCACCGTGGACTTCATCCCCCAGAGCCACAAGGTGACCCTGGAAGATATCCCCGAAGGCGGGCAGATCATTCGCTATGGCCAGACCATCGGGTACGCCCTGGCGCCGATCCCGCGTGGCAGTTGGGTGCAGGAAGACCAGTTGCGCATGCCCACCGCGCCACCGCTGGACAGCCTGCCGCTGTCCACCGAAGTGCCAGAAACCCAGGCGCCGCTGGAAGGGTTTACCTTCGAGGGTTACCGCAACGCCGACGGCACCGTGGGCACGCGCAACATCCTTGGCATTACCACCACGGTGCAGTGCGTCACGGGCGTGCTGGACCATGCGGTCAAGCGCATCAAGGACGAGTTGCTGCCCAAGTACCCGCATGTCGATGACGTGGTGGCGCTGACCCACAGCTACGGCTGCGGCGTGGCGATCACGGCGACGGATGCCTATATCCCGATCCGCACCGTGCGTAACCTGGCGCGCAACCCCAATTTGGGCGGCGAAGCGCTGGTGATCAGCCTGGGCTGCGAGAAGCTGCAGGCCGGGCAGGTGATGCATGACAACGACAGTTCGGTGGACCTGAGCGAGCCGTGGCTGTATCGGCTGCAGGATTCCAGCCACGGTTTTACCGAAATGATCGAGCAGATCATGGCGCTGGCCGAAACCCGCCTGAAGAAACTCGACCAGCGCCGCCGTGAAACCGTGCCGGCGTCGGAACTGATCCTCGGCATGCAGTGCGGTGGCAGCGATGCATTTTCCGGCATCACCGCCAACCCGGCGCTGGGCTATGCCTCGGACTTGCTGTTGCGGGCCGGGGCGACGGTGATGTTTTCCGAAGTCACGGAAGTGCGTGATGCCATCTACTTGCTGACTTCACGTGCCGAGACCCAAGCAATCGCCGAGGAACTGGTCCGGGAAATGGACTGGTACGACCGCTACCTGGCCAAGGGCGAGGCGGACCGCAGTGCCAATACCACGCCGGGCAACAAGAAGGGCGGGTTGTCGAACATTGTCGAGAAGTCCCTGGGTTCCATCGTCAAGTCCGGCAGCAGTGCGATCAACGGCGTGCTTGGCCCCGGTGAGCGCTTCAAGGGCAAGGGGCTGATCTTTTGCGCAACGCCGGCCAGCGACTTTGTGTGTGGCACCTTGCAACTGGCGGCCGGGATGAACCTGCATGTGTTCACCACCGGGCGCGGCACGCCTTATGGGCTGGCGATGGCGCCGGTGGTGAAGGTGTCGACACGTACGGAATTGGCGCAGCGCTGGCCGGATCTGATCGACATCGACGCGGGGCGAATCGCCACTGGGCGGGCGAGCATTGAGGAGTTGGGCTGGGAGTTGTTCCACTTCTACCTCGACGTGGCCAGCGGTAAGAAACAGACGTGGGCCGAGCAGCACAAGCTGCACAACGACATCACCCTGTTCAATCCCGCCCCCATCACCTGACGGCTGGCACGGCCCCTGTGGGAGCTGGCTTGCCTGCGTTAGTGGAGTGTCAGTCACAGATCTATCGGCTGACACACCGCCATCGCAGGCAAGCCAGCTCCTACATTTAAAGGTATTCACACATCAATATGTGGGAGCGGGCTTGCTCGCGAAGGCGTCTTACCAGGCGCTACAGGTCAGCATGGCTTATCATTAGCCACCTAACGACGCTCACCAAGGTTCTCCCCGGCATGCTGGCAATTTTCCTCACCACCCTGACCATCACCGCGCCGGTGTTTGCCATGCTGTTCCTGGGCGTGCTGCTCAAGCGCGTCAACTGGATCAACGACAACTTCATCCACGTCGCGTCGTCCCTGGTGTTCAACGTCACCATGCCGGCGTTGCTGTTCCTGGGCATCCTGCATGCCGACCTGCACTCGGCGCTCAAGCCGGGCCTGCTGATCTATTTTGCCGTCGCCACCCTGTTGAGCTTTGCCTTGGCCTGGGGTTGGGCGATCTTTCGCTGCCCCCGTGAAGACCGCGGCATTTATGCCCAGGGTGCGTTTCGTGGTAACAACGGGGTGATCGGCCTGGCACTGGCGGCCAGCATGTACGGCGACTACGGCATCTCCCTCGGTGCGATCCTCGCCGCGCTGGTGATTCTGTTCTACAACACCTTGTCGACCATCGTGCTGGCGGTGTACAGCCCGGTGATCAAGTCGGATCCGTGGAGCATCTGCAAAAGCGTGGTGGCCAACCCGTTGATCATCAGCGTGATTGCAGCCACGCCCTTTGCGGTGTTCCAGATCGGTTTGCCCGGTTGGCTGGAGTCGTCCGGTCAGTACCTGGCGGACATGACCTTGCCGCTGGCGCTGATCTGCATCGGTGGCACCTTGTCTCTGGCGGCGTTGCGCAAAAGCGGCAGCATGGCGCTGAGTGCCAGCCTGGTGAAGATGATCGGCTTGCCCGTGTTCGCAACGCTGGGCGCGTGGCTGTTGGGCTTTCGCGGGCCGGAGCTGGGGATTTTGTTCCTGTATTTCGGCGCACCCACTGCGGCGGCGAGTTTCGTGATGGCCCGGGCGGCGGAGGGCAATCATGAGCTGGCGGCGGCGATTATCGTGATCACCACCTTGATGGCAGCGGTGACCACCAATATCGGGATTTTTGTGTTGCAGGCGGGGGGGTGGATCTGAATTTTCTGCCGTCCGTGAGGGCCAATCGCCGGCAAGCCAGCTCCCACATTTTGATTTGTGAACACATTCAAAGGTGGGAGCCGGCTTGCCGGCGATAGCAATCCAACGGTTACTGCTTATCTGCCTGATACGCCTCGATCACTTCCTGCGCCGCCCGAAACGCATCAATCGCCGCCGGCACGCCGGCATACACCGCGCAATGCAGCAGCGCTTCACGAATCTCTTCTACGGTGCAGCCATTGTTCAGCGCCCCGCGCACATGGCCCTTGAGTTCCTGCGGACACTTGAGGGCGGTGAGGGCCGCCAGAGTGATCAGGCTGCGGGTCTTCAGCGGCAACCCTTCGCGGTTCCACACACTGCCCCAGGCGTGCTCGTTGACGAAGTCCTGCAGCGGCTGGGTGAATTCGGTGGCGTTGCCCAGGGCGCGGTCGACGAACACATCGCCCATGACCTGGCGACGCATCTCAACTCCGGGCTTTTTCTGATCGGTCATTGCGATTCCCTCTTGTGTTGGCGGCGCCAGGCTCGCAGCGTGCTGAACAACAGAAAAGCCACCAGCACTGGCAGGACGTAATACAGCATCAGGTGTTCAAGCTTGGTGGCCAGGGGCATGCCGGTGGTGAACGCCATCACGTGCAGCCCGTAAGCGAGGTACAGGCCCAGCAGTACCAGGCCTTCGGCGCGAGTCACGCGGTAACCGGTGTAGAACACCGGCAGGCACAGCACCACCACGCCGAGCATCACCGGCAAATCGAAATCCAGGGCATTGGGCGATACCGACAGCGGCGAGGGCGCAAGCAGGGCGGTCAGCCCCAATACGCCCAGCAAGTTGAACAGGTTGCTGCCGATCACGTTGCCCACGGCGATTTCGCGCTCACCACGCAGGGCGGCGATCAGTGATGTCGCCAGGCACGGCAGCGAGGTGCCGACGCCGATCAGGGTCAGGCCGATCACGCGCTCCGACAGGCCCAGGTCGCCGGCCACATCCACCGCTGCGCCGAGCAGCAGATGCCCGGCGAGCACCAGGATCAACAACCCGCCGAGCATCAGCAGCATGCTGCTGAACCAGGGGGCGCGGGCCACGGTGTCCAGTGTGCGCGGGCGGCGTGAATGGCGTGTCTGGTAATGCAGCACGCCGAGGTAGGCGACCAGTGCGACCAGCAGTACCAGGCCATCGACCGGCGTCAGTTCCTCATTGGCAGCGAGGGTGAACACCAGCAGGCCGGCGAAGATCATCACCGGGATGTCCAGGCGCACCAACTGGCGCGAGACCCGCAACGGAATAATCAGTGCCGACAGGCCCAGGGTCACCAGGATGTTGAAGATGCTGCTGCCGATCACGCTGCCCACCGCGATATCGGTGTTGCCGGCCAGGGTGGCTTGCAGGCTGACGGTCATCTGCGGCGCGCTGCTGCCGAAGGCGACGATGGTCAGGCCGATGATCAGCGGTCGCACCTTGAGGCTGGCGGCCAGGCGCACGGCGGCGCGCACCAGGATCTCGGCGCCGACGATCAGCAGCACCAGGCCGCTGACCAGTTCCAGCAGGCTCCAGGGCGAGAGGGCGGTTAATCCGAAAATGACCGGTCCTCCATCGTCAATTGCCCAGGGCTTGCACGCGCACGCGCGCGGTACCGCTGCTGATCATGCCCAATTGCTCGGCCGCCTTGCGTGAAAGATCGATCAAGCGCCCACGGGTATGCGGGCCGCGATCGTTGATGCGGACAACCACGGATTTGTCATTGTCGAGATTCGTGACCTTGACCTGGGTGCCGAAGGGCAGTTGCCGATGGGCGGCGGTCAGGGCGTTCTGGTTGAAGGGTTCACCGCTGGCGGTCTTGTTGCCATGGTGCTTGGCACCGTAATAGGAGGCGGTGCCGGTTTCGTCGTAGCCGTTGGGGTTGATGACGCCGCTGGCGCAGCCGGCCAGCAGGGAGAACAGGGCCAGGAGGCCAAGTAGACGCTTCATTGCAAGATGCCCCCATGACAAATGTGGGAGCTGGCTTGCCTGCGATGCAGACGACTCGGTGTTTCAAACACACCGAGGTGATGCAATCGCAGGCAAGCCAGCTCCCACAGGGTATTCGGGCAGGGGGTAAATCCCGCCCGGACCATTGACCGCTGTCAGCCTTCGAGCTTGCTTTTGAGCAATTCGTTCACCTGTTGCGGGTTGGCCTTGCCCTTGGAGGCTTTCATTGCCTGGCCCACAAAGAAACCGAACATCTTGCCGCGCTTGGCTTCGTCTGCCGCACGGTATTGTTCGACCTGCTCAGCGTTGGCCGCGAGCATTTCATCCAGCACGGCCGAAATCGCGCCGCTGTCGGTGACTTGCTTGAGGCCGCGCTTCTCGATGATTTCGTCGGCGCTGCCTTCGCCTGCAGCCATCGCTTCGAACACGGTCTTGGCGATCTTGCCGGAGATGGTGTTGTCCTTGATGCGCAGCAACATGCCACCCAATTGCTCGGCGGTGACCGGGGCTTCGTCGATTTCCAGGCCCTGTTTGTTCAACAGGCTGCCCAGTTCAACCATCACCCAGTTGGCCGCCAGCTTGGCGTCACCGGCAATGCTCACGACTTTTTCGAAGTAGTTGGCTTGTTCACGGCTGGAGGCCAAGACGCTGGCATCGTAGACCGACAAGCCGAACTGCTCCTGGAAGCGCTCGCGTTTCTGCTGCGGCAGTTCCGGCAGGGTGGCGCGGATGTCGTTGAGGTATGCGTCCTCAAGCACCACCGGCAACAGGTCCGGGTCGGGGAAGTAACGGTAGTCGTTGGCTTCCTCCTTGCTGCGCATGGCGCGGGTTTCGTCTTTGTTCGGGTCGTACAGGCGGGTCTGCTGGATGACCTTGCCGCCGTCTTCGATCAGCTCGATCTGGCGACGCACTTCGGTGTTGATCGCCTTCTCGATGAAGCGGAACGAGTTGACGTTCTTGATCTCGCAGCGAGTGCCGAACTCGACCTGGCCCTTTGGCCGTACCGACACGTTGCAGTCACAGCGCAGCGAGCCTTCGGCCATGTTGCCGTCGCAGATGCCCAGGTAGCGCACCAGCGCGTGGATGGTCTTGACGTAGGCCACGGCTTCCTTGGCACTGCGCATGTCCGGCTCGGAAACGATCTCCAGCAGCGGCGTACCCGCACGGTTCAGGTCGATACCGGTGGCGCCCGGGAATTCTTCGTGCAGGCTCTTGCCGGCATCTTCTTCCAGGTGGGCGCGGGTTACGCCGACGCGCTTGATGGTGCCGTCTTCCAGCGGGATATCCAGGTGGCCCTTGCCAACAATCGGCAGTTCCATTTGGCTGATCTGGTAGCCCTTGGGCAGGTCCGGGTAGAAGTAGTTCTTGCGTGCGAACACGTTGTGCTGGCCGATCTCGGCGTCAATCGCCAGGCCGAACATCACGGCCATGCGTACCGCTTCCTGGTTCAGCACCGGCAGCACGCCAGGCATGCCCAGATCTACCAGGCTGGCCTGGGTGTTCGGTTCGGAGCCGAACGTGGTGGCGCTACCGGAGAAAATCTTCGATTGGGTGGCGAGCTGGGTATGAATCTCCAGCCCGATCACAACTTCCCATTGCATAGTGTTCTCCTCAGAAGCCGGTAGGGGTGCGGGTGTGCCAGTCGGTGTGCAACTGGTACTGGTGCGCCACATTGAGCAGGCGGCCTTCCTGGAAATACGGGGCGAGCAATTGCACGCCGACCGGCAGGCCATCGACGAAACCGGCAGGCATGGACAAGCCCGGCAGGCCCGCGAGGTTGGCGGTGATGGTGTACAGGTCTTCGAGGTAGGCAGCGACCGGGTCGCCGTTCTTGGCGCCGAGCTTCCAGGCCGGGTTCGGCGTGGTTGGGCCGAGGATCACGTCGACTTCTTCGAAGGCGGCCATGAAGTCGTTCTTCACCAGGCGACGGATCTTTTGCGCCTTGAGGTAGTACGCGTCGTAGTAACCGGCCGACAGGGCGTAGGCCCCGACCATGATGCGGCGCTGTACTTCGGCACCGAAGCCTTCGCCACGGGAGCGCTTATAAAGGTCGGTGAGGTCTTTCGGGTTTTCGCAGCGGTAGCCGAAACGCACGCCGTCGAAACGCGACAGGTTGGAGGACGCTTCAGCCGGGGCGATCACGTAGTACGCAGGAATCGCGTGCCCGTTGTTCGGCAGGCTGATTTCCTTGATCACGGCGCCGAGCTTTTCCAGCTCCTTGACGCTGTTGTGCACAAGCTCCGCGATGCGTGGGTCGAGACCGGCGCTGAAGTATTCCTTCGGCACGCCGATGCGCAGGCCCTTGATCGAGGTGTTCAGGCTGGCGCTGTAGTCCGGCACGGGCTCGTCGATGCTGGTGGAGTCCTGTTTATCGAAGCCGGCCATGCCTTGTAACAAAATCGCGCAGTCTTCGGCGGTGCGGGCCAGCGGGCCGCCCTGATCGAGGCTGGACGCGTAGGCGATCATGCCCCAGCGGGACACGCGGCCGTAGGTTGGCTTCAGACCGGTGAGGTTGGTGAAGGCGGCAGGCTGGCGGATCGAGCCGCCGGTGTCGGTGGCGGTAGCGGCCGGCAGGAAGCGCGCAGCCACTGCGGCAGCCGAACCACCCGACGAACCACCGGGCACGTGCTCCAGGTTCCACGGGTTTTTCACCGCGCCGTAGTAGCTCGACTCGTTGGCCGAACCCATGGCGAATTCGTCCATGTTGGTCTTGCCCAGGGTCACGGCCCCGGCCGCCGCCAGCTTGGACACCACGGTGGCGTCGTAGGGCGCCTTGAAGTTGTCGAGCATCTTCGAGCCGCAGCTGGTGCGAATGCCCTGGGTGCAGAACAGGTCCTTGTGGGCGATAGGCGCACCCAGCAGTGGGCTGTTTTCACCGTTGGCGCGACGTGCGTCGGCGGCCTTGGCCTGGCTCAAGGCCAGCTCTTCGGTGAGGCTGATGAAGCTGTTGACCTTCGGATCGTGCTCGGCGATGCGCGCCAGCAGGGTCTTGGTCAGCTCTTCGGAAGAAAACTTTTTGTCGGCGAGACCGCGGGCGATCTCGGCCAGAGTCATGTGATGCATGAAAGGCTCTTTCCCTTTAGTCGATGACTTTCGGAACCAGGTACAGGCCGTTTTCGACCGCTGGCGCGATGGACTGGTAGGCCTCGCGATTATTACTCTCGGTCACGACGTCTGCGCGTAGGCGCTGGCTGGCTTCCAGCGGGTGAGCCAGGGGCTCGATACCGTCGGTATTTACGGCCTGCATCAGGTCGACCAGCCCGAGAATGCTGTTCAGGGCTGCAGTGGTCTGTGGAAGATCGGCATCATTGAGGCCAAGCGAGGCCAGATGCGCGATTTTTTCCACGTCGGAGCGTTCAAGCGTCATGGGAATCTCCAGTGGAAAACAGAACGGAGGCTGTCCGTGTGTTAGATTGTCGGAACACTACCGCATTTCTACGGTCTTACGGCCGCGATTGTGGGGTTAGGTGCACAGAAAGTCGGCCAATTTAGCACATTGGCGCCTTGCCCAAAATCCCTGTCGTTGTTAGAGTTTGCCGCACTTTTTTACCCACGCGTTGCCTAGGGTCCCTTTCCCATGTTCAAGAAACTGCGTGGCATGTTTTCCAGCGATCTTTCCATTGACCTGGGCACTGCCAACACCCTTATTTACGTGCGCGAGCGCGGTATCGTCCTGAATGAGCCATCGGTTGTGGCTATTCGGACGCACGGTAACCAGAAAAGTGTCGTTGCCGTTGGCACCGAGGCCAAGCGCATGCTCGGCCGTACACCAGGCAATATTGCCGCCATTCGTCCGATGAAAGACGGCGTGATCGCCGACTTCAGCGTCTGCGAGAAGATGCTGCAGTACTTCATCAACAAGGTTCACGAAAACAGTTTCCTGCAGCCCAGCCCTCGTGTGCTGATCTGCGTTCCGTGCAAATCCACCCAGGTTGAGCGTCGTGCCATCCGTGAATCGGCCCTCGGTGCCGGTGCCCGTGAAGTGTTCCTGATCGAAGAGCCGATGGCGGCTGCGATCGGTGCCGGCCTGCCGGTTGAAGAAGCGCGCGGCTCGATGGTGGTGGATATCGGTGGTGGTACCACTGAAATCGCCCTGATCTCCCTCAACGGTGTGGTGTATGCCGAATCCGTACGTGTGGGCGGCGACCGTTTCGACGAAGCGATCATCACTTATGTGCGTCGTAACTACGGCAGCCTGATCGGCGAATCCACCGCCGAGCGCATCAAGCAGGAAATCGGCACCGCTTACCCGGGCGGCGAAGTGCGCGAAGTCGATGTTCGCGGTCGCAACCTGGCCGAAGGCGTTCCACGTGCTTTCACCCTGAACTCCAACGAAGTGCTGGAAGCTCTGCAAGAGTCCCTGGCCACTATCGTTCAGGCAGTGAAGAGCGCCCTGGAGCAATCGCCACCGGAGCTGGCTTCCGATATCGCCGAGCGTGGCCTGGTACTGACCGGCGGTGGCGCCTTGCTGCGTGACCTCGACAAGCTGCTGGCCCAGGAAACTGGCCTGCCGGTGATCGTCGCCGAAGACCCGCTGACCTGCGTTGCCCGTGGCGGTGGTCGTGCACTGGAAATGATGGATAAACACACCATGGACCTGCTTTCCAGCGAATAAGCATTTGCTGATTAGCCCATGTTTCGCCCGCAGGCAGCACTTTGCAGTGCTGCCTGTTGGCGTTTATCTTCTTCAATCTGCATCCAGGCCGGTTAGATGCCGTATGAATAAAGAGAACATTTGCCTGGGAGGAGCGGCTTATTAAACCGCTTTTCGCCAAAGGCCCCTCATTGGGCGTGCGCCTGTTGGTGCTGGTCGTGCTTTCGGTCGCGCTGATGGTGGTCGATGCCCGCTTTGCACTGCTCAAGCCCGTGCGCAGCCAGATGTCGCTGGTGTTGATGCAGACCTACTGGATCACCGACCTGCCGCAACGTCTCTACCAGGGCGTGGCCAGCCAATTCGGCAGCCGCACCGAGTTGGTTGCCGAGAACGAAAAACTCAAGACCGAAAACCTGCTGCTGCAGGGGCGCATGCAAAAGCTGGCGGCCCTCACCGAGCAGAACGTTCGGTTGCGCGAGTTGCTCAATTCTTCCGCTCTGGTCAACGAGAAGGTCGAAGTGGCCGAGTTGATCGGCATGGACCCCAACCCCTTTACCCATCGCATCATCATCAACAAGGGTGAACGTGACGGTGTGGTCCTCGGCCAGCCGGTGCTTGATGCCCGTGGCCTGATGGGCCAGGTGGTGGAACTGATGCCTTATACCTCGCGGGTTCTGCTGCTGACGGACACCACCCACAGTATCCCGGTGCAGGTGAACCGCAACGGCTTGCGTGCGATTGCCAGCGGCACCGGCAACCCGGAACGCCTGGAATTGCGCCACGTCGCCGACACGGCGGATATCAAGGAAGGCGACCTGCTGGTCAGCTCCGGCCTTGGCCAACGTTTCCCGGCCGGTTACCCGGTGGCGACGGTCAAGGAAGTGATCCACGATTCCGGCCAGCCCTTCGCCATCGTGCGTGCCGTACCGACGGCGGCCTTGAACCGCAGCCGTTACCTGCTGCTGGTGTTCAGCGACAACCGCACTCCTGAAGAGCGCGCCAATGACGCCGCCCAAGCCCAGGAAGCGGAAGACAAGCAAAACGGTGTTGCGCCGATCGTGCCTGCAACCGTGCCAAAACCGGCATTCGTCGGGCCGCCTGCGCCTGCACCTGCTGCGGCGGCGCCCGTAGCCACTCCCGCCAAGCCTGCGGCGCACAATGCGCGTGCGGCTAAACCGGCAGCGACCAAGCCACCGGCCGCGACGCCTGCGGCCAGGCCTGCGGCGACCGCCCCGGCAACCACACGGCAGAGGGAGGAATAATGGCCGGTACTCATTCGCGCAACGGCTGGATCGTCTGGCTGACCTTTGCCATCGGCTTGCTGCTCAGCGTTTCGCCGTTGCCGCAATTCATGGAAATCCTGCGACCGCTCTGGCTGGCGCTGCTGCTGGCCTTCTGGTCGCTGAACCTGCCGCACAAGGTCGGCATGGTCACGGCGATGTTCCTGGGCTTGGCGGAAGATGTGCTCTATGGCACCTTGCTGGGGCAGAACGCGTTGATCCTTACCCTGATCACCTTCCTGGTGCTGTCGTTGCAGCAACGGCTGCGCATGTTTCCGATGTGGCAGCAGTGCCTGGTGATTCTGGTGATCTTCGGCCTGGCTCAACTGGTGCAGCTGTGGCTGAGCGCCTTGACCGGCAACCGCCAGCCCACCCTGGCGCTGGTATTGCCAGCGCTGGTCAGTGCGTTGCTGTGGCCTTGGATCAGTTTTGGCCTGCGTGGGTTACGTCGTCGCTATAAGATCAATTGAACGGATTGCGAGGCTCTGCCTGGTTATCGAACCCTACAGGGAGAGTCTGGAATGAATTCGCTTTATCTGGCCTCGGGCTCTCCGAGGCGGCGTGAACTGCTGACCCAGATCGGTGTGCCCTTCACCGTGGTCAGCGCCACTATTGATGAAACACCTCTTACCAATGAACCTGCCGTTGCCTACGTCGAGCGCCTTGCGCGCGGCAAGGCGGCGGCGGGTTTTGCTGCGCTCGAAAACACCCCGGGCGCCTGCGTGCTGGGCGCTGATACGGCTGTGATCGTCGATGGGAAGATCCTTGGCAAGCCCGTGGATCAAGCCGATGCCCTGGCCATGCTGATGGCGTTGGCGGGGCGTGAGCATGAAGTCCTCACCGCCATAGCCCTGACGGATGGCCGGCGTAGCGAAACTGTTTGTGTAAGCAGTCGTGTACGGTTTCGCGGTATTTCTGTCGAAGAGGCTACAACCTACTGGCACAGTGGCGAACCCCAGGACAAGGCGGGCGGCTATGCTATCCAGGGCCTGGGGTCGGTGTTCGTGGCCGGGCTCAACGGTAGTTATTCCGCCGTGGTCGGCCTGCCGGTGTGTGAAACCGCGCAACTGCTCGGCCAATTCGGCATACCCTGTTGGCAAAACCTTACCGTGCGTTGAACGCCGTATTCCAGCGCCAAGCCTTTAGCGATCGGTCACTATTGTGAAAACGCCTGAACGAGACCCAGCCATGAGTGAAGAGATTCTGATCAATATCACGCCGATGGAATCACGCGTGGCGGTGGTAGAAAACGGTGTTCTGCAAGAAGTGCACGTTGAGCGCACCCAGAAGCGCGGGATCGTTGGCAACATCTACAAAGGCAAGGTCGTGCGCGTATTGCCGGGCATGCAGGCGGCATTCGTCGACATCGGCCTGGACCGCGCCGCGTTTATCCATGCTTCGGAAATCTCCTTGCGCGAAGGCCCTGCGGTGGAAAGCATCAGCGCGCTGGTGCACGAAGGGCAGAGCCTGGTGGTGCAAGTCACTAAGGACCCCATTGGTTCCAAAGGTGCGCGGCTGACGACGCAGCTGTCGATTCCTTCGCGCTACCTGGTGTACATGCCGCGCACGGCCCACGTCGGTATTTCGCTGAAGATCGAAGACGAAGCTGAGCGCGAGCGCCTTAAAAAAGTGGTCAGCGACTGCGTGGCCGCCGAAGGCATCAAGGAGGCCGGTGGGTTTATTCTGCGCACCGCTGCCGAAGGCGCCGGCGCCGATGAAATCCTCATGGACATCCGCTACCTGCGGCGCTTGTGGGACCAGATTGGTGCGCAGATCAAGACCATCGGCGCGCCCAGCGTGATCTATGAAGACCTGGGCCTGGCCTTGCGCACCCTGCGTGATTTGGTCAGCCCGAAGATTGAGAAAATTCGCATCGACTCGCGGGAAACCTTCCAGCGCACCACGCAATTTGTAGCCGAGCTGATGCCGGAAATTGCCGACCGCCTGGAACATTACCCGGGCGAGCGGCCGATCTTCGACCTGTATGGTGTCGAAGACGAAATCCAGAAAGCCCTGGAGCGCAAGGTCCCACTCAAGTCCGGTGGCTACCTGGTGGTGGACCCGGCCGAGGCCATGACTACCATCGACGTCAACACGGGCGCTTTCGTAGGGCACCGCAACCTTGAAGAGACCATCTTCAAGACCAACCTCGAAGCGGCGACTGCGATTGCCCGCCAGCTGCGCCTGCGTAACCTGGGCGGAATCATCATCATCGACTTCATCGACATGGAAGATGAAGAGCACCAGCGCCAGGTGCTGCGTACGCTCGAGAAGCAACTGGAACGTGATCACGCCAAGACCAACATCATCGGTATCACCGAGCTGGGCCTGGTGCAGATGACCCGCAAGCGCACCCGCGAAAGCTTGGAGCAGGTCTTGTGCGAACCGTGCAGCAGCTGCCAGGGGCGCGGTAAATTGAAAACCCCGGAAACCGTCTGCTACGAGATTTTCCGGGAAATCCTGCGTGAGGCGCGAGCCTATCAGGCCGAAGGTTATCGGGTGCTCGCCAACCAGAAAGTGGTGGATCGGTTGCTGGACGAAGAGTCCGGTAACGTCGCCGAGCTGGAAGGGTTTATCGGGCGCACGATACGCTTCCAGGTCGAAACCATGTATTCCCAGGAACAATACGACGTGGTGCTGCTCTGATCCCCATTCGCTTACTTCCACGAGACCGGCAGACCTTGATCTGCCGTCCGACTACTGCCTTGAGGGTCGCCTGACATGGAGCGTCTGATACGCTTTTTTGCCGCTTTGACCCGTTGGGGCCTGGGCCTCTGTGCGTTGCTGCTGGTGTTGGCGGCGGTGTACGTGAGCCTGGGTCGTGAGTTGACCCCGCTGGTGGCCGAATACCGCGCCGAAATCGAAGCCAAGGCCCAGGCCGCAGTGGATATGCCCCTGCACATCGGCAGCCTCGAAGGCCGCTGGAGCGGCTTCGCCCCAGTGTTGCTGGCTCACGACGTGATGCTGGGCGAGGGCAGCAGTGCCTTGCGCCTGGATCAGGTCGAAGTGGTGCCGGACATGTGGGCCAGCCTGATGGCGCGCGAAGTGCGTATCGCCCATCTGGAAGTCAGCGGCCTGCAATTGAGCGTGAAGGAAGACAAGGACGGCCACTGGGCGCTGCAAGGCTTGCCAGTGCAGGACGACCAGCCGCTGGACCCGCAGCAGTTGCTCACGCGCATGCAGATGGTCAAGCGCGTGTCATTGCTCGATAGCCAAGTGACATTGCAGCCGTTCGACCAGGCGCCCATGACCCTGACCTATGTGGGCATGAGCCTGCATACCGGCATGAGTCGGCAACGTCTCGATGCACGCCTGACCCTGCCGGACGGCCAGCCGCTGGCTGTGAGCTTGCGCACGCGCATACGCGCCAGCCAATGGAAAGATGCAGAGGTGCAGGCCTACCTGAGCCTGCCGCAGAGTGATTGGGCCAAGTGGATTCCAGCCAAGCTGACCCAGCAATGGAAACTCACCCAGTTCAAGGCGGGCGGCGAGTTTTGGCTGACCTGGGCCAAGGGCACCGTGCAAAGTGCCGTGGTACGCCTGAATTCACCTCAGGTGAAGGGCAGCTACGCCGACCGCAAGCCGGTCCATATAGAAAACCTCGCACTCACCGCCTACCTGCAACGCAGTGACACAGGCTTGAAAGTGCTGCTGGATTCGCTGGCGATGAACCTGGGAGACACCCGCTGGGAGTCGCGCGTACAACTGCAGCAGACCCTGGCTACCGACAAGGACCAGGAGGTCTGGAAGCTGCAGGCCGATCGCCTGGACCTGACCCCGATCACGCCACTGCTCAATGCCCTGGCGCCACTGCCAGAGGGCTTTGCCAAGACAATCGAACACCTCAAGGCCACCGGTTTGCTGCGTAACGTGCTGGTGGATTTCCGCCCGCAGGACAGCACCGACCAGAAGGTCAGCTTTGCCGCCAACCTTGAGCGGGTGGGTTTTGATGCCTACTTCGGCGCACCTGCGGCGCGTAACGTGTCCGGCAGTATCAGCGGTGACCTGGGCCATGGCGAGTTGCGCATGGACAGCAAGGACTTTTCCTTGCACCTGTTTCCGATTTTCGCCAAGCCTTGGCAGTACATCCAGGCCAATGCGCGCCTGACCTGGAAGCTGGACAAAGAAGGTTTCACCCTGATCGCGCCGTATATCAAGGTGCTGGGTGAAGAAGGCAAGGTGGCCGCCGACTTTCTGATCCGCCTGCATTTTGACCATGACCAGGAAGACTACATGGACCTGCGGGTCGGTATGGTCGATGGCGATGGCCGTTTCACGCCCAAGTACCTGCCTGCTGTCTTGAGCCCGTCGTTGGATGAATGGCTGCGTACGGCGATTCTCAAAGGCGCTGTGGACCAGGGGTTCTTCCAGTACCAGGGCTCGCTGAACCACGACGCGCTGCCGGCGGCACGCAATATCAGCCTGTTCTTCAAGGTGCATGACGCTGAACTGGCGTTCCAGCCGGGCTGGCCACACGTGAGCAAGGTCAACGGCGAAGTGTTTGTCGAGGAGAGCGGCGTGCGCATCCTGGCCAGCAAGGGCCAGTTGCTCGACACCAAGGTCAAGGATGTCTACGTCAATATTCCCCACACGCCGGCCGGTAAAGACAGCCATTTGCTGCTGACGGGTGGGTTTTCCGGTGGCTTGGGCGATGGCTTGAAGATTCTTCAGGAAGCGCCGATCGGTACGGCGTCGACCTTTGCCGGCTGGAAGGGCGAGGGCGACCTGCAAGGCAAGCTGGACCTGGACGTACCCTTGGCCAAAGGCAGCGAGCCGAAGATTGTGGTGGACTTCCAGACCGACAAGTCGCGCCTGCAACTGGCCGAGCCGACCCTGGACCTGACCCAGCTCAAGGGCGATTTCCGTTTCGACAGTGCCAAGGGCCTGAGTGGACAGAACATCACGGCCCAGGCGTTCGACCGGCCGATTACCGCGCAGATCTTTGCCGATGGCAAACCGGGCAATCTCAGCACCCGCGTGACTGCCAAAGGCCAGGTCACGGTCAAGCGGCTCACCGACTGGCTGAAAATCAGCCAGCCGCTGCCGGTGTCCGGCGATATTCCCTACCAATTGCAGCTCACCCTGGACGGGGCCGACAGCCAGTTGATGGTCAGCTCCAACATGAAAGGCGTCGCTGTCGACCTGCCGGCGCCCTTTGGCATGCCTGCCAGCCAGGGCCGTGACAGCGTGTTCCGCATGACGTTGCAGGGCGCCGAGCGCCGCTACTGGTTCGATTACGGCGAGCTGGCGAACTTCACCTTTGCTTCGCCTCCGGACAAGTTCAATGACGGCCGCGGCGAGTTGTTCCTCGGCGATGGCGATGCAGTATTGCCGGCGGCCAAGGGCTTGCGTATTCGCGGCGTGTTGTCGGAGCTGGACATCGACCCGTGGAAAAAACTGATTGATCGCTATGCCGGCAATGACCCGGGCGGCAACGCCAAGCAACTGCTCAGCGGTGCAGACTTCAAGGTGGGCAAGGTCACCGGCTTTGGCACCCAGTTTGATCAGGTCAACCTGCTGCTGGATCGCAAGCCGGCCGCGTGGGGCTTGCAGCTGGACAGCCAGCAGGCCAAGGGTACGGTGAACCTGCCGGATGCCAAAGGCGCGCCGATCGCTATCAACCTGCAGTACGTGAAGTTGCCAGCCGTGGACCCGACGGTGCAGGCTGACGAAAACGCGCCGGACCCCTTGGCCGACATCGATCCGAAGGATATTCCGGCGCTGGATATTGCCATCGACCAGCTGTTCCAGGGGCCGGATCTGGTAGGCGCCTGGTCGTTGAAGATCCGGCCAACCGCCAAGGGCCTGGCCTTCAATAACCTGGACCTGGGGCTCAAGGGCATGCAGCTCAAGGGCGCCGGTGGTTGGGAAGGTGCGCCAGGCAGCAGCGGCAGTTGGTACAAAGGCCGCCTGGATGGCAAGAACATCGCTGATGTGCTCAAGGGCTGGGGATTTGCGCCTACGGTGACCAGCGAAGACTTCCATCTGGACGTGGATGGCCGTTGGCCGGGTTCGCCGGCCTGGGTCGGGCCGAAACGCTTCTCCGGCAGCCTCGACGCCGCCTTCCGCAAGGGCCAGTTCGTTGAAGTGGAGGGCGGCGCCCAGGCTCTGCGGGTGTTTGGCCTGCTCAACTTCAATTCCATCGGTCGTCGCCTGCGCCTGGATTTCTCGGACCTGCTCGGCAAGGGCTTGAGCTATGACCGGGTCAAAGGGCTGCTGGCGGCCAGCAATGGCGTGTTCGTGACGCGCGAGCCCATCACCATGACGGGCCCGTCGACCAATCTTGAACTCAATGGCACCCTGGACCTGGTGGCTGACCGCGTCGACGCCAAGTTGCTGGTGACCTTGCCGGTCACCAACAACCTGCCGATTGCCGCGTTGATCGTCGGCGCGCCCGCCATCGGTGGCGCGTTGTTCCTGATCGACAAGTTGATCGGTGACCGTGTTTCGCGCTTCGCCAGCGTGCAGTACAAAGTGGAAGGTCCTTGGAAGGATCCAAAAATCACCTTCGACAAGCCATTTGAAAAGCCAAACTGAGAGCCTGTGGAGTAGCATGGCCCCATGCTTTTTACGGAGTGTCGGCCCATGTCCTTTGCGGTAATTCAAATGGTCAGCCAGAGCGATGTGCTGGCCAACCTGGCTCAGGCCCGGCGCTTGCTGGAGCAAGCGGCGGCCGGTGGGGCGAAGCTGGCAGTGCTGCCGGAGAACTTCGCCGCCATGGGCCGTCGTGACGTGGCCGATATCGGCCGCGCCGAAGCCCTGGGCGAAGGCCCGATCCTGCCCTGGTTGAAACAGACCGCCCGTGACCTCACCTTATGGATAGTGGCTGGCACGTTGCCGCTGCCGCCAAAGGACCAGCCGAACGCCAAGTCCAATGCCTGCTCGCTGCTGGTCGATGATCATGGCGAAATCGTCGCCCGCTACGACAAGCTGCACTTGTTTGATGTCGATGTCGCCGATGCGCGAGGTCGTTATCGGGAATCCGACGACTATGCTTTTGGTGGCAACGTTGTGGTAGCCGATACCCCGGTGGGGCGCCTGGGCCTGACGGTATGCTACGACTTGCGTTTCCCGGAGCTGTACAGCGAATTGCGTGCAGCCGGTGCTGAATTGATCACCGCGCCCTCGGCCTTTACCGCAGTGACGGGCGCTGCGCATTGGGATGTGCTGATCCGTGCGCGCGCCATCGAGACCCAGTGCTACCTGCTGGCGGCGGCGCAGGGCGGTGTGCACCCGGGGCCACGGGAAACCCATGGGCATGCGGCGATTGTCGACCCGTGGGGGCGTGTGCTGGCACAACAGGATAGAGGCGAAGCGGTGTTGTTGGCCGATCGCGACAGCAGTGAACAGGCGTCGATACGGGCGCGCATGCCGGTGGTCAACCATCGGCGCTTTTTCTCGCAGGGCGCACAGCGGCCTGCTTCAGAACGATGAATTTAAGGCCAAACCTATGAGCGAGTTGTTGTCCTCAGTCAGTGAACACCTCCTGGCACCCGGTGGCGTGACCATCGAAAGTTTGCAAACCGTGCTCGGCGATCTGGCCGGGCCGGGTATCGACGCGGCCGACCTGTATTTCCAGGGGCAGATCTCCGAGTCCTGGGCCCTGGAAGACGGCATCGTCAAGGAAGGCAGCTTCAACCTTGACCAGGGTGTGGGCGTGCGTGCGCAATCCGGTGAGAAAACCGGCTTTGCCTACAGCAATGCGATCACCCTGGAAGCCTTGGGCCTGGCGGCACGCGCTGCGCGGTCGATCTCCCGTGCTGGGCAAAATGGCACGGTGCAGGCGTTCAGCACCCAGGATGTGGCCCAGTTGTATGCGCCGGATAACCCCCTGGAAGTGATCAGTCGTGCCGAGAAGGTCGAGCTGCTCAAGCGTGTCGACGCCGCCACGCGTGCCCTCGACCCGCGTATCCAGCAGGTCACCGTGAGCATGGCCGGCGTGTGGGAGCGCATCCTGGTGGCGTCCACCGATGGTGGGCTGGCGGCCGATGTGCGGCCGCTGGTGCGCTTCAACGTCAGCGTGATCGTCGAGCAGAACGGTCGCCGCGAGCGCGGTGGTCATGGCGGTGGCGGGCGTACCGACTACCGTTATTTCCTCGCCGAGGACCGTGCCATGGGCTATGCCCGTGAGGCGCTGCGCCAGGCGCTGGTGAACCTGGAAGCCATCCCGGCGCCAGCGGGCACGTTGCCGGTGGTGTTGGGGTCGGGCTGGTCCGGTGTGCTGCTGCACGAGGCGGTGGGCCATGGCCTGGAAGGTGACTTCAACCGCAAGGGCAGTTCGGCTTATAGCGGGCGCATGGGTGAAAGGGTTGCGTCCAAGCTGTGCACCATTGTCGATGATGGCACCCTGGCCGGTCGCCGTGGCTCGCTGAGCGTCGACGACGAAGGTACACCCACCGAATGCACCACGCTGATCGAAAACGGCGTGCTCAAGGGCTACATGCAAGACAAGCTCAATGCCCGGCTGATGGGCGTGGCGCGTACCGGTAACGGTCGCCGCGAGTCTTACGCGCACCTGCCCATGCCACGCATGACCAACACCTACATGCTCGGTGGCGAAAGCGACCCTGCGGAAATCATTGCCTCGGTAAAGCGCGGTATCTATTGCGCCAACCTCGGTGGTGGCCAGGTGGATATCACCAGCGGCAAGTTCGTGTTCTCCACCAGCGAGGCGTACTTGATCGAAGACGGCAAGATTACCGCGCCGGTCAAAGGGGCGACGTTGATTGGCAACGGGCCGGAAGCCATGAGCAAGGTGTCGATGGTCGGTAATGACCTGTCGCTGGACAGTGGCGTGGGGACGTGCGGGAAGGATGGGCAGTCGGTGCCGGTGGGTGTCGGCCAGCCAACGCTGAAAATTGATGCGATCACCGTGGGTGGCACGGGTTCGTAAGGAAGGTGGAGCTTCGGGTGGCGAAGATCGCCACCCGGGGAAGAGGATCAACGCAGGCCGCGTTGGGTCTCGTCCAGCTCTCGGATGTACTTGAAGATTTTACGGCTGGTGGCCGGCGCCTTGTTATGCGCCAGTTCGTGTTGAGCCTGTCGGATCAGGGAGCGCAGTTGCTGGCGATCCGCGTCCGGGTACTCGGCCACGAATTTCTCCAGCATGGCGTCATCGCCCGCGATCAGGCGGTCACGCCAACGTTCCAGGTTGTGGAAGCGTTCGTTGTACTGGCGGGTGGAGGCATCGGTTTGATCGAGCAAGGCGAGAATGGCGTCAGTGTCCTGATCACGCATCAGCCGGCCGATAAACGCGATGTGACGTTTACGCGCGATATTCGCGGTGTGCTTGGGTGCATCGGCCAGGGCCCGGCGCATTTCGTCGGTCAGTGGCAGTTTTGCAATCAAATCCTTCTTGAGCGTTGTAAGGCGCTCGCCGAGGTCAACCAGAGCATGCAGCTCACGTTTGACCTGGGATTTGCTTTTCTCCCCATCGAGGGAGTCGTCGTAAGAATCAACCATGGTGGCAGTCCGCAAAGAAACGCCGCCATGATAACCAGTCGGGGGCCGCTTGTCCGGCCCGGTCGCTCGATGGCCTTAACCGAAAGCAGAATTTGAGTGGAGAAAACCATGAGTGCAGCCCAAAGCGTCGGTCCGCAAGCGTTACCGGCACTGCAGGAACAAGTCGAGCAGATCCTTGCCGAGGCCAAGCGCCAGGGGGCGAGTGCCTGTGAAGTGGCGGTGTCGCTGGAACAGGGGCTGTCGACTTCAGTGCGTCAGCGGGAAGTAGAGACCGTCGAGTTCAACCGCGACCAGGGCTTTGGCATCACCTTGTATGTTGGGCAGCGCAAAGGCTCTGCCAGTACCTCGGCCAGCGGCCCGGAGGCGATCCGCGAGACTGTCGCTGCCGCTTTGGCGATTGCCAAGCACACCTCCGAAGATGAAAGCTCGGGCCTGGCTGACAAGGCGTTGATGGCCAAGGACTTGAAGGATTTCGATCTGTTCCACGCGTGGGACATCACGCCGGAGCAGGCCATCGAACAGGCGCTGACCTGTGAAGCGGCAGCGTTCGACGCTGATACCCGCATCAAGAACGCCGATGGCACCACGTTGAGCACACACCAGGGTTGCCGTGTGTATGGTAATAGCCATGGGTTTATCGGTGGGTACGCGTCTACCCGTCACAGCTTGAGCTGCGTGATGATCGCCGAGGCCAATGGCCAGATGCAGCGCGATTACTGGTATGACGTGAACCGTCAAGGTGAGCTGCTGGCCGATCCGGTCAGCATCGGCCAGCGCGCTGCACAGCGTGCCGCGAGCCGCCTGGGTGCGCGCCCGGTGCCCACCTGCGAAGTGCCGGTGCTGTTTTCGGCGGAGCTGGCGGGTGGTTTGTTCGGGAGTTTCCTGGGGGCGATTTCCGGTGGGAACCTGTACCGCAAGTCTTCGTTCCTGGAAGGGGCCATCGGCCAGAAGTTGTTTCCGGAGTGGCTGACCATCGATGAGCGTCCGCATTTGATGCGTGCCATGGGCAGCTCGGCGTTTGACGGTGATGGTCTGGCGACCTATGCCAAGCCGTTCGTCGAGAAAGGTGAATTGGTGTCCTACGTACTGGGCACTTATGCAGGCCGCAAACTCGGCCTGCCAAGTACTGCCAACTCGGGGGGCGTGCACAACCTGTTCGTCACCCATGGCGATGAAGACCAGGCGGCGCTGCTCCGGAAGATGGGGCGAGGGCTGTTGGTGACTGAGCTGATGGGCCACGGCTTGAACATGGTCACCGGGGATTATTCCCGTGGTGCGGCGGGCTTCTGGGTAGAGAACGGTGAGATTCAGTTCGCGGTCCAGGAAGTGACCATCGCCGGCAACATGCGCGATATGTTCAAGCAGATCGTTGCCGTGGGTAATGACCTGGAACTGCGCAGCAACATTCGCACGGGTTCTGTGCTGATCGAGCGGATGACTGTCGCCGGCAGTTGATCCTCACACGCTAAACAAAAAGGCGCGCCATCTTGCAGAGGGCGCGCCTTTTTTCATGGCCGCGTTTCAGTCCGATTAAAGTGCCACTCTTGTTTTGATTCTCAATATCATTTAATAATAAATATCATTACCGAATGAGTGTGGATCATGAGTTCTGTCCTGCATGAGGATCCGTACCTGGAAAGCTGGCGCTGGATGAGTCGTCAGATTCGCTGCGGCCTCGACCCCAATGAACCTCGCCTGATCGAACATTACCTCAATGAGGGGCGATACCTGGCGTGCTGCACGGCGACCCATCCGTGGACGATTGCCGAAACCTCGTTCCGTCTCCTGATCGACACCGCCACCGATATCGCGCTGCCCTGGCACTGGCGATCCCTGTGTTTGGACCAGGCCTGGCGCCCACTGCGCGACCTGGAAAAACTCTCCCTCTGTGCCTGCCGCCTCAAGCGCTGGCAGACCTTTGCCTGGCAATTGGCAACCTGCGAATTGCTGCCGTCTATTTCTCACTCCGACCTGGTGCAAGGATCTAACGATGAGTAACACCCGTATCGAACGCGACAGCATGGGCGAACTGCAAGTGCCGGCCGAGGCCTTGTATGGCGCACAAACCCAGCGCGCGGTGAACAACTTCCCGATCAGTCATCAGCGCATGCCGGCGCAATTCATTCGCGCGCTCATCCTGGCCAAGGCAGCGGCCGCCAAGGTCAACGTCGACCTCAAGCAGATCAGCGAAGGGCAGGGTAAGGCCATCGTCGATGCTGCCCAGGGCCTGCTCGAAGGCGACTTCATGCCGCATTTCCCAGTAGATATCTTCCAGACCGGCTCCGGCACCAGCTCCAACATGAACGCTAACGAGGTGATTGCTACCCTCGCCAGCCGTTTGCTCGGTGAGGCGGTCAACCCCAATGACCACGTCAATTGTGGCCAGAGCAGCAACGACATCATCCCGACCACGATTCACGTCAGCGCCGCTTTGGTCTTGCACGAGCAAACCCTGCCGGCCCTGCTGCACCTGGTGCAGGTGATCGAGCAGAAGGCCGAAGAGGTTCATCCGTTCATCAAGACCGGCCGCACCCACCTGATGGATGCGATGCCGGTGCGTATGAGCCAGGTGCTCAACGGCTGGGCGCAGCAATTGAAGGCCAATATCGGCCATTTGCAGGATTTGCTGCCAAGCCTGCAGGCATTGGCTCAAGGTGGCACGGCAGTGGGCACCGGGATCAACGCGCACCCTGAGTTCGCCGTGCGCTTCAGCCAGCAACTGAGCCATCTCACCGGCGTGACATTCACCCCGGGCAAAAACCTGTTTGCACTGATTGGCTCCCAGGACACCGCCGTTGCCGTATCCGGTCAACTGAAAGCCACAGCGGTCTCGTTGATGAAAATCGCCAATGACCTGCGCTGGATGAACTCCGGTCCTCTGGCGGGCCTGGGCGAAATCGAGCTGGAGGGCCTGCAGCCTGGCTCTTCGATCATGCCCGGCAAGGTCAACCCGGTGATTCCGGAAGCGACCGCCATGGTGGCCGCGCAAGTCATCGGCAACGACACCGTGATTACCGTGGCCGGCCAGTCAGGCAACTTCGAGCTCAACGTGATGTTGCCGATCATCGCCCAAAACCTGCTCGGCAGCCTCGAATTGCTCGCCAATTCCAGCCGTTTGCTGGCAGACAAGGCCATTGCGAGCTTCAAGGTCAACGAAGGCAAGCTGAAAGAAGCCTTGTCGCGCAACCCGATCCTGGTCACTGCACTCAACCCGATCATCGGTTACCAAAAGGCTGCTGAAATCGCCAAGAAGGCCTATCAGCAAGGCCGCCCGGTGATTGATGTCGCCCTCGAGCACACCGACTTGCCCCGTAGCCAACTGGAGGTCCTGCTGGATCCGGAAAAGCTCACGGCTGGCGGCGTGTAACCACCGACCCTGCTTTGGAGGCTCACCATGGAGCACTGGAAACGCACGATCGAACGGGCCAATCGCTGCTTTATGGCGGGCGAGTTGGTCGACGCTCGGGAAGCTTATTTGCAAGCCTTGGCCCTGGCTCAAGTGTTATTCGAGCGCTGGGCGGATGCCGACGAAGCAGTGGCGGCTTGCGTCATTTCCCATCACAACCTGGCGGACCTGCATTTGCGCCTGAACCAGCCGGAGGAGAGCGCGGAATACCTGTGCGCTATTCACCAACGCCTGCTCCAGACCATGCAGGACCCACGGCTGAGCCCGCAACTGCGCGAAGCGGCCTTGCGCCAGAGCAGCAAGACCTATGTCGAGCTGTTGAATTTCATCAGCGATCACGGTGAGTACCCTCGTACCCACCGCTTGCTGGGCGGCACTGCGGCGCAAACGGATGCGTCGACCCGCCACAGTCCTTATTACGGAGCCCATTGAGATGACTTACACGTTGCCAGCCTTGCCCTACGCCTATGACGCCCTTGAGCCGCATATCGATGCGCAAACCATGGAGATTCACTACACCAAGCATCACCAGACCTACATCAACAACCTCAACGCGGCGGTCGAGGGCACCGAGTTTGCGGGTTGGCCGGTAGAGAGGCTGGTGTCCAGCGTGCAGCAATTACCGGAAAAACTGCGGGCTGCGGTCATCAACCAAGGCGGTGGCCATGCCAATCATTCACTGTTTTGGGCCGTGATGTCGCCAAAAGGCGGCGGCAAGCCAGAGGGCGCGTTGGGCAAGGCCATCGATGAGCAATTGGGTGGTTTTGACAGCTTCAAGGAAGCATTCACCAAGGCCGCGCTGACTCGTTTCGGCAGCGGTTGGGCGTGGCTGAGCGTCACCCCGCAAAAGACATTGGTGGTGGAAAGCAGCGGCAACCAGGACAGCCCGTTGATGAGCGGCAACACGCCGATCCTGGGGTTGGATGTCTGGGAGCACGCCTATTACCTGCTCTACCAGAACCGCCGCCCCGAATACATCAACGCCTTCTACAGCGTCATCAACTGGCCGGAAGTCGCCGCACGCTACCAGGCCGCATTGGCCTGATATTCATCCAATAACAAGATCTAAGGCCGACTATGGGCACTGAAACACTGGCGATCAGCAGCGGGCGAATGTTTCGTTATGCGTTTGGCTCGCTGCTGCTGTTGGCAGGTACTGCATTGCTGGTGGCTCACGGGCTGGCCTGGCTGGACCTCGAACCGCGCATCCTGCGGGCGTTGCAGGGCGGGGCGATTTGCGCGCTCGGCACCGCATTGGGCGCGGTGCCGGTGTTGGTGATTCGCCGGATGCCCGTCGCACTCAGCGATACCTTATTGGGGTTTGGGGCGGGTGTGATGCTGGCTGCGACCGCGTTTTCGTTGATCGTGCCGGGCATTGCCGCCGCTGAAACCCTGGGGCTCTCGCCTTGGGGCGCCAGTGGGTTGATCAGCTTCGGCATCATGCTGGGCGCCTTCGGGCTGTACCTGGTCGACCGCAAGGTCTCCGGTGCGAGCCCGGAAATGTTGGTGGGCACACCGGATAAGCCTGTGATTCCTCCACGTATCTGGTTGTTCGTGTTTGCCATCATTGCCCACAATATTCCCGAAGGCATGGCCGTGGGCGTCTCCGCAGGCGGTGGCATGCCAGATGCCGACAGCCTGGCCATGGGCATCGCCTTGCAGGATGTACCCGAAGGCCTGGTGATTGCGTTGGTATTGGCCGGCGCGGGGATGTCGCGGGTCAAGGCGTTCTTGATCGGCGCAGCGTCAGGCTTGGTGGAGCCGGTATTCGCAGTGCTTTGCGCCTGGCTGGTCAGCCTGGCCGAAGTGCTGTTGCCGCTTGGGTTGGCGTTGGCGGCGGGTGCGATGCTGTTGGTCGTGACCCACGAGGTCATCCCGGAGTCGCGGCGCAATGGTCACGAAAAGCTCGCCAGCCTGGGGCTGTGCATCGGCTTCTGCTTGATGATGGTGATGGACACGGCCTTGGGATAAATCGCTTCTGTAGGAGCCCGGCTTGCCGGCGATGGCGTCCTCAGGTCCAACACCTGACTCAAAGGCCTCATCGCCGGCAAGCCGGGCTCCTACAAGGGATGGGGCTATTCGCCTTCGTCGAAGTAGTTGTTGATCAACGCCACCAGTGCAGCCATGGCTTCGTCTTCCTGTTCGCCTTCCGTCTTCAGGTGAATCTTGGTGCCCTTGCCGGCTGCCAGCATCATCATGGCCATGATGCTCTTGCCGTCGACCATCGATTCCGGTGTGCGACCGGCGCGGATCTGGCAAGGAAACTGCCCGGCCACGCCGACGAATTTGGCTGAGGCACGGGCGTGCAGGCCTAGCTTGTTGATGATTTCAATTTCCAGAGCGGGCATCGCGCAGGTGTTCCTTTCAGCTAAGGTCGCGGTGGCGGACCTGGACGTTCTTGAGGGTTTGTTGCAGCACCTGGCCCAGGCGCTCGGTCAGGTAGACGGAGCGGTGGTGACCACCGGTGCAGCCGATGGCAATGGTGACGTACGCGCGATTGCTCGCGGCAAAGCGGGGTAGCCATTTGAGCAGGTAGCTGGAGATATCCTGGAACATCTCTTCAACATCCGGCTGCGCGGCCAGGTATTCGGCTACAGGCAAGTCCAGCCCGGATTGTTCGCGCAGTTCCGGCTTCCAGTAAGGGTTGGGCAGGCAGCGCACATCGAACACCAGGTCGGCGTCCACCGGCATGCCGCGCTTGAAGCCGAACGACTCCACGAGAAACGCCGTGCCAGGTTCCGGTTGGTTGAGCAGGCGCAGCTTGATGGCATCGCGCAACTGATACAGATTGAGGCTGGTGGTGTTGATCTTGAGGTCGGCGAGGTCAATGATCGGGCCCAGCAACTTGGTTTCATCCTCGATGGCTTCTGCCAGGGAGCGATGGGGGCTGCTGAGGGGGTGACGTCGGCGGGTCTCGGAAAAGCGCTTGAGCAGGGTTTCTTCGTCGGCGTCCAGGTACAGCACATCACAATGAATATGCTTGGCCCTGACCTCCTCGAGCAGTTGCGGAAAACGCTCAAGGTGGCTGGGCAGGTTGCGGGCATCAATCGAAACGGCAACCAGGGGCTGGGCCAGCTCGGTGTGGATCAGTGCGCGTTCCGCCAGCTCCGGCAGCAGGCCGGCCGGCAGGTTGTCGATGCAATAAAAGCCGTTGTCCTCAAGGACATTGAGGGCAGTGCTTTTACCCGAGCCGGAGCGGCCGCTGACGATGATCAAACGCATGATTACTGCCCGTTCTGTTCATCCAGGACAACCTGATAAAGCGCCTCATTGCTGCTGGCGCCGCGCAGTTTGTCGCGTACGTCCTTGCGGTCAAGCATGCTGGCGATCTGCCGAAGCAGTTCCAGGTGCGCATCGGTGGCGGCTTGCGGGACCAGCAGGACAAACAGCAGGTCGACCGGGGCGCCGTCGATGGCGTCGAAATCGATGGGAGCTTCAAGGTGCAGCAGGGCACTGACAGGTGTTTCGCAACCCTTGAGACGGCAGTGGGGGATGGCGATGCCGTTGCCAAAACCGGTGGAGCCGAGTTTTTCACGGGCAATCAGCGCGTCGAAGACATCTTGCATCTCCAGATCCGGCACTTCGCGCGCGATCAGGTTGGCAATTTGTTCGAGGGCTTTTTTCTTGCTGCCGCCCGGCACGTTCACGAGTGAACGGCCGGGGGTCAGGATGGTTTCAAGTCGGATCATGGGGGGAGAGTTAACGACCTGTACCTTGCATCAGGTGCAGATTCTTTTCCTTATGCTTTATGAGTTGGCGGTCCAGCTTGTCGTAGAGCGAGTCGATCGCCGCGTACATGTCTTCATGCTCCGCATTGGCGACGAGCTTTGCATTCGGTACGTGCAGGGTGGCCTCGATTTTCTGCTTGAGCTTATCGACCTCCATGATGACCTGCACGTTGGTGATCTTGTCAAAATGCCCTGCCAGCTTGTTCAGCTTGCTTTCGGTGTATTCACGCAGGGGTTTGGTGACTTCCAGCTGGTGTCCACTGATGTTGACTTGCATACAGCTTCTCCTTCGTTGCCAGTGCATAAAGCGGCAGGCCGGGGTGCCTGCCACTGGAACGCTGTGGCCCGCCCGTCACATCAAACGCTTACGCTCGCTGGAAGGCGCGATCCCGAGGGACTCGCGGTACTTGGCGACGGTTCGACGGGCGACCTGAATGCCTTGTGCCTCCAGTAAACCAGCGATCTTACTGTCACTCAATGGCTTTTTCTGATTTTCAGCGGCAACCAGTTTTTTGATGATCGCGCGGATCGCCGTGGACGAGCATTCGCCGCCTTCGGAGGTGCTGACGTGGCTGGAGAAAAAGTATTTCAGTTCATAAATACCCCGTGGGGTATGCATGAATTTCTGCGTGGTCACCCGGGAGATCGTCGATTCATGCATACCCACTGCTTCGGCGATGTCATGCAGCACCAGCGGCTTCATCGCCTCGTCGCCGTATTCCAGGAAGCCGCGCTGGTGCTCGACGATCTGGGTGGCGACTTTCATCAGGGTTTCGTTGCGGCTTTGCAGGCTCTTGATGAACCAGCGCGCTTCCTGCAACTGGTTGCGCATGAAGGTGTTGTCGGCGCTGGTGTCGGCACGACGTACAAAACCGGCGTACTGCGGGTTGACGCGCAAGCGTGGTACCGACTCCTGGTTAAGCTCCACCAGCCAGCGCTCGTTGTCCTTGCGTACGATCACGTCAGGGACGACGTATTCAGCTTCGCTGGACTCGATCTGCGAACCGGGGCGTGGGTTGAGGCTCTGGACCAGCTCGATGACCTGGCGCAGGTCGTCTTCCTTGAGCTTCATGCGGCGCATGAGCTGGCTGTAGTCGCGGCTGCCCAGCAGGTCGATGTAGTCATTGACCAGGCGCTGGGCCTCGGCAAGCCAAGGCGTCTTGGCCGGAAGTTGGCGCAATTGCAGCAGCAGGCACTCGCTGAGGGTGCGGGCGCCAATGCCGGCCGGTTCGAATTGCTGGATTCGGTGCAGGACGGCTTCGATCTCGTCCAGCTCAATGTCCAGTTCCGGGTCGAATGCCTCAAGGATTTCCTCAAGGGTTTCGTCCAGGTAGCCCTGGTTATTGATGCAGTCGATCAGGGTGACGGCGATCAGGCGATCGGTGTCGGACATCGGTGCCAGGTTCAGTTGCCACAGCAGATGGCTCTGCAGGCTCTCGCCGGCTGACGTGCGGGTGGTGAAGTCCCACTCGTCATCGTCATTGCTTGGCAGGCTGCTGGCACTGGTCTGGTAGACGTCTTCCCAGGCCGTGTCCACGGGAAGCTCGTTGGGAATGCGTTCGTTCCATTCGCCGTCCTCCAGGTTGTCCACCGTCGGGGCGGTTTCCTGATAGGAGGGTTCCTGCACGTCGGAATTGGGTTTTTGCTCGATGTTGTCAGCCAGCGGGTCTGCATTGTCGAAGTCGTCGCCTTCTTCCTGGCGTTCGAGCATCGGATTGGACTCCAGGGCCTCCTGGATTTCCTGTTGCAGGTCCAGGGTCGACAATTGGAGCAGGCGGATGGCCTGTTGCAGCTGCGGTGTCATCGTCAGCTGCTGGCCCATTCTCAGGACTAGCGATGGTTTCATGGCAGGGGCTTAACACCTTATTCGCCGGCGCAATGCGCCATCCACGACAGGGCGCGTGAGCGCCAAACATAAGCAAATTATATGCCTGATATCGGGGGCTTTGCCTAGAGCGCGGTAACAATAAAAAAACTGAGGTTTTTATTGACTCCCGCGCGCGCTGGCGTTCGGCCTGACACCGCGACGCTTACAGGCGGAACTCGTGGCCCAGGTACACTTCCTTGACCAGTTCGTTGGCCAGGATGGTGGCGGAGTCGCCTTCGGCGATCAATTGGCCATCGTTGACGATATAAGCGGTTTCACAGATATCGAGGGTCTCGCGAACGTTGTGGTCAGTGATCAGTACGCCGATCCCCTTGGCCTTGAGGTGGTGGATGATCTGTTTGATATCGCCCACCGAAATCGGGTCGACGCCGGCGAACGGTTCGTCCAGCAGGATGAACTTCGGCGCGGTGGCCAATGCGCGGGCGATTTCCACACGGCGACGCTCGCCACCGGACAGGCTCATGCCCAGGTTGTCGCGGATGTGGTTGATATGGAATTCCTGCAGCAGGCTTTCCAGCTCCTTACGGCGGCCGTCACGGTCGAGTTCCTTACGGGTCTCCAGGATCGCCATGATGTTGTCCGAAACCGACAGTTTGCGGAAGATCGACGCTTCCTGGGGAAGATAGCCGATACCGGCGCGAGCACGACCGTGCATCGGCTGGTGGCTGACATCCAGGTCGTCGATCAGTACGCGACCCTGATCTGCCTGGACCAGGCCGACGATCATGTAGAAACAGGTGGTCTTGCCGGCACCGTTGGGGCCGAGCAGGCCGACGATCTGGCCGCTGTCGATCGACAGGCTGACGTCGCGCACGACCTGACGGCTTTTGTAGGCCTTGGCCAGATGCTGGGCTTTCAGGGTTGCCATTACTCGGCCTTCTTCTTCGGCTGGATAACCATGTCGATACGCGGACGAGGTGCGGTGACCTTGTTGCCATTGGCGCGACCGGCGTTGGCGACCTGTTTCACGGTGTCATAGGTGATTTTTTCACCTTCCGTGGTGTTGCCGTCGGTGCTGACGACCTTGGCCTGGTCAATCAGGACAATGCGGTTCTGCTGGGCGTGATACTGAATGGTCTTGCCATAGCCCTTCATCGGGGCGGTGTCGGCAGGTGCCTGCTTCTGTTCGAAATAGGCCAGGTTGCCCACCGAGGTCACGACGTCGATGTCGCCGCTCTTGGTGCGGGTCAGTGTCACCGTGTTGCCAGTGATCTTCATCGAGCCCTGGGTAATGATCACGCCACCGGTGTAGGTCGCGACGCCTTGCTTGTCATCCAGCTGCGCATCGTCAGCCTGGATGTGGATCGGTTGCTGGCTATCGTTCGGCAGAGCCCAGGCGCTCACGCTTCCCAGTGCTGCGCCCAGACCGAGCAAAATAGGGAGAGTTTTAACGAGCCTCATACTGTCCTCTTACGTTCGATAGCAGGTGTATCCTGCTTTCTTTCAAATACGCTTTCATTCCCTTGCCAGTCGATACACCGCCAGCGCCGTCGATTCTAACGTCTTGCTCGGTCTGCGCATATTGCTTCTGCGGGAATACGGTCATGCGACTGGTGGTGATCACGGTGTCGCGGTTCTTGTCGTCAGTGCGCGCAACGCGTACCGAGTCGATCAGTTCTACTTGGGTGCCGTCCGGGTTGACCTCGCCACGCTTGCTGGTGACGTGCCACGGAAACTCGGTGCCGCGATAGATGTTCATGTCGGGATTGGTCAGCAAGGTCACTTCAGTAGCCTTCAAGTGCTCGACCTTGTCCGACGTCATTTCGTACTGCACCTTGCCGTCGGGCAGGAACTGCACGCTTTTGGCGTTGATGGCGTAATAGTCGATGGCCCCGTCGTCAACCTGCGCTACAGGCTTGTCGAGGAAGCGCTCCGGGCTGATATTCCAGTAGCCCACCGCGAGGAACAGCGCGGCGATGACCCCGAATAGCAGGAAGTTGCGAATCTTTTTGCTCAGCATAAAACGCTCTATAAGTAGGCGGCGTGGGCCGCTTCAAGGCTGCCCTGGGCGCGCAGGATCAATTCGCAGAACTCACGCGCGGCACCTTCGCCGCCACGGGCCGTGGTGATGCCATGGGCGTGTTCACGAACAAATGCCGCCGCGTTGGCGACAGCCATGCCCAGGCCTACCCGGCGAATGACCGGCAGGTCGGGCAGGTCGTCACCGAGGTAGGCGACCTGCTCATAGCTTAGGTTGAGTTGGCCAAGAAGCTCGTCCAGAACCACCAGTTTATCCTCACGGCCCTGATACAGGTGAGGAATCCCCAGGTTTTGTGCACGACGTTCCACAACCGGGGTCTTGCGACCGCTGATAATGGCCGTTTGCACACCTGCCGCCATCAGCATCTTGATGCCCTGGCCGTCGAGGGTATTGAACGTCTTGAATTCGCTGCCGTCTTCGAGAAAGTACAGGCGGCCATCGGTCAGCACGCCGTCGACGTCGAAAATCGCCAGCTTGATGTTCTTGCCGCGTTGCAACAGGTCGCCTGTCATTACATTACTCCCGCACGCAGCAAGTCGTGCATGTTCAGGGCGCCGATAGGGCGGTCATCTTCATTGACCACCACCAGCGCGCCGATCTTGTGGTCTTCCATGATCTTCAGCGCTTCTGCAGCCAGCATTTCCGGGCGTGCGGTCTTGCCATGAGGGGTCATGACCGCATCGATGGTCGCGGTGTGGATGTCGATGGTGCGGTCCAGGGTGCGGCGCAAGTCGCCGTCGGTGAATACCCCGGCCAGGCGGCCATCGGCTTCCAGGATAACGGTCATGCCGAGGCCCTTGCGGGTCATTTCCATCAGCGCGTCCTTCAGTAGCGTGCCGCGCTGGACGTGAGGCAATTCATCGCCTGCATGCATGACGTTTTCCACTTTCAACAGCAGGCGGCGGCCCAGGGCGCCACCCGGATGGGAGAAAGCGAAGTCTTCTGCGGTAAAACCGCGGGCTTCCAGCAGGGCAACGGCCAGCGCATCACCCATGACCAGGGCGGCGGTGGTCGAGGACGTCGGCGCCAGGTTCAGCGGGCAGGCCTCGTGGGCCACGTGAACGTTGAGGTTCACTTCGGCGGCCTTGGCCAGCGTCGATTCCGGGTTGCCGGTGATGCTGATCATCTTGATGCCCAGGCGCTTGATCAACGGCAATAGGGTGACGATTTCGTTGGTGGTGCCGGAGTTGGACAGCGCCAGGATGATGTCATCCTTGGTGATCATGCCCATGTCGCCGTGGCTGGCTTCTGCCGGATGCACGAAAAACGAGGTGGTCCCGGTGCTTGCCAGCGTGGCGGCGATCTTGTTGCCGATGTGTCCGGATTTACCCATGCCGACCACAACAACGCGGCCTTTGCTGGCCAGAATCATCTCGCAGGCGCGTACGAAATCCGCGTCGATATGGGCCAGCAAGCCCTCTACGGCTTCGAGCTCGAGGCGGATGGTGCGCTGTGCGGATTGAATAAGGTCGCTGGATTGGCTCATGTCTGAAATCGTATAGCCTGACGAAAAGTCGGCGATTATAGCGGTAATGATCAATTCCCTCACGCAAGTTCGTCAGGCTTTATTCACAAGGCGTCAGAGATTCCGCTCCCGCCCAACACAGTCGGCAATGTTTTTCCCTGTCGTCAATCTGAACAAGCGCAGTTCCGGCCTTGGGGGCGCCGCACCAGCAGTGATATAGTTCGCCGCCAGTTCGGTTCACCCAACCCATGTGGCTACCTGCTTGCACATCCGTTGCAAACGAATGTCGTACACATGGTGTCTGAGTGAGAGGCTGCATCCCAAGGAGTTTAGATGAGTGCCGATAACGCCTACGCGGTCGAGCTGAAGGGCCTTACCTTCAAGCGCGGGACGCGCAGCATCTTCAATAACGTCGATATTCGCATTCCCCGCGGCAAGGTCACGGGCATCATGGGCCCTTCAGGCTGTGGCAAGACCACCCTGTTGCGCCTGATGGGCATGCAATTGCGGCCCAGTGCCGGCGAAGTGTGGGTCAATGGACAGAACCTGCCGACGCTGTCGCGCAGCGACCTGTTCGATGCGCGCAAGCACATGGGTGTGCTGTTCCAGAGCGGTGCGTTGTTCACCGATCTCGATGTATTCGAAAACGTGGCGTTTCCGCTGCGGGTGCATACCCAGCTGTCCGATGAAATGATTCGTGACATTGTGTTGCTGAAACTGCAGGCCGTGGGCCTTCGCGGTGCCGTCGACCTGATGCCTGACGAACTGTCCGGTGGCATGAAGCGCCGTGTCGCACTGGCGCGGGCCATCGCCCTCGACCCGCAGATCCTCATGTACGACGAACCGTTCGTGGGCCAGGATCCGATCGCCATGGGCGTATTGGTACGCCTCATTCGACTGCTCAACGATGCGCTGGGTATCACCAGTATCGTGGTTTCCCATGACCTGGCCGAAACCGCGAGCATCGCCGACTACCTCTATGTCGTCGGTGATGGCCAGGTGTTGGGGCAGGGCACTCCAGAAGAGTTGATGAACGCCGATAACCCGCGCATTCGCCAATTCATGACCGGCGATCCTGATGGCCCGGTGCCTTTTCATTTTCCGGCAGCGGACTACCGCTCAGATCTTCTGGGGAAGCGCTGATGCGCAAGACATCTCTTATCGAAAAGGTTCGCCTTTTCGGCCGCTCGGGCATCGACATTGTCGAAGTGCTGGGCCGTTCCACCCTCTTCCTGTTTCATGCCTTGCTCGGTCGTGGCGGCATCGGCGGCGGTTTTGGCCTGCTGATCAAGCAGTTGCACTCGGTGGGCGTGATGTCCCTGGTGATCATCGTCGTTTCCGGCGTGTTCATTGGCATGGTGCTGGCGCTGCAGGGTTTCAACATTCTGTCCAGTTACGGTTCGGAGCAGGCGGTGGGGCAGATGGTCGCCCTGACGCTGTTGCGTGAACTGGGGCCGGTGGTCACCGCCTTACTGTTTGCCGGGCGCGCCGGTTCTGCCCTGACGGCAGAAATCGGCAATATGAAGTCCACCGAACAGCTGTCCAGCCTGGAAATGATCGGCGTGGACCCGCTCAAGTACATCGTCGCCCCGCGCCTGTGGGCCGGCTTCATTTCCCTGCCGCTGCTGGCAATGATCTTCAGCGTGGTCGGTATCTGGGGCGGTTCGTGGGTGGCGGTTGACTGGCTGGGCGTCTATGACGGTTCCTACTGGGCCAACATGCAGAACAGCGTGACCTTCAGTGGTGACGTGCTCAACGGCATCATCAAAAGCATCGTTTTCGCCTTTGTAGTGACCTGGATCGCCGTATTCCAAGGCTACGACTGTGAGCCCACCTCAGAAGGGATCAGTCGCGCCACCACCAAGACCGTTGTGTACGCCTCGCTGGCGGTACTGGGCCTTGACTTCATTTTGACCGCCTTGATGTTTGGAGATTTCTGATGCAAAACCGCACTGTGGAAATCGGTGTCGGCCTTTTCTTGCTGGCTGGCATCCTGGCTTTACTGTTGCTGGCCCTGCGGGTCAGTGGCCTGTCGGCCAGCCCCACCGCCGATACTTATAAACTTTATGCGTACTTCGACAATATCGCCGGTTTGACGGTCAGAGCTAAAGTGACCATGGCCGGCGTTACCATCGGCAAGGTCACGGCAATCGATCTGGATCGCGACAGCTTCACCGGCCGGGTGACCATGCAGGTGGACAAGAAGGTAGATAATCTGCCGACTGACTCCACTGCATCTATCCTCACAGCGGGTCTGCTGGGCGAGAAGTACATCGGTGTCAGCGTGGGCGGGGAAACAGCCCTGCTCAAGGATGGTTCGACCATCCACGACACGCAGTCGTCGCTGGTGCTTGAAGACCTGATCGGTAAATTCCTGCTCAATACGGTCAATAAAGACGCCAAATGAGGAATCTGTTCATGATCTCTACCTTGCGACGTGGCCTGCTGGTATTGCTTGCAGCGCTGCCGCTGCTGGCCAACGCGGCAGGTTCTGCGCACGATCTGGTGCAGGATACGACCAGCAAGATGCTGGCCGACCTGACTGCCAACAAAGAGCAGTACAAGCAGGACCCGAGTAAGTTCTACGACGCGCTGAACTCGATCGTGGGCCCGGTGGTGGATGCCGAAGGCATTTCCCGCAGCATCATGACCGTCAAGTATTCGCGCAAGGCGACCCCGGCGCAGATGCAGACCTTCCAGGAAAACTTCAAGAAGGGCCTGTTCCAGTTCTACGGCAACGCGTTGCTTGAGTACAACAACCAAGGCATCACCGTGGACCCTGCCAAGGACGAGTCGGGCGACCGTACCAGCGTCGGCATGACTGTCAAAGGCAACAACGGCGCGGTCTACCCTGTGCAGTACACGCTGGAGAAGGTCAACGGCGAGTGGAAACTGCGCAACGTGATCATCAACGGCATCAACATCGGCAAGCTGTTCCGCGACCAGTTCGCTGACGCCATGCAGCGCAACGGCAACGACCTGGACAAGACCATCAACGGTTGGGCCGGTGAAGTGGCCAAGGCCAAGGAAGAAACTGACAAGCAAGCTGCCGGGAAGTCCGCACAATGACCGAGTCGGCTGTTCGTCTCGGCGACGCCGGCGAGTTGTTCCTCAGCGGCGTGCTGGACTACCGCACCGGGCCTGACCTGCGCAAGCAGGGCCAGGCGCTGATCAAGACCAGCACCGCGCCTGCACTGGTGCTCGATTGCTCGGCGGTGACCAAGTCCAGCAGCGTTGGCTTGTCGTTATTGCTGTGCTTTATCCGTGATGCCGAGGCGATCAAAAAGCCGGTCAGCATCCGTGCAATGCCCGAGGACATGCGGGAAATTGCCGAGGTTTCTGGCCTGAGCGAGCTGTTGGCGCATCCTTAATAGCCATTTTCAGGAAAGCCCCCCGTCAGAGTCCTGCTATGCGGGGTTCGCAGGCGCGGGGCTTTTTTGTATGATGTGCGACCCGTGCGCACTGGGCGCCGATAGAGGTTGAGCATGCAGGCCCTAGAAGTTAAGCGCTTCCTTGAAGGAAAGCTGCCGGATACGAACGTAGAAGTTGAAGGCGAAGGCTGCAACTTCCAACTGAACGTGATTAGCGATGAACTGGCGGCATTGAGCCCGGTCAAGCGTCAGCAGCAGATCTATGCCCATTTGAACCCATGGATCACCGATGGCAGCATCCATGCGGTCACTATGAAATTTTTCAGCCGCGCGGCCTGGGCCGAGCGCACCTGAGCCCCCAAGGCGTCGAGATTCTTATGGATAAATTGATTATTACCGGCGGTGCCCGCCTTGATGGCGAGATTCGCATTTCCGGTGCGAAAAACTCCGCTCTGCCGATCCTGGCGGCGACCCTGCTGTGCGATGGCCCGGTTACCGTGGCCAACCTGCCGCACCTGCACGACATCACCACCATGATCGAGCTGTTCGGTCGCATGGGCATTGAGCCGGTGATCGACGAGAAGCTGGCCGTCGAAATCGACCCGCGCACCATCAAGACCCTGGTCGCTCCGTACGAACTGGTGAAAACCATGCGTGCCTCGATCCTGGTACTGGGCCCGATGGTTGCCCGTTTCGGCGAAGCCGAAGTGGCACTGCCTGGCGGTTGCGCCATCGGTTCGCGTCCGGTTGACCTGCACATCCGTGGCCTCGAAGCCATGGGCGCGACCATTGACGTCGAAGGCGGCTACATCAAGGCCAAGGCGCCGGAAGGCGGCCTGCGTGGTGCCAACTTCTTCTTCGATACCGTCAGCGTGACCGGTACCGAGAACATCATGATGGCCGCTGCCCTGGCCAACGGCCGCAGCGTCCTGCAAAACGCCGCGCGCGAGCCGGAAGTGGTCGACCTGGCCAACTTCCTGATCGCCATGGGTGCCAATATCACCGGCGCTGGCACCGACACCATCACCATCGACGGTGTGAAACGCCTGCACTCGGCCACCTACAAAGTAATGCCGGACCGTATCGAGACCGGCACTTACCTGGTTGCCGCTGCCGTCACCGGTGGCCGCGTCAAGGTCAAGGACACCGATCCGACCATCCTGGAAGCGGTGCTTGAGAAGCTGCGCGAAGCCGGTGCCGAAATCACCACCGGCGAAGACTGGATCGAGCTGAACATGCACGGCAAGCGTCCCAAGGCCGTCAACGTGCGTACCGCTCCCTACCCAGCGTTCCCGACCGACATGCAGGCGCAGTTCATCTCCCTGAACGCCATTGCCGAAGGCACCGGTGCGGTCATCGAGACCATCTTCGAAAACCGCTTCATGCACGTGTACGAATTGCACCGCATGGGCGCCAAGATCCAGGTCGAAGGCAACACCGCCATCGTGACCGGCACCGAGAAGCTCAAGGGCGCGCCAGTGATGGCCACCGACCTGCGCGCCTCGGCCAGCCTGGTAATATCGGCGCTGATCGCCGAGGGTGACACCCTGATCGACCGCATCTACCACATCGACCGTGGTTACGAGTGCATCGAAGAGAAACTGCAGATGCTCGGCGCGAAAATCCGCCGCGTACCGGGCTAGTTGCTGCTTGTAGTGAGCGGGCTTGCCCCGCGCCGCGGTGTATCAGGTAGGGTTAAGGCGCCTGACACACCACGTCGCGGGGCAAGCCCGCTCACTACAAGTTGAAGAAGCAATATGCTGAATTTGTTTAAAATCGAGGCTGTAATGGCCTCGATCTGTGTCTGGCGCCGTTCGCGACCGGACAGCAATAGCCTGATGAAGGACTGACGTTTCCCATGTTGACCATCGCACTGTCCAAGGGCCGCATCCTTGACGACACTTTGCCGCTTCTGGCTGAAGCGGGCATCGTGCCGACCGAGAATCCGGACAAGAGCCGCAAGCTGATCATCCCCACGACCCAGGACGACGTTCGTCTGTTGATCGTGCGGGCTACCGACGTGCCGACCTACGTTGAGCATGGCGCGGCCGACCTGGGTGTCGCCGGCAAGGACGTGCTGATGGAATACGGCGGCCAGGGTTTGTACGAGCCGCTGGACCTGCGTATCGCGCTGTGCAAGCTGATGACTGCCGGCCGTGTCGGTGATGTCGAGCCAAAGGGGCGCCTGCGCGTGGCCACCAAGTTCGTCAATGTTGCCAAGCGTTACTACGCCGAGCAAGGTCGCCAGGTCGACATCATCAAGCTCTACGGCTCGATGGAGCTGGCCCCGTTGATCGGCCTGGCCGACAAGATCATCGACGTGGTCGACACCGGCAACACCCTGCGTGCCAATGGCCTGGAGCCTCAGGATTTCATTGCTGACATCAGCTCCCGTCTGATCGTCAACAAAGCGTCGATGAAGATGCAGCACGCCCGTATCCAGGCGTTGATCGACACCCTGCGCAAGGCAGTGGAGTCGCGACACCGCGGTTGACTCACCCGCGTAGCTGAACAGCTGCGCCCGTCTATCCGCCTCATAGCCAGAATTCTCAGGTGCCCAAGCGGATCGACTGCTAACTTTCGGCGCCTGAGCATTTTTGCCAATCCTATGAGGCCCTCGCTATGACCACGTCCACTGCAATTGCCCGACTCAACGCTGCCGATCCGGATTTCGCCCATCATCTGGATCATCTGCTGAGCTGGGAAAGCGTGTCCGACGATTCGGTCAACAGGCGGGTGCTCGACATCATCAAGGCCGTGCGCGAGCGCGGTGATGCGGCGCTGGTGGACTTCACCCGCCAGTTCGATGGCCTGGACGTCAAGTCCATGGCCGACCTGATCCTGCCCCGCGAACGCCTGGAGCTGGCCCTGACGCGCATCACTGCGCCCCAGCGCGAAGCCCTGGAAGTGGCGGCGGCGCGGGTGCGCAGCTACCACGAGAAGCAAAAGCAGGACTCTTGGAGCTACACCGAGGCCGACGGCACCGTGCTGGGCCAGAAGGTCACGCCGTTGGACCGTGCCGGCCTGTATGTGCCAGGCGGTAAAGCCTCCTACCCATCGTCGGTGTTGATGAACGCCATTCCCGCCAAGGTGGCCGGCGTGACCGAAGTGGTCATGGTGGTGCCAACCCCGCGTGGTGAAATCAACGAACTGGTGCTGGCGGCAGCGTGCATCGCCGGTGTCGACCGTGTGTTCACCATCGGTGGCGCACAGGCCGTTGCGGCCCTGGCCTATGGCACCGAAAGCGTGCCGAAGGTCGACAAGGTGGTCGGCCCTGGCAACATCTACGTTGCCACTGCCAAGCGCCACGTGTTCGGCCAGGTTGGTATCGACATGATCGCCGGCCCTTCGGAAATCCTCGTGGTATGCGACGGCCAGACCGACCCGGACTGGATCGCCATGGACCTGTTCTCCCAGGCCGAGCACGACGAAGACGCCCAGGCGATCCTGGTCAGCCCGGATGCCGAGTTCCTCGACAAGGTCGCCGCCAGCATCAATAAGCTGATGCCCACCATGGAGCGCGCCGAGATCATCGAGAAGTCGATCAATGGCCGCGGCGCGCTGATCCTGGTGCGTGACATGGAGCAGGCCATCGAAGTGGCCAACCGTATCGCGCCGGAGCACCTGGAACTGTCCGTGGCCGACCCTCAGGCCTGGCTGCCGTCGATTCGCCACGCCGGTGCGATCTTCATGGGCCGCCACACCAGCGAAGCCCTGGGTGACTACTGCGCGGGCCCGAACCACGTACTGCCGACCTCCGGCACTGCACGCTTCTCGTCGCCGCTGGGGGTGTATGACTTCCAGAAGCGTTCGTCGATCATTTTCTGCTCGCCGCAGGGCGCTTCCGAGCTGGGCAAGACCGCTTCGGTACTGGCCCGCGGTGAGTCCCTGAGTGCCCACGCCCGCAGCGCCGAATACCGTATCCTTGAACAGAAGGGGAACTGAGACATGAGCAAATTCTGGAGCCCTTTCGTCAAGGACCTCGTGCCTTACGTGCCCGGCGAGCAGCCGAAGCTGACCAAGCTGGTCAAGCTCAACACCAATGAAAACCCCTACGGCCCATCGCCCAAGGCGTTGGCCGCGATGCAGGCCGAGCTGAACGACAACCTGCGCCTGTACCCGGACCCCAACAGCGACCTGCTCAAGCAGGCAGTGGCCAAGTATTACGGCGTGGATGCCGGCAAGGTGTTCCTCGGCAACGGTTCCGACGAAGTCCTGGCGCACATCTTCCACGGTTTGTTCCAGCACGATCTGCCGCTGCTGTTCCCGGACATCAGCTACAGCTTCTATCCGGTCTACTGCGGCCTGTACGGCATCCAGTCGGCCCCTGTGCCCTTGGACGAGCAGTTCCAGATCCGGGTAGCGGATTACGCCAAGCCCAACGGCGGGATCATCTTCCCCAACCCGAACGCGCCGACGGGCTGCGTGCTGGCGCTGGATGCGGTGGAGCAGATCCTCAAGGCCAGTCCGGATTCGGTGGTGGTGGTCGATGAAGCCTATATCGACTTCGGCGGTGAGACCGCGATCAGCCTGGTTGACCGCTACCCGAACCTGCTGGTGACCCAGACCCTGTCCAAATCGCGCTCACTGGCCGGTTTACGCGTGGGCCTGGCCGTGGGCCACCCGGACCTGATCGAAGCGCTGGAGCGGGTCAAGAACAGCTTCAACTCCTACCCGCTGGATCGCCTGGCGATTGTCGGCGCGGCGGCAGCGTTTGAGGACCGTGAGTATTTCGAGAAGACATGCCAACTGGTGATCGACAGCCGCAATAAGGTGGTCGCTCAGTTGGAAGGCAAGGGGTTTGAGGTGTTGCCTTCGGCGGCCAACTTCATCTTTGCCCGTCATCCCAAGCACGACGCTGCCGGCCTGGCGGCCAAACTGCGTGAGCAGGGTGTGATCGTGCGGCACTTCAAGCAGGAGCGGATTGCCCAGTTCCTGCGGATCAGCATCGGTACGCCGGAGCAGAATCAGGCGCTGATCGACGGCCTGGGCGAGCTCTAAGCTCCCTGAAGATCAAAAAATGTGGGAGCGGGCTTGCTCGCGAATGCGGTGGTTCAGTCACTGATGTGCTGAATGACACACTGCATTCGCGAGCAAGCCCGCTCCCACATTTGGTTTTGCGTTGAGGCAGTTAGATCAACGGCTCATCCGACTTCTTGTTCTTCCAACCATCATTGCCCGGCAGCAGCAGGTTCAAACCAATCGCCACCACCGCACACAGGGCAATGCCCTTGAGGCCGAAATCATCCGGGCCGGTGCCGGTGCCAACCAGCACACCGCCAATCCCGAACACCAGCGTCACCGACACAATCACCAGGTTGCGCGCTTCGCCCAGGTCGATCTTGTGGCGGATCAGTGTGTTCATCCCCACCGCCGCAATCGAGCCGAACAGCAGGCACAGAATCCCGCCCATCACCGGCACCGGAATGCTCTGCAGCAACGCGCCGAACTTACCGATAAACGCCAGGCTGATGGCAAAGATGGCCGCCCAGGTCATGATCTTCGGGTTGTAGTTCTTGGTCAGCATCACCGCACCGGTCACTTCGGCGTAGGTGGTGTTCGGCGGGCCGCCAAACAAACCGGCTGCCGTCGTGGCGATGCCGTCACCCAGCAGGGTGCGATGCAGGCCGGGCTTCTTCAAGTAGTCGCGACCGGTCACGCTGCCCACCGCAATCACGCCACCGATGTGTTCGATCGCCGGGGCCAGGGCCACTGGGACGATAAACAGGATGGCCTGCCAGTTGAACTCCGGCGCAGTGAAGTGGGGCAGGGCGAACCACGGTGCAGCGGCAATTTTTGCGGTGTCGACCACGCCAAAGTAGAACGACATGGCAAAACCGACCAGCACGCCGGAGATGATCGGCACCAGGCGGAAAATGCCTTTGCCGAACACCGCCACGATCAACGTGGTCAGCAGCGCCGGCATCGAGATCATCATTGCCGTCTGGTAATGGATCAGTTCGCTGCCATCACCGGCCTTGCCCATCGCCATATTGGCCGCAATCGGCGCCATCGCCAGGCCAATGGAGATAATCACCGGGCCGATGACCACAGGGGGCAGCAACCGGTCGATAAACCCGGTGCCCTTGATCTTCACCGCCAAGCCCAGGAAGGTATAAACGAAACCGGCCGCCATCACCCCGCCCATGGTCGCGGCGAGGCCGAACTGGCCCTTGGCGAGAATGATCGGCGTGATGAAGGCAAAGCTCGACGCCAGGAAAACCGGCACCTGACGACCTGTCACCAGCTGGAACAACAACGTGCCCAGGCCGGCGGTGAACAGTGCAACGTTTGGATCAAGACCTGTGATCAGCGGCATCAACACCAGCGCGCCAAATGCCACGAAGAGCATTTGTGCGCCAGACAGGATCTGGCGCCAAAGCGGGTCGTTGAATTCATCCTGCATGCTCACGCGTCCTTCTGCTTGGTGCCGAAGATCTTGTCACCGGCATCGCCCAGGCCCGGGATGATGTAGCCGTGCTCGTTCAGGCGCTCATCAATGGACGCGGTGTAGATCTGCACGTCCGGGTGGGCTTTCTCGACAGCGGCGATACCTTCCGGCGCAGCCACCAGCACCATGGCGCGGATGTCCTTGCAGCCGGCTTTTTTCAGCAGGTCGATGGTGGCAACCATGGAACTGCCGGTGGCGAGCATCGGGTCGATGATCATGGCCAGGCGCTCGTCGATTTCCGGGACGAGTTTTTCCAGGTAGGTATGGGCTTCCAGCGTTTCTTCATTGCGGGCCACGCCTACGGCGCTGACCTTGGCGCCCGGAATCAGGCTGAGGACGCCTTCGAGCATGCCGATACCGGCGCGCAAAATAGGCACCACAGTGATTTTCTTACCAGCGATCTTCTCGACCTGGACGGGACCGGCCCAACCGGGGATCTCGTAGGTTTCCAGGGGCAGATCCTTGGTGGCTTCGTAAGTGAGCAACGCTCCGACTTCCTGAGCAAGCTCACGGAAATTCTTCGTGCTGATGTCGGCGCGGCGCATAAGGCCGAGTTTGTGTCGGATCAGCGGGTGGCGGATCTCGCGAGTGGGCATGGGAAAGGCTCCGGCGGCGGGCAAAAAAACCGGCCTAGATTAATCTATCCGAGGGTGTTGTCCTATAGACATCTAGTACGTTAGTCCATTAAGGCTTGCTCGGAGCGCACGAGAAGCGTACCTTCGCCCGCTTTTCTTGCCACAGCACCCCCTTGGAGAGCGCCATGTCCGCTGATCTTGAGCATATCCGTCAAATCATGCGTGAGGCTGACTGCCTGTACACCGAAGCGCAAGTCGAAGCAGCGATCGCCGAGGTCGGCGCACACATTACTCGCGAAATGGCCGACACCAACCCGGTGGTCTTCTGCGTGATGAACGGTGGCCTGATCTTCGCCGGCAAATTGCTGACCCACCTGCAATTCCCGCTGGAAGCGTCCTACCTGCACGCCACCCGTTATCGCAACGAGACCAGCGGCGGCGACCTGTTCTGGAAAGCCAAGCCAGAAGTCTCGTTCATCGACCGTGACGTGCTGATCATCGACGACATCCTCGACGAAGGTCACACCCTGGGCGCGATCATCGACTTCTGCAAACACGCCGGCGCGCGCAAAGTGCACACCGCCGTGCTGATCGACAAGGACCACGACCGCAAGGCTCGCCCAGACCTGAAAGCCGATTACGTGGGCCTGCCGTGCATCGACCGTTACATCTTCGGTTACGGCATGGACTACAAAGGTTACTGGCGCAACGCCAACGGTATCTATGCCGTCAAAGGGATGTAAGCCATGACTCGCTTTCTTGATCAGACGCTGTTTGCCGAATTGGCCGAGAAAGCGGGCGCCAGCCCCCGTGGCCGGACCCACCACAACTTCCACCAGATGGAAGAGCCGTGCCATCGCATGGCGGTGGGGCTGCAGCCCAGCACCTATATTCCGCCTCACCGACACTTGGGGGCTGACAAGGCAGAAACCTTGCTGGTCCTTCAAGGGCGCCTGGGCCTGCTGGTGTTCAGCGAAGCCGGCGAAGTGATTGCCAAGCGCGTGATGCAGGCGGGCGGCGAGTGCTCCGGTGTCGATCTTGCGCCCGGCATATTCCACGGCCTGGTGGTGCTTGAGCCCGGCACGGTGATGTTCGAATGCAAGGCCGGCCCCTATCGGCCGGTGGGGGAGGGCGAGCAGCCTGAATGGGCGCCTCGCGAAGGCGATGCCGGCGTGGCCGAGTATCAACGCTGGATGCTTGCCCAGTTCGATTGAGCTACAGTGCTCGGCCACCTTTTCTGGAGCGGCCCATGAGCCTGTTGATACGCACCTGCGCTGCCCTGGCGCTGACCCTCAGCTTGCCACTGGCGGCTGCGCCTGCGGTGATGCACAGCCAGTTTTTGCCGCCCGACGACCTGACCCTGCGCGCAGAGGCTGCCGACCAGCAGCAACTGTTGCAAGTCACGGAGTACGCGGTTGTCGTCGGCAACCAGCGTCAGTCCACCCAGCAGCCGATTCCGGTGACCTCGCCGCTGATGATCCGCCTCAAGGGCAAGTCCTTGAACAAGGGCGCTACCATCGCCCAGGTGGTGCTCAACTTCGATGCCGAAAGCAAAAGCCTGAAAAAGCCGGCCTACGACGACAAGAGCAAGACCCTGACCTTGTCCTACCCCGTGGCCCAGTACCGTGTGATCGTCGACTTGCTGCGCAATGAAACGGTGTATGTGCAATTCCTGAGCTACGCCAATGGGCATATCTGGGCGGATCTGCATACCGGCGCCGTGCGTACCCAGTAGCCAGAACACAGTAGATCCAATTGTGGGAGCGGGCTTGCTCGCGAATGCGATAGGTCAGTCAACTTATCTTTAACTGACATTCCGCATTCGCGAGCAAGCCCGCTCCCACATTGGATCTTCATTGTTTCCGAAGCACGCGCGCCGCAGGTAAACTGCTTTTCCCGTGTAAATGTCTGCAGGCTGGAGTCGGTAATGCGTAAAGATAAGAAACAGGTGATTGGTGACGAGATCGGCGACGACCAGATCAAGTTGTTCCTGGACTTCGAACCGGTTGATGCGACTTCGCCGTCCCTGCACAAACTGATCAAGGCCTACCGTGGCCTGCGTATCGACGATTTCGAGCGATTCCTGGGCTTCTTCAAGGAGGCCGGCCTGGACCTCGACGGCAAGGACGAGCATGGCCAGACCTTCGTCGACCTGATCAAGGACCAGCGCAACGCGGACGAGTACATCGAATTGATCGAAAACGCTCGCGGCTGATTATCCGAGGCATAAAAAAACGCCCCGTTCTCATGCAGAGGACGGGGCGTTTTTTATGGCTTCAAGGCCTCAAGCGTAGCTCTCGGTCTCGGCGGCAGGCACAACCAGCTCCAGGCTGATGTTGTTCTGCGCGTTGATCTTGCGATACAGCTCGGCGTCCGTTTCCAGGACTTTTTCCCGCGCCGGGAAGATCTCGTGCAGTTTGGCAGCCCATTCGCCGGCGGCTTTCTGCGGGAAGCACTTCTCGATCAACTCCAGCATGATCGAAACCGTCACCGAAGCACCCGGAGAGGCGCCCAGCAGAGCGGCCAGCGAGCCGTCCTTGGCCGCGACAAGCTCGGTGCCGAATTGCAGCACGCCGCCTTTCTTCGGGTCTTTCTTGATGATCTGCACCCGTTGGCCGGCCACTTCCAGGCGCCAGTCTTCGGCTTTCGCTTCCGGGTAGAAACGACGCAGGGATTCCAGGCGCTGTTCCATGGACTGGCGCACTTCGCTGACCAGGTACTTGGTCAGGTCCATGTTGTCACGGGCTACCGCCAGCATCGGGCCGATGTTGCCGGCGCGAATCGACATGGGCAGGTCAAGGAACGAGCCGTGCTTGAGGAACTTGGTGGTGAAGCCAGCGTATGGCCCGAACAGCAGAGACTTCTTGCCATCGACCACGCGGGTGTCCAGGTGCGGCACGGACATCGGCGGCGAACCTACGGCAGCCTGGCTGTAGACCTTGGCCTGGTGGTGCTTGACCACGTCCGGGTTGTCGCAACGCAGCCACTGGCCACTGACCGGGAAGCCGCCAAAGCCTTTGCTTTCCTCGATGCCCGAGGCCTGCAGCAGCGGCAGGGCAGCGCCACCGGCGCCGAGGAACACGAATTTGGCATCCACTTCACGGCTGTTGCCGCTGTTCACGTCCTTGATGCTCACGGTCCAGCCGGCACCGTTGCGCTTCAAGCCAGTCACGCGCTTGCAGTACTTGACCTGCGCGTCGGGCGAACTGGTCAGGTGGCTCAGCAGTTGGTTGGTCAGCGCACCGAAATTGACGTCGGTGCCGTTCATGACACGGGTGGCTGCGATTTTTTCATCGAGCGGGCGGCCCGGCATCATCAGCGGCATCCACTCAGCCATCTCGCTGCGGTCTTCGGTGTAGTGCATGTCCGAAAACGCGTGGTGCTGGCTGAGGGATTCAAAACGCTTCTTGAGGAAGGACACGCCTTTTTCGCCCTGCACGAAGCTCAGGTGCGGTACCGGGCTGATAAAGGATTTGGACGAGCCAAAGGTGCCCTTTTTGGTCAGGTATGCCCAGAACTGCTTCGACACCTCGAACTGAGTGTTGATGTGCACGGCTTTCTTGATATCGATGGAGCCATCGGCGGCCTGCGGCGTGTAGTTCAGCTCACACAGCCCGGCGTGGCCGGTACCGGCGTTGTTCCACGGGTTGGAACTTTCCGCGGCACCCGAATCCATCAGCTCAACGACTTCCAGCTTGAGGCCGGGGTCGAGCTCTTTGAGCAGTACGGCCAGGGTGGCACTCATGATGCCGGCCCCTACCAGTACTACGTCGACTGCTTCGTTATGCGCCATTTAACGCGTCTCCAAAATCTGCAGCACCAAATTGACGGCATGGCTGCCAGGAGTGATGGGGCGGTTCACGTGTTGCCCCAGATTACCCATGGCCAGGATCGCCATGTCCGATTCGCAATTCCTTGCACCTTCAGCACACGCTTCCTGCCGGGCTAATCTGCCTATGAACGCATTCATGGGCGCCTGTGGCAATTCGACTTATGGTCAAAGCGTGTGATTCGTGCAACCAATCCGTAGCGGACAGGCTCAAGCTCCGGTTGTTGAGGCGTGCTCGGTCCTGTGTGGTTGGGCTGTTCCAGACGCTGATGGTGCTTGTACAAACGCCAAACTATTCATTTGCTCGCCACACTCTTGTGAAGTTGTGAAAACCCGTTTTTTCACGCTCTTTTGAAGACGTGAACCTCAAAAAAGGGCTGCCCCAGCCTGGCACCTGGCCCGGATACCTTGCCGACACGCGGCAAAAACGGGCAAACAACACAAGTGGCCGAGCGCAATGGCAGCTCTGGCAGATGCGATACAGAGGAGTGGTGTGCAACGACAGCAGCAAGCACGCCAGCTCTATTCGATCTGTGTGGGCGGCTCTCTGTGGGCGATTGGGGGTTAATGCCGAGGCATTAACGATGCTGCGAGGCCCGATCAGGAGACGTCCTTATAATCGGGGGGAGATTGTAGCGAAGAACGCCAAGGAAATGGGCGTGTTTTATGACTTTTATTAAGGCTTTGGTCAGGAAGCCAGCGCGTGACGTGGATGCTCGTGTGCCACCCTCGTGTTCACCCGGGCGCTGGCCGGCAGCGGACGGTGCATCCAGCCCAGATGGGTCTCGGCCACTTCCACCCAGCCTTCGCCGACTGGTGGCAAGCTGCATTGCTTGAACGCCAGGCAATGGCCGTGTGCGTCAAGCAGGGCATAGTGGCGATGACGGGCGTTTGGCATGAACAGCGATTTGAGAAGGCGCATGGCTTTGTACCTATTACGTTACATGCTCGAAGGTTGCCAGTGTGCCATGACATTGAAATGACGGATTTATGCGAAATTGTAATTTCAACCCGGCTTCAGCCGCCGTTCAGGATGGCTGGTGAGTGGCGGGCGTGCACCGTTATACTGCTGGCCTGTTTGCGCCTAGTCCTGGAGAAATGAGTATGTTGCAACGCCTGTTGTTCGGTTTGATCACTGTGACCAGTTTGACCCTGGTTGGCTGCGCCAACAGCCCGCAACAACTCAGTCCAGAGCCGAAAGTCACCTCGCAGCTGGCGCCGGTCGGGCATGGCCAGCCGGTGTCGGTGCGTGTGGTCGATGGCCGTCCGTCGCCTACCCTCGGTTCGCGCGGTGGCCTGTACCCTGAAACCGCTTTGGTTTCTGTGAATGCCCAGGACGTACTGCCCAAGCTGCAGGCCCAGGCGGAAGCCGCCGTGCGCCTGCTGGGCTTCACGCCAAGCCCCAATGCGCCGGGTGCGCCGCAGCTGACCATCACCCTGGCCGAGCTGAAGTACCAGTCGCCTAAAGAAGGCCTGTACGTGACCGAGGCGTCCATTGGCGCCACCTTCAAGTCCGACGTCTCCGCCGGCACCCGCCGCTACAGCGGCCGTTACGGTGCGTCCCTGAACCAGCGCTTCGGCATGGCGCCGAACCAGGAAACCAACACCAAGCTGGTCAGCGATGTGCTGAGCGATGCCTTGACCCGCCTGTTCAAGGACCCAAGCATCGGCCAACTGCTCAGCTCGCAGTAACCGCTTATAAAAAAACCGGGCTCAGTGATGAGCCCGGTTTTTTTGTGCCTGTAGCGTTCATGCAGCCGTTTCGACATAAAAGTCCAGCACACTCACGCCAGTGAGCAGGTCCTGCTCCGGCAGGTCGGCGTGCTGGTGTCCGCCGAGCGCGCAATACACCAGCCAATGACGGTCCTGAACGTTGAAGGCGAGGCCGCCGACGAGGGCCTCCTGCTCATCGCTTTGAGCAATCAGATACAGCCGATCCTGGTTTTGCGCATGCAGCATGACAAGCTCCCGAACGTTCGAAGGGCAACAGAGTGGCTTGTTAAGGTGACGTTCAGGTGACGATGTAAATTACTGGATACATTAGCCGTTAATGGGGGACGGAGTGGTTAGGCGCAGGAGGCGACTATCGTTCAGGTTTGTATCTGAATTGATACCTGGATACTGATTCACCGAGGTTTGCGATGGCGCTGCCCGCACTGCTGATCAATGCTGTTGCTTTATTGGTGGCCTGCCCGGCTGCCGCGCTGCTGTTTATTACCCGTCTGCGAGAGCAGCGAGCGATGGCCGACCTGACCGCCCAGAGCGAAGATCGCGCGATCGACCAGCCGATGCTGTTTCTGGATGTGCGCACCGAGCGGGCGCACCGGTTGGCTTACCGCATCGGGTTTGCCTGCCTGGGCCTGGCGCTGGCCGTTTCCTGGATCAGCACCCGCCTGTAAAAAACACCACAAAACAACTGAGCTGGCTTGCTGTGGCGAGCAAGCTTGCTTGCGCTGGGGTGCGAAGCGCCCCCAAAGAGCCGGCTCCAGCTACGCTGTCGAGCGGGAGCAAGCTCCCTCGCCACAGCAAGCCAGCTCCCACCGTTTGAATCGGTGTCTACAGGGGGATTCCTGCCTTCACCCGATACTGATTGCGCACTGGCGTTGCATATTGCACCACCAGAAACGGCCGGTGCTCGGCCGGGCATTCGTTCAAGCGTCGCTCCCACTCCGCCTTGGCCTTGGCCAGCTCATCGGCCGGGAATACCTCGGCTGCCGTCGGCACCTGCAATTGCGGGTCGGCGTCGCTCCATTGGGCGTACGCCAGGTAATGCACCGGGAACAACCGATAACCGCCGAGAATCTGGCGGTCCATTTCCACCGCCAGCAACTTGGTGTCCTCGAAGCGTTCGGTGATCGGCGGCGCGAAGTTCACGTGCACGCGGCCCTTGTAGCCGGTTATGCCCAGCGCAATGCTCACGTCGTCTTCACCCGGCGCCTTGCTGTAGGTGCCGGTGGTGGCGCGGATGTACAGCTCGCGGGCCTTGGCTGAATCGCAGGGGTCGTATTCGTAGCTGATGGACACCGGCGTCAGGTTCAGCGACTGGATCACCTCGGCAAACGGCTCGTCCTTGCGGCTGACGTGGAACATCTTGAGGATCGCCGACTCAGTGCGATCGTCCCCATCCTTGGCACGGCCTTCGGCCTGGGCGATCCAGATCGACGCGCCGTCATTGCGGATAGAGTGGTTGATATAGGCTGACAGCAACTGGTAGGCCGCCATTTTCTCTTTTCGCCCGGTGATCGAGCGGTGCACGATGAAGCTCTTGTTCAGGCGCATCAGGTCGCTGACAAACGGCTTTTGCAGCAGGTTGTCGCCGATGGCGATACGCGGCGTTGGCAGGCCGGCGTGGTACACGGCGTAGTTGACGAAGGCCGGGTCCATCACGATGTCGCGGTGGTTGGCGAGGAACAGGTAGGCGGTGCCCGACTTGAGCTGCTCGACCCCGGTGTAGGTCACGCCGTCGGTCGCACGGTCGATGGTGTGGTCGACGTAATACTCGACTTTGTCCTGCAGCGTGGCCACGGTGGTGACGCCGGCGAACTCACGGCGTAGTTTGCGGGCGATCATCGGCTTGAGCAGCCAGCCCAGGGCGCCGGCAAAGCGCGGGAAGCGGAAGTGGGTCAGGATGTCCAGAAAGGCCTTGTCACTGAACAGACGTGCCAGCACTGCCGGGACTTCGCTGTCGTTGTAAGGTCGGATGGTATCGAATTCGCCCATCATGCTCTCTTGTTAGAAACGGCTAGGGTAAGTAAAGGAAATACCAGGGTGCGGCCCGAGTAATGGGCTCGGCCGAAAATAGCCCTGTAAATAGACCGGCCATTATACGCACAAGTCACCTTGGAGGCTGCGATGCTGGAAAACGCGACGTACGATTGTCCTTATTGTGGTGAAGCGGTCGATACAACGGTGGACCTTTCCGGTGGTGATCAGCGCTACATAGAGGACTGCCAAGTGTGTTGCCGGCCGATCATTTTCGATCTGCAGGTGCATGGGGAAGAGTGGATGCTTGAAACCCGTACTGAAAACGACTGACAGGTACGCCCATGCAGCGAATCTACGAGCCGGAAAACCTGATGGAGGGCGAGCTGTTGCAACAGATGCTCGCCAGCGAGGGCATCGAGGCGCACCTGGTGGGCCGGCATTTGCTCGGCGGCACCGGGGAATTGCCGATTTTCGGGCTGTTGGGCCTGGAAGTGGATAACGACCGTGCGGTCTACGCGCGCGAGCTGATCACGGCTTATATCGGTGCCCAACCCCTGCCCGGCGATGAACCCGACAGCTTCCCCGACGTGCTGGTCTGTTAGGCTGTTGTTCGGTTTACCCAAGAGTCGTGTTGCCCCATGTGTGGACGTTATGCCCTGTTTCGCTGGAACCCTGCCTTTGCCGCCTTGCCGGGCTTTCCGGCCGACCAGCAGGCCCAGTGGAATATTTCTCCGAATGATTCGGTGCTGATTCAGCGCGCCATCGACGGCCAGCGCACCCTGGCCCGTGCACGCTGGGGCCTCACGCCGCCGTGGCTGACGGACCTTTCCCGCACGCCCGCCCACGCTCGTGCCGAAACCCTGGCCGAACAACCGATGTTTCGCGAAGCCTTTCGCCAGCGCCGTTGCCTGCTGCCCGCCAATGGCTTCTACGAATGGCGCGGTACCCAGCGCAAGCGCCCGTATTGGCTGACCCCGGGGGAGGGCTCCACGCTGTTTTTTGCGGCGATCTGGGAAGCCTACCCGGTGCAGGAGCAAGTGTGGCTGAGCACGGCGGTGGTGACGCAGCCGGCGCAGAACCAGCGGCGGCCGCTGATCCTGGATGCGGCGGGGCAGGAGGCCTGGTTGAACCCGGAGACACCGCTGCATGCGCTGCAAGCGTTGCTGGCAAGTGAGCCCTTCGCATTGCGCGAACGGGTGTTGGCCAATATGGTCAATGATCCCAAGCTCAATGGGCCGGAGTGCCTGACCCCGGCTTGAATTTCTCTGTTGTCTGTTCTGGCCTCTTCGCGAGCAAGCCCGCTCCCACATTTTGAAGGCGTTCACAGATCAAAATGTGGGAGCGGGCTTGCTCGCGAAGGCGGCCTGATGAACGCCGCAGCTCTTTAAACTTTGAACTGGTTGATCAGCCGCCGCTGCTGCTCCGCCAACTTGGTCAAATCCGCACTGGCCGCACTGGACTCATCCGCGCCGCCCGCCACTTCATTGGCCACTTGGCCGATATTGATCACGTTGCGGTTGATGTCCTCGGCCACTGCGCTTTGCTCCTCAGCCGCGCTGGCGATCTGGGTGTTCATGTCGTTGATCACCGACACCGCCTGAGTGATCGTCTCCAGCGCCTCGGCCGCCTTGGCCGCGTGTTGCACGCTTTCATCGGTGCGGTTCTGGCTGTCTTCCATCACCCGCACCACGTCCCGCGTGCCTTGTTGCAGCTGCTGGATCATGGTCTGGATTTCTTCGGTGGCCTTCTGGGTTTTCTGCGCCAGGTTGCGCACTTCATCAGCCACCACGGCAAAACCACGGCCCTGCTCGCCGGCCCGCGCCGCCTCGATGGCGGCGTTGAGCGCCAGCAGGTTGGTCTGCTCGGCAATCCCACGGATCGCGGTGAGGATGGCGTTGATGTTCTCGCTGTCTTTGGCCAGGGTTTGCACCACGCCCACTGCCTTGCCGATTTCCTCGGCGAGGGCGCCGATGGAGGTGGAGGTGTCGCGCACGATGCGCATGCCCTGGCTCGCCGCCTGGTCGGCATGGCTGGCGGCCTGAGCGGCCTGGGTGGCATTGCGTGCTACGTCTTGCGCAGTGGCGGTCATCTCATGCACGGCGGTCGCGACCTGGTCGATCTCCACCATCTGTTTATGCACGCCCTGGTTGGTGCGAATCGCGATGTCGGCGGTATGTTCCGACGAGTCGCTGACCTTCTGCACCGAACTCACCACTTGGGTGATCATGCCCTGAAGCTTGATCAGGAAGGTATTGAAGCCGCTGGCAATCGCGCCCAGCTCATCGGCGCGATCGCTGGTCAGGCGGCGGGTCAGGTCACCTTCGCCCTGGGCGATATCGTTGAGCATGGCCACCATTTGTTTGAGCGGGCGGGCGATACCGTGGCCCACCAGCCAGATCACCAGCAAGCCGATGCCGGCGATCAGCAGGCCGACCATGGCCATGCCGAAGGTGTCGGTCTTGCGTTGGGCTTGCAGGTCGCTTTGCAGCTTCTGCGAGTCGGCCATCACCGCGCTGAGCGGCAGTTGCAGCATCAGGGTCCAGCGGGCTTCGGCCTGGCCGATGTTAAACGGCAGGAACAGTTCGATGTGCCCGTGTGCCTTGTCGATGTCGTAGCGCACTTCGCCGACTTTCAGTTGGCTGAGGTTGGCCAGTTCGTTGCTGTCGAGCAGGTCGGAGGCTTTTTCACCGAGCTTGCTGGCGTCCTTGGTATAGGCCACCAGGCGTCCGTTGCTGGAGATCAGGGCCAGTTCGCCAGCGCCGTTGTAGAGGTTCTGGTCGGCGCGGGTGAGCATTTCCTGGATGAAGTTCACCGACAGATCGGCGCCGACGATGCCCTGGAAGGTGCCATCGATCATGATCGGTTCGATAAACGAGGCCAGCATCACCATGGCGTTGCCCACCTTATAAGGGGCGGGGTCGATGGCGCAGGGTTTCTTGGTTTCCTTGGAACACAGGTAGTACTCACTGGCGCGCACGCCGGTGGAGAGGATGTTCTGGTCGTTGACGTCGGCCAGCTTGTCCAGGCCCAGGCTGCCATCGGCGTTGCGGTACCACCACGGCAGGAAGCGGCCGTCGGCGGCCATGCCGACGATGGGGCTGTTGATGTAGGAGGCGTCGTTGTGGTCGATCGCGTTGGGTTCCCAGCCGATGTAGGCGCCGAGGATCTTCGGGTTGCGCACCACGGTTTCATGCAGCAGGCCGATCAGCTGTTCGCGGCCGATCTGCAGGGCCGGCTCGCCCTTGGCGTCTTTCATGCCGAGCAGGGCATTGGTGGTGGCCAGGCCCTTGGCCGTCACCAGGGGCGCTTCCAACTCACGCTGGATCAGCGTGGCCTGGGTTTGCGCCAGGGTGGTGAGGCGTTGTTCGATGATTTGCTCGAACTGCGTCTGGGTGCGTTCCTGCACCATTTCCTGGGTGCGTGCGCCGGCAAACAAGGCGTAGAGCACCAGTACTGCGACCACGCTCAGCACGATGGCCCCGGTCAGTGCCGCGACAGAAAACTGAATCGACTTGAATTTCATGAACGCTCCGGACGCAGGGGGAGATTGGCTGCTTTTTTGTATCGGCCACGGGGTCGGGAGGCTTAAGGCTTGTCCTACAAAATAGTGCGGGGTGTCGCAAATGAGACTTTCGCTGCCGCAGTGAAGGTGTGGGATGTATCCGAAATCCAGCGGTTACACGTCTGGTGTATCTGGCGCCAATACAATTGACCGCCTACGATACGCGGCATGTTTTCAGGGAGCGTGTTCATGAAGAAGTCTTGGGCGGTAAGTGGTTTGGTTGCGGCGTTGCTCATGGCGGGTTGCCAGGCGGTCAACACCACCAGTGGCGGCGCAGTAGGCGTTGAGCGCAAGCAATATATGTACAGCATGTTGTCGAGCCAGGAAGTCGACCAGATGTACGCGCAGTCCTACCAAAAGACGTTGACTGAGGCCAGTGGCAAGGGCGTTGTCGACAAGACCAGTGCCAATGCCAAACGCGTGCAGGCCATTGCCAAGCGTTTGATTGTCCAGGTGCCGGCTTTCCGCCCGGATGCGGCGCAATGGCAATGGGAAGTGAACTTGATCAAGAGTGACGAGATCAACGCCAACTGCGGGCCAGGCGGCAAGATTTTTGTCTATAGCGGGCTGATCGAAACGCTCAAGCTGACCGATGATGAGTTGGCGGCGGTAATGGGCCATGAAATCGCCCACGCCTTGCGCGAGCACAGCCGTGAAGCCATGTCCAAGGCATACGGTATCGAGATGGCCAAGCAGGGTGCTGCCGCGATCTTTGGCCTGGGTCAGAACAGCATGGCACTCGGTGATGCAGCCGTTCAGTACGGCATGACCTTGCCCAACAGTCGCGCCAATGAAAACGAAGCTGACTTGATTGGTTTGGAGTTGTCCGCTCGTGCCGGCTACAACCCGAATGCAGCGATTACCTTGTGGAACAAGATGGCCAAGGCTTCGGAAGGCGCGCCTCCTGAGTTCATGAGCACACACCCGGCTTCCGACAGCCGAATCGCTTCGTTGCAAGCCGCGATTCCAAAAGTGATGCCGCTGTACCAGCAGGCCAAAAAATCCTGATGCTCCAGGTTCGCTGATGATCCAAATGTGGGAGCTGGCTTGTCGGATCGCCGCACCGCTGCGATAGCATCGGCTCGGTTCATCTGTTAGACCGAGTCGCCTGCATCGCAGCGATGCGGCGACCCGACAAGCCAGCTCCCACATTGGATTGGGTTTACAGATCTAGATCCAGCCGCTGCTCTGCATGGCCTTGTACACCGCCACCACGGCCAGGATAAAGAACGCCGTGGCTGCCAGTCGGCGAATCAAGGTCAGCGGCAGTTTCTCCGCCGCGAAATTCCCCGCCAATACCACCGGCACGTTGGCAATCAGCATGCCCAGGGTGGTGCCGATGATCACCAGCCACAACTCCGGGTACTGCGCCGCCAGCATCACCGTAGCGATCTGCGTCTTGTCACCGATTTCCGCCAGGAAGAACGCAATCAACGTGGTCAGGAACGGCCCGAATTTGCGCGTGGTGCTGGCTTCGTCATCGTCGAGCTTGTCGGGTACCAGGGTCCACAAGGCCGTGGCGCAGAAACTCGCCGCGAGGATCCAATGCAGCACCGCATCCGAGAAGAAGCTTCCGAACCAGGCCCCCACGGCACCGGCCGCCGCATGGTTGGCCAGGGTCGCGGCGACGATGCCGGCGATGATCGGCCAGGGCTTGCGAAAGCGTGCGGCAAGGATGAGCGCGAGCAGTTGCGTCTTGTCGCCGATTTCGGCCAAGGCAACGATTGCGGTAGGTACGAGTAATGAATCCAGCATCAGGTAGGTTTCCAGGGGCGGGTCGACACGGCTATGACACGTACAGCCTTCCCGCCCCGGGTAAGGTGTGCGTGTCATAGGTCTTGTCAAACCCCGGTCCGTCTGTGCGGACTCCTGGGTCGCATACGCCATGGTCTGCTGACCAAGTATGTTGACGTATGCCGGACGAGCGTGGCGCTCGTGGGAGACTACTCCCCTAGGACGGAGCGGATTCTGCCTAGGCAAAACCCATTCGGCAAGCCTTCTTTTTCAAACGCCCGTCAGCCGCGCTTGGCACGGTAAATGCGGAAACCATTGCCTTCGGCCTTGATTGCGCACACGCCCAGATGCTCTTCGATCAGCGGTTGGTACTTGAGGAAGCTGTTGGCAACCAGGCGAAGTTCGCCGCCTTTTGCCAGGTGTTTCGCCGCTTTTCGCAGCAGATTTTCCGTAGCGAAATAATCCGTGTGCACCCCGACATGGAACGGCGGGTTGCTCAAAATCGCGTTCAAACCCATTGGCGCGGCGTCGATTCCGTCACCGGTCAGCACCTCGGCTTCCAGACCATTGGCAGCCAGCGTCAGGCGGCTGCTGGCGGCGGCGAAGGCATCCACATCGAGCAGGGTCACGCTGTTGTGCGGGTAGCGACGTTTGACCGCAGCCCCCAGCACGCCGGCGCCGCAACCGAAGTCCAACAGGTGGCCGCTGGGCAGCTTGTCCAAGTGTTCCAACAGCAATTCGGTGCCGCGATCCAGTCGCCCGTGGCTGAACACGCCGGGCAGGCTGACCACCTTGAGGGGGCCTTCGGCCAGCGGCACATCGAACACCTGGGCCAGGCTTTCCAGTTCGACCGCGTGCGGGGCATTGGCCACGGTGACTTGCCACAACTGGCAGTGCCGCGCGTTATCCAGCTTGCGTGGCTTGCCAAACGGGATCATCTGTTTGGCGGCGCTTTCGATGCCGGCCTTTTTCTCCCCTACCAGAAACAGCTCGGCGCCGGGCAGGCGTGCGGCCACGGCGTTGAGCAGGTAGTCGGTGAGGTCCTTGGATTTGGGCAGGAAAATCACGGCGGCATCGAACGCACGGTCGGGCACGTTTACGCCGAATTGGCTGCGCTCGGGGAAGCGTGCGTCCAGGGCTGCCTGGTCGCCCGCGTGCCAGCTCCAGCCGTGGGCATTGGGCAGGCGGCCCAGCAAGTCGTCGGCAGGCAACCCGACCAGCAGCAGGTTGCCTTGAAAAAGTTCGGCCTGACGAAGCAGTACTTCACTGCGCGGATCCATGGTCTGCTCCTTGAAAAGGGGCGCAGTTTATCAACTCACGACGCGCAACGGTGCGCCGCTGAAAAAGCCCCGGGCGTTTTCCGCCAGTTGGCCGACGATGCGCTGACGTGCTTCGCGACTGCCCCAGGCGTTGTGCGGGGTGACGATCAGTCGGGGGATGTCGTCGGCCAGCAGTGGGTTGCCATTGACCGGCGGCTCCACGCTCAGCACATCGGTGGCCGCGCCGCCCAGGTGACCGCTGCGCAACGCATCGGCCAGCGCCTGTTCGTTGATCAAGCCGCCGCGTGCGGTATTGACCACAAACGCGCCAGGCTTGAGCAACGCCAGTTCACGGGCGCCGATAAAGTCGCGGGTGTGTTCGTTGAGCGGGCAGTGCAGGGTCAGCGCGTCCACTTGGGCCAGCAACTCATCCAACGGCACGCGATCGGCGCGGGCAGGGCGCCCCGGAATCGCACCGAGCAGCACGCGCATGCCGAAGGCCTCAGCCAGGCGCGCTACCGCGCCGCCCAACTCGCCGTGGCCGAGCAGGCCGAGGGTCTTGCCTTCCAACTCGACAATCGGGTGGTCCAGCAGGCAGAACTGCTTGGCTTGTTGCCATTTGCCGGCGCTGACATCCCGCTGGTAGTCCTTCAAGCGCGTGGCCAGGTTGAGCAACAGCATGAGCGTGTGCTGCGCCACCGACGGCGTGCCGTAGCCCTGGCAATTGCTCACGGTGATGCCGTGCGCGCGGGCGGCGTCGAGGTCGACGTTGTTGGTGCCGGTGGCCGACACCAGGATCAGCTTGAGTTCCGGGCAGGCCGCCAGGGTGTCGGTGCTGAGGGCGATCTTGTTGCTGATGACGACGTGGGCGCCTTGCACCCGTTCAACCACGTTCTGTGGCGTGGTATCCGTGTACAACTGCAACTCGCTGAAGCTGTCTCGCAGCTCGCTGAGGTCAAGGTCCCCCAGGTCCAGGGAAGGGTGATCAAGGAAGACCGCACGGCGATTGTTCGTCATCAACTGTACCTTTTGCGACAGGGTTTGAAGGCGTAATCTCCGGAGCCTATCAGATGAAATAATCAGTTACTTAATGGAGTGAGCATGTACGTCGCCGAGTTTTTGACCGTAGCCTTGATTCACTTGTTGGCGGTGGCCAGCCCCGGCCCGGATTTCGCCGTGGTGGTGCGTGAAAGTGTGACCCACGGCCGTCGCGCCGGAACCTGGACAGCCCTGGGTGTGGGGTCGGCGATTTTTCTGCATGTGGGTTACTCGTTGCTTGGCATTGGCTTGATCGTGTCCCAGTCCATCGTGCTGTTCAACGCACTCAAATGGGCGGCCGCGGCGTACCTGCTGTACATCGGCTTCAAGGCCCTGCGTGCGCAGCCCGCCAAACCACCGGTCGAAGGCGAGTTGCACCGCGAAGCGGGCGAGCGCACCCCGCGCGGCGCGTTTACCGCAGGCTTCGTGACCAACGGCTTGAATCCCAAGGCCACGCTGTTCTTCCTGTCGCTGTTCACGGTGGTGATCAACCCGCACACCCCGCTGGCGATCCAGGCCGGTTACGGCGTGTACCTGGCGGTGGCGACAGCGCTGTGGTTCTGCCTGGTGGCCATGCTGTTCAGCCAGCAGCGCGTGCGCGCCGGCTTTGCCCGCATGGGCCACTGGTTTGACCGCACCATGGGCGCGGTGCTGATTGCGATTGGGGTGAAGCTGGCGTTTACCAGCATGAAGTAAACGATATCTCTGGATGAGCACAGTCCAAATGTGGGAGCGGGCTTGCTCGCGAATACGGTGGATCAGCAATGAAGGTATTGCCTGACACACCGCATTCGCGAGCAAGCCCGCTCCCACATTGGATCTGTGTAAGGTATCGGTAATGGCTCAAAGCTAGCATTCATTGGGCGCTGCAAATCATTCCTTTGGCTGATTTGGCTGAAACATAAGGTCTCTAAAGTGCAAGTCTTCAAGCCAAGACCGTGCAGTCAGATAAGGGATTCGTATGTTGCAGACCCGTGTTATCCCACCCGCCGAAGGCGCGTACCAATACCCGCTGTTGATCAAACGCCTGTTGATGTCCGGGACCCGCTACGAGAAAACCCGGGAAATCATCTACCGCGACAAACTGCGCTACACCTACCCCACCCTGATCGAGCGGGTGGCCCGACTGGCCAATGTGCTGACCGAGGCCGGGGTGAAGGCCGGCGATACCGTGGCAGTGATGGATTGGGACAGCCATCGCTACCTCGAATGCATGTTCGCCATCCCGATGATCGGCGCGGTGATCCACACCATCAACGTGCGCCTGTCGCCGGAACAGATCCTCTACACCATGAACCACGCCGAAGACCGCTTCGTGCTGGTCAACAGCGAGTTCGTGGGGCTCTACCAGGCGATTGCCGGGCACCTGACGACCGTCGACAAGACCTTGCTGCTCACCGACGGTGACGCCAAGACCGCCGAGCTGCCAGGCCTGGTGGGCGAGTACGAAACCCTGCTGTCCGCCGCCAGCCCCTCGTACGACTTCCAGGATTTTGACGAAAACTCGGTCGCCACCACCTTCTACACCACTGGCACCACCGGCAACCCCAAGGGCGTGTACTTCACCCACCGCCAACTGGTCCTGCACACCATGGGCGTGGCGACGATCATGGGCAGCGTCGACAGCGTGCGCCTGTTGGGCACCAACGACGTGTACATGCCGATCACGCCTATGTTCCACGTACACGCCTGGGGCCTGCCGTATGTGGCGACCATGCTTGGCTTGAAGCAGGTCTACCCCGGCCGCTACGACCCCGAGTACCTAGTGGAGCTGTGGCGCAAGGAAAAGGTCACGTTTTCCCACTGCGTGCCGACCATCCTGCAGATGGTGCTCAATGCCAAGGCAGCCCAGGGCGTGGATTTTGGCGGTTGGAAAATCGTGATTGGCGGCAGTGCGCTCAATCGGACCTTGTACGAAGCCTCCAAGGCCCGTGGGATTCAGCTGACGGCCGCGTACGGTATGTCCGAGACCGGGCCGCTGGTGTCCTGTGCCCACCTCAATGAAGAGCTGATGGCCGGCACCGAGGATGAACGCACCACCTACCGCATCAAGGCCGGTGTGCCCGGGCCGCTGGTGGAGGCGGCAATCATCGACGCTGACGGCAACTTCCTGCCTGCTGATGGCGAGTCCCAGGGCGAGCTGGTACTGCGGGCGCCGTGGCTCAGCGAAGGTTATTTCAACGAGCCTCAGAAGGGCGCCGAGCTGTGGGAAGGCGGCTGGATGCACACCGGTGACGTGGCCACGTTGGATGCATTTGGCGTGATCGATATCCGTGACCGCATCAAGGATGTGATCAAGACGGGCGGGGAGTGGATCTCGTCCCTGGCCCTGGAAGACCTGGTCAGCCGACACCCGGCGGTACGCGAAGTAGCGGTGGTGGGCATTGCCGATCCGCAGTGGGGCGAGCGTCCGTTTGCCTTGCTGGTGGTGCGTGATGGCCATGTGATAGGTGCGCGGGAGCTCAAGGAACACCTCAAGCCCTTCGTTGAATTGGGCCACCTGAGCAAGTGGGCGATTCCGAGCCAGATCGCGGTTGTTACTGAAATTCCCAAGACCAGCGTAGGAAAGCTCGACAAAAAACGTATCCGCATCGACATCATCGAATGGCAGGCCAACAACAGTACGTTCCTGTCCACCCTGTGATGCTTTCCGCCGCGCCCGTTCGGGCGCGGCAATGCTCTATCTGGCGCCTTCACTTGTGATTTGCCGATTTTCAGCCATCCTTGCCCCGCCGACCTTTGTCGGCATGGCGAAAGGGTTGCGGCAGACGGGTCGGTGATGCAAATCACACTTTAGAGGGATCAAGCGATACCCCCTGCTGGCTATAGTCCTTCCCAGAGTTTTTCAAGGATGTTGCGCTTCGGGCCATGGGGGCTCGGTTGCCGTCCGGCATTGGAATCGTTGTATTCCGGCCGTTACATGCATCTGTAAGAAAAAGCTCACTGCCATAACAATAATGCACATGGAGTAGCGTCGATGACCTCAGTAAACCAGTTCTGGCGCCGGGCAAGACTGCCCTTGGCCGTCAGTCTCGCTTCTACGCTCGCCGGGCCCGCATTCGGCGTCAGTTTCAACATCGGTGAAATCGAAGGCAGCTTTGACTCCTCCCTGTCGGTGGGGGCGAGCTGGTCGACGGCCAAACCCAACCAGGATCTGATCGGGGTCAACAACGGCGGCAAGGGCCTGTCCCAGACCTCCGATGACGGCCACTTGAACTTCAAGCGCGGGGAGACGTTCTCGAAGATCTTCAAGGGCATTCATGACCTGGAACTGAAATACGGCGACACCGGCGTGTTTGTGCGCGGCAAGTACTGGTACGACTTCGAACTCAAGGACGAAAGCCGTCCGTTCAAGGACATCAGCGACAACAACCGCAAGGAAGGCGCCAAGTCTTCTGGCGGGCAGATCCTCGACGCGTTCATCTACCACAACTACAACATTGCCGATTTGCCGGGCAACGTGCGTTTCGGCAAGCAGGTGGTGAGCTGGGGTGAAAGTACCTTCATCGGCGGCGGCATCAACTCCATCAACCCGATCGACGTGTCCGCATTCCGTCGCCCGGGGGCCGAGATCAAGGAAGGCCTGATTCCGGTCAACATGTTCTATGTGTCGCAAACCCTCACCGACAACCTGTCGGCCGAGGCGTTTTACCAGCTGGAATGGGACCAGACGGTGACCGACAACTGCGGCACGTTCTTCTCGCAGCCCGATATCGTGTCCGACGGTTGCAACAACAACCTGCGTGTCTTGAACAAGCGCTCGACCATCCCGACGGCATTCCTGCCGGCACTGGCTGCCCGTGGCGTAGACATCAACAACGAAGGCGTCTTGGTGCGTCGCGGTGGCGACGACGATGCGCGTGACAGCGGCCAGTGGGGCGCGGCGCTGCATTACAACTTCGAACCACTGGACACCGAGTTCGGCGCGTACTTCATGAACTACCACAGCCGTGCGCCGATCTTCAGCGCGCAAGCGGCTTCCCAGGCGGCGTTCAACAGTGCGGCACCGTTGGGCCAATTGGCACCGTTGGTCGTGGCGGGTAACTCCCGGTACTTCATGGAATACCCGGAAGATATTCGCCTCTATGGCCTGAGTTTCTCCACCACGCTACCTACCGGCACCGCCTGGAGTGGTGAGTTGAGCTATCGCCCGAATGCGCCGGTTCAAATCAGCTCCACTGACATCCTGTATGCCGGTGTTACGCCTTTGCCAGGCCTGGGTGATGCGTCGATCATCAAAGGCTCGCCGGGCCAACTGCTCCACGGCTACAACCGCAAGGAAATCACCCAGTTCCAGACGACCTTTACGCACTTCTTCGATCAGGTCATGGGCGCCAGCCGCCTTACGCTGGTGGGCGAAGTCGGGGTTACTCACGTGGGTGGCCTGGAAAGCAAAAATGATGTGCGTTATGGCCGCGATCCAGTGTTCGGCCCTGGCACCTTGCCCAATGGTTTCTGCCCGACGCTCAACGGGCGGACTGTCGCCGGTGCAGGCCCGGGAGCCGATGCCAGCAACGTCTCCGCCAACTGCAACAACGACGGTTTCACCACGTCCACCTCGTGGGGCTACCGTGGTCGTGCCATCTGGGAATACCCGGATGTGTTCGCCGGTGTGAACCTCAAGCCGAGCGTTGCCTGGTCCCATGACGTCAAGGGTTATTCGCCAGGTCCTGGTGCCAACTTCGAAGAAGGTCGTAAAGCGGTCAGCCTGGGTCTGGATGCGGAATACCAGAACACCTACACCGCCAGCCTGAACTACACCAACTTCTTCGGCGGCGACTACAGCACCGTGAATGACCGCGACTTTGTCGCCCTGAGCTTCGGCGTGAACTTCTAAGCACACACTCTTTTTGCAGTCTGTATTTCAGGAAGACCAGAACATGAAAATAACCAAAAGTCTGTTGCACGTGGGTGTGCTTGGGCTGTCGATCCTGGCGAGCAACGTCATGGCGGCAGTGTCGGCGGATGAAGCCGCCAAGCTGGGCACGACCCTGACGCCGATGGGCGCTGAAATGGCCGGTAACGCGGCGGGCACCATTCCGAAGTGGTCGCCGCTGCCGACCAACGCTGGCGCTGTCGACGCCCGTGGTTTCCTGGCCAACCCTTACGCCAGTGAACAACCGCAGTTCACCATCACCGCGGCAAACGTCGAACAGTACAAAGACAAGCTGGCGCCGGGGCAGTACGCAATGTTCAAGCGCTACCCGGACACCTTCAAGATGCCGGTCTACCCGACCCATCGCGGCGCCACCGTGCCGGCGGATGTGTTCGCGGCCATCAAGAAGAACGCCACCACCACTAACCTGGTGTCGGGCGGCAACGGCCTGGAGAATTTCGAAACCGCCGTACCGTTCCCGATTCCAAAAAGCGGCGTGGAGGTCATCTGGAACCACATCACCCGTTATCGCGGTGGCAGCGTAACCCGCCTGGTAACCCAGGCCACGCCGCAAACCAACGGCTCCTTCAGCCTGGTGTATTTCAAAGACCAGTTCGTGTTCCGCGACAAGATGAAAGACTTTGACCCGAAAAACCCGGGCAACGTGCTGTTCTACTTCAAGCAGCAAGTGACCGCGCCGGCCCGCCTGGCCGGTGGCGTGCTGCTGGTGCACGAAACCCTGGACCAGGTGAAGGAGCCGCGTTCGGCGTGGGTCTACAACGCCGGCCAGCGCCGTGTGCGCCGGGCGCCGCAAGTGTCGTATGATGGCCCGGGTACTGCCGCCGACGGCCTGCGTACTTCCGACAACCTCGACATGTACAACGGCGCACCGGACCGCTACGACTGGAAGCTGGAAGGCAAGAAAGAAATCTACATCGCCTCCAACAGCTACAAGATCGACGATCCGAAGCTCAAGTACGCCGACATCATCAAGGCCGGTCACATCAACCAGGACCTGGCGCGTTACGAGTTGCGCCGCGTCTGGCACGTGGTCGCCACCTTGAAGGAAGGTCAGCGTCACATCTACGCCAAGCGTGACTTCTTCATCGACGAAGACACCTGGCAAGCCGCGGTGATCGACCATTACGATGGCCGTGGCCAACTGTGGCGCGTCGCCGAAGCCCATGCCGAGAACTACTACGACAAGCAAGTGCCGTGGTACGCCCTGGAAACCCTCTACGACCTGCAGTCCGGCCGCTACCTGGCCCTGGGCATGAAGAACGAAGAGAAACAGGCCTATGACTTCGGCTTCACCGCCACCACCAGCGACTTCACCCCGGCGGCCCTGCGCCAGGATGGCGTCCGCTAACCCGCGATAATTCGCCAATGTAGAAGCTGGGCTTGTGTGGGAGCTGGCTTGCCTGCGATAGCATCACCTCGGTAGGTCTGACAGACCGAGGTGGCTGCATCGCGGGCAAGCCCAGCTCCCACATTTGTTTGTGTTGAGATTTTTTGTCGCAGTTCTTTTTCAGGCAAATGTTGCAAAGATCTACAAACCCGCCGCTTTTACCGCTAGTCTGCGGACATCTGCAATGCCGACAACAGCCTTCTACAAGAGCCCGGCGATGACTGATCTGTCCCGAATCCCAGGGCCTGCAAGCGTCGTGATTCCGCCCCTGGAAGCACGCTTTTTCAGGCCACCGCTGCCTGACGGCTACGTGCTGCGGCCTCGCCTGTGCGAGCGCCTGAGTGCGGGGCTGGAGGGGCGCTTGCTGCTGGTCAGCGCGCCAGCGGGGTTCGGCAAGAGTTCGTTGGCGGTTGAGTTCTGCCAGGGCCTGCCGGCCCACTGGCAAAGCCTGTGGCTGGGGCTGAGCCCCCGGGATAACGACCCTGGCCGTTTCCTCGAACGCCTGCTCGACGGCCTGCAGCAATATTTCCCCCAGATCGGCGCCCAGTCCCTGGGATTGCTGAAAATGCGCCAGCGTCACCAGCCGTTTGCTTTTGAAGAATGGCTCGATGGCTTGCTAGACGAGCTGACGCTGCACCTTTCCACGCGCGCACCGTTGCTGCTGGTACTGGATGACTACCATCTGGCCCAGGGGCCGGTATTGGATCGCTGCCTGCAGTTTTTCCTCAATCATTTGCCCGACGGCCTGGTGGTACTGGTCACCAGTCGCCAGCGTCCGGATTGGCACCTGGCGCGGTTGCGCCTGTCACGGCATCTGCTGGAGTTGCACGAGCAAGACCTGCGGCTGACCCACGATGAGTCGTTGGCCGTATTGCACCAGCACAGCAACTCACTGCGCGGCGAGGCGCTGGATAACCTGATCCGGCGCAGTGAAGGATGGGTGGCTGGCCTGCGTTTCTGGTTGCTGGCCGCCTCTGAGGCCGGCAATGAAGGTGCCTTGCCGCAGAGCCTGCACGGCGGGGAAGGGCTGATTCGCGATTACCTGCTTGAAGAGGTGATCGATTGCCTGCCTGCCGAAGTCCAGGCGTTCCTCTACGACACCGCCCCCCAGGAACGTTTTTGCGCCGAACTGTGCGACGCAGTGCGCGATGCCCACGACAGTGCCGAAACCCTGCGCTACCTTCAGGCACATCAAGTATTCCTGGTGCCACTGGACGAGCAGGGCCACTGGTTCCGGTATCACCATCTGTTTTCCGATTTGCTGCGCACCCGTCGCGCAAAAAACGCCACATTGCCGGTGGCCAGCCTGCACCTGCGAGCGTGCCGCTGGTTCAACGCCCAGGGATTGATCGATGAAGCGGTGGAGCAGGCGTTGCGCGCCGGTCATCTCGACGTGGCGGCGAACCTGGTTCAGAACCTGTCCGAAGAGCAATTGCTGGCCGAGCAGAACGTGGGCATGCTGTTGCGCTGGAAGATGGACTTGCCCGACAGCCTGCTGATCAGCACGCCGCGCTTGATCGTGCTCTACAGCTGGGCCCTGGGGCTGGCGTGCCAGCTGGATGCGGCGGAAGAGTTGTCCGGCTACCTCAGTCGCTTCCTGCCGGCACCGTCGGCCACCGCGCAAAAGTCGATGCTGGCCCAGTGGCTGGCACTGAGCGGGATCATCGCCCGGGGGCGCGGCGACCGCGAACTGACCCAGCGCTATTGCGGCGAGGCCCTGGAAAGCTTGCCGCAAAAGCGCTACGGCCAGCGCCTGATGTGCCTGTCGACGCTGTCCAACCTGGCCATTGTCGACGCCGACCTGTGGCGCGCCCGTGGCCTGAACCGCGAGTCCCTGGAGCTGGCGCAGCGCGTCGGCAACCCGTTGTTCGAAGCCCTGGCCCATTACGACCGCGCCCGCGTGTTGCAGGCCCGGGGCGAAATCCTGCGCTCGCTCGATGAGGTGCGTCAGGGCCTGCAGCGTTTGCATGGCCTGGCGCCCCAGCGGCTGTACGCCGTGCGTGCGCGCTTATCACTCTACGAAGGTTATTTGCTGCTGGCGCGCTATCAGCCTGAAACCGGCTTGGCGCGCTTGCGTGCCGGCTTGGCCGAAGCGCGTGCCTGCCGGGATATCAGTGTGCTGATCGGGCATTGCGTCATCGCCAACTTCGAAGGGCGGCGCAATGATTTTCCCAAGGCGTTCGCCGAACTCGCCGAAGCCGAGCGCCTGATGCATATCTGGGATGTGCCGCCGATCTACTACCTGGCGATGATCACCCTGATCAAATGCGAACTGTGGCTGGCCCAGGGCCGCACCGACCTGGCCGATGCCTGGCTGGCGCGGTTGGGGCAGACCTACAACGGCGAGCATGCCGCTGCGGCCCCGGAGTTTCATCCGCACCTGCCGCAACACATCGGCCTGCAGCAAGCCGCGCTGGACGCCACACGCCATCAACCTGCCGCCGCCCTGCAACGGCTTGATGAGCTGGCCCAACAGGCACACAACGACGGCCGCCAGATGATTGCCCTGATGGCGCTGACCCAACAGGCGCATCTGCTGCTCGAAACCGGCCAGGAAGCCAAGGCGCGGTCGGTGCTGGCCCGGGCCCTTGAAGCGGGAGCCGGTGGTGCGCTGCAACCCTTCCAGCGCTTGCTGGAGAGCCACCCCGACTGGATGCGCGAGCAGTTGGGCAAAGACCCCCATGGCTTGCTGAATCAAAGCCTGTTGGGGCTGCTTCCGGTGGTTGCGGTTGTCGAAACCTCACCCGGCCACGAAACCTTGAGCAACCGCGAACTGGCGGTGCTGCAGCTGATCGCGCAAGGCTGTTCCAACCAGGAGATCAGCAATCGGTTGTTCATTTCGCTGCACACGGTGAAGACCCATGCGAGCCATATCAACAGCAAGCTGGGCGTAGAGCGGCGCACGCAGGCGGTGGCAAGGGCGCAGGAGTTGCGGTTGATTGGCTAGGAAGGAGGCTGCCCAGTCTGGTTTACTGGTGCAATTATTCTGGCGAGAACGTCCGAAAAATGCCTATTCACTCGCACTTGAGGCCTTCTGATGCAACCTGAACTGCCGACGCTTATTCGCGAAACCTTCCCCGTCGGTCCGTTGCAGTGCAACTGCACCATCATTGGCGATCCGATCACCAAAAACGCCATCGTGGTCGACCCGGGCGGCAACCATGAACTGATCCTGGCCCGTCTCGACGCGCTGGGCCTCAAGGTGGTGAGCATCATCCATACCCATGCCCACCTTGATCATTTCCTCGCGTCCGGCCAGTTGAAAGAGAAGACCGGTGCCACCTTGCATCTGCACAAGGAGGATCAATTCCTCTGGGATAACCTGGAAATGCAATGCCAGATGTTTCGTGTGCCCTACACGCCAGTGCCTTCCCCGGATCGCTGGCTTGAGCACGAAGAGGAACTGGCCTGCGGCTGCGGCGTGGCGCTGCATACCCCAGGGCATACACCGGGCTCTATGAGCTTCTGGTTTGCCGATGCCAAATTGTTGATTGCCGGCGACACCCTGTTTCGCCGTGGCGTGGGGCGAACGGACCTGTGGGGTGGGGACCAGGCGACTATCGTGCGGTCGATCAAGCAGCGCCTGTACACGTTGGATGAGGGCGCCACGGTCGTGGCGGGTCATGGTCCGGACACGCGGTTGGGCGATGAGATGCGTGAGAACCCTTTTGTGCGGGCATAGGCCGCGACTCGGTGTTTTTCCGGATACCAAGAGGCGACTGTCCTACGACTCTTATAGAGAAAATGACAATCACCGTTCAGGAAGCGTCTGCTAGGGTTTTAGTGTGCCCACCTGTTGTGGAGCGGGGGTCTGCCGGGCAGGGAATTTTTGCCGTTTGTCGTGTTCCAAGCTCGGCACAGGTCCATTGCCAATGTCCTCTGCATCACAGAATGCAAAAGTAGGAGCTTCCTTCATGTTCACTTCGCGTCGTCTGCTTGTCGTTGCCACGGCTGTTGCCCTGTTGTCCGGCTGTGCGTCTCCTAATCCATACGATGGCAGCCAAGGACAGGCGAACGGCTCATCGGGTATCAGCAACACAGCGAAGTACGGCGGCCTGGCTGCACTGGCCGGTGGTTTGGCCGGCGCCGCCATCGACCATAACAACCGTGGCAAGGGTGCCCTCATTGGCGCCGCCGTGGCCGGCCTGGGTGGCGCGGGTTATGGCTACTACGCCGACCAGCAGGAAAAGAAACTGCGGGCCAGCATGGCCAACACCGGGGTTGAAGTTCAGCGCCAGGGTGACCAGATCAAGTTGATCATGCCGGGTAACATCACCTTCGCTACCAACTCGGACGCGATCTCCAGCAGCTTCTATCAGCCGCTGAACAACCTGGCCAACTCGCTCAAGCAGTTCAACCAGAACACCATCCAGATCGTCGGCTACACCGACAGCACCGGCAGCCGCCAACTGAACATGGACCTGTCCCAGCGTCGTGCGCAGAGCGTGGCCAACTACCTGACGTCCCAAGGCGTGAGCCCGACCAACCTGAGCGCACGCGGTGCCGGCCCGGATAACCCGATCGCCAGCAACGCCGACGTCAATGGCCGTGCCCAGAACCGTCGTGTAGAGGTGAACCTGGGTCCGATCCCTGGTCAGCAATATGGCCAGCCTGCCCAACAGCAGCAACAGGCGCCACAGCAGAACAACCAGTTCCAGGGCAACCCGTACCAGCAGTACCAGTAAACGCTGGCCACTAAAAAGGGCGCCGTGCAGTCAATGCACGGCGCCCTTTTTTATTGCTCGGCTGTATCAGTCGATGTATTCGAACAGCTTCACGATCTTTTGCACGCCCGACACGCCCTGTACCAGGTTGGCGGCGCGGGTGGCTTCTGCCTGGGTCAGCAGGCCCATCATGTAGACGATGCCGTTATCGGTGATCACTTTGATCCGCGAGCCGGGAATGGCGTTGTCGGTCAGCATCTGCGCCTTGATCTTTGTGGTCAGCAAAGCATCGTTGCTGATGGCCAGCAGCGTGATCGGGTCCATGACCTGCAGTTCGTTGTGCACCTTCTTCACGCGCTGCACGGTCGAGGCGGCTTGTTCGGCCTGCGCCTTGAGGTCGGCACGCGGCGTCTGGCCGGCCAGCAGCACCACGCCGTTGAAGCTGGTGACCACGATGCGCGAAGCGCCATTGCCCAGATCGGTAGCAGCCTTGGCAACGTTGACTTCAACCTTGGTTTCGATCAGCGAGTCATCGATCTTGCTGCCGAAAGTACGAGTGCCCTTGTCGTCCTGGATAGGGGTGTCACGTGTTGCAGTGATGGCCGTGCTGCAGCCGCTGATAGCGAGGCACAGGGTGATGGCCAAAAGGCTGAGGCGGTTAACGGTCATTCTTCACTCCCAAACAGTTGGCTGTCGATCAGATCGCACAGGCAGTGGATCGCCAGCAGGTGGACTTCCTGGATACGTGCGGTGACAGTGGCCGGGACGCGAATTTCCACGTCCTCTGGCAGCAGCAGTGACGCCATGCCGCCGCCATCGCGGCCGGTCAATGCTACGACAATCATTTCTCGATCATGTGCGGCCTGGATCGCCTGAATAATATTGGCCGAGTTGCCGCTGGTGGAGATCGCCAGCAATACATCGCCGGGTTGGCCCAAGGCGCGGATCTGCTTGGAGAAGATTTCGTTGTAGCTGTAGTCGTTGGCGATCGAGGTGATCGTCGAGGAATCGGTGGTCAGGGCAATGGCGGGCAGGCTCGGGCGCTCGCGCTCGAAGCGGTTGAGCAGCTCCGAGGAGAAGTGCTGGGCATCGCCGGCCGAACCGCCGTTGCCGCACGAAAGCATTTTGCCCTCGTTGAGCAAGGCATTGACCATGACCTGACTGGCTTGCTCGATGTGCGGTGCAAGTACGTCCATCGCCTGTTGCTTGGTGTCGATGCTGGCCTGGAAAAGCTGGCGAATTCGGGATTGCATGTCCATCTGTGTGACCTTAAGTAGCGCGGCTGTTTGGCACAGGAATGTGCAGCCCGCAAAGCAAAGAGCAAAAGTGTGTGGTGAAGGTGCCCGGTGAATCAGCTGTCGAAGGCATCTTGGAGCCAACTCAGATCAGCCTGACCAGACGGTGTGCTTTCTATGGCAACCACATCGAAACGGCAGGGGGAATCAGCCCAGCGATGCTCTTTTTGCAGGAAAAACTGCGCGGCGAGTATCAGCTTCTGACGCTTGCGCCCGTCGATACTGGCGAGCGCGCCACCCCATTGTGCGTGTTTTCTGTAGCGGACTTCGACGAATACTACTGTATCGCCGTCAAGCATGACCAGATCAAGCTCACCGCGTTTACACAACCAGTTCTGCGCCAGGAGGCGCAGACCCTGTTGTTGCAAGTGCTTCAGCGCTTGTAGTTCGGCATCCTTGCCGCTTTGTGCGCTGGACCGCTCGGGCATCAGCGCGGGGTGTCTGGCAGGCGCTGGATGTCGCCGCCCACGAACTTCGCCCATGGCATCTGGCGATCAACGCGCTGGTTGGCGTTGATGCCCAGGCTGCCCGACAGGCCGTCAACGCGGGTGTCCGGCAGTGCCTTGAGCTGGCCCAGGCGCGGCGCCAGGCGGTAGGCATCGACGCCCATCGCATACAGGCGGCCCAGGCTTCCATTGGCTTGCGGCCATTGTGCGGCGACCTGGTTGCGCAGCGGGTCGGTGGTGCTGAGCAGCCAAGGGGTTTCGCAGAACATGACGTTGGTCATGTCCAGGTACTGGTTCTTGTCGCCGCTGGCGCTGAACACGTGGGAGGTCGCGTAGACAGGCACATCACCGGCGTACTGGAAGTTCAGGGTCGGCTTGATCTGCTGGGCCAGTTGCGGGGTCACGGCCAGGAAGATGAACTCGATGTCCTGACGACGCGACGGCTGTGCTGCTACGTCGGTACCTACCGTGCTTTGCAGGCTCTTGGCGCGACCTTCGCTTTTGCGTAGTTGGAACAGGTCGGCGATCTGCTGGGCGAGGGCCACCGGCTGGTCGACGTACTCGACGCCGACGACAGTGCCGCCATTGGCTTCCCAATCCTGGCGGAAGGCCTTGTAGACACGCTCGCCCCACTCGCCACGCGGCACCATGGCGGCAGCGCGGTGCAGGCCGTCGGCGCGGGCACGACGCGAGACTTCGCGGGCTTCGTCTTCAGCGGCCAGGCCAAACTGGAACAGCTGCGCCGGGTTCTGATCGGTCTCGCTGTAGTTCAGGGCCAGGGTGGTGATCGGCAACTGAGGGCGGGCAGCGAGTTGTTTGACCAGTGGTTTCTCCAGCGGGCCGACAACCAGTTGCACGCCGGCAGCCTTGGCCTTGGTGTAGAAGTCGTCAAGGGAGGTCAGGCGCGAGCTGTCAAAGAACTCGATGACTGGTGGCTTCTGCCCGGCTTGTTCGGCCTGGTAGTGAGCGGCCATGAAGCCTTCACGCAATGCTTTGCCGACGGAGGCCAGCGGGCCGTCCTGTGGCAGCAGCAGGGCGATCTTGTTCAGGGGCTGGCTGGCCAGCTCCTTGAGTTTGGTCAACGGCAATGGCAGTTCCACTGCGGCCGGGTGGCCCGGGTTCTGCGCGCGCCAGGTGTCGATGGCGGCCTGTTGCTGTTCCAGGGTACCGGCACCCTTAACCGCCTGGGCCAGGGTGATCCAACCGTCCAGGGTCGGGTTGCCACTGGCTTGCAACTGCTCGGCCGGCAGGGCGGCAATCAGCGCCCAGATGGCTTCATGGTTGTTTTTAGCCGCATCACCGCTGAGCAGCGGGGCCATGGCTACGCGTTCGCGCGCGGCGGCCAGGGTTTGGCCGTCGGCTTCATAAGCGCGGGCATGCACGGTGCCGGTACGTACCTGCTGGTCTGCCGGCAAGTCACGCAGGCTTTGCAGGCTCGGGTGGCTCAGGGCAGTCAACGCAGCCTTGGGCTGGTTGCGCGCCATGGCCAGCTCGGCAGCCAGGGTGCTGGCAAAGACTTGCGCGGCGGGCTTGAGAGCATCCAGCGGCACCTGTGCAAGGATCTGCGAGGAGCGGGCAGGATTGTTCTGCTTGTAGGCCATGTCTGCCGCACTCAGGCGCAACAGGGCGGCCTTTTCTGGCGTCTTGGCGGTAGTGGCCTGTTCGAGCAGTTGCTCGATACTGGCATCCGGGGTCCGTGGAAGGTCGCCAAGGCTGGACGAGGGCGAGCTGGCGCAAGCGGCCAGCAAGGCAGCGAGGCAGAGGGCGGAGAGCAGCCGCAGGCAAGCGATCATGTAAGTGTTCCTGATACCGATCAAATTAGCGTGGAATTGTACCCAAGCACTGGCCCAGGCGCGATGTTACTGGCGTGAAACCGTCGATTTAGGTCGTGCAAATGTTGCTATTGGCGATCGGCGGCTGAAAAGGCATCGGCCGTGATGGCATATTTTCGAGGCATCTACGCGCTACAATGGCGCTTTTGCCAACCATCGAGGTGTGCGTTTTGACTGCTCCAGGTCCTTTGAATTCCACTGCAGGCTCGCTTTTTGTCGTGGCGACGCCCATTGGCAACCTGGACGACATCAGTGCCCGGGCGCTGAAAGTGTTGCGCGACGTAAAATTGATCGCGGCCGAAGACACCCGTCACTCTCAACGCCTGATGCAGCATTTTGGTATCAGCACGCCATTAGCGGCCTGTCACGAGCACAACGAGCGTGAAGAAGGCAGTCGCTTTATCGTGCGCCTGTTGGCCGGTGACGACGTGGCGCTGATCTCCGATGCGGGCACGCCGCTGATCTCCGATCCAGGCTATCACCTGGTTCGCCAGGCGCGGGCCGCTGGTATCAATGTAGTGCCTGTTCCGGGAGCGTGCGCACTGATTGCCGCGTTATCGGCAGCGGGGCTGCCTTCGGACCGCTTTATCTTTGAAGGTTTCCTGCCGGCCAAGGCGGTGGGGCGGCGTGCTCGCCTGCAGGCGCTGAAGGAAGAACCGCGCACCCTGATCTTCTACGAAGCCCCCCATCGCATCCTTGAATGCCTGCAGGACATGGAGTTGGTGTTCGGGGGCGAGCGCTTGGCGTTGCTGGCGCGCGAACTGACCAAAACCTTTGAAACCCTCAAAGGCCTGCCGCTCGAAGAGCTGCGGGCCTTTGTCGAGGGGGACAGCAACCAGCAGCGTGGCGAGTGCGTGGTGCTGGTGGCGGGTTGGGCCGCTCCCGAGAATGAAGACGCGGTCGGCAGCGAGGCCATGCGTATTCTGGATCTATTGCTCGCGGAGATGCCGCTTAAAAGAGCAGCGGCGTTGGCAGCGGAAATTACCGGTGTGCGCAAGAATCTCTTATATCAAGCCGCGCTGGATAAACAAAAAGGCGAATAGTTCCGGGGTTAATCCTGTATTCCGTCTGAACGTGATGGCCATTCTGAACTTTTATTACTTGTCCTAAGTCCGTCGTGCCGTTAACCTGCGCGGCGGAGAGTCGATTGGACAGTCGCTGCCCTCTATGAGAATTAGGGGGGGGAGGAAAGTCCGGGCTCCATAGGGCGAAGTGCCAGGTAATGCCTGGGAGGCGTGAGCCTACGGAAAGTGCCACAGAAAATAACCGCCTAAGCACTTCGGTGCCGGTAAGGGTGAAAAGGTGCGGTAAGAGCGCACCGCACGACTGGCAACAGTTCGTGGCTAGGTAAACCCCACTTGGAGCAAGACCAAATAGGGTCCCAAGGCGTGGCCCGCGCTGGGACCGGGTAGGTTGCTAAAGATGTCCAGTGATGGCCATCGTAGACGAATGACTGTTCAAGACAGAACCCGGCTTATAGATCGACTCTCCACCTTTTTTCCTTCTGTCCGAATCTCGAGCAGAAACCCGGTAGTAACGCAAGAATCCCTCCCTGCCGAATCATTGGCAGATGCATCTTCGTAATACCAAAAAAATCTTACTCTTAATAAATCACTTTAACTTTAAGCCATAGCTCTTTGAGCTATTTGTGCTTGTTGGGCCAAAAACATCGCCGAACTCTGGTTTCTCCTCCTTTTACGCTCCTAAATCTCCGTTCTGTAAGGCTTTTCCTTGAATCCGCGCCTTGACGGTGTGGTGGGCGCATTCCTATAGTGTGCGCAAGTGGCGGAAAGTGGCACAAAGTGGGTTTTTTGAACGTAAAACGCTAAAATTTGGAGAAACGCATCTGTGTTTCGCGGAGCTAACGCTATCAGTCTCGATGCAAAAGGCCGTCTCGCCATGCCGAGCCGGTATCGTGACGAGCTCATTTCGCGAAGTTCCGGACAGTTGATCATCACCATTGATGCCGTTGACCCTTGTTTGTGTGTTTACCCGCTCGATGAGTGGGAGTTGATTGAAACCAAGTTGCGCGCGCTGCCTTCATTGCGTGAAGAAAACCGTCGCCTGCAGCGTTTGCTGATTGGTAATGCCGTCGACCTCGAGCTCGATGGCAGTGGTCGTTTCCTGGTGCCGCCGCGTTTGCGCGAGTACGCCAAGCTGGACAAGCGCGCAATGCTGGTGGGCCAACTGAACAAGTTCCAATTGTGGGACGAAGATGCCTGGGATGCTGTGTCTGCAGCGGACCTGGCTGCTATTCAACAACCGGGCGCCATGCCTGATGAACTGCGTGATTTGATCCTGTGACTATTGATAGCGGCTTTAACCACATCACCGTACTGCTTGACGAAGCCGTTGAGGCTCTCGCCGTACGCGCGGATGGCTGCTATCTGGATGGCACCTTCGGCAGGGGCGGGCATAGCCGGCTGATACTCAGCCAGCTCGGGTCCGACGGCAAACTCCTCGGGTTCGACAAAGACCCTCAAGCGATTGCCACCGGGCAAGCGCTAGCGGCCGAAGACGGCCGCTTTGTCGTTGTGCAGCGTAGCTTTGCCGAGTTGGGGGCCGAAGTGGCCGAGCGCGGCATGGCAGGCAAGGTGGCCGGGGTTTTGCTCGACCTGGGCGTGTCCTCGCCCCAGCTCGATGACCCGGAGCGCGGCTTCAGTTTCATGAACGACGGCCCTCTCGACATGCGCATGGACCCCACGCGGGGTATCAGTGCTGCGCAGTTCATCGCCACCGCACCGGTGGAAGAAATCGCCCGCGTCTTCAAGGAATACGGTGAAGAGCGTTTCGCCGGCCGCATGGCCCGTGCCGTGGTCGAGCGCCGCGAGATCCAGCCATTTGAACGCACCGCCGACCTGGCTGAAGTGCTGAAGGTCGCCAACCCTGCGTGGGAAAAAGGCAAGAACCCGGCGACCCGTGCGTTCCAGGGCCTGCGCATTCACGTCAACAACGAATTGGGCGACCTGGAGGCTGGCCTTGAGGCTGCCCTTGAGTCGTTGGAAGTGGGCGGTCGCCTGGTGGTGATCAGCTTCCACTCCCTGGAAGACCGTATCGTCAAACTGTTCATGCGTCGTCTGGTCAAGGGCGAGTCCGACAACCTGCCGCGCAACCTGCCGGTACGTTTCGAAGCCTTTGTGCCGAAAATCAAAATCCATGGCAAAGCGCAGTTCGCTTCCGAAGCCGAACTCAAGGCCAACCCACGTGCCCGTAGCGCTGTCATGCGTGTTGCGGAGAAGTTGCGGTGAGCAAGCTTTTCGCCAAGCCCCTTCCGGGCGGCAGCTTCTTCATGTTGCTGCTGTTTATCGGCGTGCTGGTATCCGCGATTGCGGTGTCCTACAGCGCCCACTGGAACCGTCAGTTGCTCAACACCCTGTATGGGGAATTGAGCGTGCGTGACAAGGCGCAGGCGGAGTGGGGGCGGTTGATCCTCGAACAAAGCACCTGGACGGCCCACAGCCGTATCGAAGTGCTGGCCACCGAACAGCTGAAAATGCACATTCCAGGCGCGGCGGAAGTCCGCATGGTGGCGCCATGATGAAACTTGAAGGCGCACTCTACCCATGGCGCTTCCGCGTGGTGCTGGGCTTGCTCGCGTTGATGGTGGGCGCGATTGCGTGGCGCATCATCGACCTGCAAGTGGTCGATCGCGACTTCCTGATCGGCCAGGGCGATGCCCGCAGCCTGCGTCATATTCCTATTCCTGCACACCGCGGCCTCATCACCGACCGTAACGGTGAGCCCCTGGCCGTCAGTACCCCGGTCACCACCCTGTGGGCCAACGCCAAGGAACTGCAGGTGGCCAAGGACAAGTGGCCGGAACTCGCCGCCGCCCTTGGCCAAGACCCGAAGGCACTCGCCGAGCGCCTGGAAGCCCAGGCCAATAAAGAATTCATCTACCTCGTTCGTGGGCTGACCCCCGAGCAAGGCCAGCAAGTGCTCGATCTTAAAGTCCCCGGTGTCTACGGCATCGAGGAGTTCCGTCGTTTCTACCCGGCCGGTGAAACCACCGCCCACATGGTCGGCTTTACCGACATCGATGACCACGGTCGCGAAGGGGTGGAACTGGCCTACGACGAATGGCTGGCCGGGGTTCCCGGCAAACGGCAAGTCATCAAGGATCGGCGCGGCAGACTGATCAAGGATGTCCAAGTCACCAAAAACGCCAAGGCCGGTAAGCCCTTGGCGTTGTCGATTGACCTGCGCCTGCAATACCTGGCCAACCGCGAGCTGCGTAACGCGATCATCGAGAACGGCGCCAAGGCCGGCAGCCTGGTGATCATGGACGTGAAGACCGGCGAGATCCTCGCCATGGTCAACCAGCCGACCTACAACCCGAACAACCGTCGCAACCTGCAGCCGGCGATGATGCGTAACCGCGCCATGATCGACGTGTTCGAGCCGGGTTCGACCATGAAAGCCATCTCCATGAGTGCCGCCCTCGAAACCGGACGCTGGAAACCCAGCGACAAGGTCGAGGTGTACCCTGGCACCCTGCAATTGGGCAAATACACCATTCGTGACGTATCGCGTACCGAAGGCCCGGTGTTGGATCTGACAGGTATCCTGATCAACTCCAGTAACGTGGGCATGAGTAAGGTCGCCTTCGATATCGGCGGCGAGACCATCTACCACCTGGCGCAAAAAATCGGCCTGGGCCAGCCCACCGGCCTCGATTTTCCAGGTGAGCGCGTCGGTAACCTACCGAACTACCGTGACTGGAAAAAAGCCGAAACCGCCACGCTGTCCTACGGCTACGGCCTGTCGGTGACTGCCATCCAACTGGCTCACGCCTTCTCCGTATTGGCGAACAATGGCCGCATGGTGCCCCTGAGCCTGATCCATGTCGACGAAGCGCCGAAATCGACCCAGGTGATTCCGGAAAACGTCGCCAAGACCATGCAAGGCATGTTGCAACAAGTGATCGAAGCACCCCGCGGTGTGTTCCGTGCCCAGGTGCCGGCGTATCACGTGGCGGGCAAGTCGGGTACTGCGCGTAAGACGTCGGTGGGCACCAAGGGCTACGCCGAGAACTCCTACCGTTCGCTGTTCGCCGGCTTCGGCCCGATGAGCGACCCACGCTACGCCATCGTCGTCGTGATCGATGAACCGAGTAAAGCAGGCTACTTCGGTGGCCTGGTATCGGCGCCGGTGTTCAGCAAAGTGATGTCCGGCACCCTGCGCCTGATGAACATCACGCCGGACAACCTGCCGCCGACCCAACAAGCGAACGCCGGACCACCGGCCGCTGCTGCAAAAGCCAATGGAGGGCGCGGCTGATGTCTCTTAGCCTAAATAAGATTTTTGCCCACGCCGGTCGTGATCTGCTGATTCGCGAGTTGAGCCTGGACAGCCGTAACGTACGCGCCGGTGACCTGTTCCTGGCGGTACCCGGCGGCAAGTTCGATGGTCGCGCGCACATCGCCGACGCGTTGCAGCGCGGTGCGGCCGCCGTGGCGTATGAAGTAGAAGGCGCCACCGTATTGCCGATCACTGACGTGCCGCTGATTCCGGTCAAGGGCCTGGCTGCACAACTGTCGGATATCGCCGGGCGTTTTTATGGCGACCCGAGCCGCCAGCTGAACCTGGTCGGCGTCACCGGCACCAACGGCAAGACCAGCGTGACCCAACTGATCGCCCAGGCCCTGGATCTGCTGGGGCAACACTGCGGCATCGTTGGTACGTTGGGCACTGGCTTCTATGGCGCGCTGCAAAGCGGCCTGCACACCACGCCAAACCCGATTGCCGTGCAAGCGACCCTGGCCGACCTGAAAAAGGCCGGGGCCAAGGCGGTTGCCATGGAAGTGTCGTCCCACGGCTTGCACCAAGGGCGCGTTGCGGCGCTGGCCTTTGATGTGGCGGTGATGACCAACCTGTCCCGCGATCACCTGGATTACCACGGCACCATGGAGGCCTACGCTGCCGAGAAGGCCAAGCTGTTTGCCTGGAATGACCTCAAGTGCCGCGTGGTGAACCTGGATGACGCATTCGGCCGCCAACTGGCAGCCGAAGACCGTGAATCGCGCCTGATCAGCTACAGCCTGGAAGATTCCAGTGCGTACCTGTATTGCCGTGATGCCCACTTCAATGACGAAGGTGTGCTCGCGACCTTGGTAACGCCGCAGGGCGAACATCATTTGCGCAGCAGCTTGCTCGGCCGCTTCAACCTGAGCAACACCCTGGCGGCTATCGGCGCCTTGCTCGGCCTGGATTACGCACTGGATGAAATCTTGCGTGTACTGCCCAAGCTGGAAGGCCCGGTAGGTCGCATGCAGCGCTTGGGTGGCGGCAAGCAGCCGCTGGTGGTGGTCGATTACGCCCACACCCCGGACGCCCTGGAAAAAGTATTGGTCGCCCTGCGCCCACACGCCAAGGGCAAGCTCCTGTGCCTGTTCGGCTGCGGCGGTGATCGTGATCGCGGCAAGCGTCCGCTGATGGCCGAGATCGTCGAGCGCCTGGCCGACGGTGTGCTCGTCACCGACGACAACCCGCGCAGCGAAGACCCGAGCCAGATTTTCGATGACATCCGTGTCGGTTTTAAAGACGCGTCCCACGCGACCTTCGTTGCTGGTCGTGGCGCAGCCATCGCCCAATTGATCGCCAGCGCCAGTGCTGACGACGTGGTGGTGCTGGCCGGTAAAGGTCACGAGGACTATCAGGAAATCAACGGCGAGCGTCATGCCTTCTCCGACCTGGTCGAGGCGGATCACGCCCTGACCGCCTGGGAGGTCGCCCATGCTTAAAGCGATGACATTCAGCGAACTGACCCAGGCCCTGTCGGCCCGTGTGTTGTCGAGCGATTGCAGCTTCGACGGCGTCAGTATCGACAGTCGCAACATCAAGCCGGGGCAGTTGTTCGTAGCACTGGCCGGCCCGCGCTTCGATGGCCATGACTACCTGAATGATGTCGCCGCCAAAGGCGCCGTAGGTGCCTTGGTGCAGCGCGAAGTGGCAGAGTCCACCTTGCCGCAGCTGCTGGTCGCTGACACCCGCCTGGCCCTGGGCCAGCTGGGTGCGCTCAACCGCGCCGCGTTTGACAAGCCAGTGGCCGCCGTCACCGGTTCCAGCGGCAAGACCACCGTCAAGGAACTGCTCGCCGGTATCCTGCGCACGCGCGGGCCGGTACATGCCACCCGTGGCAACCTGAACAATGACTTCGGCGCACCGTTGACCCTGCTCGAACTGGCCCCGGAACACACGGCGGCCGTCATCGAGCTGGGCGCTTCGCGTATCGGCGAAATCGCCTACACCGTGGCGTTGACCAAGCCCCACGTGGTAATCATCAACAATGCCGGCACCGCCCACGTGGGCGAGTTCGGCGGCCCGGAAAAAATCGTCGAGGCCAAGGGTGAAATCCTTGAAGGTCTTGATGCCTCGGGCACCGCTGTACTGAACCTGGACGACAAGGCTTTTGAAACCTGGCGCGTACGCGCTGCCGGGCGCAAGGTCCTGACGTTTGCCGTGCTCAACGCCGCCGCCGACTTCCATGCCTCCAGCATCACCGTGGATGCCCGTGGTTGCCCGTCTTTCACCTTGCATACCCCGCAAGGCAGTGAGCACGTGCAGTTGAACCTGTTGGGCAACCATAACGTCGCCAATGCCCTGGCGGCTGCGGCTGCGGCTTACGCCTTGGGCGTGTCGCTGTTCGGCATCGCCACAGGCTTGGGCGCCGTGCAGCCGGTCAAAGGGCGCACCGTCGCGCAACTGGCCACCAATGGCATGCGCGTCATTGATGACACTTACAACGCCAACCCGTCCTCGATCAATGCCGCCGTTGACCTGCTCAAGACCTTTGCCGGGCGCAAAGTGCTGGTGCTGGGTGACATCGGCGAGTTGGGTGATTGGGCCGAGCAAGGTCACCGCGAAGTGGGTGCCTACGCCGCTGGCAAAGTCGACGCGCTCTACGCGGTCGGCACGAACATGGCCCATGCCGTCGACGCCTTCGGCCTCGGCGCGCGGCATTTCGCGAGCCAGGCCGAGCTGATCCAGGCGCTGGTCACGGCTGAACAAGACAAACAGACAACCATTTTGATCAAGGGATCGCGCAGCGCGGTGATGGAAAACGTCGTCGCGGCCTTGTGTGGCTCAAGTACGGAGAAACATTAATGCTGCTGCTGCTGGCTGAGTATCTGCAACAGTTCTACAAAGGCTTCGCGGTCTTTCAGTACCTGACCCTGCGCGGGATCCTGGGTGTGCTGACCGCGCTGTCTCTGTCGCTGTTCCTGGGGCCGTGGATGATCCGCACCCTGCAGAACCTGCAAATTGGTCAATCGGTTCGCAATGACGGCCCGCAGTCTCACCTGTCCAAATCCGGCACCCCGACCATGGGCGGTGCGTTGATCCTGTCGTCCATTGGTATCAGCACCCTGCTGTGGGCCGACCTGCACAACCGCTACGTGTGGGTGGTGCTGCTGGTAACCCTGTTGTTCGGCGCCATCGGCTGGGTCGATGACTACCGCAAAGTGATCGAGAAAAACTCCAAGGGCCTGCCGAGCCGCTGGAAATATTTCTGGCAGTCGGTGTTCGGCCTGGCCGCAGCGATCTTCCTCTACACCACGGCGCCAAGCGCGGTGGAAACCACCTTGATCATCCCGATGCTCAAGGATGCCAGCATTCCACTGGGCATCGGCTTCGTGGTGCTGACCTATTTCGTGATCGTGGGCTCCAGCAACGCGGTCAACCTGACTGACGGCCTCGACGGCCTGGCGATCATGCCGACGGTGATGGTGGGCGGCGCGCTCGGCATCTTCTGCTACCTGTCGGGTAACGTGAAATTCGCGGAATACCTGCTGATCCCCTACGTACCGGGCGCAGGTGAGTTGATCGTGTTCTGCGGCGCGCTGATTGGTGCCGGCCTGGGCTTCCTGTGGTTCAACACCTACCCGGCGCAAGTCTTCATGGGTGACGTCGGCGCACTGGCGCTGGGCGCGGCCCTGGGCACCATCGCGGTGATCGTTCGCCAGGAAATCGTGTTGTTCATCATGGGCGGTGTGTTCGTGATGGAAACCCTGTCGGTGGTCATCCAGGTGGCCTCCTTCAAATTGACCGGGCGCCGTGTATTCCGCATGGCGCCGATTCACCACCACTTTGAACTCAAGGGCTGGCCCGAGCCACGCGTGATCGTCCGCTTCTGGATCATCACTGTGATTCTGGTGCTGATCGGCCTTGCCACCCTGAAACTGAGGTAGAAACGAGTGTCCCTGATCGCTTCAGACCACTTCCGCATCGTTGTCGGCCTCGGCAAGAGCGGCATGTCCCTGGTTCGCTTCCTGGCGAACCGGGGCACGTCGTTTGCCGTGGCCGACACGCGGGAAAATCCACCGGAGCTGGTCACGCTGCGCCGTGACTACCCGCACGTGGAAGTGCGTTGTGGCGAGCTGGATGTCGAGTTTCTGTGCCGTGCCGACGAGCTCTACGTGAGCCCCGGCCTGGCCCTGGCGACACCGGCCCTGCAAGCCGCTGCGGCCCGTGGCGTGAAGCTGTCCGGCGACATCGACCTGTTCGCGCGTAACGCGAAGGCGCCCATCGTGGCCATCAGCGGCTCCAACGCGAAAAGCACCGTGACCACCCTGGTCGGCGAGATGGCGGCTGCGGCCGGCAAGCGCGTGGCCGTGGGCGGCAACCTTGGCACCCCGGCGCTGGACCTGCTCAGCGACGATGTCGAGCTGTACGTGATGGAGCTGTCGAGCTTCCAGCTGGAAACCACCCACGACCTCGGCGCCGAAGTGGCGACCGTGCTGAACGTGAGTGAAGACCACATGGACCGCTACAGCGGCCTGCCGGCTTATCACCTGGCCAAGCACCGGATCTTCCGGGGTGCCAGGCAAGTGGTGGTCAACCGCCAGGATGCCCTGAGCCGTCCGCTGATGGGCGAAGGCCTGCCGTGCTGGACCTTTGGCCTGGGCAAACCCGATTTCAAAGCCTTTGGCATTCGTGAGGAGAATGGCGAGAAATACCTGGCCTTCGAATTCCAGAACCTGATGCCGGTGCGTGAGTTGAAGATCCGTGGCGCGCATAACCAGTCCAATGCCCTGGCGGCGTTGGCGCTGGGGCATGCCGTGGGCCTGCCGTTCGATGCCATGTTGTCGAGCCTGCGCACCTTCGCCGGGCTTGAGCACCGTTGCCAGTGGGTGCGCGACTTGAATGGCGTGAGCTACTACAACGACTCCAAGGCCACTAACGTTGGTGCTGCATTGGCCGCTATCGAAGGCCTGGGTGCCGATATCGAAGGCAAGCTGGTGCTGATCCTTGGTGGTGACGGCAAAGGCGCCGACTTCAAAGACCTTAAAGGCCCGGTGGCTGCTCAGTGCCGCGCCGTGGTGCTGATGGGCCGCGACGCCGACGTGATCGCCGCCGCCCTCGGTGACGGCGTGCCGCAGGTACGTGCCACCTCCCTGGACGATGCCATCGCCCAATGCCACGCCCTGGCCCAACCCGGCGATGCCGTGTTGCTGTCGCCGGCGTGTGCCAGTTTCGACATGTTCAAGAACTACGAAGAGCGCGGCCAGCTGTTCGCCCGCGGCGTGGAGGCCTTGGCATGAGTATCAACTTCCGTAACATCATCAAGCCCTACCCGTCGCCGATCATTACCGGCCGTGGCATCGACCTGGATTTCCCGATGCTCGCCGGTTGCCTCGCGCTGCTGGGCCTGGGCCTGGTGATGATCACCTCGGCGTCGTCTGAAGTGGCCGCCGTGCAGTCGGGCAACACCCTGTACATGATGATCCGTCACCTGGTGTACCTGGTGATCGGCCTCGGCACGTGCATCGTCACCATGATGATCCCTATCGCCACCTGGCAACGCCTGGGCTGGTTGATGCTGATCGGTGCGTTTGGCTTGCTGATCATGGTGATCCTGCCCGGCATCGGCCGCGAGGTGAACGGTTCGATGCGCTGGATCGGCTTCGGCGCGTTCAACGTACAGCCGTCGGAAATCGCCAAGGTGTTTGTGGTGATCTACCTCGCCGGTTACCTGGTGCGTCGTCAGAAGGAAGTGCGCGAAAGCTGGATGGGCTTCTTCAAGCCGTTCATCGTGCTGCTGCCCATGGCCGGCCTGTTGCTGATGGAGCCCGACTTCGGTGCCACCGTCGTGATGATGGGCGCGGCGGCGGCGATGCTGTTCCTCGGGGGCGTGGGCCTGTTCCGCTTCACCTTGATGGTGGTGCTGGCGGTGGCGGCCGTGACCATTCTGGTCCAGGCGCAACCCTACCGGATGGCCCGTCTGATCACCTTTACCGACCCATGGTCCGACCAGTTCGGCTCCGGCTACCAGTTGACCCAGGCGCTGATCGCCTTCGGTCGCGGCGAGTGGCTGGGCGTGGGCCTGGGCAACAGCGTGCAGAAGCAGTTCTACCTGCCGGAAGCGCACACCGACTTCGTGTTCTCGGTACTCGCCGAAGAGCTGGGTGTGGTCGGTTCGCTGTGCACCGTCGCGCTGTTCGTATTCGTGTGTGTGCGTGGCATGTACATCGGCTTGTGGGCCGAGAAGGCCAAACAGTATTTCGCCGCGTATGTGGCCTACGGCTTGTCGTTCCTGTGGATCGGCCAGTTCCTGATCAACATCGGTGTGAACGTCGGCTTGCTGCCGACCAAGGGCCTGACCTTGCCGTTCCTCAGTTACGGCGGCAGTTCGTTGGTGATCTGCTGCGCGTGCCTGGGCTTGTTGCTGCGCATCGAGTGGGAGAGTCGAACTCACTTGGGCAGCGAAGAGATGGAGTTCAGCGAAAGCGACTTCGCCGAGGAGCCGACCCATGGGCGCTAATGTGCTGATCATGGCAGGCGGTACCGGGGGCCACGTGTTCCCGGCCCTGGCGTGCGCGCGGGAATTCCAGAGCCGTGGCTACACCGTGCACTGGCTGGGTACACCCCGTGGCATTGAAAACGAGCTGGTGCCCAACGCCGGTTTGCCGCTGCACCTGATCAATGTGTCCGGCCTGCGCGGCAAGAGCAAATTGTCCCTGCTCAAGGCGCCGTTCGTGTTGCTCAAGGCGGTGTGGCAGGCGCGCAAGGTCATCCGTGAATTGAAGCCTGTGTGTGTGCTTGGTTTTGGTGGGTACGTGACCGGGCCGGGTGGTGTTGCCGCCAAGCTCGCCGGCGTGCCGGTGATCGTGCACGAGCAGAACGCCGTGGCCGGTACCGCCAACCGCCTGTTGGTGCCCTTGGCCGCCCGGGTGTGCGAGGCCTTCCCGAAGACCTTTGGTGCATCCGACAAATTGCGTACTACCGGCAACCCGGTGCGCACGGAACTGTTCATGGACATCGCTCGCCAGGCACTGGCCGGGCGCAAGGCGCACCTGCTGATCATGGGCGGTAGCCTGGGCTCCGAGCCCTTGAACAAATTGCTGCCCGAAGCGCTGGCGCAACTCCCTGTGGAATTGCGCCCGGAAGTCTTCCATCAGGCCGGCAAAGATCACGGTGAAGTCACCGCCACGCGTTATCGCGAAGCCGGTGTGGAGGCGAACGTACAGCCCTTCATCAAAGACATGGCCCACGCCTATGGCTGGGCCGACCTGGTGGTCTGCCGCTCCGGTGCGCTGACCGTCAGTGAACTGGCTGCCGCCGGTCTGCCGTCCTTGCTGGTGCCTTTGCCCCACGCGATCGACGATCACCAGACCCGCAACGCCGAATATTTGGCCGGGGAGGGCGCTGCCTTCCTGCTGCCGCAAAGAACGACTGGCGCCGCCGATTTGGCCGCACGCCTGACCGAGGTTTTGATGCAACCGGAACGACTCAACAGCATGGCGAGCACCGCAAGCCGCCTGGCCAAACCTGACGCAACCCGCACCGTGGTCGATATCTGCCTGGAGGTGGCCCATGGTTGAGAATCAGAAAGCCATGCCGCAACCCGAGATGCGCCGCATCCGCCGTATCCACTTCGTCGGCATCGGCGGCGTGGGCATGTGCGGTATCGCCGAAGTCTTGCTGAACCTGGGCTACCAGGTGTCCGGCTCCGACCTGAAAGAGTCGCTGGTTACCGACCGCCTGAAAACCTTTGGCGCACAGATCTTCATCGGCCACCGCGCCGAGAACGCTGCCGAGGCCGACGTGTTGGTGGTGTCCAGCGCCGTGAACACCTCCAACCCGGAAGTGGCCACTGCCCTTGAGCGTCGCATTCCTGTAGTGCCACGCGCCGAGATGCTGGCCGAGCTGATGCGCTATCGCCACGGTATTGCCGTGGCCGGTACCCACGGCAAAACCACCACCACCAGCCTGATCGCCTCGGTGTTCGCCGCCGGTGGTCTGGACCCGACGTTCGTGATCGGTGGCCGCCTGAATGCAGCCGGTACCAATGCCCAGCTCGGTACCAGCCGTTACCTGATCGCCGAAGCCGATGAAAGTGACGCCAGCTTCCTGCACCTGCAACCGCTGGTCGCCGTGGTCACCAACATCGACGAAGACCACATGGCCACTTACGACGGTGACTTCAACAAGTTGAAGAAAACCTTCGTCGAGTTCCTCCACAACCTGCCGTTCTACGGCCTGGCCGTGGTGTGCCTGGACGACCCGGTGGTGCGCGAGATCCTGCCGCTGGTCAAGCGTCCGACCGTGACCTATGGCTTCAGCGAAGACGCCGACGTGCGCGCCATCAATGTGCGCCAGGAAGGCATGCAGACCTTCTTCACCGTGCTGCGCCCGGACCGCGAGCCGCTGGATGTCTCGGTTAACATGCCGGGCAACCACAACGTGCTCAATTCCCTGGCGACCATCTGCATCGCCACCGACGAAGGCGTCAGCGATGAAGCCATCGTCGAAGGCCTGTCGCGCTTTGCCGGCGTGGGCCGTCGCTTCCAGGTCTACGGCCAGTTGCCGGTAGAAGGCGGCGACGTGATGCTGGTGGACGATTACGGTCACCACCCGACCGAAGTCGCGGCCGTGATCAAGGCCGTGCGCGGTGGCTGGCCTGAGCGCCGCCTGGTGATGGTCTACCAGCCGCACCGCTACAGCCGCACGCGCGATCTGTACGACGATTTCGTCAATGTACTGGCCGATGCCAACGTGTTGCTGTTGATGGAGGTGTACCCGGCCGGTGAAGAACCGATCCCGGGCGCCGACAGCCGCAAGCTGTGCAACAGCATCCGCCAGCGTGGCCAGCTGGACCCGATCTACATCGAGCGTGGCGTGGACCTGGCGCCGCTGGTCAAGCCGCTGCTGCGTGCCGGCGACATCCTGCTGTGCCAGGGTGCCGGTGACATTGGTGGCCTTGCCCCTAAATTGCTGGCGAGCCCGCTGTTTGCCGCCGAGAAGGGGAAGTCGAAATGACCACTGATTACGGCTCCCTGTTTTCGACCCTAGCGCCTGCCGACTTCGGCCGCGTGGCCGTGCTGTTCGGCGGCAAGAGTGCTGAGCGCGAAGTGTCGCTCAAGTCCGGCAATGCCGTGCTCGAAGCCCTGCAAAGCGCCGGCGTGAACGCATTTGGCATCGACGTGGGCGATGACTTCCTCGCTCGTCTGCAGGCCGAGAAGATCGACCGCGCCTTCATCATTCTCCACGGTCGTGGCGGTGAAGACGGCAGCATGCAAGGCCTGCTCGAATGCGCTGGCATCCCGTACACCGGCAGCGGCATCCTTGCTTCGGCCCTGGCGATGGACAAGCTGCGCACCAAGCAGGTGTGGCACAGCCTGGGCATTCCAACCCCGCGTCACAGCGTTCTGTGCAGCGAAGACGATTGTATTTCTGCAGCCAAGGAACTGGGCCTGCCTTTGATCGTCAAACCTGCCCATGAAGGCTCCAGTATCGGCATGGCCAAAGTGAACTCGGCCGCCGAATTGATCGACGCATGGAAAGCGGCAAGTACCTACGATTCGCAAGTGTTGGTGGAACAGTGGATTTCCGGTCCCGAGTACACCATCGCCACCCTGCGTGGCCAGGTATTGCCGCCTATCGCATTGGGCACGCCCCACACCTTTTACGACTACGACGCCAAGTACCTGGCTTCCGATACCCAGTACCGGATCCCGTGCGGCCTTGACGCAACCAAAGAACAGGAATTGATGGACCTCACGGCGAAAGCCTGTGAGGCGCTGGGTATCGCCGGTTGGGCACGGGCAGACGTGATGCAGGATGACCAAGGGAATTTCTGGTTCCTGGAAGTCAACACCGCGCCAGGGATGACCGACCACAGCCTGGTTCCTATGGCAGCTCGTGCCGCCGGTTTGGACTTCCAGCAGTTGGTGCTGGCGATCCTTGCAGCCAGCATTGAGCCTCGAGGCTAAGCACATGAACGGCGCATCGCTTCGTCATCAGCCCCCACAAGCACCGAGCCGCAAGCCGGTGCCACGGGGTGCCAGCCGGATGGTGGCTAAAGGGCCGATGTCGGCGCGCCTGCCGAAAGCCAATTTTGGTTTCCTCAAGGCGCTGTTCTGGCCGGTGCTGCTGGTGGTGTTGGGCTTCGGAACCTACGAGGGCGCGCAGCGTCTGTTGCCGTATGCCGACCGGCCGATCACCAAGATCAGCGTGCAGGGCGACTTGAGCTATATCAGCCAGCAAGCGGTGCAGCAGCGCATCGGCCCGTACCTGGCGGCGAGCTTCTTCACCATCGACCTGGCCGGCATGCGCTCGGAACTGGAACAGATGCCGTGGATCGCCCACGCCGAAGTCCGTCGCGTATGGCCGGACCAGGTGACGATCCGCCTGGAAGAACAACTGCCCGTGGCCCGTTGGGGTGACGAAGCGCTGTTGAACAACCAGGGCCAGGCGTTCACCCCGCGTGAGCTGGCCAACTACGAGCACCTGCCGCAGCTGTTCGGGCCGCAGCGGGCGCAGCAGCAAGTGATGCAGCAGTACCAGGCCCTGAGCCAGATGCTGCGGCCACTGGGCTTCTCCATTGCACGCCTGGAACTGCGTGAACGGGGTAGCTGGTTTTTGACGACCGGGGCAGGCAGTTCCGGCCCGGGCATCCAGTTGTTGCTGGGACGCGACCGCTTGGTGGAAAAGATGCGCCGCTTCATTGCCATCTATGACAAGACCTTGAAAGAACAGATTACGAACATTGCGAGCGTCGACCTGCGTTACGCCAACGGCCTTGCCGTCGGCTGGCGTGAACCGGCTGCGCCCACGGCAGCGCAACCCGCTGTCGCGAAGAATTAAGAAGAGGCAGGACCCATGGCAAACGTGCAAAGCGGCAAAATGATCGTCGGTCTCGATATCGGCACCTCCAAGGTGGTGGCGCTGGTCGGCGAGGTCGGGGAAGACGGCACGATCGAAATCGTCGGTATTGGCACGCATCCGTCCCGGGGCCTGAAGAAGGGCGTGGTGGTGAACATCGAGTCCACCGTGCAATCGATCCAGCGCGCCATCGAAGAGGCGCAGCTGATGGCCGGTTGCCGGATCCACTCGGCGTTCGTCGGCGTGGCGGGCAACCATATCCGCAGCCTGAACTCCCACGGCATCGTGGCGATCCGCGACCGCGAAGTCAGCTCCGCCGACCTTGAGCGTGTCCTCGACGCTGCCCAGGCCGTGGCGATCCCGGCTGACCAGCGCGTGCTGCACACCCTGCCGCAGGACTACGTGATCGACAACCAGGAAGGCGTTCGCGAGCCCCTGGGCATGTCGGGCGTACGTCTGGAAGCCAAGGTCCACGTGGTGACCTGCGCCGTCAACGCCGCCCAGAACATTGAAAAATGCGTGCGCCGCTGCGGCCTGGAAATCGACGACATCATTCTGGAGCAGTTGGCCTCGGCCTACTCGGTACTGACTGACGACGAAAAAGAACTGGGCGTGTGCCTGGTGGACATCGGCGGCGGCACCACCGACATCGCGATCTTCACCGAGGGTGCGATCCGTCACACCGCCGTGATCCCGATTGCCGGCGACCAAGTGACCAACGACATCGCCATGGCGTTGCGCACACCGACCCAGTACGCCGAAGAAATCAAGATCCGCTACGCCTGCGCCCTGGCCAAGCTGGCCGGTGCCGGCGAGACCATCAAGGTGCCAAGCGTGGGCGACCGTCCACCGCGTGAGCTGTCGCGCCAGGCCCTGGCCGAAGTGGTCGAGCCACGCTACGACGAGCTGTTCACCCTGATCCAGGCTGAACTGCGCCGCAGCGGCTACGAAGATTTGATCCCGGCCGGCATCGTGCTGACCGGTGGTACCTCGAAGATGGAAGGCGCGGTCGAACTGGCCGAGGAAATCTTCCACATGCCGGTTCGCCTGGGCGTGCCCCATGGCGTCAAGGGCCTGGGCGACGTGGTGCGCAACCCGATTTATTCCACTGGCGTGGGCTTGCTGCTGTATGGGCTGCAAAAGCAGACCGACGGCATTTCCCTGTCGGGCCCGAGCATCCGTGACAGCTACCGCGGCGACGACGAAGCCAAGGCGCCGTTGTTCGAGCGTTTGCAGGCCTGGGTCAAGGGCAACTTCTAAGCGATTTACCGCAACACCGACACACCGCAGCACCGTTGTAAGCAGTAGGCGAAAAAACTAGAGAAATGAAAGGAGAGGGAACATGTTCGAACTCGTAGACAACATCCCCGCAAGCCCGGTCATCAAAGTGATCGGTGTCGGCGGTGGCGGCGGCAACGCTGTCAACCACATGGTCAAGAGCAACATTGAAGGCGTTGAATTCATCTGCGCCAACACTGATGCCCAGGCGCTGAAAAGCATCGGCGCGCGGACCATCCTGCAATTGGGCACCGCTGTGACCAAGGGCCTCGGCGCTGGCGCCAACCCGGAAGTCGGCCGTCAAGCCGCCCTGGAAGACCGCGAGCGTATTGCTGAAGTGCTGCAAGGCACCAACATGGTGTTCATCACCACGGGCATGGGCGGTGGTACCGGTACCGGTGCTGCGCCGATCATTGCCGAAGTGGCCAAGGAAATGGGCATTCTGACGGTTGCAGTCGTGACCCGTCCGTTCCCGTTCGAAGGCCGCAAGCGCATGCAGATCGCCGACGAAGGTATCCGTCTGCTGTCTGAAAGCGTCGACTCGTTGATCACCATCCCCAACGAGAAGCTGCTGACCATCCTGGGCAAGGACGCAAGCCTGCTGTCCGCGTTCGCCAAGGCTGACGATGTATTGGCCGGTGCCGTTCGCGGTATCTCCGACATCATCAAGCGCCCAGGCATGATCAACGTCGACTTTGCCGACGTCCGTACTGTCATGAGCGAAATGGGCATGGCCATGATGGGCACTGGTTGCGCCAGCGGTCCGAACCGTGCACGTGAAGCCACTGAAGCGGCCATCCGCAACCCGTTGCTCGAAGACGTGAACCTGCAAGGTGCACGCGGCATCCTGGTGAACATCACCGCCGGTCCTGACCTGTCCCTGGGTGAGTACTCCGACGTGGGTAGCATCATCGAAGCCTTTGCTTCCGAGCACGCCATGGTCAAAGTCGGCACCGTGATCGACCCGGACATGCGCGACGAGCTGCATGTGACCGTGGTTGCCACCGGCCTGGGTGCAAAAATCGAGAAGCCTGTGAAGGTCATCGACAACACCCTGCACAACAGCCAAGCCAGCCACGCGAGCCAATCGGCTGCCGCTCCAGCGCCTGCGCGCCAGGAACTGCCGTCGGTGAACTACCGTGACCTGGACCGTCCGACCGTGATGCGCAACCAGGCTCAGGCCGGTGCTGCGGCGTCCCGTAGCCCGAATCCGCAAGATGATCTGGACTATCTGGACATCCCGGCATTCTTGCGTCGTCAGGCCGATTAATGGAATGTATCAGGGCTATGAAGGTGATTGGTGTTCAGCAAAGGTCTGGTCTGCTATTATCGCCAGCCTTTGTTGATACCAGTTCGCAATTTGCGCTCAAGCGGTCCAAGCCATGATTAAACAACGCACCCTGAAGAATATTATCCGTGCCACAGGTGTAGGTCTGCACTCCGGGGAGAAGGTATACCTGACCCTCAAGCCTGCACCTGTCGACACCGGCATCGTGTTTGTTCGTGCCGACCTGGACCCTGTGGTGCAGATTCCTGCTCGCGCGGAAAACGTTGGCGAAACCACGATGTCGACCACATTGGTCAACGGTGACGTCAAAGTGGACACGGTGGAGCACTTGCTCTCGGCCATGGCTGGCCTGGGCATCGATAACGCCTACGTCGAGCTCTCCGCGTCCGAAGTCCCGATCATGGATGGCAGCGCTGGACCCTTCGTATTCTTGATTCAATCTGCCGGCCTGGAAGAACAGGACGCAGCCAAGAAGTTCATTCGCATTCTGCGGGAAGTGACAGTAGAAGACGGCGACAAGCGCGCCACCTTCGTCCCGTTCGAAGGCTTCAAAGTGAGCTTTGAGATCGATTTCGATCACCCGGTATTCCGTGACCGCACCCAAAGTGCAAGCGTGGATTTTTCCAGCACTTCGTTCGTAAAAGAAGTCAGCCGCGCCCGTACCTTTGGTTTCATGAGTGACATCGAGTACCTGCGCAAGCACAACCTCGCACTCGGCGGCAGCGTTGAAAACGCCATCGTGGTCGACGCGGATGGTGTACTGAACGAAGACGGCCTTCGCTATGAAGACGAATTCGTGAAGCACAAGATCCTCGATGCAATCGGTGACCTCTACCTGCTGGGCAATAGCCTGATAGGCGAGTTCAAAGGCTTCAAGTCGGGCCACGCCCTTAACAACCAGCTGCTGCGCAAGTTGATTGAGCAGACAGACGCTTGGGAAGTCGTGACCTTCGAAGATGCCAGCACCGCACCGATCTCTTACATGCGTCCCGTTGCGGCGGTGTAAGTAACAACTCTCTTTCTTTAGTTTTGAAAGGCCACCTTCGGGTGGCCTTTTTTTATGCCTGCGAGTTCGATTGCGCCGCAGTTCAAATGTGGGAGCTGGCTTGCCTGCGATGGCAGTGTTGAATCCAGCGTCGCCATCGCAGGCAAGCCAGCTCCCACAGTGATCGGGTTCACAGATTTTGTTGCGTAGCGGCATCCACGATCCGGTTGCGCCCCGTGTGCTTGGCCTCATACAACGCCTGGTCGGCACTCAACAACAGCGCCTCCAATGACACACGGCTGCGCTTGTTCCACGTGCTCATGCCAATGCTCACCGTGATCGGCGGCTCATCAACCGACAGCCGAGGCAGGCGCTCGACGCTGCAGCGAATATGCTCGGCAATCACCCAGGCGCCCTTGGCGTCGGTATGCGGCAGCACCACCGCGAATTCTTCCCCGCCGTAGCGCGCCGCCAAATCGGCAGGGCGGCGGATGTTATCGCCGATCACCTGGGCCACCCTGCGCAACGCTTCATCCCCGCCATGATGGCCATGACGATCGTTGAAGGCCTTGAAGTGATCCACATCGATCATCAGCAGGGTCAGCGGCTCGGTTGAGCGCTGTGCCCGGTCCCATTCCAGGCGCACGCGTTGATCAAGGGTGCGACGGTTCGCCAGGCCGGTCAGGGCGTCGGTGGCTGCCAGTTCTGACAGCACCTGTTCGGCGCGATGACGGCGGCGCAGTTCCTTGCTCAACATCCAGGTCAGCCACAACAGGCCTGCGCACAGCACCCCGGTGGCCAGGCTGATGAGCACGGCGGCACGCTTCCATTGGGCGAACACCTCATCGGTGGACAACGCCACGGCCACGATCAACGGCAAGGTGCCCACGGTGGAAAAGGTGTATAGCCGCTCCTGGCGGTCAACGCTGGACGTGCCCTGGAAGCTGCCGTCGCGCTCCTTAAGCATGCGTGCCACGTTCGGGCGCTGGCTGAGGTCCTTGTCGACCATGTCCAGCTCCAGCATCGGTTGCTGCGCCAGCAGGATGCCCTGGTGGTTGATCAGGTTGATGGTGCCGTTGCTGCCGATGTTCAGGCTGCTGAACAGCTGGTGGAAGTACGACAAGCGCATGGACGCCACCGCAACGCCCTGGAAGCGCCCGTCCGGCGACGAAATGCGCCGGCTGAATGCGATGCGCCATTGGTCATCGCAGATGCACCGCGCCATGAACGGGCGACTGATATACAACCCGATATCAGGTGCCTTGCGATGCACCTGGAAATAGTCACGGTCGGCAAAGTTGCCGGTCTTGGGCGTCAGCAACGAAGAGTCGGCAATCACTTCGCCATTGGCGTCCAGCAGCAGGATATCGCCCTTGTAGGGCGCAGCGGCGGAGCGATCAAACAGCACCAGGTGGCGGATGCTCGCCGAGACGCCTTGCAAGTCATTGCGCTCAGTGGCGGCGATCAACCCTTTGAGGGCCATGTCGTAGAGTTCGACGTTACGTAGCACATCGGCGTCGATCAATTGGGTGATGTTGTTGGCGGTGCGTTTGGCGCTCTGCAGGGTGTTGGCGTGTTCGCGGATCAGCAGGGCCGTCACGATCGCCATGATCAGCAGGACAGTGAGGACGCTGCCCACGATCAGCAGGCGTTCCGGGCGGCGTGTTGGGCGGGACAGGCTCGGGCTCATCGGGTGTACTTCTGCTGCAAGGATGCCCTTAGCGTAGCCCTTGAATTGCACTGTCGGGTATCGCCGATGAGCCCGTTCAGCAGGCGCCAGCCTCTGCCACCCGATTGCGCCCGCTGTGCTTGGCTTGGTACAGCGCCTGGTCGGCACTGAGCAACAGCGCCTCCAGCGGTTGGCGGTTGCGTTTGTGCCAGGTGCTCATGCCGATACTCACCGTGATCGGCCGTTCGGCGCCGGCCACCCAGGGCAAATGCTCGATGCTGCTGCGGATGTGTTCGGCAATGACCCGGGCGCCCTTGGCGTCGGTATCGGGCAGCACCACCGCAAACTCCTCGCCGCCATAGCGGGCAGCCAGGTCGGCGGGGCGACGGATATTGCTGCCGATCACCTGGGCCACCGTGCGCAGTGCCGCGTCGCCACCGTGATGACCATGGCGGTCATTGAACGCCTTGAAATGGTCCACGTCGATCATCAGCAGCGTCAGTGACTCGGTGGAGCGCTGTGCCCGCTCCCACTCCAGGCGCAGGCGCTGGTCCAGGGTGCGGCGGTTGGCCAGGCCGGTGAGGGCGTCGGTGGCCGCCAGTTCCGACAGCACCTCCTCGGCACGATGGCGACGGCGCAACTCCCGGCGCAACATCCAGGTCAGCCACAACAGGCCAATGCACAGCACGCCGGTGGCGCCGCTGGTCAGCAGCGCGGCGCGTTGCCAGGGCGCAAAGACGTCCTCGCTGGCCAGTGCCACCACCACGATCAAGGGCAACTCGCCGACGTTGCTGAACGTATACAGCCGCTCTGTACCCGAGAGCGACGAGATCGCCCGGAAACTACCTTCACCTTCGCGCAACATGCGTTTGAAGTTGGGCCGGTCACTCAGGTCCTTGTCGATCATGTCGCGTTCCAGCAGCGGTTGCTGGGCCAGGAGAATGCCGCGGGTGTTCAGCAGGTTCACCGAGCTGCCGTTGCCGATGGTGAGGCGGTTGAACAGTTGATCGAAGTACGCCAGGCGCATCGTCGCCACCGCGACCCCGGCAAATTCGCCATTGGGCCCCGACACTCGGCGGCTGAATGCAATGCGCCACACCTGATCGCAGTCGCAGCGGATCTTGAACGGGCGGCTGATGAACAGCCCCGCCGTGCTGTTGTTCTGGTGAGCCAGGAAGTAATCCCGGTTGGCGAAATTGCGCGGTGTCGGGTGCAGTGTCGAGGAGTCGGCGATGACCGCACCATTGGCATCCAGCAACAGCACTTCGCCCTTGAAGGGCGCGGCGGTGGATTGATCAAACTGCACAAGGTGCTGAATATCGGCTGACACATGCGCCAGGTCCTTGCGCGTGGCGGCGGCGATCAGCCCTTGTAGCGCCAGGTCGTAGAGCTCGACGTTGCGCAGCACATCGGCATTGATCAGCTGAGTAATGTTGGTGGTCGATCGCTTGGCGGCCAGCAGGGTGCTGGCATGTTCGCGGCTGAGCAGGGCGGCCACGATGATCACGATCAGGAGGACGGTGAAACCACTGCCCAGCATCAGCAACAGCTCTGAGCGGGAGGGCAGGTTACCAGTACGGGGTTGACTCATCGCGCAGACTTCAACGGAGTAGATGCTGGCAGTTTAGTGCTGCGCGATGAAAATTAAATGATTGGTTAACAGGAAATCAGAACACGTTGATCGGATAGTCCACGATCACCCGGTATTCATCCACGTCCCGATCCACCGCCGAGTAGCCCTTGCCACCCCGGTTGGTCGCCCATTGCAGGCGTACCGCCAGGTCCTTGGCCTTGCCACCCTGCACCACATATTTCAGGTCAATGTCCCGTTCCCAATGCTTGGCATCTTTGCCATCGGCGCTGTACCAGGCGCTGTAACCACGGCTATCGGGGTCGACTTTGGTCAGGTCGGTCTTGCCGCTGATGTAGGACACGGCAGACGTCAGGCCCGGCAGGCCAAGGCCGGCGAAGTCATAGGCGTACTTGAGTTTCCAGGAGCGCTCGTTGGGCCCGTTGAAGTCCGAGTACTGCTGGGAGTTGTCCAGATAGATGCTGTCGCCCTGGGTGATGTAGTCGAACGGTGTGTTGCCGTTCACCCGTTGGTAGGCGGCGGTAACGCTGTGGTTGCCCACGCCCACGGTGAAATGCAGGCTGTAGGTGTTGTTGTCGATCGCCCCCAGCAGCGATTGCCCGGTGTCCTGTGTGCGGTAGTAGTGCAGGCCCGGGTTGAGGCTGACCTGGTCGTTCAGGGCGTAGGTGTAGTCCAGGTCGTAGTAGTACTGGTGCCACACGTCCTTGAGTTCGGAGGCGTACAGGTTGCTGGTCAACCCTGGCACGCCGCTGAAGGACACGCCGGCCCAGTCCAGGTGCTGGCTGTCGGCGTGGTCGGGCAAGGCGCCGTAGCTGGTGCCGATGCGGCGATGACCGCTCTGGTTGTAGAGCTTGGTGAAACTGGCCTGGCCGCCTTCGAACATCCAGCCATCGAAACTGTGGTTGGCCAGGCTCACACCTCGGAACGTCTGCGGCAGCATGCGGGTCATGCCGCCGGCGATCACCGGGTTGTTGAGGAACAGGTCGCCGGCTTTCAATTCGCTATCAAACGCGCGCATTTTCAGCGTGCCGCCAGCGGTCGAGAACGACCCCGGGGCTTTGCCGTTGCCCGAGCCCACGGGCAGGATGCTGGAACCGTCGGTGCCGCCGCCGCCGTCCAGCTTGAGGCCAAGCATGGCGTGGGCGTCCAGGCCAAAGCCGACGGTGCCCTGGGTGTAGCCGGATTCGAAGGTGCCGAGAAAGCCCTGGCCCCATTCCTTGCTGTCATCGGTGTGGATGTCGCGACGGTCGCGGTTCATGTAGTAGTTGCGGGTGTTGATCGTGAGGTGGGCGCCTTCGACGAAACCGTCGGCGGGGGTGGTGTCTGCCGCGTGGGCAAGGGGGGTAATCGTTGCTGTAATTGCGAGGAATAACGGGGTGAACGTCAGCGAGTTCTTCACCGGTGGAGCTCCTTTGGGTCAATCGAAAACGGCCAATGTCGTGGGGGTGTGCCTGGCCTTTTTTACGGCAAAAAAAAGCCGCTGAAGTCAGCGGCTTTGAACAGATTCCCAGTGTAGAGCCCTGGAAATAAGTCGAGGGAAATTCGGGTAAGCGGGAAGCTGCCTTGCCGTCTCGCTCATCGGTGCGTCAAATTAACGCAGGTGAGCGGTGCGATACAGAGTGTAACAAGATAATGACTGTTGCCCAAATCGCAACAGTTAGAAACGTGGAGGGCTTACCTGATACACCGCAGCTCCCACATTTGGGCCAAGGTGTTTTGGGGCTATACGGGCAGGGTGATGCCAAAGGTATTGCCGCCGCCATCACTGCGCACAAACACATCCCCGCCATGCATCAATGCAATCGCCTTGACGATGGCCAGCCCCAAGCCGTGGTTGGCGCCACTGTTGCTGCGCGAGGCATCCACCCGGTAGAAGCGCTCGAACAGGCGTGGCAAATGCTCGCTGGCAATCTCGTCTCCCGGGTTGGTGACCCCGATTGCCACCTGATGGTCCTGCACTTCAATGTTCACCTCGATGACCCGCCCGGGCGCGGTGTGCTGCACCGCGTTGCTCAGCAGGTTGATCAAGGCGCGGCGCAGGTGGGCTTTTTCGATGTGGACCAAGGCATCCCCGCGCACCCTCACCTTGACCTGGGCGTCTTCGAGGATGAAGTCCAGGTAATCGAGGGTGGTTGCCACTTCATCGGCCAGGGAGCTTTCGATCAGCTTGGTGGCCTTGCTGCCCTGGTCGGCGCTGGCGAGGAACAGCATGTCGTTGATGATCGAGCGCAGCCGTTCCAGTTCTTCGAGGTTCGATTGCAGCACCTCGAAGTAGTGCTCGGCCGAGCGCCCACGGGTCAGCGCCACCTGGGTCTGGCCGATCAGGTTGGTCAGCGGCGAGCGCAGTTCGTGGGCCACGTCGGCATTGAATGACTCAAGGCGCGAGTAGGCTTGCTCCACGCGGTCAAGGGTGGAGTTGAACGAGTTGACGAACTGGCTCAATTCCGGCGGCAGCGGCGACAAGTGCAGGCGCCCGGACAGTTTGGGCGGGGCGAGTTTCTGCGCTTCATCCGAGAGCTTGCCCAGCGGCTTGAGGCCGATGCGCGAGACCCAGAAGCCCAGCAACGCCGCCAGCGCCACGCCGACACAGGCCAGGCCGATCAAGGCCATCAGCAGCTGGTGCTGGGTGGCGCGGAAGTTCTCGGTGTCGATGGCGATCATGAAGCGCAGGGGCGGGCGTTGTTCCTTGGCCGGGAACTGGCTCAACAGCACCTTGAACGGGTACTCGTGCCCGGGCAGACGCAGGTCGCGCTTGCCGGTCGGCCCTTCGGCGAAAGCGCGGATCTGGGCGTCGGGGTTGCCGTACTCGTACGTCGGGTCGCTGCTCACCACCCAGAAGCGGATGCGCTTGTCTTCTTCGCCGAGCAGCTTGAGCTTGGCGGTGATTTTCGCCCAATGGTCCGGCGTGCCGAAGCGGTTCACCGACGACTCCAGCACGCTGTAGCGTGCGTCCAGTTCGGCGCCCGGCAACAACCCCAGGCCACGGTCCACCTGCTGGTACAGCGCGCCGCCGATCAGCATGAAGATCAGCAGTGCCACCAGCGTGAACATACCGCTCAGGCGCAGGGCGATGGAGTTAGCCGACACTGCGGTTCTCCAGCACGTAGCCCATGCCACGGATGGTGTGCAGCAGTTTCTGTTCGAACGGCCCGTCGAGTTTGGCGCGCAGGCGCTTGATCGCCACTTCCACCACGTTGGCGTCACTGTCGAAATTGATGTCCCAGACCATTTCCGCGATGGCGGTCTTGGACAGGATCTCACCCTGGCGCCGTGCCAATACGCTGAGCAGCGAGAACTCCTTGGCCGTCAGATCCAGGCGCAGGCCGTTGCGGCTGGCCTTGCGGCTGATCAGGTCGATCCACAGGTCGGCGACCGTCACCTGCACCGGCTCATGGCCACCGCTGCGACGGGTCAACGCCTGCAGGCGCGCCACCAGTTCCAGGAACGAAAACGGTTTGCCCAGGTAGTCATCGGCGCCTTCGCGCAAGCCACGAATGCGATCTTCCACGCGCTCGCGGGCGGTGAGCATGATCACCGGCGTCTGCTTGCGCGCGCGCAAGGCTCGCAGCACACCGAAGCCATCGAGGCCCGGCAGCATCACATCGAGCACGATCACGGCGTAATCGTTCTCCAGCGCCAGGTGCAAGCCCTCGACACCTTCGCGGGCTACATCGACGGTGTAGCCTTGTTCTGTCAGGCCGCGGTGCAGGTAGTCCGCGGTTTTTTCTTCATCTTCAATAATCAGGACGCGCATGACACCGCCTCAGTGTGTGGTCGCCAACGCAGGCGCAGGTGTGGGCCGGTGGAAAAACTTCTCAAGGTACAAGTATATGACCGGTGTAGTGAACAGCGTCAGCGCCTGGCTCACCAGCAAGCCGCCGACCACCGCGATACCCAGTGGCTGGCGCAACTCGGCGCCGGCGCCGTAGCCGAGCATCAGTGGCAGGGCGCCGAGCAGGGCCGCCAGGGACGTCATGATGATAGGACGGAACCGTGTGATGCAGGCCTCGAAGATCGCATCCTGTGGGGTGAGCCCGCGTGTACGCTGGGCCTCCAGGGCGAAGTCGATCAACAGGATGCCGTTCTTCTTCACAATACCGATCAGCAGCACCAGGCCGATCAGCGCCATGATCGAAAAGTCCTGGCCCAGCAGCCACAACATGACCAGTGCACCCAGGCCCGCCGAGGGCAGGGTCGAGATGATGGTCAGCGGGTGCACAAAGCTCTCATACAGCACCCCCAGAATGATGTAGACCGCCACCAGCGCGGCGAGGATCAGCCACGGCTGGCTCGCCAGCGAACTCTGGAACGCCTGGGCGGCACCCTGGAAGTTGCCGATGATCGAGGTCGGCATGCCGATCTCGTTTTTCGCCTGGTTAAGCAGGATCACCGCATCGCCCAGGGCCACGCCGGGCGCCAGGTTGAACGACAGGTTGGCGGCCGGGAACATGCCATCGTGGCTGATGGACAACGGCCCGACCGTGGGTGCATCGACGCTGGCCAGTGCCGACAGTGGCACCATCTCATTGGTCAGGGGCGAGCGCAGGTAGAAGTAGTTCAGGCTTTCGGCCTTGCCGCGCTGGCGGGTGTCGAGTTCCAGCACCACCTGGTACTGGTTGATTTCGGTCTGGAACTCGTTGACCTGGCGTTGCCCGAAGGCATCGTACAGCGCCTGGTCGACGTCGGTGGCGGTCAGGCCGAAGCGTGCAGCCGCGCGGCGGTCGATGGTGATGTGGGTGATGCTGCCGCCCAGCTGCAGGTCGTTGGAAATATCGCGGAACGCCGGAATGGAGCGCAGTTTTTCGGTCAGGCGTTGGGTCCAGGTATTGAGCGTCGCGCCGTCGTTGCTCTTGAGCACGTATTGGTACTGGCTGCGGCTGGGGCCCGAGCTGAGGTTGATGTCCTGGCCGGCGCGCAGGTACAGGACAATCCCCGGTACTGCGGCCAACTTGGGCCGGATGCGGTCGATGAATTGGCTGGCGGACACGTCCCTGTCACCCCGGTCCACGAGGGAGATCCAGAAGCGGCCGTTGGCGATGGTCTGGTTGCTGCCGGTGACGCCGACGGAGTGGGAGAAGGCTCGCACGGCAGGGTCGGCCTTCATGATTTCGGCCAGTGCCTTGTGCTTGGCAACCATGTCCGGATACGACACGTCCGCTGCGGCTTCGCTGGTGCCGAGCACGAAACCGGTGTCCTGTACCGGGAAGAAACCCTTGGGGATAAACACGTAGCCGACCACGGCCAGGCCCAGGCTCAGCAGGAAAATACCTGCCATCGTGCGTTGATGGGCCAGGGCACGTCGCAGGTTTCTTTCGTATCCCGCCAGCAGGCGTTCACCAAAGCCGGGTTTGTCATGGGGCCGATGGTGGGGCGCCTTCATGAACAGCGCCGCCAGGGTCGGCGCAAGTGTCAGGGACACCACGACGGAAATCAGGATGGTCGAGGTGGCGGTCAAGGCGAACTCCTTGAACAGCCTGCCGACCACGCCGCCCATGAACAGCAGCGGGATAAACGCGGCCACCAACGACACGCTGATCGACACCACGGTAAAGCCAATCTCGCTGGCACCCTTGATCGCCGCCTCGCGCTTGTCCAGGCCGGTTTCGAGATGGCGATGGATGTTCTCCACCACCACGATCGCATCGTCCACCACAAACCCCACGGCCACCACGATGGCGACCAGGGTCAGGTTGTTCAGGCTGAAGCCCATCACGTACATCAGCGCAAAGCTGGCAATCAGCGACACGCCCAGCACGCAGGACACAATGATGGTGGCCGACCACTGGCGCAGGAAAATCGCCATCACCCCCACCACTAGCAGGATGGCGATCAGCAGGGTCATTTCCACTTCGTGCAGCGAGGCACGGATGGTGGTGGTGCGGTCCATCAGCACGCTGACCTGGACCGAGGCCGGCAGCATGGCTTCCAGGCGCGGCATTTCGGCTTGGATGCGTTCTACGGTCTCGACAATGTTGGCGCCGGGCTGGCGAGTAATCACCAGGTTGACGCCGGGAGTGTCAACCGCCCAGGCCTGGACGTAGGCGTTTTCCGAGCCATTGACCACCTTGGCCACATCCCGCAGTTGCACGGGGGCGCCGTTCTTGTAGGAGATGATCAGGTCGCCGTATTCATCCGGGTGAAACAGCTGGTCGTTGGTCGCCAGGGTCGACACGCTGTTCTTGCCGTACAGCGCGCCCTTGGCCAGGTTCAGGCTGGATTGCTGGATGGCCAGGCGAACGTCCGCCAGGGTCAGGCCGATGGCTGCGAGCTTGTCGGGCGAGGCCTGCACGCGGATCGCCGGGCGTTGCTGGCCGGTGATATTGATCTGGCCGACGCCGTCGACCTGGCTGAGCTGCCGGGCCAGCAGGGTTTCTACCAGGTCGCTCAACTCGGTACCGGGCATGTCATGGGAACTGACGCTGATGATCAGCACCGGGCTGTCTGCCGGGTTGACTTTGCGCCAGGTCGGCAGGCTCGGCATATCACTGGGCAGTTTGCCGGCCGCGGTGTTGATGGCGGCCTGAACCTCCTGCGCCGCCGTGTCGATGCTCTTGTCGAGGGTGAATTGCAGGGTCAGCAGGCTTGAGCCCAGGGCGCTGCTGGAGGTCATCTGGGTCATGCCGGGGATGGCACTGAATTGCACTTCCAGCGGCGTCGCCACGGAGGACGCCATGGTGTCGGGGCTGGCGCCGGGTAGCTGGGCGGTCACCTGGATCGTTGGGAATTCGGCTTCCGGCAGGGGGGCGATCGGCAGTCTGGGGAACGCGATCAGCCCCAACAGCACCAGGGCAAATGTCAGCAGCAGGGTGGCGACCGGGCGGTCGATGCACCAGGCGGAAACCGACCCCCGCGCCGTCATGGCTGCACCTTGGCGTCAGCGGTCTGGATCACCTGGGGTGGCTCCTTGAGAATCTCGATCTTGGCACCGGACTTGAGGCGCGACTGGCCATCACTGACCAGCACGTCACCGGCCTGGATGCCCTTGAGGATATTGAGTTCGCTGTCCTGGTACACCACCTGCACTGGCACGATGTCCACCTTGTCACCATTGACGCGATACACGAAGTGCGAGTCCAGGCCTCGCTGCACCACGGTCGGCGGCACGGCCAGGGCGTTGCGGTCGAGGGCGGTCTGGATCTTGATCGTCACCAGCTGGCCCGGCCATAGCTTCTGCGTGTTGTTACGGAACTCGGCTTTGGCGCGGATAGTGCCAGTGGTGCTGTTGATCTGGTTGTCGATCAGGCTCAGGCGGCCTTCGCCCAGCAGCTCACTGTGTTCACCTTCGGTATCGGCACCGAGAAAGGCGTCGACGCTGGCCGGGTGCTCGGCGGCGATCAGCCCCTGCAAGGTCTGCAGCATTTGCTGTGGCAGGGAAAACTCCACGGCGATGGGATCGATCTGGGTGACGGAGAACAACCCTTGGGTGTCGCTCATGCGAAGGAAGTTGCCCTCGTCCACCGTACGAATGCCGACGCGGCCTGTAACCGGGGAACGAATCTGTGTGTACGAAAGCTGAACCTGGGCCGAGTCGATCGCCGCCTGATTGCCTTGCGCCGTGGCTTTCAACTGGTTGACCAGGGCTTGTTGCTGGTCGTAGGTCTGTTTCGACACGCCGTCGTCGATGCTCAACTCCTTGTAGCGCTTGAGGTTGACCAATGCCACTTGCAACTGCGCCTGGCTCTCGCCCAACTGCGCCTTGGCCTGGTCGAGGCTGGCGCGGATCGAACGGTCGTCGATGGTTGCCAGCAGGTCGCCGGCCTTGACCAGTTGGCCTTCCTTGACCAGCAGTTTGGTGAGGATGCCGTCGATCTGCGGGCGGATCACCACGCTGTGCAGCGACAGCACCGAACCGATGCCGCTGACATAACGCGGCAGGTCCTGTTCGACCACGTTGATCACGCGCACCGGCACGGCCGTCGACGCCACCAGTTTGGTCTTGGCGGGCCGGGTGAACACCCAGGCTGCGATGACCACTATCACGAGGATGCCTGCGATCAAGGCGGTGTTGCGTCGAATAAGCATGCTGAGGGCGCCGGGACAGAAAGTGGGAGGATGAAGGCGTACTTATAGCCTGTGGACCCGGTCAACAAAGTGACCGCTATCTGACAGCGCTGTCAGTTAAGGTAGGACCATTCGTACAGGCGGTGGTTAAAGATTAGGGAGGCACAGGTATACTGCGCGCCAGTGGGGCCCGCAAGCCGGCCTCGCCTCCTTTTCTGCACGCCCCGGAGCTTCCATGACTTCCCCGACACACCCCCCTGTTGAAGCGGCCGACCTCGTCGATCCGGCCGACGCTCAAAGCGTTGAAAAAGCCGAGATCCCGGCGTTCAAGTTTCCGTTCAAGCCGGGGGAATTGGCCGGGGCCAAGCCTGCCGCGCAGCCTTGGTACAAGGGCGGTGCCAAGAACGGCCATACCAAGACCCCAGGCATGGCACCACCGGGTACACGTCGCTCGATGGGTAAACGCTGAGAGTAATGGGTCACACATTGCGTCGATTGTTGCCTACAGCGTTAGTCGACATTTCTGCTTGTAGGTCCGTCTCCATTTCTTGAAAGCTTGCGCAGCATTGGTCTCGCCCCGGTTGATGTCGACTGGGGCGGTTGCTGCCGTTTTTCAGGAAAAGGATGTTTCCGTGGTCTTGATACACATTTGTGTAGCGCTTGCCTTGTTACTCTCCGTTGATGCGGTCGCGGTCGTCGAGCAACCGCGCGAAGAAATCCGTTTCGGCGTTGCCGCACTCTTTCCCCCTTTCCAGAACCGTAACCCGCAAGGGCAGTTGGTCGGCTTGAACATCGAGTTGGGTAACGCCCTGTGCACGCAACTCAACGTGCGATGTACCTGGGTCGACCAGCGGGTCGTCGAGGACTTTTCCTCCCTGGAAGCCCGGCAATTCGACGCGATCATGGGCATTGCGCCGACGCCGAAACGGCGCCAATGGGTGAGTTTCACCGACAACCTCTATCCCTTCACCACCCGCCTGGTTGCCCGCAGAACGTCAGGCCTGAGGCCGACTGCGCGTTCCCTGCGCGGCAAGCGCGTAGGGGTGTTGCTGGGCAGTAATCGTGAAGCCTTTGCGCGTTCGCAGTGGGAGCCGCAAGGTGTGCTGATCAAAAGTTTCTGGCTTAACCAGGAGTTGGTCCGCAGCCTGGTTGCCGGTGATATCGACGCCACGTTGCAAGGCTCGGTGGAGATCCGCGAGGCGCTGCTCGACACGGCCGACGGCGAGGGGTTCGACTTTCTTGGTCCCGCCGTTTCGGCTGACCTGCTCGGTGACGGCGTATCGATCGCCCTGCGCAAGACCGACACCGCGTTGCGCAACCAACTCAACCGCGCGCTGGAGCAACTGAGGCAGAGCGGCGAATACCAGCGCATCCTGCAGCCCTATCGGCTTGATGCTCCGTTTGCCATGCAGTGATGGCTAATTAATTGCGCGGAACATGAGCTGGATCAATCTTTGCCCTTTCGGTGCGCTTAGAGTCGACGCCCTGCCGACTCCTCCAATAATTACGAGCGCGCTTATCCATGAAGATCAATCTGCCGGTCACCGGTCGAAATGTGGACTTTGCCCCTGACGCCAACATCCTTTCGACCACCGACCTGACAGGCGCGATTACCTACGCCAACGGGGACTTCATCGACGTTTGTGGCTATAGCCGCGAGGAACTGCTCGGTTCACCCCACCATCTGTTGCGTCATCCGGATATGCCGGCCGCTGCGTTTGCGCACATGTGGCGCACCCTGAAGAGCGGACGGTCGTGGATGGGCATGGTGAAGAACCGTTGCAAGAACGGCGACCATTATTGGGTCAGTGCCTACGCCACACCGGTGACACGCGAGGGTAAGGCGGTGGAGTACCAGTCGGTGCGTACCAAGCCCGACACGCGCCGGGTGGTGGCAGCGGAGCGCGCGTATGCGCAGTTACGGGCGGGCAAGCGCCGCAGACTGCCGGCGTTCGGCATGGGGGCGAAGTTATCGGCTTGGGTGATTGGCACCAGTGGTATGACCTGGGCATTGGGTTTGGTCACCTATTCCCTCGCTTGGCAACTGCTGGCCTTGGTGGCGGGGTGTGCGGTGGGGGCTGCGGGGGTCAAGGTGATCATGCGCCCTCTCGCACAGTTGAATCGGCGGGCGCGGCTGATTGCAGACAACCCCCTGAGCCAGGCGATCTACACCGGGCGCAGCGACGAGTGCGGGCAGATCGAGTTCGCCTTGCAGATGCTCGAAGCCCAGGTGGGCGCGGTAGTGGGGCGCATCGGTGATGCGTCGTTGCGTTTGTCCGGGCATGCGGCGCAACTGGTGGCGCATTTGGACAGCAGCCAGGCCAGCAGCCAGGGCCAGCAGGCCCAGACCGACCAAGTGGCGGCGGCGATCCACCAGATGGCCGCCAGCGTTGCCGAAGTCGCCAACCATGCGCTGGAGGCCTCCAAGGCCGCCGACCAGGCCGGCAGTGAAACCCGTGAAGGTCACCAGCGCGTCGATGAGAGCCGCGATGCGGTGCTGCGCCTGTCCGATGAGCTGGCGCGCGCGACACAGGTGATCCATCAACTGGAAAGCCACAGCGGTGAAATCAGCGGCGTACTGGAGGTGATCCGCGCGATTGCCGAGCAGACCAACCTGCTGGCTCTCAACGCCGCCATTGAGGCTGCGCGCGCGGGTGAACAGGGGCGGGGTTTTGCCGTGGTCGCCGATGAAGTACGCGGCCTGGCCCAGCGCACCCAGCAATCCACCAACGAAATCCAGCGCATGATCAGCACCCTGCAAAGCGGCGCGCGCGATGCCGTGCAAGCCATGGCCCACAGCAGCGAACATGTCGAGGCCAGTGTCCAGCAGGCGCAGCGGGCCGCGGCGGCGCTGGACGGTATCAGCCAGCGTGTCACTCAAATTACCGCCATGAGCCAGCAGATCGCCGCAGCGGTGGAAGAACAGAGCGCGGTCAGCGAAGACATCAATCGCAATATTGTCGGCATCCGCAATGCCGGTGAGGCCACCGTCAGCGCTGGCCGGCAAAGCCAGCTCAGTTCTGGCGATGTGGCGACGCTGGCCGACGACTTGCGCCAGCTGGCGCAGGAGTTCTGGGGCAAGCGGCACTGATCTGGGTTGGCGTTGAATGTGCTGGCCTCATCGCGGGCAAGCCCGCTCCCACATTTTGGAATGCGGTTCCCCGTGGGAGCGGGCTTGCCCGCGATGAGGCCAGTCGGCCTTACGCAGCCCTCAACGAAATAAACGCATAGTTGGCCGGCACCTCGGTGGCAATCTGCGCGCCGGCATCCAGCAACTGTTCGGCGATGTCCATCCCCGACACATGGAACACCCACTCGTTTGACACGGCGGGCTGGTCAACGGCCAAGGCGATCGCCTGGGCAAAGGCATGCATGTCCGGCAGGTAGGCAGTAAACCCGTCGCCCTTGAGCGCCGTGGTGCGAATGCCCAGCAAGGCGCAGACGGCTTCCTTGGTTTGCACGTCATCACGGTCGGCCTGGCGTGAACGGCGAATCAGTTCGGCTAATTCCTGATCCATCAGTTCGCCGCCAACGATCAGCGCCGGCCCTTGCTCCCAGGATTCGGGCGGGCAGTCCTTGGCGGCCGGGTTCAATGGAATGTGCGGATTGATCTCCATCGGGTAGATACGGCACACCAATGGCCGGCGCTCGTAGATGCGGCAACGGTCGTCTTCGTCAAGATTCCGGCAGCGCCCGGCGTTGTAAGCGGCAAAGGTGATTGCCACAAACGCCTCGGTATTGCCGCTGGGCACCACCACCGAACGACGCTCGGCGTGTTCGCGTTGGGCCTGCGGCAGGCCCAGGCCATTGCCCAGGAAACCCTCCACCAGAACAATGACGTTTCCGCCGTCAGCCGCCCACTGCCGGGCTTCGTCGAGGGTCAGGGGCACGTGATGGTCGGTGCAGCATTTGCCGCAACCCACGCAGGAAAAGTGAGTATTCATGGAGGATCTGTCACCAGGCAAGGTCAGAGGGCACTCTCGAACGGCGGCGGGTTTTTACCTCTATCCGCCGTTCAGGCTCTCTGGAAGCAAGTTGTGCGCCAGTGCCTATCAGTGGTCTTGCACGACATCGCGCAGGACAAACCGCATGCCCGCACTTTCGTACAACTGCCGGGCACGCCCGTTGCTCTCCAGCACCTTGAGGTCCACGTAGGGTTCGCCCCGTTGCTTGAACACGTGGAAGGTGTGCAGCAACAAGGCCCGACCCAGCCCCTGGCCCTGGGCGCAGGGGTGTACGGACAGGTTCTTGATAAAGGCGCTGGTCCAGCACTGGGCCACGCCAAGGATGCCATCGCGGTTACTGGCCACCAGGCACAGGCTGGGGTCGAACTCGGCATCGGTGGTGAACTGCTGGCGCCATTCCTCCAGACTGGCCACGCGGCCGCCGCCTTGCGCCTGGGTCATGCTCAACACGGCATGAATTGCCGGGGCCAGTTCATCGCGGTAATGGTCCAGCTGTGTACCCGCCGGCCATTGCGGCGCAGGCAGGCTGCCGAGGAGGTCGCGGCGTAGCAGCTGGAAGTATTCGGCCAAGGCTTACAGGCCCTTTTGTGCCACGGTCTGGGCCGCGACCACCAGGCACTTGGTCAACTCGGGCGAGGAGAACTTGGTCAGCACCGCGTCGGCACCGGCCAGGCGGGCTTTCTCGCTGTTCATCGCGCTGTCCAGGGAGGTGTGCAACAGCACATAGAGGTCCTTGAAATCCGGGGTTTCGCGCAGGGTACGGGTGAGGGCATAGCCGTCCATTTCAGACATCTCGATGTCCGACACCACCACGTTGATCTGCTCCACCGTGCCTTGCAGCTCCAGCAGCACATCAATGGCTTCCTTGGCGCTGCGGGCGGTGTGGCAGGTCAGGCCGAGGTTGCGCAGGGTGTGCACCGATTGCTGCAGGGCGACCTGGCTGTCGTCCACCACCAAAATCCGCGCATTGCCCAGCACTTCGGCCTCTTCCATGGTCAGGTCGGTGGGCGCCGCTTCGATCGGTGCCGGCGCTATGCCGTGGATGACTTTCTCGATATCCAGCACCTGCACCAGCCCGCCTTCCACCTGGGTGACCCCGGTGATGAACGCACGGTTGCCGCCGGAACCATAGGGCGGCGGGCGAATGTCGGTGGTCAGACAGTGCACGATCTTGCTCACCGCCTGCACATGCAGGCCCTGCTTGGAGCGACTCACGTCGGTGACGATCAGGCAGCCGCCGTCGGGGTCTTGCAGGGGCATTTCCCCCAGGGCACGGCTCAGGTCAATCACCGACAGCGAGGCGCCGCGCAGGGTGGCGATGCCTTTGACGTGCGGGTGGGATTCCGGCAGCCGGGTCAGGGGCGGGCAGGGGATGATTTCGCTGACTTTCAGCAGGTTGATCGCCATCAGCTTGCCGCTGCGCAAGGTAAAGAGCAGAAGCGAGAGTGAATCTGCGCGGGCTTTGGTGGTGGACATAAAAACCTTCTGTGGATCAGGGATGACGATCTATACAGAGTTATCGACCCGCACGCCAAAAACTGTAGACGTTACCTGTGGCGAGGGAGCTTGCTCCCGCTGGGCTGCGAAGCGGCCCTAAAAGCTTAGGAGCGCTCCGCACTCCAGCGCGAGCAAGCTCGCTCGCCACAACAAGCCGGGCTCCTACAGGTTAAGGGGAGCAATCGGGGCTGCTGAATCAGCCCTTCCAGACTTGCGGGTTCACCAGATCCTGCGGGCGCTCGCCCAGCAAGGCACTGCGCAGGTTGGCGAGGGCGCGGTTGGCCATGGCTTCGCGGGTTTCGTTCGTCGCTGAGCCGATATGCGGCAGGGTCACCGCGTTGCTCAGTTGGAACAGCGGCGACTCCGCCAACGGCTCCTGCTCGTACACATCCAGCCCGGCGCCACGGATGCGCTGGGTCTGCAAGGCTTCGATCAACGCCGGTTCATCAACCACCGGGCCACGGGAAATGTTGATCAGGATCGCACTGGACTTCATCAAGCCCAGCTCGCGGGTGCTGATCAGGTGACGGGTCTTGTCACTCAACGGCACCACCAGGCACACGAAATCCGACTCGGCCAGCAGTTGGTCCAGGCTACGGTACTGGGCGCCCAACTCCTGTTCCAGCGCGGTCTTGCGGCTGTTGCCGCTGTACAGGATCGGCATGTTGAAGCCCAGGCGCCCACGTCGGGCCACGGCTGCGCCGATATTGCCCATGCCGACGATGCCCAGGGTCTTGCCGTGCACATCGCAGCCAAACAGCGGTGCGCCGACGCTGGCTTTCCATTGGCCGGCCTTAGTCCAGGCGTCCAGCTCGGCTACCCGACGCGCGCTGCTCATCAGCAGGGCGAAGGCCAGGTCAGCAGTGCTTTCAGTGAGCACGTCGGGGGTGTTGGTGAGCATGATCCCGCGCTCGTTGAAGTAGGGCACGTCGTAGTTGTCGTAGCCCACCGACACGCTGGACACCACCTCCAGCTTGCTTGCACCTTCCAACTGCGCGCGACCCAGCTTGCGGCCCACACCGATCAAGCCGTGGGCATGGGGCAGGGCTTCATTGAATTGAGCGTTGATGTCCCCGCGCTTGGGGTCGGGCACGATCACCTCGAATTCCTGTTGCAGGCGTTCGATCATTGGCGGGGTGATACGGCTGAAGGCGAGGACAGTCTTTTTCATTGCAGGCGGGCTCATCGACTACGGGAGAATGCCAAGCACGCTAACATTCTTATCCAAAGTTGTCAGGACACCACCGAACCAATGTGAACACTGCTCAAAATGTGGGAGCGGGCTTGCTCGCGAAGACGGAGTGTCAGTCAATACATCTTTGTCTGATACACCGCTTTCGCGAGCAAGCCCGCTCCCACATTTGATCTTTATTGACGGTTAGAGATCAGGTGGCCATGCGCACGCCGCCCAGGCCGCCGCTCAGTTCATAGGCGGCCAACTCCGCCTGGTGCGCGGCGAGGATTTCCGGCAGCGAACCGCGCAGGTATTCCACCCAGGTCTTGATCTTCGCATCCAGGTATTGGCGTGACGGGTAGATGGCGTACAGGTTCAGTTCCTGCGAGCGGTAGGTCGGCATCACCCGTACCAGCGTGCCGTTACGCAAACCTTCGATGGCCGCGTACACCGGCAACAGGCCGACGCCCATGCCGCTGGTGATCGCGGTTTTCATCGCATCGGCCGAGTTCACCAGGAACGGCGAGGTGTTGATCGCCACGCTTTCCTGGCCTTCGGGGCCGTTGAAGGTCCATTTGTCCAACTGGATCACCGGGCTCACCAGGCGCAGGCAGGCGTGGTTGAGCAGGTCCTGCGGACGTTGCGCACAGCCTTTGGCCTTGACGTAGTCCGGCGAGGCGCAGGCGATGCTGTAGGTAATACCCAGGCGCTGGGACACAAACCCCGAGTCCGGCAGTTCGCTGGCCAGCACGATGGACACGTCGTAGCCCTCGTCGAGCAGGTCCGGCACGCGGTTGGCCAGGGTCAGGTCGAAGGTCACGTCCGGGTGGGTGCGGCGGTAGCGGGCAATGGCGTCGATGACGAAATGTTGGCCGATACCGGTCATGGTGTGGACTTTCAACTGCCCGGCCGGGCGCGCGTGGGCGTCGCTGGCTTCGGCCTCGGCTTCTTCGACGTAGGCCAGGATCTGCTCGCAGCGCAGCAGGTAGCGCTTGCCGGCTTCGGTCAGCGCAATACGGCGGGTGGTGCGGTTGAGCAAGCGGGTTTGCAGGTGGGCCTCAAGGTTGGAGACCGCGCGCGAGACGTTGGCCGTGGTGGTGTCCAGTTGCACGGCGGCGGCGGTGAAGCTGCCGGCTTCGGCCACGCAACTGAAGGCGCGCATGTTTTGCAAAGTGTCCATGGAGTGTTCTCAGGGGAGATAACAAATTGTGACAGAAAGTTACGCCGTCCAGTGATCCCTACCAACGGATTATCGCCTGAACGGTAACAAAGATTCACAGGAATGCCAGCTTATCGTCCTCCACGCCGCCGCCTAGAATTGCGCCACCTTTCCCGCTCCACCCTCTCAGGAATACGCGTGCCGTGCCGCTTCGCATCAGCAGAGAGCTAAAGACTCTCAGTGTTTTGGCCTTATCGTTAGCAATCAGCGGCTGCATCGGAACCGGAGGAATCGCCCCCCAAGGCCGGGCCCTCAGCGTCAATTCCCTGGCCACCGACGAAGCGATCCAGAGCGCCGCCCGCGACGCCCGTTGGCCCACCGCGCAATGGTGGCAAACATACGGCGACCCGCAACTGAACCGCTGGGTCGACCTCGCCACGCAAAACAGCCCGAGCCTGGCCATGGCCGCCGCCCGCGTGCGCCAGGCCCGTGCCATGGCCGGGGTTGCCGAATCGGCCGAGTCGTTGCAGGTCAACAGCGACACCAGCCTCAAGCGCCACAACTGGCCGAAAGATCAGTTCTACGGCCCGGGTGAACTCAGCGGTGCCAACACCTGGGATAACAATGCGTCCCTGGGCCTGAGCTACGCCCTGGACCTGTGGGGGCGTGAAAGTAACACCACCGAGCGTGCTGTCGACCTGGCACACATGAGCGTTGCCGAAGCGCGCCTGGCCCAGCTCGAACTGCAGAACAACGTGGTGCGCGCCTATATCCAACTGTCGTTGCACTACGCCAACCGCGACATCGTTGCCGCCACCCTGGCCCAGCAACAGCAGATCCTGGACCTGGCCAACAAACGCCTGAACGCTGGCATCGGCACCCACTTCGACGTCAGCCAGGCCGAGACCCCGTTGCCGGAAACCCATCGCCAGTTGGATGCGCTCGATGAAGAAATCGCCTTGACCCGCAACCAATTGGCGGCGCTGGCCGGCAAGGGCCCGGGGGAGGGCGCGCACTTGCAGCGCCCGACACTGGCCTTGGCCGCCCCGCTGGCATTGCCGTCGAGCCTGCCCGCGCAACTGCTCGGCCAACGCCCGGACGTGGTCGCCAGCCGCTGGCAAGTGGCGGCGCAGGCCCGTGGTATCGACGTGGCCCATGCCGGCTTCTACCCCAACGTCGACTTGGTCGGCAGCCTGGGCTACATGGCCACCGGCGGCGGCATGCTGGAATTCCTGGCCGGCAAGAAATTCAACTACAACGTCGGCCCGGCGATCACCTTGCCGATCTTCGACGGCGGCCGCCTGCGCGCCGAACTGGGCGAAGCCAGCGCGGGTTATGACATTGCCGTCGCCAAGTACAACCAGACCCTGGTCAATGCGCTCAAGGGCATCAGCGACCAGTTGATCCGTCGCGAATCCATGGACAAACAAGCGACCTTCGCCGCGCAATCGGTGGCCTCGGCGCAGAAAACCTACGACATCGCGATGATCGCCTATCAGCGCGGCCTCACCGATTACCTCAACGTGCTGAACGCCCAGACCTTGCTGTTCCATCAGCAACAGATCGAGCAGCAAGTGCAGGCCGCGCGGTTGAGTGCCCATGCCGAACTGATCACCGCCCTGGGCGGTGGCCTGGGAGCGGGCAACGATGTGCCGCAGGACGCCAAGACGCTCCCGAGCAAGACCCCGGCGGCGCTGGCCGTGTTTGATCACTGAGTAGGTGTCGATGACTCCCTTGCCTGCACCGCTGCGCTGGCTGCATTCCCTTGAGTGGCGCCGCGGTTTTTTCGACTGGGCTCGCAGCGACGGCGTGACCTGGGTGTATATCTTCAAGGTGCTGATCGCCGCGTTCCTCACGCTGTGGCTGGCCATGCGCCTGGAGTTGCCGCAACCGCGAACCGCGATGATCACCGTGTTCATCGTGATGCAGCCCCAGAGCGGCCAGGTGTTCGCCAAGAGTTTCTATCGCTTCCTCGGCACCCTGGCGGGGTCGGCGGTGATGGTGTTTTTGATCGCCTTGTTTGCGCAAAACACCGAGCTGTTCCTCGGCGCACTGGCGATCTGGGTAGGTATCTGCACGGCTGGCGCCACGCGCAACCGTAACTTTCGCGCCTATGGTTTTGTGCTGGCCGGCTACACGGCGGCGATGGTCGGCTTGCCGGCCCTGGCCCATCCGGACGGTGCCTTTATGGCGGCGGTATGGCGCGTGCTGGAAATCTCCCTGGGGATTCTGTGCTCCACGCTGGTCAGCGCCGCGATCTTGCCGCAAACCTCCAGCGCCGCGATGCGCAATGCCTTGTACCAGCGTTTTGGCGTGTTCGCGCTGTTCGTCACCGACGGCTTGCGTGGGCGCAGCCAGCGCGAGGGCTTCGAGGCCAGCAACGTGCGCTTTATCGCGCAAGCCGTGGGCCTGGAAGGGCTGCGCAGTGTCACGGTGTTTGAAGACCCGCACATGCGTCGGCGCAATGGCCGGCTCAGTCGCTTGAACAGCGAATTCATGAGCATCACCACACGCTTCAACGCCTTGCACCAGTTGCTCGAACGCTTGCGTGCCGATGCGGCGGACCACGTGGTCGCTGCGATCAAGCCCGGCCTGCAGGACCTGGCCGAACTGCTCGATGGTTTTTCCGGCCGTGCCCTCACCAGCCCCGACGCCGCAGGGCTGGTGGCCCAACTCAGCGCCTACAAGGACGGCTTGCCCGCCAAGGTGCGTGCCCTGCGCACGGCCTTCCAGGAAGGTGAACCCAGCGAAGCCGAGCAGCTGGATTTCCACACCGCCTACGAGCTGCTTTACCGCTTCGTCGACGACCTGCACAACTACGCGCAAACCCATGCGTCACTGGCCGATCACAGCCACGAACGCGAACAGTGGGACGAAACCTTTACCCCCAAGACCAACTGGTTGGCCTGCGCCGCGTCGGGCATTCGCGCGTCATTCATTCTGGTTGTGCTCGGCAGTTACTGGGTGGCCACGGCCTGGCCCAGCGGCGCGACCATGACCCTGATCGCCGCCGCCACCGTGGGCTTGTCTGCCGCTACGCCCAACCCGAAACGCATGGCCTTTCAAATGGCCTGCGGCACCTTCATTGGTGCGCTGGTGGGTTTTGTTGAAATGTTCTTCGTGTTCCCTTGGATCGACGGCTTCCCGCTGCTGTGCGTGATGCTTGCGCCGGTGATCATCTTCGGTTCGTTCCTGGCATCACGCCCCCAGTACGCCGGTGTTGGCGTGGGCCTGCTGATCTTCTTCAGTACCGGCTCGGTGCCCGACAACCTCACGGTCTACAACCCCTACACTTTCATCAACGACTACATCGCCATGGTCATCGGCATGCTGGTGTGCGCGGCGGCCGGGGCGATCATCCTGCCGCCCAACAGCCGCTGGTTGTGGCGCCGGCTGGAGCAGGACCTGCGTGAGCAGGTGGTGTATGCCATCAGTGGCAAGCTCAAGGGCCTGGCGTCTAGCTTTGAAAGCCGCACCCGCGACCTGCTGCACCAGGCTTACGGCCTCGCCGTCGGCCAGCCGCAGGTGCAGCGCGACCTGCTGCGCTGGATGTTCGTGGTGCTGGAAGTCGGCCACGCGATCATCGAATTGCGCAAGGAACAGGCGATTCTGCCGGTGCATCCGGCGTATGCCGAGTCCCAGCCGTGGCGCCAGGCGATCCGTGTGATGGGTCGTTCGCTGGTGCGGTTGTTCCTGCAACCCAGCGCCAGCAACCTGGAGCGCGGCTTGATCGCCGTAGACCACGCCATCAGCCGCGTGCAGGCCACCGACGAACCCTTCGCGCCGCACTTCGACACCTCGGCCCTGCGCCGGGTGAAAAGCTACCTGCACTTTATCCGCACCTCGTTGCTCGACCCGCAATCGCCCCTCGCTGCCCTCAAAGGAGCTGCGCATGCCTCGTGAAATCGCGTTCCACGGCATTTATATGCCGACCATGACCCTGATGTTCCTGATCGCGGCGGGGCTGGCCTGGGGCGTGGACCGCTTCCTGGCCGGGTACGACCTGTACCGTTTTTTCTGGCACCCGGCGTTGCTGCGCCTGAGCCTGTTCGTTTGTCTGTTCGGCGCGCTGGCGCTGACCGTCTACCGTTGAGAATGCCCTGATGAAAAAGTTTTTCAGCCTGCTCGCCACCTTGCTGGTATTGGCGTTGGCGATCTGGATTGGCCGCACGTTGTGGGTGCATTACATGGAGACCCCCTGGACCCGCGACGGCCGTGTGCGCGCCGACATCATCAACGTGGCCGCCGACGTTACCGGTGAAGTGGTCGACGTGCCGGTGCGCGACAACCAGTTGGTGAAGAAGGGCGACCTGCTGATGCAGATCGACCCCGAGCACTACCGCATTGCCGTCAAGCAAGCGCAGTCGCTGGTGGCGTCACGCAAAGCCACCTGGGAAATGCGCAAGGTCAACGCCCACCGCCGCGCCGACCTCGACGCCCTGGTGATCTCCAAGGAAAACCGCGACGACGCCAGCAACATCGCCGACTCCGCACTCGCTGATTACCAACACGCGCTGGCGCAACTGGAAGGGGCCGAGCTGAACCTGAAACGCACCCAAGTGGTGGCGGCGGTGGACGGTTACGTCACCAACCTGAACGTGCATCGCGGTGACTACGCGCGCATCGGCGAGGCCAAGATGGCCGTGGTCGATATGAACTCGTTCTGGGTGTATGGCTTCTTTGAAGAAACCAAGCTGCCCCACGTTAAAGTCGGTGACAAAGCCGATATGCAGCTCATGAGCGGCGAGACCTTGAAGGGCCACGTGGAAAGCATCTCGCGCGGCATCTACGACCGCGACAACCCCGAGAGCCGTGAGCTGATCGCCGATGTGAACCCGACGTTCAACTGGGTGCGGTTGGCCCAGCGGGTTCCGGTGCGGATTCACATTGATGAAGTGCCGGAAGGTGTGTTGTTGGCGGCGGGCATCACTTGCACCGTTATCGTCAACGAATAACCCTGTAGGTGCCGGCAAGCCGGTTCCTACAGTAGGGGGTGTCAGGCCTTGATGAAGGTTTCATGCAGGTGGCGCCACAACAGCGCGCCGCTGGCCTGTTTCTCGAACACTACGGTGGCGCGGCGGTCTGTCTGAGTGCCGCTGTCATCCACCTGATGCTCGCGGTAAGTCACCGTCGCGCCACGCGCATGCCGGTCAATCCCGGCCATTTCGCTCAAGGTGATTTTCAGCCCCGGGCGCATGCCGCCCAGGCGTGTGAATAGCGCTTTAACGCCGGCCGCATTGACCCGCGTCCCCGTCGCGGGCGCCACCATGCTGAACTCGGGGGAGAAGCGCGCCAGCAGGTTTTCCAACGTGCCCTCAGGCGCAACTCCGGCAAACCATTGCTCGATCTCGACGTGGGTCTGGATCACTTCTTCAAAAAAGTCGCTGTAGTCGATCATTACAAACTCCGTTCCAAGCCAAAGCGCTTCTTCAAGACGCGTTCCAATAAACCCTTGGGCAACAACGCCGCCATCAACGGCAACGCCCGGCTGCCATTGCCCGCGCGCAGCAGGCGTGGTGGCCGGGGGTGCTGAACGGCCTTGAGCACCTCGGCGGCGAATTGTGCGGCCGGGGTTGGTTTGTCCTGGGAGGCCTGGCTGCGTGCGCGGATGCCGTCGCGGATGGGCCACCACGGCGATTGTTCGTTGATCAGCAATTCCGCCTGGGCCCCGGCATTTTTCGCGAAGCTTGTGTTGATGGCGCCGGGCTGGACTTCCATGACTCGCACGCCAAACGGCGCCAGTTCCATGCGCAGCGCATCACTCAAGGCATGCACGGCGGCTTTCGAGGCGCAGTAGGCGCCGGCAAACGGGGTGACCAGCACGCCGGAAACGCTGCCGATATTCACCACCAGGCCTTTGCTGCGGCGCAGGGCCGGGAACAGCGCCTGGGTCACGCCGACGATGGAAAACACATTGGTTTCGAACTGGCGTTGCAGGGCGTCGGTGCCGCCGTCGAGCAGCGGGCCCATGGCGCCGTAGCCGGCGTTGTTGATCAGCACGTCCAGTTCGCCCACTTGGGTGGCCAGGGTGTGCAGTGCGGCGCTGTCATTCACGTCCAGCAGCACGGCGTGGAAACCGGCGTCGTTGAGGGCGATCACGTCGGCTTCGCGGCGGGCGCTGGTCAGCACGTGATAGCCGGCCGCCTTGAAGGCATCCGCCAGGGCGCGGCCGATACCGCTGGAGCAGCCGGTGATGAGTACGTTGGGCATGGGTCAATCCTTTGTCAGTCCGAGAAGCCACCTTGCAGGTGTTCGGCACGAAATTCCAGGGTTTGCGGGCGGTAACCGGGGCGCAGTGGCGGGGTGGGCAAGCAGTCTTCCCAGGTGGCGCCGGCTTGCAGCTCGCCGGGGCCGCGGTAGCGCGGGGCGGCGTAGACGTTGTCGGCCAGGTTGACGGTGTCACCCGGCGCATAGGCAGCGACGCGCCAGCGCAGTTCGGTGAGGGGCACGTCGTTACCGTTGTTCAGGGTCAGCTTGAGCGGCCGATCGGCAGGGCATTCGTCGGCCGCGTAGGTGATGCGCAGCTCCAGGCGCGCCAGTTGCGAGGCTTCGCGGTTGTCCAGCCACACCACCCAGATCGCCACGAAACCCAGGCCCACGGCGGCCGCGAGGGACACCGGCAAGGCCTTGGCGGGGTAGCGCAGCAGCAGGATCAGCCAGGTGATGATCAGGAGAACGCCGAAGAACATGGAGACCACCTCGAATTGGGAACGAGCATCCTAACGTAAGCGTAGGTGGGATTGGTCAGCTTGAGATAAGTGTTGATTCGGCGGGCGCTATCGCAGGCAAGCCAGCTCCCACAGTTGACCGTGTTCCAAAGGATGTACTCGGTCAACTGTGGGAGCTGGCTTGCCTGCGATGGCGCCTTCAGCATCACTGCAAAACCCAAAGAAAAAGCCCCCGCCCAACCGGCTGCGGATAGGGGACGCAGTCGGCTGGACGGGGGCTTCTTGTACGACAGTATTACTGCGCGATGGTTTTCACCGACACGCCACGCTCAACCGGCGTCGAGCGACCGTAGATATCTTCAAACCGCTCGATATCGTCTTCGCCCAGGTAGCTGCCCGATTGCACTTCGATGATCTCCAACGGGATCTTGCCCGGGTTGCGCAGGCGGTGCACCGAGGCAATCGGGATGTAGGTGGACTGGTTCTCGGTGAGCAGGAACACGTTCTCGTCACAAGTGACTTCGGCGGTGCCGCTGACCACAATCCAGTGTTCGGCGCGGTGGTGGTGCATCTGCAACGACAGGCACGCGCCCGGCTTGACCGAGATGTGCTTGACCTGGAAGCGACCGCCCATGTCCACCGAGTCGTAGGAGCCCCACGGACGGTAGACTTCGCAGTGGTTCTGGGTCTCGCTGCGGCCCTGTTCGTTGAGGGTGTTGACCATCTGCTTGACGCCCTGGACCTTGTCCTTGTGGGCAATCATCATCGCGTCCTTGGTTTCCACCACCACGATGTTTTCCAGGCCGATCACCGACACCAACTTGCCGTTGCCGTGGATCATGCAGTTCTTGCTGTCCTGGATCACCACATCGCCCTTGCTCACGTTGCCGTTGGCGTCTTTATCGTTGACGGCCCACAGCGACGCCCAGCAACCCACGTCGCTCCAGCCGGCGCTCAGTGGCACCACGCAGGCGCGCTGGGTTTTTTCCATCACGGCGTAGTCGATGGAGTTGTCCGGGCAGCAGGCGAAGGTGGCTTCGTCGAAGGACACGGTGTCGGCGGTCTGCTCGCTGCGCTCCAGGGTCAGCAGGCAGGTGTCGTAGATGTCCGGATCGTGCTTTTTCAGCTCTTCGAGGAAGCGACTCGCGCGGAACAGGAACATGCCGCTGTTCCAGAAGTAACCGCCGCTTTTGACGAACTCGACGGCGCGTTTTTCATTGGGTTTTTCCACGAACTGCTCGACGCGGCTCACGCCCTCAGGCAGCAGCGAATCGTTGGTGGACTTGATGTAGCCGTAGCCGGTTTCCGGGCGGGTGGCCGGCACACCGAACAACACCATCTCGCCACGCTCGGCGGCCACGGTGGCCAGGGCCAGGGCGCGTTGCAGGGCTTTCTGGTCGTCGATCACGTGGTCGGCGGGCAGCACCAGCATCAGTTCGTCGCGGCCTTCATTGACCAGCATCATCGCGGTGAGGGCCACGGCCGGCGCGGTGTTGCGGCCGAACGGCTCCATCAGGATGCGCTGGCTTTCCAGCTTGCGGGCGCTCAGTTGCTCATTGACGATGAAACGGTGGTCCTTGTTGCAGACCACGATTGGCGTGTCCATGCCTTCGAACACCAGGCGCTCCAGGGTTTGCTGGAACAAGGTGTGCTCGCCGGTCAGCGCCAGGAATTGTTTAGGGAACTGTTTACGGGAAAGCGGCCAAAGACGTGAGCCGCTACCACCGGAAAGGATTACTGGGATCATGCTGTTTCTCCTTGAATCGATATGGGTCAGAGCCTGTGGGAGGGGGCTTGCTCCCGAAAGCGGCGTGTCAGTCGGCACATCTGTGGATGAACCACCGCATTCGCGAGCAAGCCCGCTCCCACAGAGGGGGCGTCAATTTCTAAAGCTAATCAGCGGGTCGACACCGGGCGTTTCACCCAGACTGGCGAGAGGCTCGAACCGGAGCCCGTCACATACAGCACCGCCGCTTCACCACGTTCCAACGCAACCGGCTTCACATCGCCGACTTTCTTGTCACCGTCATACAACGCCAGGCTCACTTTCACCGGGTTGATTTCACGTTCGCCACGGCCCTTGGCAGCCACCGACTGGACTACGTCGGTCTTGCCGTCAGCCGTCTTCAAGGTCAGGGCCTTGTCGCTCAGGTTCTGCACACGCACCAGGGACTTCTGCTTGTTCTTGAACGGCGGCTCTTCGATCAGCTGGGGCTGGCCGCTGCCGCTGTTGACCAGGGTGTAGTAGTGGTCGGGGGCGAGCTTGACCGGCACGGTCTGGCTGCCCACCTTGGCGCTGTAGTCACCGCCCGGCATGAAGCTGAAGTCGCTGCTGGCCAGGGGCGCAACGTCGCTCAGGTTGGTCGCGCCGACGGTGGCGCTGACTTCCTGGTTGCTGGCGTTGTAGATCCGCACGAAGCTCGAACCTTTCGGCGCGGTTGGGCCATAGAGCGCGGCGTCACCGCCGGCGAAGGCGGACATCGATACGAAGCTCAAACCGGCTGCAATGGCCAGGGTTTTAGCGAGACGACGAGGAGTTGTAGTGAAAGTCATGTGAGTTACCTCTCTTTCAGTTTTGCGCCCGGTCGGGCGTCTCGGATTTTTGTGTGTTGATAGCCATGTTTTGTTGGCGCGAACCGGCTTGTTTAAGCTGCGCAACCCAGGATGGATCGGCATCACCGATTTCGTTGTTCACGGGCAGATAACGTTCAGGAAACTCCCAGATCAGCACCTGGGGCGGGCTGTTCTTGAAGTCGTCGCTCTTGAGGTAGCTGAGCATCGGCAGGATGGGGCCGTGGCCGTCTTCGGCGTAGCTGACCACGTCGCTGTGCAGGGCTTGCTTGAGCGCACCGACAAAGTTCCAGTTGGGGTTGGCGCTATAGCTGGTGCCGACCAGAGCCACCGGGGTTTCGCTGTCGCTGAACAGGGCATCGTCACCTTTGGTTTCGGCCAGGTGCGTGACGCGTTTTTCCAGCGGCTCCTTGGGCGGCATCAGGTTTTCGAACAGCGGGTCCAGGGGCAGGAACAGGCGCAGGTCGCCTTTGTGCGGTGCAGTGTTCTCGGCCTCGGTGACGAAGCGCTGTGGCTCGCCGCTCAGCGGGGTTTTCTCGCGAATGGTCGCTGCCAGTTGCTTGGCGGCGATCTCGGCACCGTCCGGGGTCCAGTGGGTGTCGGTGCGCAAGAACACTTGCTTGCCGCCCAGCTTGGCTTGTTGCAGCGGGCCAAGCAGGTCCGGGGCGATGATCTTGTCGGCGGCGACACGGGCGTGGAAGTCCTGGTAGAGGTTGGCGTGGATGCTCGCCGGTTTCACCTCACCCAGGTGCTCCGGGTACAGGCGCACCTTGGCCGGCACGATCGCCATCACCAGTTGGATGCCCTGGGCCTTGAGCTTCTGGCGCACGCCTTCGACCAGCGCGTAGTTGCCTTCAAGGTTCTGGTCTTCGTTGACGGCGGGGTTGAACTCCTCGTCGCTGTACAACCAGTGATCGCGGCCCAGCACCACGCCAGGGCGACCTTCATTAAACAGCTTGTAGTCCAGCGCGGCCCACAGGTTGGTGCCCAGGCGTTTGATCGGGAACTCGTCGTCGTAATGGGTCTCGACGGCTTTGGTCCAGCGACCGTTGAGCACGGTAGCGTCGGCATTGGTGCTGAAACCGAAGAAACTGCGCAGCGACCAGGCGCCCAGGGCCAGCAGCACCACCAGGAACAGGCCGATATAGAGGACGCGTAATGAACGGGTCATGGTCGGCTCCCTCAGAATTGGAAGTAAAGGAACGGCGAGAAACTCTGCGCCGACAGTTTGAGAATCGACGCCACGAACAGCAGCAGCACCGCAGCGCGCATGGCGTAGCGTGGCCAGTCAGCGGTCCAGTAGGCCGCTTGCACGGCGGCGTCCTGGCCCACGGTGAAACCGGGCTGGTGGATGCTGCCGGGGGTGTCGCCCGGGACGGCCTTGATCAGGCTCGGGTCAGCGGGCTTGGTTTTATCGGCTGGGCGGTTGGTGTAGAAGTCGCGCAGGCCGAAGAACGCCAGGGTTGCATACGCCACCACCAGGGTCGCCACTTGCAGGCCGGTGAGGCTGGCGCGGTTGAGTTCCGACAGCGACCACTCGCCAAAGCTGAACATCGCACCGTACATACGGCCGGCAACGTGCAGGTTCTCGGCGCGGAAGATCACCCAGCCCATCACCACCAGCAGGAAGGTGAAGGCCCAGCGCACGACGTTGAAGCTGCGTGGCGCGGTGTTGAGGCCGATGGCTTTTTCAATCGCCAGCCACATGCCGTGCCAGGCACCCCACACGATGTAGGTGATGTTTGCACCGTGCCACAGGCCACCGAGGAGCATGGTCAGGAACAGGTTGCGGTAGGTGATCAGCGTGCCTTTGCGGTTGCCGCCCAGGGTGATGTACAGGTAGTCACGCAGCCAGGTGGACAGGCTGATGTGCCAGCGCCGCCAGAACTCGGTGATCGACTGGCTGATGTACGGCTGCTTGAAGTTTTCCATGAAGCGGAAACCCATCATCAAGCCCAGGCCGATGGCCATGTCGCTGTAGCCGGAGAAGTCGAAGTACAGCTGCGCGGTATAGGCCAGCGCGCCGAGCCAGGCATCGCCCGTGGTGGGGTTTTGCAGGGCGAAGCAATGGTCGGCCACCACCGCGAGGGTGTCGGCGATAAAGACTTTCTTGATGAAACCCTGCATGAACCGCGTGCAGCCCTCGGAGAACTTGTCGAGGGTGTGGGTGCGGTTGTTGAACTGGTCGGCCAGGTCGCGAAAACGCAGCACCGGGCCGGCAATCAGGTGCGGAAAGATCGCCACGAACGCCGCGAAGTCGATCAGGTTGCGGGTGGCCGGGGTATCGCCACGGTACACGTCGATGATGTAGCTGATGGACTCGAAGATGTAGAACGAGATACCAATCGGCAACAGCACGTGGGTAAGGATGAACGGCTCAAGGCCCATGGACTTCATCATCACGTTGATGCTGTCGACGCCGAAGTTGGCGTACTTGAAGTAGCCGAGGATGCACAGGTCGACGGCCACGCCGAGCAGCAGCCAGCGCTGGGCCGGCTTGGTGCGCACGCCGGCTGCACCGACTTTTAGGCCGATCCAGTAGTTCCACAGCGTCACGGCGGCGAACAGCGCCAGGAAGTCCACTCGCCACCAGGCGTAGAACACGTAGCTGGCAATCAGCAGCAGCAGGTTGCGATAGCGTTGCCCGCTCAAGTAGTACAAGCCGAGAAAGATCGGCAAGAACAGAAACAGGAACACATTGGACGAGAAAACCATCCCGATCTCTCCATGTTTAATCACAGTCAAGGGCCAGAGCCCCCCCAAACCCCCCCACGAAAATTCGGGGGAGGGCGGTACAGCATTCCAACTGTCGAAACCGGCTCCCACATTGGACCGAGTCCAACCGGGAGCCATGTAATCAGCTGCCTTTGTTGCCTTTCTCATGCGCCGGGTCGTAGACCTTGGTCAGGTCACCCCCCAGGCGGAACGTCTTGAACGGCTGCATTCCGTGCTTGCGCTCCACCACATCCGGGGCGCAGGTGTAGAGGGTGCAGAAAGGTTCGAGCCAGGCGAATTTCATGTCCTGCTTCAAGTCCTTCATGTCCTGCTCTTTGCCGTTTTTCTGCTCGAAGATGTCCGGGTCTTTGACCCCGGCCAGCACCTTGTCGCCCAGGCGCTTGAGTGCGCTGTTGTTTTCCTGACGCAAATCAACACCGTTGACCAGGGCAAAACTGGCGATCATCGACAGCGGCGGCAGGGCGTAGTTGTGGTACGACAGGGCGCGTTGCTGACGCTTCAATTCGTTGGGCAGGAAGCCTTGGTCATCGACCTGGTTCACGCCGACCTTGTATTCCTTCACCGCCCAATCAAACAGGTCGCGACGGTTGGTGGCGACGGACGTTGCCATCACCGACCATGCAGCCCAATAGGAGTGGTTGTTGGTTTTTTCCAGCGGCAGGTTGTCCCAATCGCTGACGACCTGATCGGCGAGTTTGTTGAACCACGCCTCGATTAACTGCGATTCCTGCTGGTGGTTGGCCAGCGGGTGGGAGTCGGAAAACTTCAGGCGCACATAGGCCGACGCCATGCTGCCCAGCGCCCATTTGCGCATGGACTTGCCGGTGTGGTTGAAGTCCTTGGACATCAACGCATCCGCCCGAGCCCAAGTCGCCAGCCAATTCAAGGTGCATTCCAACTGCTCCGGGCGACCGTCGCGCATGAACTGCATCACGCGCTTGCTGGTGTCTTTTTCCAGCTTGGTGATGTCGGCCGTGCTGTCGCGAAAGGCTTTTTCGGATTGCACATTCAGGGTGGCGCGGGCTTTGTCCGAGCCTTCGTACTTGCTGCGAAATTGCAGCGAACCGGTGTACGGCGCCGGCATGGCGTCGCAGTCATTCTTGAAGTCGCCGGTCTTGAACGCCTCGATCGGGGCGAAGTAGCCCTGAGGCGGGCGCAGTGGCGCGGCGGCGTTAACCACACCTGCAAACATCGCCAGGCCCAGTAACGTGGGGATCAATAACTTCTGCATAGGTAACCTCATTGCCCAGTTGAAGCGGTCTGTTGACCACCGGCTGGGAATACGTTGCGTGTGCAAATTTTCGCTTCAACCTTCTGCGCGGCCTGGCCTGCTTCGGGGCCCTGGACTTCCACGGCCAGCAAGTTCTGCGAGGCCCAGTCTTCATCGGTGCGCAGTTCGAAGGCGAAACGCCCGTCTGTATCGGATGTTTCGGGTTTTTCGATCTTGAGGTCCTCGTGGCGCCCGTTCATGTACCAGAGGGTGGCTTGCAAGGTTTTCACCGATGGATCGGCGAAGCGGATGTCTACCTGGTGGTTGGCGTTACGCAGGTCTTTGTTCGAACTGTTCACCAGCAATTCGTTCTTGCCGGGTTTCAAGGTGGTGCTGGAGGTCATCTGCGCGGTCTTGCCTTCGCAGCCGTTGTCGAGCAACGCCATCATCTGGCGGTAGATGGTTTCCTGGTCCAGGCGGTACAGCGGCGAGAATTCCCAGATGAGGATTTTCGGCGGGCTCTTCTGGAATTCATCGCTGCCCAGGTACTGGATCATCGAGCCTTCCAGGCCACCGCCCGGGAAGGCGACGTTGAGGATGTCAGCGCCGATTTCCTGTTCCAGGAAGCCCGCGAAATTGTAGTTCTTGCCGCTGTGGCTGGTGCCCACCAGGGTGATCTGCGGGTTGCCCGAATCGCCGAACAGGTCGCCGTCACCCGCTTCGCCCTTGGGCTCGGTGGTGAACTGGTCCATGTACTGGATCGCGTAGCTGGTGCCGCACAGTTGCCCGGCCATGTTGTGCAGGGTGCCGGTCTTGCCCATGCGCCCGGAGCGCTTGGTCTCGAATTCGCGCTTGGGAATGTCGGCGAACTCCGGCATGGCGCGCACTTTTTCAGCGACGATTTTCGCCGTGCGTTGGGCGCCGTACGGCGTCCAGTGTTGGTCGCCACGGAAGTAGAAATCGTGGGCCGGCAGTTCATCCGGGAGTTGCTCGTTGGTGAGCGGCGACAGGTCCGGCACCACGTAGCCCATCTTGGCGAAACGGCCGAGCATGGTCTTGTAGTTGGCCAGGGCCTTGTCGAAATCGAACTTGGCTTTTTCTTCAGGATTGAGCTTGTTGCGGTTCACCAAACCACGGGTTGGCTGGTAGACCACCACCAGTTCCACGCCCTTGGCCTTGAACGCATCGTGCAACTGTTGCATGCGCTTGTAGCCGGCCGGGCTGGTGTCGAACTCGGTGCGCAGGTCTTCCTGGGTACGGAACAACCAGTCGCCCTGGGCTTGCACCAGGGTGGTGAAGTTCTGCTGGTAGCGTGTGGTGTAGTTACGCGCATCGTGGGCGGCCGGGCACAGGCTGCAGCAGGGTTCGGCGGTAAAGGTCGGGGCCTTTGCTTCGTCGGCGCGTACGCCCTGGCTGGCCGCCAGCAGGCCGAGGGTCAGACCCGAGAGGCTCAGCAGTTTGATCATGTGTGGGTGCATAAGGGTCATCCTCAGTCCTGCATTTCGGTCTGGCGTTCGACAGGGTCGATCAGCACGGCTTTCTGCTGGCGCACCAGCAGGTCGAGAATCTCTTCCTGGCGATCACCAAGAACGCCGGAGAAGCTGATGCCACTGGATTTGGTCGGCGCCAACATCGACACGCGGTACAGCTCGATGCTCAATGGCGAGTCGATCGACAGTGGCCCGCTGCCGTTACCGGCCAGCTCGCCGCCCACCAGGATCAGCGAGACCTTGGCGTCGAACGGGTCGAGGGCGATGTCGCGGTCGGTGTCGGTCAAATCCTTGATGTGGCCGTAGACGCCGGTCAGGCCGTTGGCCATGGCGGTGTTCTCGTACAGCTTGATGTTCACGCTGTTACGCACGCGGATGCCGTGGCGACGGTTGCTGATCACCTTGTTGCCCCACAGCAGGTTGTCGCCGCTCTCATAGAGGGTGATGCCGTCGGTGTGGTTGCGGTAGATCTCGTTGTCGGCGATCAGGTTGTTCACGCTGTTACGGTCGATCACCAGGCCCGACAACTTGTTGTCGTAGCTGCGGTTGTTGAAGATGAAGCTGTCGTTCACTTCCCGGGAAATGATGATGCCGTGCTTCTTCTTGGTGCCGTACACGGTGTTGTCCGCGATGATCAGGCCGTGGGAACGGTCGTGGGGGTCAATGCCGTAGACGATGTTGTCCTTGTAGGTATTGCCCTTGAGTACAAAACCGGTGGTCTCGTAGCAGTAGAAGCCGTACCACATGTCCGAGAATTCGGAATCAATAATCCAGCCGGTCGGTTCCGGGCGCTTGAGCACCTTGGCCATGTTCGGCGTGTACTGGGAAATACTCACCCCGTACGACTTACTGTTGGCGTAGCCGAAGCTGGCCATCTTGCTGTTGGCGACGTAGGTCTCGGTGCCGCCCCAGGCCAGCAGGAACGGGCGGAATTCCTTGGGCGACTTGAACAGCGCCGGGCCGTTGGCTTTTTCGCTCCAGCCGGTGATCCGGGTGTCACGCACAAACAGTTGGCCGTCGTTGATCAGGAACGAACCGGCTTCCTGGGACAGGCGCAATTCCTGGGTCTTCTTGTCGATTTCCAGGATGCCTTTGCGCCCGACCACAATCGGCAGCTTGGCCAGGAACACACCCGGCGAGGTTTCGCTGAAGTACTGCTTGGGCACCTTGCCCAGCAGGTCCTTGAGGTTCATGTAGCCGTCATCGACGAAGATCGCCTGGGGAATGCCGTGCTGGCGCACCACCCACTCGGCCATCTTGTTGTCACCACCGATAAAGTCCTTGAGGGCGTCTTCCTGCATCATGCGACGCAGGCTGATTTTGCCCGGCTTGGTCCGCACGATTTTCTTGTCCATCGCGGCGGCGGTATAGCCCGACAGGTCTGGCAGGGCCGGCTTGGTCATTTCCAGCGGCGCCGTCGGCGGGCTGGAAATGGTGTAGGTCTTGGCCTGTTGCAGCTCTTTGGCGATGGTCGGCGCCTTCACCGCCGCACCGTCGGCAAAGGCCGAAGTGCTGGCCAGCAGCATGGCTGCGACCAGCAGGCTGACCGAGCCTTTGAGGGCTTGAGGGTTCATCGCGCAGGCTCCCATCAGAATTTCCAGATCACGTCGACAAAGGCGCGATGCATGTACGAGTCCACCTGGCTGCCATAGGCGTCACCCGGTTTGAACACGCCGGCACGAAAGCGCACCAGGGCCGACGGTTCGTCGATCGACTGGCTGAGCGCGGCCGGCAGCAGGCCTTTCTTGAAGTACTTGGTGACGACCAGGTCCATCTCTTGGCCCAGGTCTTTCTTGCCGTCTTCAAGGGGCAGGGAGGTGCTGGAGAGGATCGCGCCGGTCACGTCATCGGTGTTGTTCTGCACCGCATCGATGCCGTTGCTGCCCACCGGCTTGTTGCCGTCGACGCGCCAGAACTTGTGGTACACCAGGCTGGCGTCGTAGTCCTCGCGCAGTTGCCAGGAACCGAACAGGCTCATGGACTGCATGTTGTTCATCTCGCCACGGAACGCTTCGCCGAAACGGTGCAGGCGCGATTGGGTGCCGGTCCAGTTCGAACGGTTGCTTTGCAGGCCGTTCTGTTCGTACTCGGCGCTGGCACGGGCGTAGGCCGCGCCCACTTGCCATTGCGGGTCGAGGCGCAGGCGGATACCCAGGTCGGTGGCCCAGCCGTTCACGTCATCGCTGCGCTTGGCATTCGTTGGGCGGGTGCCGTCGGCATTCAGCGCGTTGACCGTGTCACGGTTGCCCTGCATGCCGGTGACGCTGGCCCAGTAGTTGACGGTGTTGGTGTTGCGCCAGTTGTAGGCGTCGCTGTTGGCTTCGATACCGAGCCAGGTCAGGTCGCCGTTTTCGCGCTTGTCCAACGGGTCGGACGCCACGCCCGGTTCGGCGTAGTCGAGTTTGCCGTCGTCATGGGTGTGGTGACCGCGCAGGCCGATCCACTGGCCCGGCGTCCACTGGTAGGCGGCGTCGGCATAGAAGTGTTGGCGGTCCTTGTCCTTGGGCGACAGTTCCTTGAGGTCGGTGCGGTATTCGCTGAAGCGTTCAGCGGCGCCGATATTGGCCTTGAGCAGGGTGGTGTCGAAGGTCCAGTTCAGCGCCTCGATGTTGGTGTCGCGCCATTGGCCGTCGTCATTGCGCAGGCGCTGGCGACCGAACTTGAGGATCTCGCCGGGGTAGGGCGTGAAGCCGCTGTAGCCGACCCAGAACTCGCGCAGGGCCAGGTAGTTTTTCTTGGCCTTGCGGTCATCGTTGCTCGACTGTTCCGTGGTGTCATCGGCCGACTGTTGCAGGGTGTCGGTCTCGATGATGTCGCTGGAGGTCACGGCCTGGCCCATGGCGTAGGCACTCCACGCGCCGCTTTCGCCGTAGATCCACGGGCGCAGGTCGAGGCCGATGCCGTTGACGTCGCCGCCTTTCTGGGTGCCGAGATCGCGGTCATCTTCGGACTGCGCGGTGGCTTTGACTTCCAGGCCGAAGTTCTTGGCTTCGGTGAGCGCAGCCAGGGTCGGGCACGACCACAACAGGGCGAAGGTCAGGCCGATACCGGCCTTGACGAATGGATTGAGCTTCATAGGGATTCCTCACCGTCTTCTTCATCCAGGGCGTGCAATTGCAGCGTGCTCTGGGCCAGGGTGCCGCGGGCGGCCAGCTCTTGTTGCACCAGGCGTTGGCCCTGGGTGCGTTGCTCCGGGGTCAGCGGGGCTTCAAGCTGAGTGGCCAAGTCGTTGGCCTCTGGCGTGTCCTGGGCTTTAGCCAACTGGCTGAAGACATAGGCGTTCAACGGGTCGGGCTTGGTGCCCTTGCCTTGGGAAAACAATTGAGCGATGGCGAAGTCGGCGCTGTTCTGGCCGTTGCGCGCAGCGGTCAGCAAGTGGTCCAGGGCTTTTTGCGGGTAGACCTTGCCCAGGTAGCCACGGCGGTAGATCTGGCCGAGGTAGTAATCGGCCGCCACTTCCTTGCCCACAGCTTTTTCGAAGTGTGCTTCGGCGGCCTTGGCATCGGCCGGCACCCACTTGCCTTCGTAGTAGAGCTTGCCCAGCAACAGCTCGGCGCGCGGTTGGTCGGCGGCGCGGCCGTTGTCCAGGTACTTCATCATCTGGTCGACGTCGCCGAGTTCCGGGAAGTCGTAAAGCAGTTGTGCCAGGCTGACCCAGGACGCTGGGTAGCCAGGGGCGATTTTTTCCAGCAGGGCTTGGGCGGTTTTCTCGTCCGGCTTGCCCAGGGTGGCATCGCCGAGGACGCGAGCGACGCTGTCGACCCGTTGCGCGGTGACGGTGCCACGGCTGTAGCCGGCTTCCATTTGCTTGAGCAGCTCGGCCTGTTTTTCGGGTTCGGCTTTTTTCTGGTAGACCGTGGCCAGCTCGACGTAGCAGATATCGGTGGTGTTCAACGCGGCCTTGCAGATGCGCTCCACATCATCCAGGTGCTGGTCGTAGGTGCCCTGGGTGCGATACAGCAGCACCTGGGCCAGACCGGCTTCCGGATAACCCGCCGCTTGCCACTTGCTGATCTGCTGCTGGGCGTTCACGTTCGGGAAACTATGAGGGTATTGCAGGTACAGCATCGCCAGCGGGATCAGGGTGTTGCCTTCGCCATTGGCAAAGGCTTTTTTCAGCAGGCCTTCGGCTTCGTGCTGCTCGGCTTCGGTCGCGCCGGGCTTGGCCACCAGCAGGCGACCGAGGCGAGCCTGGGCGCGCGGCGACGTGTCAGCGGCGGCGCGGTAGGTGGCTTCGGCCTGGCGGATCTGCTCGGGGTCACGGGTGGTCACCTGGATATCGGCCAGGCCCACTTGGGCCTCGCTGTAACCCAGGTCGGCCAGTTGCTGGTAATTCTGCTGGGCGGTGACGGTGTCGCCGCGCTTGAGCGCTTCATTGGCCAGGCGCTGGTCGGGTAGGCCGGCGCAGCCGGCCAGAGAGACCGCTAATGCCAATGTGCACAGAGATCCAATGTGGGAGCGGGCTTGCTCGCGAAGAGGGAGTGTCAGTTGATGCATGTGTTGGCTGACACACTGCTTTCGCGAGCAAGCCCGCTCCCACAGGGACCGCGGTGTTTTCATAGGAGTCATCACAGGCATGTCCTCTGCTTACAGACCGTGAGCCATGGCTTTGTCGATCAGCCAGTTCAGCGAAGGGCCACGGTCGCTGGTCACTTCCACCGGGCGGCCGGCGTAGGTGCTGTCCAGCGGTGCGTCAGGCTTGATCTGCACGCGGATGTCGGAGGACAGGTCGGCGCTGTTCAGGCTGGTGCTGCTGACGATGGTGCCGGTGCGGACCTGCTCTTCGTCGGCCACCTGGAAGCTCACCGGCGTACCTGGGCGCACGTCGGCGAACTGGCGATAGGTGAAGCGCGCTTCCACGTTTGCCAGGCTGCCGCGTGGCACCAGTTGGAAGATCACGTCGCCTTTGCTGGCGTATTGGCCGTCGGCCACCAACTGCTGGGCCACTACGCAATCGCAGGGCGACGTCAGGGTGCCGGTCATTTGTTTGCCGAACAGCTCTTCAACCTTGGCCGGTTGCAGTTGGTCTTCGTCCAGGTGGCCCTTGAGCACATCGAGCATGCTGGTGCTGAACGTGGCGAGCGGCGCGCCCTTGGCGGCCACCGCGTCACCTTTGAGCAGGCTCTGCACGGTGCCGTCGCGGGGCATGGTTACGTTCATGCCCGGCACGCTGACCAGGCCCGCCTGGGCATGGCTGACGAAGTACATGCCGTACACCGACTTGAACACGAAACCGAACGCGGCCAGGCCGACGATGAAGATGCCAGCGCTGAAGGTCACCGCACGCAGGCGGCCGAAAGCGGTCATGCCGCTGCCACTGTCCTTGACCTTGCGCGCCTTGGTGAAGTTGTCGCGTTGCAGGGTCGCCAGCACGTCGCCCATGGTCACGATGTCGCCGGACAAGTGCGAGGTGATCAGGTGGCGCAGGGTGGAAATATCCTGCGGTTCCAGGTTCTGGAACTGGCAACCGGTGCGGCCGGTCTGGCGATCGTAAGAGCGGATCTGCAGCTCCACGTCCATGGCCAGGCCCAAGTTATCGATCACGAATTGCAGGCGGCCCTTGTGCACTTCTCCGACGGTCAACGGCTGGGTGGAGGTGAAGGCCAGGCCGCCGGCGGACAGGTCGATCACCCGTGCTTCGGTCGGTGTGCGGTCAGTGTTGAAGAAGCGCAGCTTGGCCGGGATTTTTACGCGGGCATGCTGGCGCTGGGCTTCGGATTCGTGGACAACGTTGACGTTTGCTTGGCTATTCATCGGTGTAATTCCTAGGTTAATTCAGGCTTGGCAGGGTCAGACCATCATCAGCAACACGGCGACGAAAATGCTGCCGGCGGAGAAGGTCATGGTCCGAGACGACCAGGTGTTGAACCAACGTTGAAAGCTGGCCAAATCGCGGGTCAGTTTGGTGTCCTGGCGGGTCCAGGACTGTTGATCAAGGCGGAAGAACACGTAGATCTTCACCAGCGCGCCCATGATCTGGTTGTAATAGAGAATCACTGGGTAGGCCGGGCCGATCTTGTGGCCGGAGCACGACAGCAGCAGGGTGAGAATCAGGCGGGTGATGCCGATCCACAGCAGGTAGGAGAGGATGAACGCGCCGCCGTACTTGAAGGTGGCGATGATCGCCACCGTCAGGCCGAGCAGGGAGGTCCACATCGACACACGCTGGTCGAACAGCACGATGCTGGTGAACAGGCCGAGGCGGCGAACACCCAGGCCCAGAGCACGGGAGTTCTGGCGCAGGTTGTTGCCGTACCAGCGGAACATCAGCTTGCGGCTGGCCTTGATAAAGCTTTTTTCTGGCGGGTGTTCCACGGTGTTGATCGCGGCGTCCGGCACGTAGAAGGTGTCGTAGCCCAGGCGCATCAGGCTGAACCAGCTGGACTTGTCGTCACCGGTGAGGAACTTGAAGCGGCCCAGGCGCCAGTGTTGCAGCGAGTCGCTTTCCACGTCGGCGATAAAGCCGGGGTCGGTCACTACGCTGGCACGGAATACCGACATGCGACCGGTCATGGTCAGCACGCGCTTGGACAGGGCCATGGAACACATGTTGATGTGACGTTGGGCGAAGCGCAGCTTGTGCCATTCGCTCATGATGTAGCCGCCACGCACTTCGCAGAATTCGTTGGTGGTGAGGCCACCGACGTTGCCGAACAGCTGGAACCACGGCACGGTCTTGCGCACCACGCCTTCGGCGAGCACGGTGTCGCCATCGATCACGGCCACCACGGCGCGGTCATCCGGCAGGTGGCGGGAGATGGCGCGGAAACCGAACGCCAGGCCGTCACGCTTGCCGGTACCGGCGATGCGCACGAAGTCGAGCTTCACGTGTTCCGGCGGGTTCATGCGTTCCCACAGGCTTTTCACCAGCAGTTCATCGGACATTTCCACCAGCGAGCACACCACGGTGGTGGGGAAGCCACATTCGATGGCTTCGCGGATCACCGAGCTGTAGACCTGCGCGGTGGTCAGCGCGTCGATACGAAAACTGGTGACCATCAAAAACACATGAGACGGGTCGGCGGCCTTGCCCAGTTTGCGCACTTTGCGGCGCAGGTGCGGGTAGACCACGTACAGGAACAGCATGCCGCGAAAGAAATGCGTAGCACCCATCGAGTAGCGCCAGATACCCACGGCGCCAATCAGGAAAATAAAATTCTTCGACTCCGAGTCGAACGTACTCGCCGGCAGCAGCAGGGCGAGTCCCATCAGCAGGCTGAGGAAGAACAGCCAGCCGGCGGATTGCAGCAGTACATGTTTTAACTTGGACATAAGCGTCATCCGAAGGTGAAGGAGGTTCCAGGCGGCAGGCGCTGGGGATGGGAACGCCTGCCGCTTGAAACTTGCCGTTGCTGTTACCAGCAAATGCCTTCGGTACGACCGGTCGCACAGGTGGCCTTGGACATGAAGCCCACCAGGTCGATCACTTGCTTGCCGTGTGGAGCGTTCTGCGCCAGGGCGCGGAATTTCTCGTCGCGGTTGCCGAGGATGATCACGTCGGAGTTGTTGATCACATCATCGAAGTCCGAGTTGAGCAGGGACGACACGTGGGGGATCTTGCCCTCGATGTAGTCCTTGTTCGCGCCGTGGACACGAGCGTATTCGACGTTGCTGTCGTAGATGCTCAGGTCGTAGCCCTTGCCGATCAGCATTTCGGCCAGGTCAACCAGTGGGCTTTCGCGCAGGTCGTCGGTACCGGCCTTGAAGCTCAGGCCCAGCAGGGCGACTTTGCGTTTGTCGTGGCTGGAAACGATGTCGAAGGCGTTCTGTACCTGGGACTCGTTGCTGCGCATCAGCGAGTTGAGCAGCGGCGCTTCCACGTCCAGGGAGCCGGCACGGTAGGTGAGGGCGCGCACGTCTTTGGGCAGGCACGAACCGCCGAAAGCGAAGCCTGGGCGCATGTAGTACTGGGACAGGTTGAGGGTCTTGTCCTGGCACACCACTTCCATCACTTCACGGCCATCGACGCCGACGGCCTTGGCGATGTTGCCGATCTCGTTGGCGAAGGTCACCTTGGTGGCGTGCCACACGTTGCAGGTGTACTTGATCATTTCGGCAACGGCGATGTCCTTGCGGATGATCGGTGCGTCGAGTTCTTCGTACAGCGACTGCAGGACATCGCCGGAAGCTTTGTCGAACTCGCCGATGACGGTCATCGGTGGCAGGTCGTAGTCGGCGATGGCGGTGGACTCACGCAGGAACTCCGGGTTGACCGCGACGCCGAAGTCGACACCGGCTTTTTTGCCCGAGCAGTCTTCCAGGATCGGGATCACCACGTTGGCCACGGTGCCTGGCAGCACGGTGCTGCGCACGACGACGGTGTGACGGGTGGCTTTGTCACGCAGGACAAAACCGATCTCGCGGCACACGGCTTCGATGTAGTCCAGTTCCAGGTCGCCGTTTTTCTTGCTCGGTGTACCGACGCAAATCATCGACAGGTCAGTGTCACGGATGGCGTCGGCGAAGTTGGTGGTGCCGCGCAGTCGACCGGTTTCGATCCCTTGGCTCAGCAGTTCACCCAGACCCGGTTCAACGATTGGCGATTTGCCCGCATTGATCAGGTCGATCTTTTCCTTGGAGATGTCTACGCCAACCACTTCGTGGCCACGGGCAGACAGGCAACCGGCACACACTGCGCCAACGTAACCCAAACCAAATATGCTGATGCGCATCGCATTTACCTCTTGTCATTGAAGACGATTTTAATCATGCCAATTAGATGGCCGGAGTTCATGTTTGCAAGCGTCACTGTTGCCGCGAAAGTTAGACGAATAGACGCCGACTTACCGCGTACAGGCATGTTAAATAGCGAGTGACTAACTATTGCACTCAAGTTGTGCGCAACTTGGCCTTGTTATTGGGGCTTGCCCTGAAATGCAGCCGGACTACCTTGGAGAAGGGCCCGACGCCGGTGCCGCAGGGGTTGGATAGAGGCTGAAAGCCTTTAACTATCAATCACCTGGGTGTCACCACCGACACATTTAGGTAAGCGCTGCCTTGGCCTATAGGGGATAGCAACCAGTCCTTATCGCCGCCCTCAACTCAATTCAGTTGATGATATGACCCGTGAGTCAAAGTTGATGGGGCAACTTTGCTACTTCCTTGGGTCGCTATGTAAGTCATCTCCTACAGAAACAGAGAATTTCGTTACCGGTGGTATGAGCCGTGCGTTTTGACGAAGTTCCAGGCCGCTCATCCTGTTTCCGGAAATTTCTTGAAATATTAGGAAAGATGGCACTGGTACTATATTGATAGCACTTGCTATTTGGGCCAGTAGTTGTGGGGAGTTGGTGCGGGGGGATAGTTTTGTGCCACTACTGTTTAAAAAAAGTGGTGCCACTACGAAAAAAAATGAAAATTGTCGAGTGAAAGATTCGTTAGGAATGCGTCAAGATATTTTTTGACGCCAAAATAATGGCGATTCGGAGGGCGAAATACGATTAAAAAATGTGGGAGCTGGCTTGCCTGCGATGGCGGTGTTGAATTCACCGACGCTATCGCAGGCAAGCCAGCTCCCACATTTGAACATCTGTGCTTTCGAGGGCTTTATTCCGGTGCGTGATCGCGCAAGAACACCAGGTTGTCGGGCTTGGACTGCTCGGCATTGAAGCGATAGCCCTGCACGTCGAATTCCTTCAGCTTGGCCGGATCGTTGATGCGTTCTTCGATCACGAAGCGGCTCATCATGCCCCGGGCCTTCTTGGCGTAGAAGCTGATGATCTTGTACTGGCCGTTCTTCAGGTCCTTGAACTCGGTGTTGATGACCCGCGCGTTCAGGGCGGTGCGCTTGACCGCCGAGAAGTACTCATTGGACGCCAGGTTCAGCAGCACGTCGTCACCTTGCTCGGCCAGGGCTTCATTCAGCCACTCGCTGATACGCGTGCCCCAGAACGCATACAGGTCTTTGCCGCGCGCATTGGGCAGCTTGGTGCCCATCTCCAGGCGGTACGGCATCATCAGGTCCAGGGGGCGCAGCAGGCCGTACAGGCCCGAGAGCATGCGCAGGTGGTCCTGGGCGTAGGTGAAGTCGGCATCGCTGAAGGTTTCGGCATTCAGGCCGGTGTACACGTCGCCCTTGAACGCCAGCAATGCCTGCTTGGCGTTGGCGGGGGTGAAAGCCGGGGTCCAGCTGCCGAAACGGGCAGCATTGAGGCCGCCGATCTTGTCGGACACGTGCATCAATTCGCTGATCTGCGCCGGGCTGAGCGTGCGCAGCTGCTCGATCAGTTCCTGGGAGTGGTCCAGGAATTGCGGCTGGGTAAAGCGCTCGGTCGCAGGCGCAGTCTCGAAATCGAGGGTCTTGGCGGGGGAAATCACCGTCAGCATGAAGTCGTCTCCTTAAATCGTGGGGGGATTCTAGGGGGTTGAGGCGTTCGACTCCACCTATCACGCCAATAGACGCGCAATCGCTGGGCGTGGTGGATCGGCTATAGTGGCCGACGACTCTGGAAAGGGAGACCCTTTGTGCGAATTGCGCTTTTATTGTCCGCCTGCCTGTTTTGCCTGGGCGCCCAGGCAGCACCCGTGGACGTGGCCAGCCTGGACCGTGGCACCTGGCCTGAAAAGCTCAGCAGCCCCGCGCTGTTCGATGTGGCCTCACGCGCCGAAATCCTGATGTTCGCCCACAGCCTGCTGGCCAGCGAAAGCCAGGACGAGACTGCCCTCAAGCAACGCCTGGGGTTGAAGATCATCAACCTGGCGGCCATCGACGACCTGCGCCGTCAGCTGTGGCAACGTTTGCTGGAGAACTACACCTTCGCCCAGCAGAGCTGCGAGGAGGACGCCTCGTTCTGTTACCTGGTGGAAAACATGGACGACCTGCGCGAGCAGGCGGGCAAGTTCGAAGTCAGCGAAAACTCCTTCTATATAGGCTGGGCCGGGCCCAGTCATCACTTTCACGAACGCTACCTCGACGAACTGCTGCGCAAGGCCGCGCTGTTTCCGCAGATCAGCAGCGAAGTCGCGCGTTTTGGTGACCACGAACGCAATGGCGACGAACTCAACGACCGCCTGTTCCTGCTGACCTTCGACGGCGGCCCGGCGCCGGTCAGCGGCAACACCGACTGGCTCACCGATTACCTGCGCAAACAGAAAATGAACGCGACCTTCTTTGCCCTCGGCAGCAGCCTGCAGACCCGCGTGGAACGCAGCTCTGCCGCTGATGTGCAGGCGTTGTACCAAGGGCAGTGCGTGGGCATCCAGGGCTGGCAGTACCGTTCACACAGCCACTGGGTCGACTGGCAGAGTTCCATTACCCGCACGGCCTCGCTGGTACAGAACCTGATGCCGGAGAACTACGTGCCGCTGTTTCGCCCGCCCTATGGCCAGCGTCGAGCGGACAGCCAGGGGTTCTTCCAGTCCCAGGGTTTGCAGGTGGCGTTGTGGGACATCGACTCCCAGGATGACCCGGGCAAGCTCAAGCCCGACGAGTCGGCGCAACGGGTGCTGACGTTGATGCTGCTGTGGCGCAAGGGTGTGATTGTGTTCCACGACACCCAGGACAAGGCGCGGGTGGCATTGCCTTTATTGATGCAGGCAACGGCGCAAAGCGGGCTGGGTTGGCAGGACTGTCGGGAGGCGTTTCGCTGAAATCACGAAGTGCCCGGCCCTGTTGGGGATGAGGCATTTTTGGGGTGATTTTCGAGGGTGTTTCGATGCAGGCGGACTTCCGACTTTAACGGGGTCGCTGGCACTCGGCTAGTGCTATTCGTCATCCTGAAAAATAAACTTCAAAAAAGCGTCAAAGTGCTTTTTCCTGTCATGGCTTTTGCGGTATTACGAAGTCAGATCGCCGAAACCTGCAACACAGGTGGCGTCTTCCAAGACTCCTCATGTGGGCACTGCACTTGACGTCACTTAAAGTGCAGTCGGTGGTCGAATCGAGGCGCAGCACCGCCCAGGTATTGCGTCGAATGGCTCCCACAAAGGTGACCGAGTATGGATGATCATGGACGTAACCCTTCTTCCGACCAGCCAATCCTTTATGTGCTTGATACCAACGTACTGATCCACGATCCAAACGCGCTGCTTAACTTCGAAGAACACCACGTCGCCATCCCGATGATCGTGCTTGAGGAGCTCGACAAACTCAAAAGCGGGCACCACAGCGTGGCCGCCGAATGCCGCCAGGCCATTCGCCTGATCGATAAAACATTGGGTGAAGCCTCACCCGAAGACGTTGAAGTCGGTGTGCCGATCCAGCGTGGCAAAGGCGGGCCCAAGGGCTTGCTGTCGATTCTGATGAGCAAGCGCAGCGAGCCCAACAGCCTGCTGCCGGAAAACCTGAACGACAACAAAATCATCAACCAATTGATCGACCTGCACGCTCGCGACAAGGACCTGCGCGTGGTGCTGGTGACCAAAGACATCAATATGCGCCTCAAGGCACGAGCGTGTGGGATCGCTGCCGAGGACTACAGCACCGACCAACTGGTCGACGACGTGTCGATGCTTTCCCGGGGTTATCACATGATGACCGGCTCGTTCTGGGACCGCGTCAGCAAGGTCGAAACCCGCCAGGGTCATGGCCGCACCTGGCACCAGGTGCAACTGATCGACAACCTGCCGGCCGTGCATATCAATGAATTCATCGTCGACGAACAGGGCTTCGTGGGCTGGATCAAAGAGATCCAGGTCGACAAGCTGCTCATTCTCGACCTGCATCAGGAACCCCTGTTGCACCAGGAAGCCTGGGGCCTGAAACCGCGTGATATCTACCAGAGCCTGGCGCTGTATGCGCTGCTCGATCCGGACATCCACCTGGTCAACCTGACCGGTGCGGCCGGTTCCGGTAAAACCATTCTCGCCCTGGCTGCCGCCATCGAGCAGACCATGGTGACCAAGCGCTATCGCCGCATCATCGCCACCCGCAGCGTTCAGGGCCTGGACCAGGAAATCGGCTTCCTGCCCGGCACCGAGGCGGAGAAAATGGAGCCGTGGCTGGGGGCGATCACCGACAACCTCGAAGCCTTGCACATGGATGACGAAAACACCCATGGCAGCGTCGACTACATCCTCAGCAAAGTGCCGTTGCAGTTCAAATCCCTCAACTACATCCGAGGTCGCAGCTTCCAGCAAAGCCTGATTTTGATCGATGAATGCCAGAACCTTACGCCGCACCAGATGAAAACCATCATTACCCGTGCCGGCGCCGGTTCCAAAGTGGTGTGCCTGGGCAACCTGGCACAGATCGACACCCCTTACCTGTCCGCGACCAGCTCCGGGCTGACCTACCTGACGGAACGCTTCAAAGACTTCCCGAACGGCGTACACATTGCGCTGCAAGGGGTTCCTCGTTCGATTCTGGCTGAATACGCCGAATCTCACCTGTAACCACTACCCACTGTAGGAGCCGGCTTGCCGGCGATGGGGCCCTTGAGGACGCCATCGCCGGCAAGCCGGCTCCTACACAATCAGCGCTGCGCAAAACTGACCCACGGGTTTACAATCGCTGCTCCTGATCAGGAGTATCCCTGTGCTGACTCATCTCGATTCCCAAGGTCGTGCCCACATGGTCGACGTCACCGACAAAGCCGTGACGTTCCGTGAAGCGGTGGCCGAAGCGCGGGTGCGCATGTTGCCCGAGACCCTGAAAATGATTGTCGACGGCGCCCACCCCAAGGGCGACGTGTTCGCCGTGGCCCGCATTGCCGGGATCCAGGCAGCGAAAAAAACCAGCGACCTGATCCCCCTGTGCCACCCGCTGATGCTGACGGGCGTCAAGGTGGAACTCAGTGCCGATGGCGTCGATGCAGTGCACATCCTGGCGCGCTGCAAGCTCTCCGGTCAGACCGGCGTGGAGATGGAGGCCCTCACGGCTGCCAGCGTCGCCGCCCTGACCCTCTATGACATGTGCAAGGCGGTGGACCGCGGCATGACCATCGAAAACATTCGCCTGCTGGAAAAGCTCGGCGGCAAGAGCGGACACTTCAAGGCGGACCAGGCATGAGCATCAACGTATTGTTTTTCGCACGTTACGCCGAAGCAGTGGGCTTTGACTCACTGGAAATGGAAGGCGATTTCGCCACCGTCGATGCGGTGCGGCAGGCCCTGGCGAGCGACCCTGAGTTTGCGGTGCTCAACGAAACCAGCCTGATGTGCGCGCGCAACGAAGAATTGTGCAGCCTCGATGAGCCGGTGCAAGCCGGTGATGAAGTGGCGTTCTTCCCGCCCGTGACCGGGGGCTGACCATGGCCATTCGTGTGCAGCCCCAGGCGTTCGATCCGGGTGCCGAAGTCAACGCGATGCACGCAGCCAATGTCGGCGTGGGCGCGGTGGTGAGCTTTGTCGGCTATGTGCGCGATTTCAACGACGGCCTCGATGTGGCGTGGATGTTCCTGGAACATTACCCCGGCATGACCGAAAAAGCCCTGGCCAAGATCGCCGTGGAGGCCGAGCAGCGCTGGCCGTTGCTCAAGCTGGAAGTGCTGCACCGCATCGGTGCCCTGGAGCCGGGCGAGCCTATCGTCTTCGTCGCCGCCGCCAGTGCCCATCGCCAGGCGGCGTTTGATGCTTGTGCATTTGTGATGGATTACCTGAAGACCCGTGCGCCGTTCTGGAAAAAAGAAAACACCAGCGCAGGCCCGCGCTGGGTAGAAGGGCGCAGCAGCGATCACGCGGCGGCAGATCGCTGGAAATAATCACCTAGTCACGCCGGTGAGCTCCCACATTTGGATCTGCCGCGTTTTAGAGAGCGTGGCGAGTCAATCTGCCGGGGGAAAGCATCGCCTCAGTCAGTCCCATGCCGATAAGCGCTTCGGGCAACGGCTCCCCTCGCACCAGCGCCGCGCTGGCCTGGCCCATGGCTGGCGAGGTCTGGATGCCGTAACCGCCTTGGGCGGCCACCCAGAAGAACCCCTCCCGCTGCGGATCAAACCCGCACACCAGGTCGCCGTCACTGACAAAACTGCGCAGCCCCGCCCACGTGCGGGTCGGGCGGCGGATGGTCAAGGTGGTGGCTTCTTCGATGTGGTAGATGCCCATGGCAATGTCCAGTTCTTCGGGCTGCACGTCGTGGGGTTCTACCGGGTCGGCGTTGGCGGGTGAGCCCAGAAACATGCCGGCATCCGGCTTCATGTAGAACGAACCGTCCAACGCCGCCAGTTCGGGCCAGGCATGGATATCCACATCGCCAGGCGGGGCGAAGGTAAACGCGCTGCGGCGCTTGGGTTGCAGGCCGATCGGGCGTGCACCGGCCAAGGCGCCGATCTGGTCGGCCCACGCGCCGGCGGCGTTGATCACCACCGGCGCGGTGAACACTTGATGAGCGGTGTGTACCTGCCAGCAACCCTGGGTGTCGCGGTGCAGCTGCTGTACTTCGCTGTTGGTGTGGATCTCCCCGCCATTGCGCCGGATACCGCGCAGGTAGCCTTGGTACAGCGCGTCGGTGTCGATATCGCAGACGGTCGGGTCGTAGATCGCGCCCTGTACTTTTTCCGGGCGCAGGATCGGCATCATCTCCAACGCGTCATCGGCGTCCAGCAGGCGGGTGGCGGGCACCAGTGCCTTGGCGCTCTGGTACTGGCGCTGCAGTTCCTCGGCATCACCGACCAGGTCGACGATGATTTCGCCACGCGGTGTCAGCAAGGGATGCTCGGTGAACCCGGCAGGTGGATGGTCGAAGAAGGCGCGGCTGCCCAGGGTCAGGGCGCGTACCTGCGGTGTGCCGTAGGCGGCAATGTAGAGCGCGGCGGAGCGGCCGGTGGAGTGGTAGCCCGGCATCGACTCGCGTTCCAGCACGATGACGCGGGCGTGTTGCGACAGCCAGTAGCCGGTTGAGGCACCGGCAATGCCGCCGCCGATGATGAGGTAGTCGGCGTGGTTCATGGCTCCTCCTGGAATCCTCACTTGAAAGCACCGCCAAACAACTCTGGAAGCTGGCTGCATTCCAAAGCAGGAACCCGATCCACTGTAGGAGCCGGCTTGCCGGCGATAGCTACCTCAAGGCCAGCGGCGATCTTAGGGCCCTCATCGCAGGCAAGCCAGCTCCTACAGGTTTACCGCTTTCCAGCTTATGGGCGTTTGCGCTCGACGGGGCGCAACAGATGCGTCGGCGGCGTTTCGCAGCTGATCTTGCGGCCCAACAGCGCCTCGATCGATGGCAACTGGTACGAGTCATCTTCCCCGGCAAAACTGATCGACACACCCGCAGCGCCCGCACGACCGGTACGGCCAATGCGGTGCACGTAATCATCCGGCACTTCCGGCAGGGTGAAGTTGATCACGTGGCTGATGCCGTCGATGTGAATCCCGCGGCCCGCCACATCGGTGGCCACCAGCACGCGGATCTTGCCTTCGCGGAAGCCTTCCAGGGTCTTGATGCGCTTGTGCTGCGGCACGTCGCCAGACAGTTGCGCTGCGTTGACGCCGTCGCGCACCAGGCGCTCTTCGATGCGGCGCACTTCGTCCTTGCGGTTGGCGAACACCATCACGCGCTCCCAACCGTTGTCGTTGACCAGGTTGTAGAGCAGCTTGTATTTGTCGGCGCCGGCCACGGCGTAGATGTGTTGCTCGACGTTTTCGCTGGCCACGTTTTCCGCTTCGATCTCGACGATGGACGGGTCAGTGGTCCACTGCTTGGCCAGGTTCATCACGTCATCGGTGAAGGTGGCGGAGAACAGCAGGGTCTGGCGCTCGGATTTTGGCGGGGTTTGGCGAATGATCTGACGCACTTGTGGGATGAAGCCCATGTCGAGCATGCGGTCAGCTTCGTCCAGCACCATCACTTCGACCATGTCCAGGTGCACGTCGCCGCGCTGGTTGAAGTCGAGCAGGCGGCCGGGGGTGGCGACCAGGATGTCGCAATGGCGCGCTTCGAGGTGCTTGAGCTGCTTGTCGAAGTCCATGCCGCCCACGAACGTCATGACGTTGAGGCCGGTGTACTTGGTCAGGTCGGCGGCGTCCTTGGCGATCTGCACCACCAGCTCCCGGGTCGGGGCGATGATCAGCGCGCGGGGCTCACCCATGTAGCGCTCTTTCGGCGGCGGCGTCTGCAGCAGCTGGGTGATGATCGAGATCAGGAACGCGGCGGTCTTGCCGGTGCCGGTCTGGGCGCGGCCGATGGCGTCTTTGCCGGCGAGGGTGAAGCCCAGCACCTGCGCCTGGATCGGCGTGCAGTACGGGAAGCCCAGGTCCTGGATGGCGTGCATCAGTTCCGGGGCGAGTTTGAAATCATGGAAGCGGGTCTTGCCTTCCTGGGGTTCGACGACAAAGTCTTCGAGTTTCCACGGCTTGACCGGTGGTTTGGGCGCACGTTCACGGCGTGGCTTAGGCGCTGGCGGCGCGGCTTCAGCCGGTTTTGCCTGCTCAGGCGGTGTCACCGTAGGCGTTTCAGGCTGAGCGACAGGTGCAGTCCGATCGGGCTGTTTACCGTCATTGCGGCTGCCAGCAGTCGGGGCAGGGGCAGTGGGAACAGGCGCGAGCGGCTCGGCCTCGCTTTTGCCGAACATCTTCTTGAGTGCTTCGAGCACGGTGATCTCATTAATTGGTTAAGGAATGTACGCCGGCCAGTGTAATGCAAGAATCGGGCGCGGCGTAGTGTGTCTGTCATGTGGCTACATAATGTGTGGTTTTCAGCCCAGGCGAGCGGTCAACCAGGCACCTATGTCGCGTATCTCTTCGGGTAACACTTCGTGGCCCATTGGGTATTCCTGCCATGTCACGGTGACACCACGGCTCTTCAAATGCTCGTAGGCGCTGCGCCCCATGGCGTTCTGGACCACCTCGTCATATTGGCCGTGCAGGCACAGGGTGGGAATGCGTTGCTGGCTGGCGGACAACTCCAGCTCGTCACCGAAGGTGGGGGCGTAGGTGGAGAGGGCGATCACGCCACCCAACGGGCCTTCCCAATTCAGGAATGCGGTGTGGTAGACCACGGCGCCACCTTGGGAAAAACCGGCGAGGAAAATTCGCGAAGCGTCTATTCCGGTCCTCTTCTGCGCTTCGATCAGATCCGTGACCGTCTTCGCCGACACCTCCAGCTCTTCCAGGCTGATGGAGCGGGCCGGGCTCATGGCCTTGATGTCGTACCAGCTGGGCATCTCGTAACCGCCGTTGATGGTGACAGGACGGGTCGGCGCCTGGGGCAAAACGAAGCGCGTGCTCAGCAATGTTTCCTGCAGGGCTTCGGCCACCGGCAGGAAGTCGTAGCGATCGGCACCCAGGCCATGCAACCAGATAACGCAGGCGTCTGCGGGCTTGGCGGGCTGAAGAATCAAGGGTTCGGTCATGTCTGCTCCATATATGTGCGTGCGCGCCGATTGAGTGCGTCGGAACGGTGCGCGACGGGTTGATCTGTTAAGAGAATGTCGCAAGGTTGAATCTTTTTCTATTGACCATGGGCTGAAACGACTCAGCCGGCACTCTGGTACGGGCCTTGCTATGTGTAGGTCGATGTCAGAACTAACCCAGGACGGTAACACTATCAGTGACTGCCGCTTGTGGGATAGCAACTGGAATTATTGCGAAAACCTCACGCCGCTCGACCTAAAAAAAGCCAACACGGGTCGATATCGCCTCATAAGGGTGCGCTGGGGTTCTAGCTCCGACACAACAAGAGCAAAACTGGAGGTTTGAATGAAGGTATTGAAATCCACCCTGGCCATCGTGTGTGCGGCGGCCGTGCTGGGTGTTAGTGGTTTCGCCCAAGCCGGCGCCACCCTGGACGCCGTGCAGAAGAAAGGCTTTGTGCAATGTGGCGTGAGTGACGGCCTGCCGGGTTTCTCGGTACCGGATGCCAGCGGCAAGATCCTGGGGATCGACGCTGACGTATGCCGCGCTGTAGCCGCTGCCGTTTTCGGCGACGCTACCAAGGTCAAATTCAGCCAGTTGAATGCCAAGGAGCGTTTCACCGCGCTTCAGTCCGGCGAAGTCGACATCCTGTCGCGTAACACCACCATGACCAGCTCCCGCGATGCGGGCATGGGCCTGAAATTCCCAGGCTTCATCACCTACTACGACGGTGTTGGCTTCCTGGTGAACAACAAGCTGGGCGTGAAAAGTGCCAAGGAACTGGACGGTGCAACCATCTGCATCCAGGCCGGTACCACCACGGAGCTGAACGTTTCCGACTACTTCCGCGCCAACAACCTCAAATACACCCCGATCACCTTCGACACCTCCGATGAAAGCGCCAAGTCGCTGGAATCCGGTCGTTGCGACGTGCTGACCTCCGACAAGTCGCAGCTGTTCGCACAGCGCAGCAAGCTGGCTTCGCCGAAGGACTACTCGGTTCTGCCGGAAACCATTTCCAAAGAACCACTGGGCCCAGTCGTGCGTAACGGCGACGACGAGTGGCTGGCCATCGTGCGCTGGGTTGGCTACGCCATGCTCAACGCTGAAGAAGCCGGCATCACCTCGAAAAACGTTGAAGCTGAAGCCAAGTCCACCAAAAACCCGGACGTTGCGCGTCTGCTCGGTGCTGACGGCGAATACGGCAAAGACCTGAAACTGAAAAAGGATTGGGTTGTACAGATCGTCAAGCAAGTCGGTAACTACGGCGAAGTCTTCGAGAAAAACCTCGGCAAGAGCACCCCGCTGGAAATCGACCGTGGCCTGAACGCGCTGTGGAACAACGGCGGCATTCAATACGCACCACCTGTGCGCTGATCGCTGATGGTTCTGTCACCCGGTGGGCCAACCGCCGGGTGATGTTCTGTTCCATTCTTTCCGGGGCACTTCATGCAAAATCAAATCGGCGCACCAAAGCAGAAGCTCAGCTTCAGCGATCCCAAAGTGCGTGCGTGGCTCTTCCAGATCATCACGATTGTGGCGGTGGTCTCGCTGGGCTGGTACCTCTTCAACAACACCCAGACCAACCTGCAACACCGGGGCATTACCTCGGGTTTCGACTTTCTTGAGCGCAGTGCCGGTTTCGGCATCGCGCAGCACCTGATCGACTACACCGAGTCGGACAGCTACGCCCGTGTGTTCGTGATCGGTTTGCTCAACACCTTGCTGGTGACCGTGATCGGTGTGGTGCTGGCTACGATCCTCGGGTTCATCGTCGGCGTGGCACGCCTGTCGCCCAACTGGATGATCAACAAGCTGGCGACGGTGTATGTGGAAGTGTTCCGCAACATCCCGCCGTTGCTGCAAATCCTGTTCTGGTATTTCGCGGTGTTCCTGACCATGCCAGGGCCGCGTAACAGCCACAACTTTGGCGATACCTTCTTTGTCAGCAGCCGTGGCCTGAATATGCCGGCAGCACTGGCCGCTGATGGTTTCTGGCCATTCGTGGCGAGCATCGTGGTCGCCATCGTGGCCATCGTGTTCATGGCCCGCTGGGCCAACAAGCGCTTTGAAGCCACCGGCGTGCCGTTCCATAAGTTCTGGGCGGGCCTGGCGCTGTTCATCGTGATCCCGGCGTTGTGCGCCTTGATCTTCGGTGCCCCCCTGCACTGGGAAATGCCGAAGCTGCAAGGCTTCAACTTTGTCGGCGGCTGGGTACTGATCCCCGAGCTGTTGGCACTGACCCTGGCGCTGACCGTCTACACGGCCGCGTTCATCGCCGAGATCGTGCGTTCGGGCATCAAGTCCGTCAGCCACGGCCAGACCGAAGCCGCGCGCTCCCTGGGCCTGCGCCCTGGGCCGACGCTGCGCAAGGTCATCATCCCGCAGGCCCTGCGGGTGATCATTCCGCCGCTGACCAGCCAATACCTGAACCTGGCGAAGAACTCGTCGCTGGCCGCCGGTATCGGTTACCCGGAAATGGTTTCGCTGTTTGCCGGCACGGTACTCAACCAGACCGGCCAGGCCATTGAAGTCATTGCCATCACCATGAGCGTGTACCTGGCGATCAGCATCAGCATTTCCCTGCTGATGAACTGGTACAACAAGCGCATTGCGCTGATCGAGCGGTGAGGAAACACCCATGAGTACGCATACTTTCAAACCTGATATGCCGCCGCCGAGCAAAGTCTTCGGCCCGGTGGCATGGATGCGCGCCAACCTGTTCTCCAGCTGGCTCAACACCCTGCTGACCTTACTGGCGATTTACCTGGTGTACCTGGTGGTGCCGCCGATCCTGCATTGGGCCATCATCGACGCCAACTGGGTGGGCACCACCCGCGCCGACTGCACCAAGGAAGGCGCCTGCTGGGTGTTTATCCAACAGCGCTTCGGGCAGTTCATGTACGGCTACTACCCGGGCGACTTGCGCTGGCGCGTAGACCTGACCGTGTGGCTGGCCATCGTCGGCGTGGCGCCGTTGTTCATCTCGCGCTTCCAGCGCAAGGCGATCTACGGCCTGAGCTTCCTGGTGCTGTACCCGATCATTGCCTACTTCCTGTTGCACGGCGGTGTGTTCGGCCTGACCAACGTGGCGACCAGCCAATGGGGCGGCCTGATGCTGACCCTGGTGATCGCCACCGTCGGTATCGCCGGTGCCTTGCCGTTGGGCATCGTGCTGGCGCTGGGGCGGCGTTCGAACATGCCGGCGATTCGAGTGGTCTGCGTGACCTTCATCGAATTCTGGCGCGGCGTGCCGTTGATCACGGTGCTGTTCATGTCTTCGGTGATGCTGCCCTTGTTCCTGCCCGAAGGCATGAACTTCGACAAGCTGCTGCGGGCCCTGATCGGCGTGATCCTGTTCCAGTCGGCCTACGTGGCCGAAGTGGTGCGCGGCGGTCTGCAGGCCATTCCCAAGGGGCAGTACGAAGCCGCCGCCGCGATGGGCCTGGGTTACTGGCGCAGCATGGGCCTGGTGATTCTGCCGCAAGCCCTGAAGCTGGTGATCCCGGGCATCGTCAACACGTTCATTGCGCTGTTCAAGGACACGAGTCTGGTGATCATCATCGGTTTGTTCGACCTGCTCAACAGCGTCAAGCAAGCCGCTGCCGACCCGAAATGGCTGGGCATGGCCACCGAAGGCTATGTGTTCGCCGCCCTGGTGTTCTGGATTTTCTGTTTTGGTATGTCGCGCTATTCCATGCATCTGGAACGCAAGCTCGACACAGGCCACAAGCGTTAGGAGTTCTTTTATGAGCGAAGCAATCAAAAAGCCTGTGGGCCCTGAAGGCATTATCCAGATGCAGGGCGTCAACAAGTGGTACGGCCAGTTCCACGTGTTGAAAGACATCAACCTCAACGTCAAGCAGGGCGAGCGTATCGTGCTGTGCGGCCCGTCGGGTTCGGGCAAGTCCACCACCATCCGCTGCCTCAACCGTCTGGAAGAGCACCAGCAAGGCCGCATCGTGGTCGATGGCGTGGAGCTGACCAACGACCTCAAGCAGATTGAAGCGATCCGCCGTGAAGTCGGCATGGTGTTCCAGCACTTCAACCTGTTCCCGCACCTGACCATCCTGCAGAACTGCACGCTGGCGCCGATGTGGGTACGCAAGATGCCCAAGCGCAAGGCCGAGGAAATCGCCATGCACTACCTGGAGCGCGTGCGTATCCCGGAGCAGGCCCACAAGTTTCCAGGGCAGCTGTCCGGCGGCCAGCAACAGCGTGTGGCGATTGCCCGTGCGTTGTGCATGAAGCCGAAAATCATGCTGTTCGATGAGCCGACCTCGGCACTCGACCCGGAGATGGTGAAGGAAGTACTCGACACCATGATCGGCTTGGCCGAAGACGGCATGACCATGCTGTGTGTAACCCACGAAATGGGCTTTGCCCGTACCGTGGCCAACCGTGTGATCTTCATGGACAAGGGCGAGATCGTGGAGCAGGCGGCGCCGAATGACTTCTTCGACAACCCGCAGAATGACCGGACCAAGTTGTTCTTGAGCCAGATTCTGCATTGATCGATGGGTGAATAAATAAACCCGGCCTCGTGCCGGGTTTATTTTTGCCTGCGGTTTTTGTCAGTAGGCTTGAGCCGCCAGCAGCTGCGCATCCTTGGCAATGAGCAGTTGGTTCAAGTCTTTCCCCGTGTTGAGGACCTCGATTTCAGCCAGCAGGTGTGGGTGTTTATCCAGAAGGCGCATTAACGTGAGCAACGGTTCCGACGGAAAAATTTCAGCCCGTTCGTAGCGTGAAAATGCATGGTGCCCGCGGACGGTGAAGAGCCTCACCGCATCTTTTTGTGTGAGGTGCAGTTTGCGCGCGTCGATCAACAGCAGATCAGAGGCCTTGCAATAACGCTCTGCACTGTCGTCGTCGTGATCGAATTCAACTTCATGGCAGACCTCGCATTCCCAGCCTGCAATGTCGGGGATATCTCGAACCATTCCCCGCGTGTTGATCGTGAAGGTGCGACCTTCGAAAGGCTGCATTGCGTCATGGGTTCCGCAGCTCATGCATTGCTGGGGTCTCATAGGGTTTTCTCCTTGAAGGAGATTACGGGAGGACCACCGCCTGGGCGGTCAATGACCTTGATGTAAATCTCCGTGCCGTAAATCTTGATCAGGTAGACGTCCTGCCATACCCGATGGTCTGCATAGGTCGTCATCGATTTGTGCAACATTCGGCGCTCAAGGGCGCAGACCACCTGTTGCATATGGTCGGGGCTCAGCTCCTTTTCCTGCTTAAGAACCGCAGTGCGTTGCCTTTGTAGGCAACTCCGAATAGGCTGTAGGAAAATTCATCCTATGATTGGACGAAAGCTTAAAACCCATGACAGACATCGCCCCCTTGATCAAACGCTCCCTGGTCGACCAGGCCCTGGAGCAGCTGCGCCTGCGCATCAGCCAAGGCGTGTGGGCCATTGGTGAGCGCCTGCCCACCGAGCCCGAGCTGTCTGCCGAGTTGGGCATCAGCCGCAATACCGTGCGTGAGGCCATGCGTGTGCTGGCGTTTTCCGGGTTGATTGAGATCCGCCAGGGTGACGGCAGTTACCTGCGCTCGATGACCGACCCGCTGGGCACGATGCGCGCGTTGTCTCACTGCACCCTGGAGCAGGCGCAAGAGACCCGGCAGATTCTGGAAGTGGAGGCGATCAGCCTGGCCGCGTTGCGCCGCACCGACGAAGACCTCAAAAGGTTGCGCGAGGCCCTCGACGCCAGCGCCGCGCTGTACCACGGCGATCTGGAGGCCTATATCAGCGCCGACCTGATCTTCCACAAACACTTGGTGGACGCCGCGCACAACCCGGCGCTGAGCGAGTTGTACCAGTACTTTTCCGCCATCGTCGGCGCCCAGTTGCGCCAGACCTTGAACATCACTCCGCGCCGCCAGGCAGTGTTCGACCTGCATATCGCCTTGCTCGAAGCCGTCGAAAAACAAGACCCGGAACGCGCCAAATCCCTCTGCCGGCAGTTGATCAATGAACCCTGAAACCAAACTCGAAGAACTGTTGATCGACGCCGAAGCCGACGACGAAGTGGTGCAACACACCCCACCCGCCATGAGCCGCCCATGGTTGCTGATCCTGGGGCTGGTCCTGGTGGCGATGAACCTGCGCCCGGCGTTGTCGAGCCTGTCACCGTTGCTCAATGACGTATCGGCCAGCCTGGGCTTGTCGGCGGCCAAGGCCGGCCTGCTGACCACCTTGCCGGTGATGTGCCTGGGTTTGTTCGCGCCACTGGCGCCGATCCTGGCTCGGCGTTTTGGCGCCGAGCGGGTGGTGCTGGGGATTTTGCTGACGCTGGCCGGCGGTATCATCCTGCGCAGTTCGTTCGGCGAGGCCGGGCTGTTCACCGGCAGCCTGATCGCCGGCGCCAGCATCGGCATCATCGGCGTGCTGCTGCCGGGCATCGTCAAGCGTGATTTCGCCAAACAGGCGGGCACCATGACCGGCGTGTACACCATGGCGCTGTGCCTGGGCGCGGCGCTGGCGGCGGGGGCCACGGTGCCGTTGAGCCACGCGTTCGGTAACAGCTGGAATATCGGCCTGGGGTTCTGGATCGTGCCCGCGCTGATTGCGGCGTTGTTCTGGTTGCCACAGGTGGGGCAGAAACAGGGTGCCCATCAAGTGGCGTACAAGGTCAAAGGGCTGCTGCGCGATCCGCTGGCCTGGCAAGTGACCTTGTACATGGGCCTGCAATCGTCCCTGGCCTACATCGTGTTCGGCTGGGTGCCGTCGATCCTGATCAGCCGTGGCCTGAGCGCCACCGAAGCCGGCTTGCTGCTGTCCGGTTCGATCATCGTGCAACTGCTCAGCGCCCTGACCGCGCCGTGGCTGGCGACCCGGGGCAAGGACCAGCGGCTGGCCATCGTCGTGGTGATGCTGCTCACCCTTGGCGGGTTGTTTGGCTGCCTGTTTGCGCCATTGGACGGGTTGTGGGGCTGGGCCATTCTGCTGGGCTTGGGCCAGGGCGGTACGTTCAGCCTGGCGCTGACCCTGATCGTGCTGCGCTCGCGGGATTCCCACGTGGCCGCCAATCTGTCAGGCATGGCGCAGGGCATTGGCTATACGCTGGCGTCCATGGGCCCGTTGGCGGTGGGTGTGCTGCATGACTGGACCGGTGGCTGGGGTGCCACCGGCTGGGTGTTCGGCGTGATCGGGCTGGGCGCGATCATCGCCGGGTTGGGGGCCGGTCGTGCCCTGTATGTGGGGGTGACCAGCGAGAGGGTTTAGAGATAGCGCACGGTCAGGGTGACCGAGCCATCCAGCGGCACTTCGTTGGTCAGGGTCAGGCCTTGGGAGGGAGCGATGGCACCGGCCACTTGCAGGTCGGTGACCAGGCGTTGTACCGGCACCGGGGCCAGTGTGTTCATGTCGGCGAAGCTGGTCAGGCCGTCATCCACCAGAGCACTTTCGCGCTCCCAGGTGACACCGCCGTCGAAAGAGGCAATGCCGCGGACGTTGACGTCATCCGCAACAGGCCCCGACATCGCGACCGTGAAGTAGCCCAGTTTCTCAGTGTCATTGATCAAGCCAAGACCGAAGTTGTAGTAGTCCTGGTTCGATTCCGAGCCGGCTCGGTTGTCCTTGAGCGCGACGGCAAACAGCGTGGAGGCATCGCAGGTCACGGTCATTTGCAGGTTCTGCCTGGGCAGGTAGGTCGGCTGGTCGGGGCGCAGGTCCTTGGCCGACAGCTTGCCGAAATCGACCAGGCCGCCATTGCTGAGGGCTGTTTTGCAAGCTCTTGGGGTGATCGTGCCTTTGACGCTCAGGTCGACGCTGGACGCGGCGACCGCATGGCCTGCGCTCGCCAGCAGCGCGGCGACCAACAGGTTACGAGTGATGCTCATGGTGTTGCTCCTACAGGGTTGGGGAAAAAACGCGAATTACAGGTACACAACTTCCAACGTGGCCGACCCGTCCATCGGCGTTTCCACGCTGAGGTCCAGGTTCTGCCGGGCGTTGATCGTGGCTTCCAGCTTCAGGGTGCTGGTCAGCGTCTGGATGGCCGACGGGCCGGCGGTGCTGCCGACCACGTCGGTGAAACCGAGCAGGCTGCGCGAGCCGACATCGATGGGATTGAGGTTGGCCATGCGCCAGGCCAGTCCGCCGGTGGTGGATTCGGTGCCGTACACCACGGCCAGGTCATCGACCACGGTTTGCCTGGGGTCGAAACTCACTGAGTACACGCCGATCTTGTTGCCGCTGGTGTCCAGGCCCAGGCCGTAGAAAATCTCGCTGTTGACGTGCGCCGTGCCGTCGCGGTTGTCGCGCATGCGCAGGGCGAAGCGGCCGGGCGCGTTGCAGTTGACGGTGAGGGTCAGGTATTTGTGGGGCAGGCGCGTGCCATTGGTGAGGTTGAGGTCATTGCGCGAGATCTTGCCGAAGTCGACCAGCCCGCCGCCGGACAGCAGCGGCTTGCAGGCCATGGGCGTGATCAGGCCGGTGACAGCCAGGTCGACAGTGGACGCGGCGTGAGCGGTGCCCGACGACAATGCCAAGGCAATCAGAAGGTGCTTCATGGGAGGGCTCCTAGAGGTAGTTGAGTTCGAGGGTGGCGGCGCCGTCGAGGCGCACTTCGCTGCCCAGGTCCAGCGTGCCCAGTGGTGCAATCACCGCTTCCAGGCTCGTGGTGGTGCTGAGTTGTTGAATCGGCACGGGGCCGCTGGTGTTGCCGGCGCTGGTGCTGAAACCCAGGAAACGGCTGGCGCCAATCGCCAACGGGTTGGCGCTCGCGCTGCTCCAGGGGGCGGTGCCGGTGGGGGAGTCGGTTCGATAAAGCCCTGGGAAACTGTCGGCGGTGGTGCGCGCAGGGTCGAAGACCAATCGGTAGCGGCCGATTTTTTGTTGCTGCGCGTCGAGTCCCAGGCCGTAGGTCGTGTCGTCTCCCGGACCGGTGGCCGAGCCTTGGCGGTTATCCTGCAGGCGCAGGCTGAACGCGGTCGGTGCGTCGCAGGCCACGCTGACCACCAGTGGTCGCGGGGGCAGGGCCGTCTCTTTGTCGGCGTTCAGGTCCATTACCGACAACTTGCCGAACGCCACTGTGCCGCCGTTGGACAGGCTAGGGGTGCAGGCCGCAGGGGCGAAGCGGGCTTGCAGGCGCAACTCCCGCGAGCGTCCCGTGTGGACGGCATCGACCACGCCGCTGGTGTCCCAGGTAACGGTATCGCTGACGCGCAGGGCGTCTTGCCGGGCCCAGGCGCTGACCTCCAGTTGCAACGACAAGCTGCGCCCGATGACCGGTACGCCGGCACGCATCGGCACGATGCCGTGTTCAGGACGCCAGCGCAGGGTTGTTGCGCTGCTCACTGGCGGCTGGCCGCTGCCGGGAACCAGGCCCAACTCCACCGGTTGGCCGTCGAGCAGTGCGTCGCTGGCCCGCAGGCTGTAGCTGCCACGGCCGGTGAATTGGAAGCGCTCGGTGCCGGCTGCCAACCCGCGATAGAACAGGCTCAAGTCAGTGGGCGTGGGGCAGTTCAGTGTCAGGCTCAGGCGCCGTTCGCCCAACAGGTGCTCGGCTGCGGCTATCGGCGACACCGCCCGGTTCACCAGGCCGAAATCCACGGCGGTTTCGCTCAGGTTCAACTGGCACTCATCCATGCCCCAGGCATTTGCGCCCAGCAACAGGCTGGCGGACAACAAGGCAGGTTTCAGGCCCATGGTTAAGTTCCTCATGGTTGGCACCGCGCCGGTGCGGTTTCGTAATACACCTCGGGATCGCCTCGTTCGGGCAAGTCGAAGTCCAGGCGGCAACGGGGCCGGCCGGGGGCGCTGACCCACAGTTCGCGACGGTCCAGCACGTCCGGCAGGAACACTTGGCTGCCTTCCTGAACCAGGGTCACGAATTCGCCGTCGGCGGTGCTGATGGCGGCGCCACGAGGCAGGGGTTGGCCATTGGCGTCGGTCACGTTCAGCAGCGCGCGGCGTGTGAGGGCCACGCCGAACTTGACGTTGTCTACGGCGCCACGTCCGGCCGACAGCACGGCCAGGCCGTTGCTGATGTCGGCGTTGCGCGGCAGCGAGCGGGTGTGCACTTCCACCGGGCTGCGGCCGTAAGGGCTGAGCTGCGACACCACGGCCTGGCCTTGCCAGTCGGTCCACACCGGGCCACTGGGGGTGCTGACCTTGATGCCGGCCATGTCGCCTACCGACATCAGCGCAAAGGTCTCGCGCACCGGGTAGGGCGAAAACGTCAGCCCATCGCTGTGCAACACCACCCCACCGCGTGCGCCACCTTGATAGCTGGAGCGTTCCTGATTGTTGCGGGTGTAGTTGAAGTCCAACTGGCTGTAATACGGCAACGTCGAGACACCGATGGATGACTCCACCTCACGGTCGCGGCTGTCACGTTCAACGCCTACCTGGTAGCTCAACTGGTCGTTGATTTGTTCGCTGACCCCGGCCCCGATGCGGTGATCGCCTGCGGCATTGCGCGCCCAGGCACGACCGCGGCGGCTCTCGCCCAGGGGCACGCTGATGTTCAGGTACACACTGTCATCGCTCTGCTGGCGGCCGCCCACTTGCCACTCGGCGCTGGCGGACACCGATACACGCCCAAAGCTGGTGCCCCACGACGCCAGCGCGCGGCTGCTGCTCTCACCGGTAAACGAGGACGAGCGTGAAATCCCGGCGCTGAACGCGCCGAGCATCGGGTGTGACCAGGACGCTGTGGCGCTTTGCTGATCGCGATAGCGGGAGCGGCGTTGCTCACGGGTTTCGGTGGTGTAGGTGGAGTCCTCGAGGTCGCGGTAGCCAAGGCTGCGCCAGGAGCCGGCCGTGGTGATGGCCCAACGTTCGCTCAGGCGTTGGGACCACGACAGATCGGTTTGCACGCCCTGCTCGTTACCGTTGCGGGTGGCCTGGGCCACTTGGGATGAGGCCTGGAACTGACTGTCCTGCCACGGCAGCCAGGCCAGGCTGGCACCCGCCGCGCGGTAATCCTCGGCGCCCAGCACACCGGCGCCCACGCTGACCTGTGGGTGCAATGCACCGCTCCAGCCGCCGCTGACCACCCAGGGCTCGGCCCCTTCACCGGCACCGAGCTTGCGCACGCGCCCCGCCGCCACCGAGTAACCCGGCGCTGGCAGGCCCAGGCCAAGCATGGCGGCGGGCACGGTGAAGCGACGTTCTTCGCCGCTGCTTTCCTTGACCGTGACTTCCACATCGGAGCGGCTGTTCAAGCGCCGCACATCGGTGAGGGAGAACGGCCCCGCTGGCACCACGGTGGAGTGAATCAACGTGCCGTTCTGACGGATCTCCACTTGGGCCGGGCTGTTGGCGATGCCGGTGATGGTGGCGCCCTGGTTCTGGTCCTGCAGGGCCGTCTCGGTGAGTACCTGGGCCCCGGTGATCTGTGCGCCGGCCAGTACCGGGTTGTAGAGGTTGATCTGCCCGGCCTGGAACACCGCTTGCTGTTCGGCAAAGGTGCGCTGGGCGTAGGCGTCCAGGTGGGTGGTGCGCGACACCTTGTCTTGCCAGGTGCGTACCTGGCGACTGCGCACGATCCAGTCGCCGGCGTTGAAACCGACCTCGGTGTTGGCCGAGCCGAAACGGCTGGTGTCGTCGCCGAACTCGTTGTACAGGCCGCTCAGGTCATAGTTGAGCAGCCCGGCGAACCCGCCGGTCTGGTAGCCGGACACATCGCGCACGGTCGGGCGCAGCGCATCGGTGGGCACGACCAGCGACAGGCTGAGGGTGGCCGGGTCCTGCTCGATCACGGTCTGTGGGTAGGCCTCGAGAAAAGCATGGCATTCGCCATCGTCGGCCGGCATGCGCAAGTGGCCTGCATCCAGCAGGGCCTGGTTGAAACACAGCACGCCCTGCCCGTTGAACACCACGTCGACCCGCCCACGTCGCTGGCCGTTCACGTTGAGGTTCAGGGCATGGCGCCCGGCCGTGAAGCGCGGGGCTTCCAGCAACAGGTTGGCCAATTGCGGGTCAATCCCGCGTTGGGCCAAGGTTTGCGGGTCGAACGAGCCGGCGCCTTCATCGGCAAGGGCGGCAGCCGTTGGCAGCACGGTGCCCAGGCTCAGCGCAACGCCCGCCAGCCATTTGCGCGCCCGGGGTGATGAAACACCAGGCACGGCTTCGCCGTCGCGATCAGTCATAACTGTGCTCACAAGTCGTACTCGAATAAGTGGAGGCAGGCCCGCGTCAATCCTTCGCGACGGGAGAGCTCCTGGTGGCCTTCAATGGGAGGCCACTTCGTTATCAGGGCGCCGGCATTGGGCCCGCCGGCGCTGCGATCAAAGGGTGATCGGTGCTTCGTAAGGCGCCACCGCAAACCCGTAGACGGTGGCCGGTTGCATCTGCACGGTGCTGGCCTGGGCTTGGCTGGCGGCCACGCTCAAGGTCTCGCCGGGCAGCACATAGGTGCGCGGCAGCAAGGCCGAGCCTTTGCCGGGCAGCAAGGTCAATTCCTGAGCCAGGCGGACCACGTAGGGCGTCGGGTTATTCACACTCAGTTGCTGGTTCTTCAGGCTCCAGACCAAGCCGGTCCAGGGCGTGCGATTCGGTGCGAGCCCCTTGGGGTGCAGAATCACCGGCAGGTTTTGGCGCACCGTCACGCCCACTCGCGCATGCCCGGCCTGGCCTTCGGCGCGGCCCTGAGGCATGCCTTCGAAGATCACCCGTTTCAAGCGCTGGGTGGTCAGGGGGGTGGCCGATTGCAGGATGAAACGGATCAACGGGCTCTTGGACGGCTCGACCCGTGTCAGCGGCGGCGTGACAAACAGCAGCGGCGCCGTGTCTTCAGGAATGTCTTCGAGGGTGACGTGCAGCAAGGCGAGCTTGGTGTCGGTGTTGGTCACCGACACCGAGGCTTCGCCATCGGCCTCGTTGACGATCACCACCGACGTGTCCGGCACCATGCCATCGGCGAGCACAAGGGTGGGGCCCCACAACGTCAGCGCCAGCGCGGCGAGGTAGAGGCCGGCATAGCGAACCAGGTTGAACACCCGTGTAATTATTTTGGCAACGCAAGGGAAGGGGAGCATGACTACAGATACCTCAGGTCTAGCACGATGGAGCCGTCCAACGGCACCTCTTGGTCGAGGGTCAGGTAGGCGGCGGCGTTGATCGACGTTTTGATTTCCAGCTTGGCGGTGAGCACGCTGTGCGGGTCCGGCACCAGCGTGCCGGGGTGCGCAAAGCCCATGTAGTTGTCCGGGTAGGCGTTGGTTTCGGGAAACCAGGTCAGGCCTCGATTGCTGGAGGCCAGCACAATGGCGCGTTGGCCATCGCCCACCGCTTCGCGAATGGCCAGGGCCACCGAGCCCAGGCGTTCAGCCGGGGCATGGACGTTGTTGCCCAAGCCGTAATAGAAGCCAGGGCCCACGGAGGAGTCGGCACGGTTATCCACACCGACCAGCACGAACAGCACGGGCTGGTTGCAGGTGACGTTCATGTCCAGTGTGCGCAGGGGCAGTTCGGTGAACTCGTACTGATTGAGCGAGCGGGCCGGCACCCGCCCATGGTCGACGATGCCGCTGGGCGACAGGACCAGCGTGCAGGCACTCGGGGTGACGCTGCCGGTCAATGTCACGTCGACCTTCGAGGCACACAGGGCGGAGGTGGCGGTCAGGCAGAGACCGAGCGTCATCAAGCGGCGTGAGAGCGTGTTCATGGTCGATGTTGGAACCGTGTTGAGGGACATCCGTGAGTGCGGCGCTGGGCGCAACCCGGGAAGGCTGCGCCCGTTTTCCATTACAGGTATTTGACGGTCAGGGTGGTCGAACCGTTGATCGGCACTTCCTCGGTCAGGGTCAGGCTGTTGGCCGGGGCGATGTAGGGGATGATGACCACATCGGTGACCAGCGACTGCACCGGCACCGGGGCGATGGCGGTGGTATTGGCCACGGAGGTTATGCCGTTGTTGGTCAGGTACATGTAGCGGGTCCAGGTCAGGCCGCCGTCACTGGAGGAAATGGGCCCCAGTTCCGTGCCATCTCCGACCGGCGATTGCAGGTACATCTGGAAGGCACCGAGTTTTTCGCTGCCATTGACCAGTCCCAGGCCAAAGTTCCTATCATCGGGTAACGAAGCCGACCCGGCACGATTGTCCTTGGGTTCGATTGCTACCAGTGTTGCCGCGTCGCAGGTGACGGTCATTCGCACGGTCTGGTCGGGCAAGCGGGTGGGGCTGTCGGCATTGAGGTCCTTGGCCGAAATCTTGCCGATCTCCACATTGCCGCCGCCGGACAGCTCCGGCTCGCAGGCTTTTGGGGTGATTATTCCACGCACGGTCAGGTCCACGCTGGAGGCGGCCAGGGCAGTGCCGGTCCCGGTGAGCAGCAGGGTGGCGATCAGGGCATTCAGGGCTTTCATGGTGTTGCTCCTTTCAAGGCAAGCAGAGGGAAAAGGGTCACAAGTACTTGAGTTGCAGCGTGGCCTGGCCGTCCAGTGGCACCTCATCAAGAAGGGTCAGGTCGGTAGCGGGCACGATGATGGTGAATGCGCGCAGCCGGGCATTCAGGGTTTTCAGGGCGATGGGCGTGTTGGGGCCGTCGAGGGCGGCAAACGAGGTCAGTGCTTCATGCCCCAGGTAGATCGAAGCGGACCAGTTGGCGCCGCCGTTGCTTGAGGTGATGACCTTGACCGGTTTGTCATCGGCCACCGGGTCGAACAGCGAGAACGCCACGCTGCCCAGTTTTTCTTTTTCGGCGGTCATGCCCAGGCCGTGGTGCCTCGGGTTGATGGCAGAGGTGCCCGCGCGGTTATCCACGGTGGTCAAGGTGAAAAAGGTCTCTCCCTCGCACTGCACTTCAAAGCGCATCTCGGCCGCATCGAGCAACGTGGGGGAGCTGGGTTGCAGGTCCTTGGAGGTCATCTTGCCGTGGTCGATCACGCCACCGTTTGACAGTACGGACGTGCAGGCTCTGGGGGTGATGGTCCCGGAGACGCTCAGGTCCGTACTGCTGGCAGCGAACGCGCCAGGCGCAAGGGCGGCTAGCAGGAAGGCGAGGGTGGGTCTATCCATGGGCACAAGTCCTTGTAAGGTAGGGTTGAGGGTGAGGCACTACAGGTAAATCAGGTCCAGCGTGGCTGAGCCGTCCAGTGGCACCTCGCGATCCAGGGTCAGGCCCTGGGCCGGTGCGATCAGCGTGCTGACACGTATTTGCACACGCAGCGCTTGGATCGGCAGCGGGCTCCAGACGCCGGAAGAAGCGTCCCCGAACGCGGCCAGTCGTAGCGGCGGCAAGGCGACGTTCTCTTCAACCACGCTCCAGCTTTGGCCGTTGTCTGATGACTGCAATTGAGTGATGGGCGCGTTCTCTGCCAAGGGGGTATGCAAGGTGGTGTGGAACACACCGAGCCGCTCGCTGGCGTTGATCAGGCCGAGCCCGAAACCGTAGGGCTCGGCCGCGCTGGAGCCGGCACGGTTATCGGTGAGCCTCAGGGCAAACAGGGTCGGGGCCTGGCAGTTGACGGCCGCAGGCAGCTGGGTGAGCGGCAACGGGGTGAAGGACTCGCGGTTCAGATCGCGGGCGGCGATCTTGCCGTAGTCGACTAGACCCTCTTGGGCCAGGCTCGGTTTGCACGCGCTGGGGGTGATGTTGCCGCGTACTGCCAGGTCGACGTTGCTGGCGGCGAACGCTGCGGGGGCCAGGTTGAGCACGAGGCCGAACGTGCTGCAACGGCACAGCGTTGAGGCCTTCATAGGTAGCGCAACTCGAACGTGGCGGACCCGTCCAGGGGAATGGTTTCGCCTGCCGGGATCTGGCTTTTTGGAAAAATGTAGGGCTGGACAATCAGGTCCAGCGCTACATCTGTCAGGGAGACGGGGGCGCGTGTGCCGGAAGTCTGATTGCCGAAAGCACTGAGTGTATTAGCCGGTACCTGCCGTTCGGAGTTGTAGATCCAGGTCGAGCCGTTATCCAGGGAGTAGATCGGGTAGGCGCTGGGGTCGTCGGTGACCACGTTTTCCATGGTCAGGAAATACGTGGCGATCCAGTTTGTCGGGCTGATCCGCCCCAGTACGAAGGAGGCGGCGGGGCCCGCCATGGAGGATCGATTGTCCTGGGCGTTCAACGCGAACAAGCTCGAACCTTCGCAATTGACCGCCAACTTGAAGAGGGTCCTGGGCAGTTCGGTGACCTCGGTCGGGTCCAGGTCCTGGGTCGAGATCTTGCCGTAGTCCACCAGCCCGCCGTTGCTCAGGCTAGGCCTACAAGCGCTCGGGGTAATGGCACCTTTGACCGAAAGGTCCACGGAGCTAGCGGCCAGCGCCGTACTGGCGTGGGCGATCAGCAGGGCTCCGGCCAGGGCGGCGAGAGAGTCTTTCATCACAGTCGGTATTCCTATGCACGGATCAGGGGCAGAGCGGCGCGGTGAAGTTGCCCATGGGTTTTATGGTTGTGGTGGGCACGCGTCGCTTTAAGGGAAAGCGGGGAGGAATTTATCGCCGGGCGGGAGAGGCGGAAATGCAACTATTACGAATGACAGGGTGGCAATGACAAAAGGGGGTTGTTTAAGCAGAAAGCCTGATTTTCGAAGGCGATCGGCTGATTTGTCGTAGTTTTTGTATCGTCGCCCTGCATGTATTCGGATATTTTGCGCCCGTCTTGATTGCTTGTACCCAACCCGCACGGGTTCAGGTGATCGTCCTTAATTACGCAAAGTCAGGGTGAGTTGATCGCTCTCATTGAGGGCAGCATGCCTGGCCACTTTTCAAACCGACGTTCGCCGACAATAGCGCCTGAAGCCCGGGTGCTGGTGGTGGATGACCACTGCACTTACCGCCTGTTGCTTGGCTCACTGCTTGAAAAACTCGCGGTGGCCTACCAGTGCTGTTGTGATGGGCAGCAAGCCCTGCACGCCTTGGCGACCGAGCATTTCGACCTGGTGATCAGCGACTGCCGCATGCCGGTGATGGATGGCTATACCCTCACCCGTGAACTGCGCCGCCGCGAACAGGCGGCGGGCCGCCCCCCTGCCATCGTGCTGGGCTTGAGCGGCAGCCTGGGGCCGGAAGAAATTCGCCAGTGCGTGGCTTGCGGCATGGACGGCTGGTTGATCAAACCCATCGGCTTTGCGCAATTGCGTGAGGTGCTGCGCTGCTGGCTGCCGCCAGAGCCTGCGGGCATCGTCGAGAGGGAGGTGGGCACTGTCCGAACCGGTCGTCGCAGCTTTCCCAATCGTGCCAGCCTGATCGATGCCTTTGGCTCCTGGGATGTGGTGGAGCCGATGCTGTTCAGTCTTATCCAGGAAGCGCATGCAGACCTGGCGGTGCTGGTTCATGCCCAGGCCGACCTGGATGCCAGGCTGGCCGCACAGTGCTTGCATCGCTTGGTAGGCAGCGTGGCGTTCCTGGGGGAAACCGGCCTGGAGGCCGGCGCTGCGGATCTGATCGAGCGTGTGCAATTGACGGGCATGGCACTGAACCGGCCGGTGTTGGATGAGTTTCGCCATGAAGTGGAATGGTATTTGAACTACTTGGCTCAACTTTGAAGGAATATATCCTCTAACTATGTAGTGCTTTTCCTTATGTAATTTCTCTTATTTATGTAGGAAGTAGTGAGGGCCTTATTAAGTGTGGGGTTTGACGCACTAAGAGCGTTTTATTTCTGGTTGTTGCAGAAACATGATCGCGGTATTTTGGCGGTCTCAAATTGCCATCATGGAAAAACCGATGATTCGCATCATTATTGCTGACGATCACCCTATTGTTCGCGTGGGCCAGAAAGTGGTGATCGAGGCGAGTGGCAAGTGCAAGGTCGTGGGGGAGGCCGACGGGCCTGACCAACTCCTGGAGTTGGTCGGCCGAATACCCTGCGACGTGATCGTGACTGATTTTGCCATGCCCGGTAATCAGCAAGCGGATGGGTATGGCTTGCTGGGACTGTTGAACCGCCAATACCCCGATGTACCGGTGATCCTGGTGACCATGTTTGCCAATATCGCGACCCTGCGTGCAGCCTTCAGCCACGGCGCCCGGGGGATTATCGCCAAGAGTGCGTCTGCCCGGGAATTGCCCCAGGCCTTGACCGCTGTGGTGCAAGGGCGTGAGTTTGTCAGTGAGTGCCTGCGTGTGCAGTTGGACCAGGCATGCCTGGCCCAGCCGACCCAGGCACCCAAGTTGTCGGGCAAGGAGCAAGAGGTCGTGCGCATGCTCGCCAGCGGGATGACAGTCAGCCAGATTGCCGCGCGGGTCAATCGCAGTATTTCAACTATCAGCAAACAGAAGAGCACGGCAATGCACCGGTTATGTATATCAACCGATGTAGATTTGTTTACCTATGCGCGAGATGCCGGGATGGTGCCTTAGTTGGGGCTTGGTAAATAAGTTTGGCGTGATGACAGTACTTTTACCCTGTTGAGCCTGAATAACTTCAGGGCGATGGTATGGCCCAGCTATTTATCGAACCTGTAGTTGCGCAAAGTTGGCGTGGCGGGGTCGATAAGGCAGGGGGACTTTCAAAGGTACCTGAGCGGTTAGCTGATTGATGCCTGTCGAAGGGGTGTAACTCGGACCTCACCCCTTTCATTGACGTAGCAAATGTACATGGCATTGCGCCCATGGGCAGACTATCGTGCAACCCGGATAACAATAGCGCCCGGAGCCTGCCCATGAGTGATGCCCACACCGCCCTGATCAACCGTTTCTACCAGGCCTTCCAGCGCCTTGACGCCGAGGCCATGGCCGCCTGCTACACCGACGATGTGGTGTTCAGCGACCCCGCCTTCGGCCCATTGCATGGGCGTGATGCTGGCGACATGTGGCGCATGCTCACCACGCGCGCCAAGGACTTCTCCCTGACCTTCGACAACGTGCGCAGCGATGAGCGCAGCGGCGGTGCACATTGGGTCGCCACGTACCTGTTCAGCGCCACCGGTAACACGGTGGTCAACGATATCCAGGCGCGCTTTGTGTTTCGCGACGGCAAGATCTGTGAACACCACGACAGCTTTGACCTGTGGCGCTGGTCGCGTCAGGCGCTGGGCACCAAAGGTTTGTTGCTGGGCTGGACGCCGCTGGTGAAAAACGCCGTGCGTAGCCAGGCCCTGCGTGGTTTGAAGGCGTTCCAGGCCAGTCGTTGATAAGCTGGGCGCTCTTCTGGTTTTGCCGGCTCGACCTGTGACTGAAACTTCTGAACCCAAACCCTGGTTTGTCTACCTGGTACGCGCCGCCAACGGCTCGTTGTACTGCGGCATCAGCAATGACCCGGTGCGCCGTTTTGCCATGCACCAGCGTGGCAAGGGCGCGCGGTTCTTCCTGTCCAGCCCCGCCGTGGCGCTGGTGTACACCGAGCAGTGCGCGAGCAAGGGCGAGGCGTTGCGCCAGGAACGGTTGATCAAGAAGTTGAAGAAGAGCGCCAAGGAGTGCCTGGCGGCGAGCAGCCCATTGATTTGACTGATGGGTTCCCATCGTCCCCAATCGATGTGTTGCAGGCTAAGCTAGCGGCTCACTTATCGAGCGGAGCCTGGTATGTCTGAGTTGATTCTTCACCACTACCCCCAGTCCCCTTTTGCTGAAAAAGCCCGCCTGTTGCTGGGCTTCAAAGGCTTGTCCTGGCGCTCGGTGCATATCGCGCCGGTGATGCCCAAGCCGGACCTGATGCCCCTGACCGGTGGCTACCGCAAGACCCCGGTGCTGCAAGTGGGCGCCGATATCTACTGCGACACGGCCTTGATCGCCCGGCGTCTGGAACAGGAAAAAGCCGCCCCGACCCTGTTTCCCCAAGGCCAGGAATTGATCACCCAGGGCTTTGCCGCCTGGGCGGATTCGCTGGTGTTTTCCCATGCCGTTGCGCTGGTGTTCCAGCCCGAGTCCCTGGCGGTCAAATTTGCCAAGGTGCCGCCGGAAATGATCCAGGTGCTGGTCGCCGACCGCAAAAAGCTGTTCAGCGGTGGCACGGCGGCGCGGGTGCAACTGGAGCAGGCCCTGCATCAATGGCCGGCGATCATCAGCCGCATCAATCAGCAATTGCAGCATCAGGCGGGGGATTTTCTGTTCGGCGAGCCTTCGATTGCCGACTTCTCCCTGGCCCACCCGTTATGGTTCCTCAAAGGCTCTTCGGTGACTGCGCCGTTGGTGGATGCCTATCCCGCCGTAGCAGCCTGGCTGGATCGCGTGTTGGGCTTTGGCCATGGCACGTCCACCCCGATGAGCGCCGAGCAAGCCCTGGACGTCGCGCGCAATGCGAGCCCGGCCGTGCTGCCGGATGAGGTTTTCGACGACTTGAACGGCTTCAAGGTCGGGCAGCAGGTGACCATTTCGGCGACCGACTACGGCACCGACCCGGTGGCGGGCGAGTTGCTGTTTGCCGGGCGTGAAGAGCTGATCCTGCGCCGTATCGATGAGCGTGCCGGCACCGTGCATGTGCATTTCCCCCGCATGGGTTTTTGCATTCAGGCGCAGTAAACAAATTTTTTTGCAAAGAGCAGTGAGGTAAATCGCCAGCCCATCCGTGTAGTGCTTGAAACTGCGATCTATTCGCATTAACAGCGTTTTCTACACGGGTTCTCACAGCATGAAGTCGATGGCGGGCGGTTTGGTTAAACAGTGGCTGGGAGCCTCGGTATTGGCGGTTTCGGGGCTGGCGTTGCTGCCCTTGGGCATTGCACAGGCGCAGGAGCAGCAAAGCACCCAGTTCAACTTTGCCCTGGCAGCCAAACCGCTGCCCCAGGCCTTGAGCGACTTCAGCCGGGTCACTGGCATCAGCGTGATCTACACCGATGAGGCGCCCTACGGCCTCAGCGCCCCCGCCGTCAGCGGCCAGATGAGTGCGACCCAGGCCCTGCAACGCCTGCTGGGCAAGTCCGGCTTTACCTTCCGTCAGATCGATGCCCGTACCCTGGCCCTGGAGCCGGTGCCCACCGACGGCGCCCTCAACCTCGGCGCCACCACCATCAGCGGGGCCGGCCAGGCCCAGGACAGCACCAGCTATCAGCCGCCGCCCACCAGTTCGGTGATGCGCTCCCACGGCCTGCTGCTGGAAACTCCGCAAACCGTCAACGTGGTGCCGGCCCAGGTCCTGCGTGACCAGACCCCGCGCAACCTGGACGATGCCCTGGGCAATATCAGCGGCATTACCCAGGCCAATACCCTGGCCAGTACCCAGGACGCGGTGATGCTGCGCGGCTTTGGCGACAACCGTAATGGTTCGATCATGCAGGACGGCATGCCCATTGTGCAGGGACGTGCTCTGAACTCCACGGCCGAACGCGTCGAAGTGCTCAAGGGCCCGGCGTCATTGTTGTACGGCATCCAGGACCCGGGCGGCGTGGTCAATATCGTCAGCAAGAAGCCTGAACTGGTGCAGTCCACCTCGTTGACCGCACGCGGCTCGACCTTTGGTGATGGCAAGAACGGCAGCGGCGGCAACCTCGACACCACCGGCCCGATTGGGGACAGCGGCTTGGCCTATCGCCTGATCGTCGACCATGAAGACGAAGATTACTGGCGCAACTTCGGCACCCACCGCGAGACGCTGGTGGCGCCGTCCCTGGCCTGGTACGGCGACACCACCAAAGTGGTGTTTGCCTACGAGCACCGCGAATTCCTCTCGCCGTTCGACCGTGGCACCGCCATCGACCCCAAGACCAACCACCCGCTGGATATCCCTGCGACCCGTCGCCTGGATGAGCCGTTCAACAACATGGAGGGCCGCTCCGACCTGTACCGCCTGGAAGTCGATCATGACCTGAACGACGACTGGAAAGCCCACTTCGGCTACAGCTGGAACCGCGAGACCTACGACGCCAGCCAAGTGCGCATCGTGACCGTGAACCCCAACGGCACCTTGACGCGCAGCATGGACGGCACCGGGGGCGCGTTGACCACTGACCGTTTCTCCACGTTCAGCCTGGAAGGGAAGGTCAACGTGGCCGGCATGCAGCATGACCTGGTGTTTGGCCTGGATGACGAGTACCGCAAGATCTATCGCGCGGACCTGATTCGCCAGGCACAACGCAGTGCGTTCAGCTACCTCAACCCGGTGTATGGCCGCGATGTGGAAGGCACCACCGTCAGCGCCAAGGACAGTGCCCAGACCGACTTGCTGCGCAGCGATTCGCTGTTCTTCCAGGACGCGATCCACCTGACCGACAAATGGATTCTGGTGGGCGGCGCGCGCTACCAGATGTACGACCAATACGCGGGCAAAGGCGTGCCGTTCACCGCCAACACCAACGGTAACGGCCAGGCCTGGGTGCCGCGTGCCGGCCTGGTGTATCGCTACACCGACGAGCTGTCGTTCTACGGCAGCTACACCGAATCGTTCAAACCCAACTCCACCATTGCGGCCCTGGCCGATGGCAGCAAGTTGACGGGCGACCTGACGCCGGAGAAATCCAAGTCCTGGGAACTGGGCGCCAAGCTCGATATGCCGGGGCGCATCACCGCGAGCGCGGCGCTGTTCAACATTGAAAAACGCAACGTGCTGGTCTCAGTCGGCTCTGGCGCAAACACCATCTACAGCATCGCTGGCCAGGTGCGTTCCCGTGGCCTGGAACTGGACGCCACCGGCCAGTTGACCGACCAATGGAGCCTGATCGGCAGCTACGCCTACACCGATGCCCTGGACACCAAGGACAAGGACCCGACCCTGGAAGGCAACCGCCTGCAGAACGTTGCGAAGAACACCGCTTCGCTCTCGGCGGTGTATGACTTCGGCAATGTTTTTGGTGGCGACCAACTGCGCGTGGGCGCCGGCGCTCGCTATGTGGGCGAGCGCGCCGGCGATGCGGCCAACGACTTCACCCTGCCGGGCTACACCGTGGCGGACGCGTTTGCGACCTACGACACCAAGATCGAAGGGCAGAAGGTCAAGTTCCAGCTCAACGTGAAGAACATGTTCGACCGCGTCTACTACGCCTCGGCGGCGAGCCGGGTGTTTGTGTCCTTGGGCGATGCGCGCCAGGTGTCGGTCTCCAGCACGTTGACCTTCTGACGGCCCTGCGGCGAGGGCGCTTGCTCCCGCTGGGCTGCGCAGCAGCCTGAACCGGAGACAAGCCCACTCGCCACAAAGGAACGGAGCTGTTAGCGTTGCCGCCATTGAAGCCTTGCGGGAAAACGCTACTGATGCGGTTGCAGAAATGGATACACACCAGCGCAATGCTGGTTGCCTTGAGTGTTGTGCTGGGCGGTTGCGCCAGTGTTTCGCAGACGTCGGGTTCAGCCCAGCTGGACCAACTGCTGGCCGACCCGGCGCTGCACGGCGCCACGGTTTCCCTCATGGTGCGTGATGCCCGCAGCGGCGCCACGCTCTACCAGCACAACCCGCGCACGCGACTGGTGCCGGCCTCCAATCTCAAGTTGTTGACCACGGCGGCGGCCATGGATGTGCTGGGGCCGCAATACCGTTTTGCCACGCAATTGCTGAGCAACGGCATTCGCCAGGGTGATCGCCTGACTGGCAACCTCTACCTGCGCGGCCTGGGCGACCCGACCCTGCAGTTTGCCGACTATCAGGCACTGGCGGCGCAACTCGCCAGCCAGGGCATCCGTCAGGTGCAGGGCGACCTGGTGTTCGACGACACCTGGTTTGACGCCGAACGGCTGGGTGTCGATTGGTCCCATGACGATGAAAGCACCTACTACGGCGCGCAGATTTCGGCGCTGACCGTGTCACCCAACAGCGACTTTGATGCAGGCTCCGTGTTGGTGACCGCCAAGGCGCCGTCGCGGGTCGGCCAGCCGGTGGGGGTGGAGATCTTCCCGCCCACCGACTACCTGCAGTTGAGCAACCGCGCCGTCAGCGGCCCGGGCAATACCTATGGGATCAACCGCCGCCATGGCACCAACCTGTTGCAACTCAGTGGTGCGGTGGCGCCGGGCAAGCAGAGCCAGCAATTGGTGAGTGTGTGGGAGCCGACGCAACTGGTGGCCAACCTCTTCGAGCAGGCCCTGGCGCAGCAAGGCATCGTCGTGTCCGGACGGCGGATCATCGGCGGGGGCTCCCCGGTTGCGATCACCGTACTGGCCGAACACCAATCGGCGCCGTTGCAGGAGCTGATCACGCCGCTGCTCAAGCTGTCGAACAACAACATGTCCGAAGCCTTGCTCAAGGCCATGGGGCGCCAGACTGCCAATAGCGGTACGGCGGCGGCGGGTGTGGTGGCGGTGGCCGGGTTTCTCAAGCGCCAGGGCCTGGAGACGGCGGCGCTGAATCAGGTGGATGGCTCCGGTTTGTCGCGGCGCAACCTGGTGTCATCGCAAACCCTCACCGACCTGTTGCTGGCGGCCAGCAAACAACCCTGGTTCAACGCCTGGTACAACGCCCTGCCGATTGCCGGCAACGCCGACCGCATGACGGGCGGCAGCCTGCGTTATCGCCTGGTTGGCACGCCGGCGCAGAACAACCTGCACGCCAAGACCGGCTCCATGGGTGGTGTGTCGTCGCTCAGTGGCTACATCAATGATGCGCGCGGGCATCGGTTGGTGTTTTCCATGGTCACCAACAACTACGTGGTGGCGGGCGCGCAGGTCAAGGCCCTGGAAAACCGCGTGGCCGTGGCCCTCGCCGGTTGGGACAACTGATTCAGGGCTGGTAGCCCATGCGCCAGCTCACGGCCCGGGTTGCCGCCAGCAAATGCTGGGCCGCCGGGCCATCTTCATCGGCATGGAACAGGGAGGTGGGGCCGACCACGGTCATCACCGCCGCCACGTGCCCGACCGCGTTGAACACCGGCGCCGAGAGCGCATCCACCCCGGGCATCAGCAAGCCATGCACAAAGTGCAGGCCTCGGCTGCGGATCTGTTCGCAGGCACTGGCGTAGGCCTGGTCGTCCGCCAGGGTATGGGCAGTGCCCGCCTGGATTTCGCGCTCGCGCAATTCCACGGTCTCCCGTGACGGCAAATAGGCGCTGAATACCAGCCCGGTGGAGGAACTGAGCAGAGGCAGTACCGAACCCAGCTGCGTCACCACCGTCACCGCACGCACGGCGGGTTCGATCTGCACCACGGTGGCGCCCTGGTTGCCCCATACCGCCAAAAAGCAGGTTTCGTTCAATTCATCGCGCAGCTCCGCCAGGGGCATCGCGCCGACTTTCAGCACGTCCATGCTGCCCAGCGCGGCCAGGCCCACGCGCAATGCTTCGCGGCCCAGGCCGTAATGGTTGGTGGCGGTGTTCTGTTCGGCAAAGCCCGAGGCGATCAGCGCTTGCAGGTAGCGATGCACCTTGCTGGCCGGCATCTGCACGTGTTCGGCCAGGCGCGACAGCGACGTGGCGGGGGACAGTTCGGCCAGGGCCTTGAGGATGTCGGTGCCCACTTCGGCCGAGCGGACTTTCTGTTTACCGGTGTCGCGGGGCTTTTCCATGGGGCAGCGGGAATCCGAGAGATGAATGGGCGTCTTTATAGCTTGACGGTCGATGGTGATCAAATTACGTTATGCGTAACTGGATTACGATAAAAACAACTTCCGCTCAGAGGATGATCCATGACCCTCGAATACCTGTCGGGCTTCGGCAATGAATTCGCCAGCGAAGCCCTGCCCGGCGCGCTGCCCGTCGGCCAGAACTCCCCGCAAAAAGCGCCCTACGGGCTGTACACCGAACTGTTCTCCGGCACCGCGTTCACCATGGCGCGCAGCGAAGCCCGTCGCACCTGGCTGTACCGCATCCAGCCGTCGGCCAATCACCCTGCCTTCGTCAAACTTGAGCGGCAATTGGCTGGTGGCCCGCTCGGCGCGGTGACGCCTAATCGCTTGCGTTGGAACCCGCTGGATATGCCTGGTGAGCCGACGGACTTCATCGATGGGCTCGTCGGCATGGTCGCCAATACCGGGTCGGAAAAACCCTCTGGCATCAGCATTTATCACTACCGCGCCAACCGCTCCATGGACCGCGTGTTCTTCAACGCCGATGGCGAACTGTTGATCGTGCCCGAGCAGGGCCGCTTGCGCATCGCCACTGAACTGGGCGTGTTGGAAGTGGAACCGCTGGAAATCGTCGTGCTGCCGCGTGGCCTTAAATTCCGCATCGAGCTGCTGGACGCCCAGGCGCGCGGCTATGTCGCCGAGAACCATGGCGCACCGCTGCGCCTGCCAGACCTTGGGCCTATCGGCAGCAACGGCCTGGCGAACCCACGTGACTTCCTCACGCCGGTGGCCCATTACGAAGACCTCAAGCAACCGACCACCCTGGTGCAGAAATTCCTCGGTGAGCTGTGGGCCTGCGAGCTCGACCATTCGCCGCTCAACGTTGTCGCGTGGCATGGCAATAACGTGCCGTACAAATACGACCTGCGCCGCTTCAACACGATTGGCACCGTGAGTTTCGATCACCCGGACCCGTCGATCTTCACCGTGTTGACCTCGCCCACCAGCGTGCACGGCCTGGCCAACCTCGACTTCGTGATCTTCCCGCCACGCTGGATGGTGGCCGAGAACACCTTCCGTCCGCCGTGGTTCCACCGCAACCTGATGAACGAATACATGGGCCTGATCCAGGGCGCCTACGACGCCAAGGCCGAAGGTTTCCTGCCGGGCGGTGCGTCGCTGCACAGCTGCATGAGCGCCCACGGCCCGGACGGAGAGACCTGCACCAAGGCCATCAACGTCGAGTTGGCACCGCACAAGATCGATAACACCATGGCCTTCATGTTCGAGACCAGCCAAGTGCTGCGCCCTACACAGTTCGCCCTGGAATGCCCGCAACTGCAAAACACCTATGACGCGTGCTGGGCTTCGCTGCCCGCCACCTTCAACCCGAACCGGAGATAACCCATGACTCAGCCCACCCTTACCCGCAGCTGGGTAGCCTCCGCCAACGGTCACACGGACTTCCCCCTGCAAAACCTGCCGCTGGGCGTGTTCAGCATCAACGGCTCGGCGCCGCGCGCGGGCGTGGCGATTGGCGATTCGATCCTGGACCTGCAGGCGGCCATCGGCGAATTCGAGGGTGATGCCCGTCGTGCCGTCGAGGCAATGACCAGTGGCCAATTGAATGCGTTTTTCGAACTGGGCCGTGGCCCGCGTGTGGCGTTGCGTGAACGCTTGCTGGAACTGCTGGCCGAAGGCAGCACGCTGCAAACCCGCGAGGCGCAGGTGCTGCACCGCGCCGCCGACTGCCAGATGCATCTGCCGGCGAAGATCAGCGATTACACCGATTTCTACGTTGGCATCGAACACGCGCAGAACGTCGGCAAACTGTTCCGTCCCGACAACCCGCTGCTGCCTAACTACAAGTACGTGCCCATCGGCTACCACGGCCGTGCCTCGACCATTCGCCCCTCGGGCACCGACGTGCGCCGCCCCAAGGGCCAGACCTTGCCGGCCGGTCAAGCCGAGCCGACCTTTGGCCCGTGCGCACGCCTGGACTACGAATTGGAACTGGGCATCTGGATCGGCCAGGGCAACGACATGGGCGACTCGATTGCCATTGGCGACGCTGCCGAGCACATCGCCGGTTTCTGCCTGCTCAACGACTGGTCGGCGCGGGACATCCAGGCCTGGGAATACCAGCCGCTGGGGCCGTTCCTGTCGAAGAGCTTCATCACCACGATTTCCCCATGGGTCGTCACCGCCGAAGCCCTGGAACCGTTCCGCAAAGCGCAACCGGCGCGCCCTGAAGGCGACCCACAACCACTGTCGTACTTGCTGGATAAACGTGACCAGGCCGCGGGTGCACTGGACATCGAACTCGAAGTGCTGCTGACCACCGCCGCCATGCGTGAGCAGAACCTGCCGGCGCATCGCTTGGCGCTCAGCAACAGCCTGCATATGTACTGGACTGTCGCGCAGTTGGTGGCCCACCACAGCGTCAATGGTTGCCAGTTGCAGGCCGGCGACCTGTTCGGTTCGGGCACCTTGTCCGGGCCGGAAGCGGGCCAGTTCGGCAGCCTGTTGGAGATCACCGAAGGCGGCAAGAAAGCCGTCGAGCTGCCGTCCGGCGAGGTGCGCAAGTTCCTTGAGGACGGTGACGAAATCATCCTGCGCGCCCGTTGCCGCCGCGAAGGGTTTGCCTCCATCGGCTTCGGCGAATGCCGGGGCACCGTAACCGCAGCGCGCTAAGAGGGCAGGGCGATGGAACTCTACACCTACTACCGTTCCACCTCGTCGTACCGGGTGCGCATCGCGCTGGCCCTCAAGGGTCTGGATTTCAGCGCGATCCCGGTCAACTTGCTGGTGCCACCGGGCGGCGCCAACCGCCAGCCGGAATACCTGGCGATCAACCCCCAAGGCCGCGTGCCGGCGTTGCGCACCGATGAGGGCGAGTTGTTGATTCAATCGCCCGCGATCATCGAATACCTGGACGAGCGTTATCCACAGGCACCCCTGCTCTCTAAGGATCTGGCGACCCGCGCCCATGAGCGTGCGGTGGCGTCGATCATCGGCTGTGATATCCACCCGCTGCACAACTCCAGCACCCAGAACCTGCTGCGCCAGTGGGGGCATGATGAGGCGCAATTGCTGGAGTGGATCGGCCATTGGATCAGCCAGGGGCTGGGCGCGGTGGAGCAATTGATTGGCGACCGAGGCTTTTGCTTTGGTGAACAGCCGGGCATGGCTGACGCGTTTCTGATTCCCCAGCTGTACGCGGCCGAGCGCTTCAAGGTGCCGTTGACGGCATACCCACGTATCGGTCGTGTGGCGGCGTTGGCGGCGCAGCATCCGGCCTTTATCCAGGCTCACCCCGCCAACCAGCCCGACACCCCCTGACCCTGTGGGGCCCGGTTGGCTGGCGATGGCGGTGTGTCAGGTAGACCGCTATCGCCGGCAAGCCGGCTCCTACAAGGTTGCGCGTGGCCATAAAAATAAAATAATAGGTACCTTGCGATGCACTCTCAGATTGCCAGCTTTCGCGCGGCACTCGACGCCCGTCCGGTGTCGCGCTACCAGTGGTTGATTCTCTTGTTGCTGGCCATGCTGCTGGTGACCGATGGCTACGATGCCCAGGTGCTGGGTTACGTGGTGCCGGCCCTGGCCAAAGATTGGGGTCTGGAAAAGGCTGCGTTCGGCCCAGTGTTCAGCGCCAACCTGCTGGGGCTCACCTTGGGCTCGTTGCTGGTGACGCCCCTGGCCGATCGGTTTGGCGTGCGGCGCATCCTGCTGGGCTGCGTGCTGATCTACGCCACCCTCACGGTGTTGATGGTGTTTGCCAACTCACTGACCACCTTGATGGTTGCGCGGTTTATCTGCGGCATCGGCATGGGCGGCGCGATGCCCAGCGCCATGGCCTTGATGTCGGAGTATTCCCCACCGCGCCTGCGCACCCTGATGGTGACGTTGGCGGCGTGCGGCTTTTCGTTTGGTGGCGCGGCGGGTGGGTTCGTGGCGGCTGGGTTTATCGAAGGCTACGGCTGGCAAGCGGTGTTCCTGGCGGGTGGCGTGACGCCGTTGTTGCTGTTCCCTTTCCTGATGTGGCTGTTGCCCGAATCCTTGCCACGTTTGTTGCGTGACGCGCCGCCTTATGCGCGCCTGCAAAAGGTCACGGCGCGCATGCTTCCGGGCTGGCAGCCGCCGTTGGCGAGAGCTGCAGATAACCTTCAAGAACAAGGCAGCAAGCTGACGGTGGTGGAGCTGTTCCGCCACGGTTATGCGCGCCCGACCGTGCTGATCTGGGCGACGTTTTTTGTCAGCCTGATCCTGCTGTATTTCATGATCAGTTGGCTGCCGTCGCTGTTGCTGGAAAGCGGCCTGGCGTTGAAGGAAGCCAACCTGGTGACGTCGATGTTCCTGTTTGCCGGCACCTTGGGCGCCATCGGCATGGCCTGGTTCGCCGATCGCTTGAAACGCAAGGTACGCCTGCTGTCTGGCGTTTTGGCAGCGGCGGCGGTGTGTACCGTTCTGCTGGGGCTGAACCATGACAACCCACGCTACCTGGTGGCCTGCGTGTTCGCCGCCGGGTTCTGCATCATCGGTGGGCAACTGACCCTGAATGCTTTCGCCAGTAACTTCTACCCCGCACATGTTCGGGCGACGGGCACTGGGTGGGCGCTCGGCGTTGGGCGATTTGGTTCGATTCTCGGGCCGCTGTTTGGCAGCTTGTTGTTGGCGATGCACATTCCGGTGGAGCAGATTTTCTTCTTCTGCGCGATTCCGGCAGTGATTGCGGCGCTGTTGATCATCCAGGTGCGTTCGCCTGGCATGGATGTGCCGAAAAGCCCATTGCCCGGCGATATTCTCAAGGCCCCCGGCAATCACTGATTCACCCCGCCCAACGGAAGGCGCTTGCTTGCCGGTGACTGTAGTGAGCGGGCTTGCCCCGCGCCGCGGTGTGTCAGGCACAGCGGTGTGTCAGGCACTGTGGTGTGTCAGGTATGCCGTGGCGCGGGGCAAGCCCGCTCACTACAGTCGGGTTCAGTGCACGATGGTGTTGGGTGGCAAATGGCCCAGGCGTTCGGTCAGGCGCAGGCGTTGGATCGGGTCTTCGCTGAGCAGCAGCGCATGCTCCAGGTCAAAGCGCTCGGCACTCGGGCAATCCAGGCGCTGGTATAGACTGGCGCGTGCCAGGTAGTCGGCGGCGCTGGCGTTGCCCAGTTCCAGCACGCGTTCGGCGTCGATCAGGGCATCCAGCGGCGCATCGTTGGAAAGGTGCAGTTGGCGCAGGTTGCGTGACAGCCGTTGCAGGATCGAACGGGGGTCGGCGGTGTGCAGGTGCTCGGACTGCAACTTGAGGTTCGGCCCGTACTGGCGGTGCAGCAGCTCACGGCAATCGTTGGGGTACAGACGCCGACCGCCACAGGGGTCCAGCAAGTGATCGGCGCCCGGCACCCGCAGCAGGAAGTGGCCGGGAAAATTCACCCCGACCATCGGAATGTTCAGGCGTCGCGCCAATTCCATCGCGATCAACCCCATGGCCAGCGGCTGCCCGCGTTTGCGCTGCAGCACCTTGTCCAGCAAGGCGGCGGCGGGGCGCAGGGGGGTAAAGTCGTCCTGGGCAAACCCCAGGTCATTCATGCGCCGCAGCAGGGGCTGGCCCAGTTCGTCGGCGGGCAGCATGGGCATGCCGACGCTGACCTGTTGTTGCAACAAGGTGAAGTCTTGCAGGATCACCTGCGGTTGCACGACCGGATCGTGCTCGGCCGCAATCCACAGCGCGGCTTCGAACAGCGCAGGGGGCGAACGTTCCAGGCAGGCAAAAAAGGCTGTGCGGGGATTCATTGCGTTCTCCGGCAGATGCCCCCGTTTTAGCCTTGCTGAGAATTTTCGTCCAGCACATTGGGGAAATATCCCACGGTCTTATGTCGCAAGGCCTGCAAAACCGGGCGGCTTATTCCAGCGCACTTCGGCAGTTTTTTACCGTAAGCCTATACTTGGGCCTCTACCAGAAGTGATTCGGGAGCTCATTGATGTTTGCGCTCATGCACAGCACCCGCCTTGAATCGCTGCACCTGAGCGTCGACCCGGCCACCGGGCTGAAGGCGGTCATAGCCATCCACAACAGCCGTCTGGGCCCAGCCTTGGGCGGCTGCCGCTACCTCGCTTACCCCGACGATCAAAGTGCCGTGGAAGATGCTGCGCGCCTGGCCCAGGGCATGAGCTACAAAGCCGCCCTGGCCGGTCTGCCGGTGGGCGGTGGTACGGCAGTGATCATTCGCCCCGTGCATGTGGAAAGCCGCGCGGCCTTGTTCGAAGCCTTTGGGCGTTGCATCGAAAAACTCGACGGCCGCTTCATCACGGCCATCGACAGCGGCACCTCAGTGGCTGACATGGACTGCATCGCCCAGCACACCCGTTTCGTCACCAGCACCACCGCCGCTGGCGACCCGTCGCCCCATGCCGCCATGGGCGTGTTCACCGGCATCCGCACCACTGCGATGGCCCGCCTGGGCAGCGACAACCTGGAAGGCTTGCGTGTGGCGGTCCAGGGCCTGGGCAATGTCGGGTTCGCCCTGGCGGAACAGCTGCATGCGGCCGGCGCTGAATTGCTGGTCAGCGACATCGACCATGGCAAGGTGCAACTGGCCATGGAGCAACTCGGCGCCCACCCCATCGCCAACGACGCCTTGCTCAGCACGCCCTGCGACATCCTCGCGCCCTGCGGCGTTGGTGCGGTGTTCAATCGCCACAGCGTCGGCCAGCTGCGTTGCGCTGCCGTGGCCGGTTCCGCCAGCGCGCAGTTGACCAACCTCGACATTGCCGACCAGCTGGAAGGGCGCGGCATCCTCTACGCCCCCGACTATGTGATCAACTCGGGTGGGCTGATCTACGTCGCGCTCAAGCACGGCGGTGCAGAGCTGGCGGACATCACCGCACACCTGTCGAACATCGGCGCACGTCTGACCGAGATCTTCGCCCACGCCCAAGCCGAAAAGCGTTCCCCCGCACGGGTGGCGGACGAATTGGCCGAGCGCCTGCTGTACAAATAAGCCAGGCATTAAAAAGGCCCTGAGTCAGTGACTCAGGGCCTGTTCAATTCGGGCTTTATTCTGCCGGTGCGTTCAGCAACTCGGACAACGCATCCGGCTGGCTCTTGAACGCCTTGGCAAACACATCGCGGTTCTTCGCCATGTAGATCCCGGCTTCTTCCACCTGCTGCTCGCTCAGGGACGGCACGGCTTTTTGCAACACTTCTGCCAGCAACTCAGCGAGTTCAAGCATCTTGTCATGACGGTCAGCTTCGGCTTTATCCATGAACAAACGCTCCAGATCTCGGCTGCTGCGGTATACCACTTCGACGGCCATTCACCACCTCACATGCCTTCACGATAGTTGTCTTTTGCGACCACTGTATTCATATACAGTAAAAAGGGTAAGCCAAACCGTGGGGTTTGGGTAGCAGTTTTTTAATGTAGCCCGTAAATACAGGTTTGCCGTGCCTCATGTCACCCCGCCACCATCTTATATCGGCCTCTGGCCTTTTTTCTGCATGCAGAACAACCGTCACGTCCAACCCGCATTATCCGGTCGAGTCGACCTAAGGAAGCATCATCGTGAAAATCAACTGGGCCGAAAAGCTGCGCCAGAACGTGCATGAACTGGCCGAGTCCCTGGGCAATCTGTTTGTGGAGTCGTTCCACTACCTGGCGCTGTTCGCCATTGGTGCGGTGACGGCCTGGGCGGCGGTGATGGAGTTTTTGGGGATGCTGGAGAACGGGCACATCAAGATCGATGACATCTTGCTGCTGTTCATCTACCTGGAACTGGGCGCAATGGTCGGGATTTACTTCAAGACCAACCACATGCCGGTGCGCTTCCTGATCTACGTGGCGATCACCGCGCTGACACGCCTGCTGATCTCCAACGTGTCCCACCACAACCCGCCTGATGTAGGCATCATCTACCTGTGCGGTGGGATTCTGTTGTTGGCGTTCTCGATCCTGGTGGTGCGCTACGCCTCGTCGGCGTTCCCGTCGGTGAAGGTCGAAGGCCCGCGCCGCAAAGGCGAGGCGAGCCTGGAAACCGAGAAGGGCGAGCTTTAAAGCCCGACGCTGAAGGGCAGGGTGTTCGTAGGCGGTCGCTGCAAGCGCTGGTGATCGCCATCGGTCATCACCGCCAGGATCTCCATGGCGCTGTGGCCCTGCTCGATGGCGATGCCGAACTGGATGCTTTGCACCAGGCGTTTGAGCCGTTGCGGGTCATTGCGTTGTTCGGCGCTGATCATGCGCTTGGCCACCACACCCGACTCGTTCGAGAGGGTGAGCATGATGCTGCCATCCAGCCTTTGGATACTCAGGTTGACACGGTAGTTGGGGGTGAAGGTGTCTGTGATGATCTGAAAAGGATTGTCCATGGTGCGTTACCGCCTGATAAGAACATGCAGTCATTGACGACCGGTGTCGGGATTAGTTCGCGTTTCCTGACCACTGGCCAAAGTCCGTTTCCCTCATAAGCGGTACAGCAAGGGCCGTGCCGTGTAGAGCACTCACAGGCAGTGAGGTACCAATGTGGGAGCGGGCTTGCTCGCGAATGCGGTGTGTCAGCTTATGAATACTTGGCTGAAGGACCGCTATCGCTGGCAAGCCAGCTCCTACAGGGGGCGCGGTGTTGTGGGCTATTTCAGGGCAGTACCGAGAAAACGATCGCAGACAGCGCAATCAAGCCGATCACCACCACAAACACATTCGACACCTGGCCCGAGTACTGGCGCAGAGATGGCACGCGGCGGATCGCGTACATCGGCATCAGGAACAGCAGGCACGCGATGATCGGCCCGCCCATGGTTTCGATCATGCCCAGGATGCTCGGGTTGAAGGTGGCCACGGCCCAGCAGGTCAACACCATGAACAGGGCGGTGCTGCGTTCCAGCCATTTGGCCGACAGCGAACGGTTACGGCTACGCAAGGATTTGACGATCAAGCCTTGGAAGCCTTCGCTGGCGCCGATGTAGTGGCCGAGGAAGGATTTGGTAATGGCCACCAGCGCGATCAAAGGCGCGGCGTAGGCGATTACCGGGGTCTGGAAGTGGTTGGCCAGGTACGACAGGATCGAAATGTTCTGGGCCTTGGCCGCTGCCAGGTCGGCAGGCGACAGCGCCAGCACGCAGCTGAAGCAGAAGAACATCACCGTCAGCACCATCATGCCGTGGGCCGTGGCCAGGATGCCGCTGCTCTTGCGCTCGGCCTGGGCGCCGTACACGCGTTTCTGGTCGACGGCGAAGGCCGAGATGATTGGCGAGTGGTTGAAGGAAAACACCATCACCGGGATCGCCAGCCACAGGGTCTTGAGGAACAGCGGCATTGGCATGCCATCACCGGCAGAGGCGAAGAACGCGCCGTTCCAGTTAGGGATCAGGCTGAACGCCAACAACAGCAGGGCGGCGACGAACGGGTACACCAGCACGCTCATGGCCTTGACGATCACGCCTTGGCCGCAACGCACGATGGCCATCAGGCCGAGGATCAGCACCAGCGACAGGACCGCCCGCGGCGGCGGGGTCATGTGCAGTTGGTGTTCCATGAAGCTGCCGAGGGTGTTGGTCAGCGCGACGCTGTACACCAGCAGGATCGGGAAAATCGCGAAGAAGTACAGCAGGGTGATCAACTTGCCTGCGCCGATGCCGAAATGTTCCTCGACCACTTCGGTGATGTCGCCGGATTTGCCCGACAACACAAAGCGCGTCAGCCCACGGTGGGCGAAGAAGGTCATCGGGAAGGCCAGCAGTGCCAGCACGATCAGCGGCCAGAAGCCACCCACACCGGCATTGATCGGCAGGAACAACGTGCCCGCGCCGATGGCGGTGCCATACAGGCCGAGCATCCAGGTGGTGTCGTGTTTGGTCCAGCCGGTGGTCACGGTGTTTTCTAAAGCGGGACTTGCTTTTGAAGGTGTATCGGCAGCAGGTGTACGTACATCGGTCATCGTTATTGCCTCGTTATTATTTTTGCGCGGGCTCACGTTGGGGCGGTCAGGAAATGCTCCTCAGCATTCCACCCAGTTCACGGCCAGGCCGCCCCGTGAAGTTTCTTTGTATTTGTCATGCATATCGGCGCCGGTATCGCGCATGGTGCGAATCACCCGGTCGAGGGAAATGAAGTGTTTGCCGTCGCCGCGCAGGGCCATTTGCGTGGCGTTGATCGCTTTGACGGCGGCGATGGCATTGCGCTCGATACACGGCACTTGCACCAGGCCACCGACTGGGTCGCAGGTCAGGCCGAGGTTGTGTTCCAGGCCGATTTCGGCGGCGTTTTCCAGTTGCTCGGGTGTCGCACCCAGCACATCGGCCAAGCCGGCAGCGGCCATGGCGCAAGCCGAACCGACTTCACCCTGGCAGCCGACTTCGGCGCCGGAGATCGAGGCGTTTTTCTTGCAGAGAATGCCGACCGCGGCGGCGGCCAGGAAGAAATTGACCACGTCGTCGTCACAGGCTTCGGGGTTGAACTTCATGTAGTAGTGCAGGACGGCAGGGATGATGCCCGCCGCGCCGTTGGTCGGTGCCGTGACCATGCGCCCGCCCGCCGCGTTTTCTTCGTTGACGGCCAGGGCAAACAGGTTGACCCACTCCATCGCCGACAAGGTCGACGTGATGACATTCGGTTTGCCGATTTCCAACAGGTTGCGGTGCAATTTCGCGGCGCGACGGGGCACATCCAGGCCGCCCGGCAAGATGCCTTCATCGCGCAAACCCTGTTCCACGCATTCGCGCATCACCGACCAGATATGCAGCAGGCCACTGCGGATTTCCTCGTCGCTGCGCCAGGCACGTTCGTTGGCCATCATCAGCTCGGAAACCCGCAGGCCATGCGTGTTGCACAAGGCCAGCAGTTCGACGGCGCTGGAGAAGTCGTAGGGCAATTCCACTTCGCTGGTCGGCGCAATACCCGACTCAGCCTCGGCGGCTTCGATGATGAAACCACCGCCCACCGAGTAGTAGGTTTGTTCGCTCAACAGGCCGTTGTCGCCGTAGGCGTGCAGGGACATGGCGTTGGGGTGGTAGGGCAGGCTTTCGTCGAGCAGCAGGAGGTCGTGTTGCCAGTTGAAAGCAATGTCCTGGGTGCCGGCGAGCAGCAGGCGACCGGACTCGCGCAGTTGCTGGATGCTCGCATTGATGGAGGTTGGGTCAACCGTATCTGGCCATTCACCCATCAGCCCCATCACGCAGGCGCGGTCGGTGGCGTGGCCGACACCGGTGGCTGACAACGAGCCGTACAGGCGCACTTCGACACGCCGGGTGTCGTTCAGTAGATGTTGGTCTTTCAAGGCTTGGGCAAAGGTCGCGGCCGCCCGCATCGGGCCGACGGTATGGGAGCTGGACGGGCCGATGCCCACCTTGAATAGATCGAAAACACTGATAGCCATGCTAAAGCCTTACAAGCAATGGAGTAGAAATCGCTGCCATGTTTTGTAGGACGAGCGGAATTGGCGCGATACTGAGCCTCTGGATCGGCACTGACCAACGAATTATCCTAAGACACCCTTTAGCAGGACTAAACCCTATGACTCGCCCCCTTCATGGCCAGACCTACGTCTGGTTGCACGTGTTTTCCTGCGCGGCGCGGCATTTGTCGTTCACCCGTTGCGCCGAAGAACTGCACATCACGCCGGGGGCGGTGAGCCAACAAATTCGCCAGTTGGAGGAGCGCCTGGGGTTTCGCCTGTTTCATCGGCGGGCGCGTGGCGTGGAACTCAGCGCCGAGGGGCAGCGGCTGGCGACGACGGTGGGGGAGGCCTACGGCAGCATCGATGCGGAGCTGCAGCGGCTGGACGCGGGGATGATCAGTGGCACCTTGCGCTTGCGCTCGATCCCGTCGTTTCTCGGCAAGTGGCTGACGCCGCGCTTGCCACGGCTGCAGCAGCGTTTCCCGGACATCCAGCTGCGTATGGTCGCGGAAGACAGCAGCATCGCCCTGCACGAAGGCGACTTCGACCTGGCGATCGATTTGAACGACGGCAGCTACCCCGGCCTGTTATCCACAGCCCTGCTGGACGAGCAGATTTTCCCGGTGTGCGCCCCCAGCCTGCTGCGTGGTCGCCCACCGTTGCATGGCCCGGCTGACCTGGTGCATTTCCCGTTGTTGCACGACATCACTGCGTGGCGTGGGAGTTATGAGTACGCGGAGTGGGAGTTTTACCTGAATGCCATCGGCTATCACGAGGCCGATGTTCGGCGCGGGCACACCTTCAACCGCAACCACCTGACGATCGAGGCTGCCATCGCCGGCATGGGCGTGGCCATTGCGCGGCGCACCTTGCTCAATGATGAGCTGGAGCGTGGCACCTTGATCGTGCCGTTCGGCCTGGCGGTGCCCAATCACAAACGCTATGTATTGCTGTATGCGCCAGGCGCGCTGAGCCACCCGGGCGTAAGGGCGGTGCATGATTGGCTGGTGGAAGAAGCGGGGATTTTTCGCGGATTGCACCCCTTGGGTGAGGGGCAATTGTGAGGATATTCAGGCGTAAGAAGATGTAACTAACTCCCCACCCTAACAGCGTTTTTGCTCGTAGTCAGACTTAATTTGTAATGTGGGATTTATCTTTGCAAAGGGGTTGAATTACTTCTCTGACTGCTCAATTGTGTCATCAAGAGGTCATGGTTACACCACACCGGTGTTGCAGTTGTGACCTCCCGCGAGCTAGCTGAAATAAGGGAAGAACTATGCAAATCCAAGTCAATAGCGATAACCATATTGAAAGCAGCATCCGACTGGAGGAGTGGGTACGTACTACCATTGAGAGCACGCTCGAACGTTATGACGAACATCTGACCCGCGTTGAGGTTTACCTGCGCGATGAGAACGGCGACAAGCCCGGCCCCCATGATTTGAGTTGCCGACTGGAAGCGCGGCCAAAGGGCCATCAACCGGTCTCGGTCTGCGACAAGGCCGACACGCTGGAACAGGCCATCGACGGTGCTGCCATCAAGCTGGAGCATGCATTGGAACATCTGTTCGGCAAACTGCAAGGCAAGCCGCGCGCTGCCGGCAAAAGCCAGCCGACCACCAAAGTGAATGAAGACGAGCTTGAACAGGAGTTCCTGGAAAAAGAACGTGCCGTGTTCAACGGCTGATCACTGACAGTTACTTCATCGCCACAAAAGACGGGCCTGCATTTGCAGGCCCGTTTTCGTTGTGGGCGCTTTCGAGCCTAGCGAGGCTGCGAGAGCGGCGGCACAGGCGACATCTCTATTGGCTGTGCCGCCGCTATCGCTGCGGTGCGACGATTCGACAAGCCAGCGCCTACAGTGGATCTTCGTCGCTGCACACATCCCCTGTGGGAGTTGTCGAGCTTTAGCGAGGCTGCGAAGGCGGCGGCACAGGCGACATCTCAATAAGGCTGTGCGCGGCTACGGAAAAAATGCCGGCTCAACAACGCCAGCACGCCTGCGCCAATGCCCGCAAAGAGCATGGCCCAACCGGCGCCGTGGCGCAGGGCGGCCTGGGCATCTGTGGTCGTCAGCCCGGGTACATCCAGCTTGCCAGCGGCAATGTGCTGGCTGATGGCAGGCCAGTCCATGGCCGTGGTTGCGGGCAGCAAACTGGCCAGCTGATGGCTGATCCCTAGCAATAACACCAAGCCCATTAACGCAATATTGAGTGCCAGCGTGATCAGCCGCGCACTGAGGTCGATGCCCGACGCCATGCCCGCACGGTCAGCCGAAACCGAGCCGGTGGTGGTATTGGTGGTGGGTGAGTTGGTCAGCGCCAAGCCGATACCGGCGAGCACGCAACTGCAGAGCACCAGTGCGGTACTCGGCTGCTCTGCACGGTTGATCACGGCCATGGCGATAAACCCCGCGCCCATCAGGCCAAGGCCCAGCGGGATGATGCGTTCGGCGCCATAGCGCAAGGCCAGGCGTTCGGCCAGCGGCGGCACCAGCAAGGTCGGCAGGGTGTAGGCGAGCAGGGCGCCGCCGGTGGTCACGGTGTCGTAGCCCAGGCCCGCCTGGAAGTAGAGCGGCAAGTAGATCATGAACGGCCAGAAACTGAAGTTCATGCCGATCGAACCCATCAGTGCGCCGTTGAAACGCTGGATACGAAACACCGAAAAATCGAACATCGGGTGTGCACTGCGTCGTTCAATGAAGATGAACAGCAACAGCCCGGCCAGCGACAAGCCGGCCCAGCCGAGCATGGCCGGGGTGGCAAAGCCGTGTTCGGTGCCTTGGGTGATGAAGTACACCAGCGCGAACACCGACAGCGTCAAAGTGAGCATGCCGGCGATATCCAGGCGATGGCCGGCCGGGTCGCGGGATTCCTGCACGCTGATGCGCAGCAGCACCAGGGTGAACAAGGTCAGTGGCACATGCACCAGGAACACCCAGCGCCAGTCAGCCATGGCCAGGATCAACGCACCCACCATCGGCCCGAAACCCAGGCCGATACCTGCAATCACGCCCCATATCGCGAAGGCCCGGGCTCGCGCCGCGGGCTCGCGGAACAGGTGCGACAGAATCGCGAATTGGCAGATCATCATCGCGCCTGCCCCTATCCCCTGCACGAAACGCGCAGTGATCAACGTGGGTGCGCTGTCGGCCAGGCCGCAGGCCAGTGAGGCCAGGCCAAATACCCACAAGCACAGCACCAGCATGCGCCGGCGGCCAAAGCGGTCGGCCAGGGTGCCGGCGGCCATCAGTACGCTGGTGCAGGCCAGCGTGTAGGCGTTCATGATCCATTGGGCGTCCTGGAAGCCCGTGCCCAGTTGCTGTTCCAAGGTGGGCAGGATGACGGGAACGCTGGAAATTTCCAGGCCGAACATCAGGGCGACTAGGCAAACGGCGGTGAGGGCGAGCGCGTTCCTGGCCGCATGGGGTGTGCTGGCGGCCGATAACGTGGCGGCGGTTGGCATGGGATTCTCCTGAAGATTGAGGATTCGGTTATTTTCAGGGGAATTTGGTTCTTTATTCGTGATAAGTTTTCTGCTGATAAGGGATCTAAAGGCGACAATTGCACCATGACCACTCCGCGTTTCGATGGCGTCGAACTCTTTTTGCAGATCGTGGAAAGCGGCAACCTGACGCAAGCCGCCGAACGGCTGAACCTCACGCGCTCTGCGGTAGGCAAGGGCCTGGCGCGGCTGGAGGCACGCTTGGGCACTTGCTTGCTGCAGCGCTCCACACGGCGTCAGTATCTGACCGAGGACGGGCAGGCGTACTACGAACATTGTCTGCGGGCACTGGCTGAGCTGGAGGCGGCCGAGTCGGTGTTGGAGAGTGGTCGGCAGCAGCCACGCGGGCGCTTGCGGGCGAGTGTGCCGCTGGCCTTCGGTCATCACTATGCGGCGCCGGCGCTGTGGGGGTTGATGGATCGATACCCGGAACTGGAAGTCGAGATTTGCTTCTCGGACCGCATGATCGACCTGGCGCAGGAGGGCTTCGACATTGCCGTGCGCATTGGCTCATTGCCTGATACGGATCGACTGAGCGCTCGCCGCCTGGGCGAACAGGTTGTGGGCCTGGCGGCTTCGCCGGCGTACTTGCAGCGCAAGGGACGTATAGCAGGGATTGATGACCTCGCAGGCCATCGAGGTATCGCCTACCGCAGCAATACGGCGTACCGCTCGCGTGTGGCGTCCCCCTTGGTGTTGGACGACCTCCAGGCCGTGGCCGATGCCGCGATTGCGGGCGTTGGCCTGGCCTGGTTGCCGAGTTGGCTGATTGCGCATTACGTCTTGCGCGGTCAGTTGGAGCCGGTTTTGCCGGGCTACCGGGAGCAGCCTTCACCGATCCATGTGATCTGGCCGACGGCCCCACACATGCCGGCCAAAACGCGCTGCGCAATTGATGCGCTGGTGGCGGGCACGCCCAGCTGCCTGGCGGGCAGTTAATTCCCTTTTCGACAAGCCAGCTCCTACAGGGGGGCGTGTTTAAAACGCGATGGAGGTTTGCACGTACACCGTACGTGGTTCGCCCACATATTTGCCCTTGTTGTTATCGTCGAACGAGCGGGTGTAGTACTGCTTGTTGAAGATGTTTTTCACGCCGACCGCCACGTTCAAATCCGACAGCTGCGGACCGAAGTCGTACGCCGCGCGGCTGCTGAACAGCATGTAGCCGGGGATGCGTCCGGTGCTGCCGTCGGCACTTTCGGCCACGGTGTTGGCGTTGTCGGCGAACTGGCTGCTCTGGTAGCTGCTGTCCAGGTTGAGCTTCCAGCGGCCTTCGGTGTAGCCCACGCCGAGGGTGCCTTTGTGCTTGGACGAGAAGGGCACGCGGTTGCCTTTGTTCGGGCCGTCTTCGCGGATGGTCGCATCGACATAGGCATAGGTGGCATACACATCAAACCCCGCCAGCGCCGGGCTCAACCCGTCGAGGGCGTAGTTGACGCTCGACTCGATGCCCTGGTGACGGGTTTCGCCACGGGCAATCACTGAGTCGTTGGTCTGGTTGCTGTCGTACTGGTTATCGAAGTTGATCAGGAACGCGCCGATTTCCGCACGCAGGGTGCCGTTGTCATAGCGCGTGCCGAGTTCCCAGGTGCGGGCTTTTTCCGGCTTCACTTCGCCGCTGGTCACACGGTTGGGCATCTGGCTGTACTGCACGCTGCCGAACGAGCCTTCGGTGTTGGCGTAGAGGTTCCAGTCGTCGGTGAGGTGGTAGAGCACGTTCAGCGCCGGCAGCGCGGTGTTGTAGTCGCCCTTGTATTTGACGTTTGTCAGGTTGTTGGTCTGCTGGGACTCGATCATCTCGTAGCGCACGCCCGGGGTGATGGTCCACTTGCCGATGTCGATGCGGTCATCGACGAAAAACGCGTTGGCTTCGGTGGCGCCACGGGTGTCGCGGTCGTTGCGGCTGTTGGTGTTGGGCAGTTGCTGGTTGGCGCTGATCGGCGTGCGGTAGCGCAATTCATGGCCGGCTTCGTTGATGTAGCGGTAGCCCACACCCACTTCGTGGCTGGTGGGGCCAAGGTCGAAGCCCTGGGCAAAGCGGGTTTCAAGGCCGCGTACCCAGTACTCGCGCGGCGACAGCGACAGGAAGGTGCCCTGGTCCAGGTAGCCGTTGCGCAGTGTGGTGGTGAAGAAGGTGTTGGCGGTGAATTCGCGGCGGTCTTCCTGGTAGCGGTAGCCGGCGTTGAACATGGTGCGACGGCCCCAGAATTTGTCGTAGGGGCGGGTGGACTGATACGGATCGGCCTTGTAGTCCTTGACGTTCAAACCGCCGGGCATATCGGCCTGGCCCTCGTAGTACTGCGCCATGGCGTTGAAACTGTTGGCGTCGTCGAGCTGGTATTTGCCCTTGAGGATCAGGTCGTCGATGCGCGTGTTGCTGTTTTCCCGCCAGTCGCCGCCACGGGTGCCCGAGTAAAGGATCGCACCACCGAGGCCGTTGTCGGCAGTGCCGCCGGCGAGCAGGTTGCCAGTGGTCTTGAAGCCGTCGTGGCTGGACGACGGGCTGGTCTCGGTCTGCAAACCACCTTTGACGGTCGGTGCATCGGGGATCGCCCGGGTCACGAAGTTGACGATGCCCCCGACGTTCTGAGGGCCATAGCGCACGGCGCCACCGCCGCGTACGACATCGACGGCGTCCATGTTGCCCATGCTGATCGGCGCGAACGACAACTGCGGCTGGCCGTACGGCGCGAAAGGCACCGGAATACCGTCCATCAATACCGTAGAGCGCGACGCCAGGCGCGGGTTGAGGCCGCGAATGCCGAAGTTCAGCGCCATGTCGTGGCTGCCGGTGCCGTTGTTTTCCGGGGCGTTGACGCCGGGGATACGGTTGAGCACATCGCGGGCCTGGGTGGCGCCCTGGCGTTCGAATGCTTCGCGGCGGATCACGTCACGGGCACCGGGGTGTTCGAATACGTTGGTCTGCTGCGCGTCGCCGAGCCAGTCGCCCACCACGTTGGAGGTTTGCAGTTCCAGCGTGGAAGGGGCGCTGGCCGGTTGCAGGCTGTAGGCATTGTTGCCCTCGGCGCGGGCTTGCAGGCCAGTGCCTTCCAGCAGTTTCTGCAGGCCTTCGGCGGCGCTGTAGTTGCCAGACAGCCCGCGACTTTGCAGGCCGGCCGTCACTTCGGAGCCGAACGAAATCAATACGCCAGCCTCACGCCCGAATTGATTGAGTGCCGCTTCCAACGATGCCGGAGCAATGTGATAGGGCTTGGCATCCGCCGCCATCACCTGAGGAATCACCGTAAGACTGAGGCTGGCGCCCAGTAGGAGTTGGCGCAAGGTACGGGTGAGAAGCGTCGGTTGCTGGGGCATGAAGAGCGGTCCTGAGAAGGAAGGATCAAGGTGGCTTTCCTTCTCTGTCACGCGAGGTGTGGAAAACGGCTCACGGTGTTGCACACTAATTTCAGACCCGTGCCTGCACCGTCACCCAGTAGCGGGTGAAACGCCGCACGTTGACGGGCAGGCTGACTTCCAGCAGGTCGAGGATGCGCTCGCTGTCGTCCAGCGGGTAGCTGCCGGAGAGCAGCAAGTTGGCCACCTGCGGGTCACAGTTGAGTTGGCCACGGCGATAGCGGCCCAGTTCGGCGAGGAAATCCTCCAGGCGCATGTGCGCGGCCACGAGCATGCCGTCGGCCCAGGCGCCGCTGTTGGCGTCGATAGGGCGCGGGGTGTCCCATCCCTTGCGTGTGAAATTGACCTGACGCGACGCCTCGACCGTCAGCGGCAGGCCGCTGTAGCGGTTGGGCATCACGTCGACGTGGCCGTCGAGCACGGCCAGTTGGGTGTGATCGTTGAACTGGCGCACGTTCCAGCGTGCGGCTTGGCTGCTGAGCAAGCCCTGGCCGGACAGCACCTGCAGCGGCGTAGTGCCGGCCTTGGCGGTCAGCAGGATTTCGCCTTCCAGCAGGCGGATCAAGCGTTGCTGGCCATCGAAATGCACATCCACGGCGCTGCCGGTGTTGAGTTGCAATTGACTGCCATCGGCCAGCTGCACTTTGCGCCGCTGGCCCACGGGGCTGCGGTAGTCGGCGGTGAGCGGCGGCAGGATATGTTGCTGGCGCAGGCTCCAGGCCGCGGCCGACCCGGCGCCGAGGATCAGCAGCAACTTCAGGGCCTGGCGTCGGCTGCTGGACTTCGGTGCGTTCAAGGCGGCGTGCGCCAGGGGTGAGGGCATGCCGCGCAGGCGTTGGTTGACGCGTTGGATGTGGTCCCAGGCGCGCTGGTGTTCGCTGTGGGCGTCCAACCATTGTTGCCAGGCGGCCTGCTGGCGCGGGTTGAGCGCGCCTTGCTGCATTTCCATCAGCCAGTGCACGGCTTGCTCGGCGACTTGGGTGGAGAAATTCATAGGGCAAAGTAGCAGCGCATGGCCGCTTTATTCAGGTGGCGCTTGACCGTGGCAATGGAGATGCCCAGTTCCGCGCCGATTTGTGCGTAGGTCAGGCCGTCGAGCTGGGCCAGCAGGAACGCGCGTTTGACCTGCACGGGCAGGCCATCGAGCAGTTGGTCCAGTTCCAGCAATGTTTGCAGGATGATCGCGCGGTCTTCTTCCGAAGGGGCGACCTGCTCGGGCATCTGCGCCAGGGCGTCGAGGTAGGCGCGTTCCAGGTCCTGGCGGCGGTAGAAGTTGAACAGCACGCGTTTGGCGACGGTGGTGAGGAAGGCACGCGGTTCGATCAGCGCCGGGGTTTCCCGTGCGGTGAGCACGCGTATGAAGGTGTCCTGGGCCAGGTCGGCCGCGCTTTCCGGGCAGCCGAGCTTGCGCCGCAACCAGCCGGTGAGCCAGTGGTGATGGTCGTGGTACAGGACTTCGACGGTGTTGGACGGCTGCAACGCAATCACTCCACAAGCATCGGCATGCTTTAGAGAACAAGAATTGTTCGCATTGTAGGGCGCGCGATACGGTTCGGCAATCCGTGGCGGCGGGTGATTCATCCGTTCTATTTTGCTTATGAGAATATTTATCATTAATATTGCGCGCTGATGAATCTGGCGCTTCCCGCATGAAAAGCAAAACCTCATTGCCCGTTGTTTACCGTCTGGCCGTAACGTCCCGCGTGCTGGCCGCCGTGGTGGGCGGCTACCTGATGGCATCCCTGGCCAGCATCTGCCTGGCGCTCTGGATGCCAACGTCCCGCGCCGACGCGGTGATCACCGGGATGATGAGTTCATTTGTGTTCTACCTGCTGGCCGTGCTCTGGTGTTTCGCCTGCCGTACGGCGTGGCGTGCATGGGCGGGGGTGATGGTGCCGAGTGCGTTGTTCGCGACCCTGGCTGGCGTGGGTTTCTGGATGGCACGCACATGAAAGAGGGTTTTCGACAGGCAATGGCCTGGCTGCACACCTGGGCCGGCTTGATCTTCGGTTGGTTGCTGTTCGCGATTTTCCTGACGGGCACCCTGTCGTACTTCAACGATGAAATCAGCCACTGGATGCAGCCCGAAGTGCAGGCCCATCCGCTGGATGATGCGCGCAGCCTTGCCGCCGCCCAAGCCTACCTGCAACAACAGGCACCGAGTGCCGCACGCTGGTTCATCACCCTGCCAGACAGCCGTGACCCCGGCCTGTCGGTGATGTGGCAAGACAAGATCGACCCCGGCAAGCGCGGCAACTTCATCCAGAAAACCCTCGACCCCGTCACCGGCCAAGCGGTCCAGGCCCGGGAAAGCATGGGTGGCGAATTCTTCTACCGTTTCCACTTCCAACTGCAGATGCCCCACCCCTGGGGGCGCTGGCTGTCGACCACCGCGGCGATGGTGATGCTGGTCGCATTGATCACCGGCATCATCACCCACAAGAAAATTTTCAAGGACTTCTTCACCTTCCGCCCCCGCAAGGGCCAGCGCTCCTGGCTCGACGGGCATAACGCGGTGGGCGTGCTGGTGCTGCCCTTTCATTTGATGATCACCTACAGCAGCCTGGTGATTTTCATGAGCCTGGTGATGCCGGCGCCCATCGCCGCCTCCTATGGCAACGACACCCGTGCGTTCTTCAATGACGTATTTCCGGCCACCAACAACGCGCCGGCGCTGGGCCAACCGGGCCGCTTGCTGCCCTTGGGGCCGATGTACGAACAGGCGCGGACACAGTGGGCGGGCGGGCATGTGGGCCGCTTGACGATCAACAACCCGGGCGATGTGAACGCCTCGGTCAATGTGTTCCGCGCCGGTTCCGATCGCGTGGTGCATGATTTCGGCAGCACGGTGTCGTTCAACGGCACCACCGGCGAGCTGTTGCGGGTCAGTGGCGAACAATCGCTGCCGGCTGCGATCAGCGGCAGTTTCTACGGCCTGCACATGGGCCATTTCGCCGGCCCGGTGCTGCGCTGGTTGTACTTTATCTGTGGCCTGGCGGGCACGGCGATGATCGGCACGGGGCTGGTGATCTGGCTCGGCAAGCGCCAGCTCAAGCATGTCAAAAGTGGTGTGATGCCATTCGAGCTGCGGCTGGTGGAGGTCCTGAATATCGCCAGCATGTCGGGGCTGATGATCGCCATCGCGGCGTTTTTCTGGGCCAACCGCTTGTTGCCGATCGGCCTCTCCGCACGCTCCGATTGGGAAGTGCAGACCTTTTTCATCGCTTGGGGCCTTAGCCTGTTGCACGCCGTGTTGCGCCGAGGTCGCCAGGGTTGGGTTGAACAGTTGAGCCTCGGTGCGCTGTTGTTCGTGTCGATACCGCTGCTCAACGCGCTGACCACCTCGCAACACCTGGGCGTGTCACTGGCCAGGGGCGACTGGGCCATGGCCGGGTTCGACCTGACGTGTTTCGCCAGCGGCGTGTTCCTCACCTGGGCCGCCTGGAAGATGCAGCACCGCACGGCACCGCAGCCCAAGGCGGTGCGCGCGGGCTCGTTGACACTAGAGCAGGAGGTGAACTGAATGCTGCTCGCCTTCCTGCTGTGCTACGCCGGGTTTACCGCGTTATGCCTGGCCACTGACCGCCACCATGGCGAACTGTTGCACAGCAAACCCATGCCCGGCCGGCGTTTGGGGTTGCGTGTGGCGGGGTGGTCGCTGTTGGCCGTGGCCATCTGGCCGGCCGTCGCCGCCACTGGCTGGGGCCAGGGCCTGGTGGAGTGGTGCGCGGTGTTGATGCTCAGCGCACTGTTATTGGTGTTGCTGTTGCCGTACCGGCCAAGGCTGGCCTTGATCCTGGCGGGTGTTGGCTTGCTGGCCAGCCCGGTTGCGGCCTTCGCCATACTCTGAGCCTTCCATGATGATCAGCACGCCACCGGAATCCCCAGACAGCCAGCACCCGGATGCGGCCGGTGGACGTGCGCATTTTTTGCAGGTGTTCTTGTCCCAGCGCTCGCAGATGGAAGCGCTGGTCAGCCGACGCGTGGGGTGCCGCGCCACGGCGGCCGACCTGGTGCAGGACCTGTTCCTGCGCTTCTGGCGCCGACCGCTGGTGCAGGTCGAGGAACTCAGCACCTACCTGTTGCGTTGCGCGGGCAACATCGCCATCGATCACCTGCGCAGCGAAGGCGCCCGGGTGCGTAGCAGCGAAGGTTGGCTTCCGGAACAACAGGACAACCAGGGCTCCGAGCCCCAGGCCGCACTCGAAGCCGGCAATGACTTGCGCCATGTCGAGGCCGCCCTGCGCAGCTTGCCCGAGCGCACCCGGCAGATCTTCCTGCTCAACCGCATTCACGGGCGTAAATACGCCGAAATCGCCAAGGCCATGGGGGTGTCCCAAAGCGCTGTGGAAAAACATATGATGCGTGCCCTCGAAGCCTGCAAAGCCAGCCTTCGCGAACCATCACCCCCACGCACGCCAGGGAAAGCACCGTGAACGTCACTCCCACGCCCGCCCAGGAACAAGCCGCACTGGCTTGGCTGAGCCTGTTGCATGACCAGCCCAGCAGTGGCGACCAGGCCACGTTCAGCCGTTGGCTGCGCGCCGACCCTGCGCATGTCGAGGCCTACTCCCAGGCGCAGGTGTTGTGGGAGTTGAGTGAAGTGCCGGCGCGCAGGCTGGCGGACGAAGAGGCATTGGCGTTGCAGGGGTACCTCAATGCGATGAACACCTCGAAGCGCTCGCGGGCGATGCGCTGGTCCGGCGCTTTGGCGATGGCCGCCTGCCTGCTGTTGATGGTGTCCATGGGCGCCGGCTGGCAGCCGTCGCGCTGGGTCGATGACTTCGGCGCGGACTACGTGACGGCGCCAGGTGAAATCAAAACCGTCACGCTGGCCGACCAATCCCAAGTGACGCTTGATGCCGACAGTGCCATTGCCGTGGATTTCAGCCATGGCGAGCGGCATATCCAGCTGCGTCGCGGCGCAGGCTTTTTCAGCGTGACACACACGGGGCAATCGTTTGTGGTGGGGGCAGGCAGTGGCGAAGCGCGGGTGCTGGGCACACAGTTCGAAGTGCGCCTGCAGCCGGCAGGCGCCGAGGTGACGGTATTGTCCGGACGGGTAGGTGTGACGCCATCCAAGGCGGGCCAGCAGCAAGTTCTCACGGCCGGCCAGCAAGTGGCCTACGCCGACGGTATCGCCGAGCCCCTGCACGCGGTCGACAGCGAATCACGCCTGGCCTGGCGCGACGGCTGGCTCAACTACTATAAAGCGCCGCTGGCGGACGTGGTCAAGGACTTGGGCCGTTATTACCCGGGCCGCATCCTGTTGCTGAACGACGACATGGCCGCCAAGCGCGTCAGTGGCAGCTTCCCCAGCAAAGACCCGCAGGCGGTGTTGAACGCGTTGCAGGCAGTGTTGGGGTTTGAACAGCACCATGTGCTGGGGCGGATGATCGTGCTGCGTTAGAGGCTGTAGGAGCTGGCTCACCGGCGATAGTGTCACCGCGGTCTGCCTGACAGACCGAGGTGTCTGCATCGCAGGCAAGCCAGCTCCCACACAAGCCAGATTCCAGGCAAACCAGCATTCACACAAGCCAGCTCCCATAAGGTGTGGGTTATTTCAGTGCTGCCATGATCGCGTCAGGGTTGTAGTCGCGAATCAGCGTGCCGTTCACACTCACAAACGGAATCCCGCCGCCGCCCAGCGCCTCATACGCTTTGCGCGCCTGGGCGTCTTTCTCGATATCGACGGCCTGGTACGGAATGCCTTTCTGGTCCAGAAAGCGGCGGATCTGCTTGCAGTAGCCACACCACTCGGTGGCATAGAGCGTCACGCGTGCCGAAGCGCGCACGTGCTCTGAAACCACCTGTGAGGGGTTGAACACCCGCTCGATCTTGCCCCAGTTTTCGAACACCACCACCACGAGCAATACCAGCAGGACTTTCTTGAAGACTCCGCCCAGCATCAGTTGCGGCGCTTGAGCTGGTCGGTCAGCTGAGTCGGCAGGCCCTTGATGATCAAGGTGCCAGCGGCTTCGTCGTACTCGATCTTGTCGCCCAGCAAATGCGCTTCAAAACTGATGGACAGGCCTTCGGCGCGGCCGGTGAAGCGGCGGAACTGGTTGAGGGTGCGCTTATCCGCCGGGATTTCCGGCGAAAGGCCGTAGTCCTTGTTACGGATATGGTCGTAGAACGCCTTAGGCCGATCTTCATCGATCAAGCCCGACAATTCTTCCAGGCCCATGGGCTCGCCGAGCTTGGCCTGACTGCTGGCGTAATCGACCAGGGTCTTGGTTTTTTCGCGGGCGGACTCGTCCGGCAGGTCTTCGCTTTCAACGAAGTCGCTGAAGGCCTTGAGCAGGGTACGGGTCTCGCCCGGGCCGTCGACGCCTTCCTGGCAGCCGATGAAGTCACGGAAGTACTCCGAGACCTTCTTGCCGTTCTTGCCCTTGATGAACGAGATGTACTGCTTGGACTGCTTGTTGTTCTGCCACTCGGACACGTTGATCCGTGCCGCCAGGTGCAGCTGACCGAGGTCCAGGTGGCGCGAGGGGGTCACGTCCAGCTCGTCGGTCACCGCCACGCCTTCGCTGTGGTGCAGCAGGGCGATGGCCAGGTAGTCGGTCATGCCTTGCTGGTAGTGGGCAAACAGCACGTGGCCGCCGGTGGAGAGGTTGGACTCCTCCATCAGCTTTTGCAGGTGCTCGACCGCCGTGCGGCTGAAGGTGGTGAAGTCCTGCCCGCCGTCAAAGTATTCCTTCAACCAGCCGCTGAACGGGTGCGCGCCGGACTCGGCATGGAAGAAACCCCAGGCCTTGCCTTGTTTGGCGTTGTAGCTCTCGTTGAGGTCGGCAAGCATGTTCTCGATGGCGGCAGATTCAGACAGCTCTGAATCGCGGGCATGCAGAACTGCAGGTGTGCCGTCGGGTTTTTTGTCGATCAGGTGGACGATGCAATGACGGATCGGCATGGGCTTCTCGGCTGGTTGAAGGGGAGCGGTTGGCCTCCCCGAAAAGTCGCCCAGTGTACCGCACCCATTGGTCAAGACACGCTTCGAAGGACATTTTGGACGCTCTCCGACGGGGCATATTCCTTTTTTTCACGGTTTAGAGCGATAAAGCTGACCAAATGGGTAGGTAGAAGCGGATATTTCCCCGTCTCTGTGCTAGTTTTGCCCCGTCTTACGCCAAGTCTCGGCGTTAAGCGTGCATTCAGCATCTGTCAGGTCGAACCAATCCCCGTTTCAAGCATCTATAACCCCGATCTCCGTGGTTATAGCCGGGGGTGCCAGGCCATGACGGTCGGGCTCGACGGCTGACACTGCACTCTGCAATCCATATGAATTTGATAGGGAAGGAACACCACAATGGCTATTACTAAAGACCAACTGATCGCTGACCTGGCTGAAGCTGTAGACGCACCGAAAACCACCGTGCGTGCTCTGCTGGACCAACTGAGCCAAGTTGTTGCTGATCAGCTGGAAAACGGCGGCGAAATCACTCTGCCAGGCGTTGGCAAACTGAAAGTGACCGAGCGTCCTGCCCGTACTGGCCGTAACCCTTCGACTGGCGCTGCCATCGAAATCGCTGCCAAGAAAGTTATCAAGCTGGTTGTGGCCAAAGGCCTGACCGACGCTGTTAACAAGTAAGACGCAGCAAAAAAAACCGTGCTCCGGAGCGATCCGGGCACGGTTTTTTGTTGCCTGTGATTTGGTTTATCGCACCCAGCGCTGGCGCCAGATCAACTGTTCGTTCTTGGTCTGGAAGGTCCAGGCGACGAAACGGCTTTGTTTCTGGCCCTGGGACATTTCCACCACCTGGCTTTCCAGCGCACCGGCCTTTTTCAGCGCGGTTTCAATGGCGGGCAGGTTGGAGGCTTTCGAGACCAGTGTGCTGAACCACAGCACCCGATGGGCGACCTTGGCGCTTTCGGCGATCAACTGCGTCACAAACCGCGCTTCACCGCCTTCACACCACAGCTCGGCCGATTGGCCGCCAAAGTTCAGCACCGGCAATTTACGCTTCGGATCGGCCTTGCCCAGGGCACGCCATTTGCGTTCGCTGCCCTTGGTAGCCTCTTCCATGGACGCATGGAAGGGCGGATTGCACATGGTCAGGTCAAATGACTCGCCAGTCTCCAGCAAGCCCAGCAGGATCTGCTTGGGGTTGGTCTGCTGGCGCAGCTGGATGACCTTGCTCAAGTCATTGGATTGCACGATGGCCTTGGCGGCGGCCACCGCGATAGGGTCGACCTCCGAGCCCAGGAAGTTCCAGCGGTATTCCATGTAGCCAATCAGCGGGTAGACGCAGTTGGCGCCCATGCCGATGTCCAGCACCTTGACGATAGAGCCGCGCGGGATCTTGCCGTCGTTGTTGCTGGCCAACAGGTCGGCGAGGAAATGCACATAGTCTGCACGCCCCGGCACCGGTGGGCACAGGTAGTCGGCCGGGATGTCCCAGTGCTGGATCCCGTAGAAGGACTTGAGCAGCGCCCGGTTGAACACGCGCACTGCATCGGGGCTGGCGAAGTCGATGCTTTCCTTGCCGTACGGGTTGATGATCACGAATTTCGCCAGTTCAGGCGTGGTCTTGATCAGCGCCGGGAAGTCGTAACGGCCCGTGTGACGGTTGCGCGGGTGCAGGGTGGCCTCTTTGCGTGGCGCGACGGGCTTTGCCGTGGCAGCGGTTTTAGGCTTCTTGCGCGGAGGTTTTGGCGTGCTGGGGGCGGTCATGATGATTCTGGTGTTGGCTCAAAGTGGGGGGCATTGTCACACATCTTGGACCCAACCCGGTCAACTGTGGGAGCTGGCTTGCCTGCGATACAGGCGACTCGGTTAATCAACCTGACCGCGTCGATGCCTTCGCAGGCAAGCCAGCTCCCACATTGATCGAGGGTGTTCAGATGGAGAGGGGGGGGCAAGGCATAAAAAAAGAGACCCGAAGGTCTCTTTTTTTACACAGGTTTCAGCTTACAGGCTGGAAATCCGCGCATGTTGCTCCGCCAGCTTGCCCAGGGCCTGTTCAGCCTCGGCCAGTTTGGCGCGTTCTTTCTCGATCACTTCTGCCGGTGCCTTGTCGACAAATGCCGCGTTGGACAGCTTGCCGCCCACCCGTTGCACTTCGCCTTGCAGGCGCGCGATTTCCTTGTCGAGACGGGCCAGTTCCGCACCCTTGTCGATCAGGCCGGCCATCGGCACCAGCACTTCCATGTCGCCAACCAGTGCGGTAGCAGACAACGGCGCTTCGGCATCAGCGGCCAATACTGTGATGGATTCGAGCTTCGCCAACTTCTTGAGCAGAGCATCGTTCTCGGTGAGACGACGCTGATCTTCAGCACTGGCGTTCTTCACGAACACCGCCAGGGGCTTGCCCGGGCCGATGTTCATCTCGGCGCGGATGTTGCGCGTGCCGAGCATCAGGGTCTTGAGCCATTCGATATCGCTTTCGGCCGCCTCATCGATACGTGCTTCGTTGGCCACTGGCCAAGGCTGCAGCATGATGGTCTTGCCTTCGATACCGGCCAGCGGCGCGAGGCGCTGCCAGATTTCTTCGGTGATGAACGGCATGAACGGGTGTGCCAAACGCAGCGCCACTTCTAATACGCGTACCAGGGTGCGGCGAGTGCCGCGTTGGCGTTCGATCGGCGCGTTCTCGTCCCACAGCACCGGCTTGGACAGTTCCAGGTACCAGTCGCAATACTGGTTCCAGATGAACTCGTACAGGGCCTGTGCGGCCAGGTCGAAACGGAACTGGTCGAGCTGGCGGGTCACTTCGGCTTCGGTGCGTTGCAGCTGCGAGATGATCCAGCGATCCGCCAGGCTCAGTTCGACGGCTTCGCCGTTCTGGCCGCAGTCTTCGCCCTTGTCCAGCACATAGCGCGCCGCGTTCCAGATCTTGTTGCAGAAGTTGCGATAGCCTTCGACGCGGCCCATGTCGAACTTGATGTCACGACCGGTGGACGCCAGCGAGCAGAAGGTGAAGCGCAGGGCGTCGGTGCCGTAGCTGGCGATGCCGTCGGCGAACTCGTCGCGGGTCTGCTTCTCGATCTTCTTCGCCAGTTTCGGCTGCATCAGGCCCGAGGTGCGTTTTTGCACCAGGGTTTCCAGGTCGATGCCGTCGATGATGTCCAGCGGGTCCAGTACGTTGCCCTTGGACTTGGACATCTTCTGGCCCTGGCCATCCCGCACCAGGCCGTGCACGTACACGGTCTTGAACGGAACCTGCGGGGTCCCATCTTCGTTCTTCACCAAGTGCATGGTCAGCATGATCATCCGGGCAACCCAGAAGAAAATGATGTCGAAGCCGGTGACCAGTACGTCGGTGGAGTGGAATTTCTTGAGGAATTCGGTCTGCTGCGGCCAACCCAGGGTGGAGAACGTCCACAGGCCCGAGCTGAACCAGGTGTCCAGTACGTCGTTGTCCTGCTGCAGCGCAACGTCGGCACCGAGGTTGTGCTTGGCGCGCACTTCGGCTTCGTCGCGGCCTACATAGACCTTGCCCGACTCGTCGTACCAGGCCGGAATGCGGTGGCCCCACCACAGTTGACGGCTGATGCACCAGTCCTGGATGTCACGCATCCACGAGAAGTACATGTTTTCGTACTGCTTGGGCACGAACTGGATGCGGCCGTCTTCCACGGCGGCGATGGCAGGTTCTGCCAACGGCTTGGTGGACACGTACCACTGGTCGGTCAGCCACGGCTCGATCACGGTACCGGAACGGTCGCCCTTCGGCACTTTCAGGCCGTGGTCGTCCACGCTCACCAGCAGGCCGGCAGCATCAAAGGCCGCGACGATCTGCTTGCGTGCTTCGAAACGGTCGAGGCCGGCGTATTCGGCCGGGATCTTGCCGTCGATGCTCTCGTTCAGCGTGCCGTCCAGGTTGAAGACCTGGCAGGCCGGCAATACGGCGGCGTTTTTATCGAAGATGTTCAGCAGCGGCAGGTTGTGGCGCTTGCCGACTTCGTAGTCGTTGAAATCGTGGGCCGGGGTGATTTTCACACAGCCGGTGCCGAATTCAGGGTCGCAGTAGTCGTCCGCGATGATCGGGATGCGGCGGCCAACCAAGGGCAGCTCGACGAACTTGCCAATCAGCGCCTGGTAGCGCTCGTCGTTCGGGTTAACCGCGACGGCGGCGTCGCCGAGCATGGTTTCCGGACGGGTGGTGGCGACGATCAGGTAATCATTGCCTTCAGCGGTCTTGGCGCCGTCGGCCAGCGGGTACTTGAGGTTCCACAGGAAACCCTTCTCGTCGTGGTTTTCCACTTCGAGATCGGAAATTGCCGTGTGCAACTTGGTGTCCCAGTTCACCAGACGCTTGCCGCGGTAGATCAGGCCGTCTTCATGCAGGCGCACGAAGGCTTCTTTTACGGCTTCGGACAGGCCGTCGTCCATGGTGAAGCGCTCGCGGCTCCAGTCGACGGACGAACCCAGGCGACGGATCTGACGGCTGATGTTGCCGCCGGACTGGTCTTTCCATTCCCAGATCTTTTCCAGGAATTTTTCGCGACCCAGGTCGTGGCGGCTCTGGCCGGTGGCTTCGAGTTGGCGTTCCACCAGCATCTGGGTGGCAATACCGGCGTGGTCGGTGCCTGGCTGCCACAGGGTGTTGCGGCCCTGCATGCGGCGGAAACGGATCAACGCATCCATGATCGCATTGTTGAAGCCATGGCCCATGTGCAGGCTGCCAGTGACGTTCGGTGGCGGAATCATGATGGTGTAGGAATCGCCCGCGCCTTGCGGGGCGAAATAATTCTCGGATTCCCAGGTGTTGTACCAGGAAGTTTCGATGGCGTGCGGCTGGTAGGTCTTATCCATGCGCGGCGGGACCCTAGTTGGCATTTATTCAGGAAAGCCGGCAAGTATAACGGGGCAGGGCGTGGAGGGCGAGTTGAAGACGGCCTGAAGGTCGATGCAAACCAATGTGGGAGCTGGCTTGCCTGCGATAGCTATCTGTCAGTCAACTCATCAGTGCCTGATACACCGCTATCGCAGGCAAGCCAGCTCCCACAGGAGATCTGTCCATCTCAGGACTGGTATTGGCTGAGCAATCGCTCCATCCGCGCATCCATCCGGCGTTTGATCTCCGCCTCGATATGCGGGGCAAAGTCGTCGATCACGTCCTGCATGATCAGTTGCGCGGCGGCGCGCAGTTCGTTGTCCAGGTGCAGCAGCAGGGCGTCAGGCGCTTTTTCAGCGGCGGCAGGCGCAGGTTCGGCAGCGGGAGCCTCAGCAACTGGTTCGGGTGTCACGGGCTTGCCGCCGACCATGTCGAACAGCAGCGGAATCTGTACCTCGCCTTCGACCGATTCGGTCAACAGCGGCGGTTGCAAGTCATCATCACCGAGCAACTGACGGATCGACTCCAGGTCGTCCAGCAGGTGGTCGTCTTTTTTTATAGGGTTGGGAGTGTCCATCGTTTACTCAAAGTCGTTGTAGCCGGTGATCCTGAAGAGGATAGCCCTGTTCACGGTAGAAACGGAAACTCTCCCGCGCGGCCTGACGAATAGCCGGATCTTCCACCACTACTTCGGCCACCCGGGCAAACGCCTTGGCAAAGGGCGGCACTTTCAGGTCCAGGTTGACCAGCAGGTCATGGTGATCGCCGCAACTGTCCCCTAAACCGAGGACAACCAGGCCGTCGGGTTCGGACTCGGCGGGGCCGTGGGGCACGAAGCTCTCGCCCTTGAAACGCCATAGGCGGGCGTCCAGTTCGTCGCGTTGGGCGGCATCGCTGCAGTGCAGGTAGATACGGTGGCCCATGCGCCAGGCTTTTTCGGTGAGTTTGCAGGCAAAGTCCAGGCGCGCAAGCGGGTCGGCGCTGGGCAATATATAGAAGTCGACTTGGGTCATTACATTTCCTGGGCTTACGCATACCCCCTCGTAGGAGCCCGGCTTGCCGGCGATGGCGTCTTTGAAAACGTGCGCGAAGCGTCCCCAATAGCTGGGGACTGCTTCGCAGTCCAACGGGAGCAAGCTCCCTCGCCACAACAAGCCGGGCCCTACAAGGGTGTTGCGGTTAGGCCTTGGCGCGATCCAGCAGGTACTGGGTCAGCAGGGGAACCGGACGGCCAGTGGCGCCCTTGTCCTTGCCGCCGCTGGTCCAGGCCGTGCCGGCGATGTCCAGGTGCGCCCAGTTGAAGTTCTTGGCGAAGCGCGACAGGAAGCAGGCTGCGGTGATGGTGCCGGCTTTCGGGCCGCCGATGTTGGCGATGTCGGCGAACGGGCTGTCCAGCTGTTCCTGGTACTCATCGAACAGCGGCAGTTGCCAGGCGCGGTCGTCGGCTGCTTTGCCGGCGCTGAGCAGTTGCTCGATCAGTTCGTCGCTGTTGCCCAGCAGGCCCGAGGTGTGGGAACCCAGGGCCACGATGCAGGCACCGGTCAGGGTGGCGATGTCGATCACGGCCTGCGGCTTGAAGCGCTCGGCGTAGGTCAGGGCGTCGCAGAGCACCAAACGGCCTTCGGCGTCGGTGTTGAGGATTTCGACGGTCTGGCCGCTCAGGGTGGTGACGATGTCGCCCGGACGGGTCGCGCCGCCGCTCGGCATGTTCTCAGCGCAGGCCAGGATGCACACCAGGTTGATCGGCAGCTTGAGCTCCAGCACGGCACGCAGGGTGCCGAACACGCTGGCGGCGCCGCCCATGTCGTACTTCATTTCGTCCATGCCCAGGCCCGGCTTGAGGCTGATGCCGCCGGTGTCGAAGGTGATGCCTTTGCCGACCAGGGCGTAAGGCTTCTCGGACTTCTTGCCGCCGTTGTATTGCATCACGATCAGGCGTGGCGGCTGGTCGCTGCCCTGGCCCACGGCATAGAACGAGCCCATGCCCAGTTCCTTGATCTTCTTCTCGTCCAGCACTTCGACCTTCAGGCCCTTGAACTCTTTGCCCAGCGCCTTGGCCTGTTCGCCGAGGAAGGTGGGGTGGCAGATGTTCGGTGGCAGGTTGCCCAGGTCCCGGGTAAACGACATGCCCTTGGCAATGGCGGTAGCGTGGGTCACGGCGCGTTCGACTTCAGCCTGGGCAGCCTTGATGGTCAGCAGGGTGATTTTTTTCAGGGCGCGAGGTTCGGCCTTGGTGCTCTTGAATTGGTCGAAGATATAGCCGCCATCCACCAGGCTTTCAGCCAGCAGGCGGGTCTTGCCATAGCTGTCACGGCCTTTGACCACCACTTCATCCAGCGCCAAGGCCGCATCGGTGCCGCCCAGGCCTTTGAGGGTGGTGAGGATGCCGCTGACGATCTTGCGGAAAGGGCGGTCGCCCAGTTCGGCATCTTTGCCCACGCCCACCAGCAGCACGCGGTCGGCCTTGAGGTTGGGCAGGCTTTGCAGCAGCAGGCTCTGGCCCACTTTGCCGGCCAGGTCGCCGCGCTTGAGGACCGCGCTGATGGCGCCGCCGCTCAGTTCATCCAGTTGCTTGGCGGCGACGCCGAGTTTGCGGCCTTCGCCGACAGCGACCACGAGGGTGGCGGTTTTCAACGTTTCGGGGCTAACGCTTTTTACAACCAATTCCATTTTCGGGTCCCTTATAAAGGTCTGAGAGCCTGGCGTTTGTACGCAGGCTTTAAAGCATGGCAGCTGTGTAAACCGCCAGCGACAAAGGCCGCAGTTTGAACCTCGCCAGCGGAGCCTGACAACCCTTGCCAGCAGCTTTGTGTACGCGCATGAGGTTGCGCAGTGACAGGCGCGGCCAATCACAGGATAATGCGCCATCTTTTTAGCCGGCCCGTGTAAATGGGCTGACTGGTATGCTTGCTTGTTTGGCCGCCTTAGCCTGACAACCCTGGAGTGTCTGGTTTGATCGTCTTCCGTTATCTGTCCCGCGAAGTCCTGTTGACCCTGAGTGCCGTGAGTGCGGTATTGCTGGTCATCACCATGAGTGGTCGTTTCGTCAAGTTCCTTGCCCAGGCTGCCTCGGGCGCCCTGGATCCGGGCTCGTTGTTCCTGATCATGGGCTTCCGCCTGCCGGGCTTCCTGCAACTTATCCTGCCGCTTGGCCTGTTTCTCGGCATCTTGCTGGCTTATGGCCGGTTGTACCTTGAAAGCGAGATGACCGTGCTTTCCGCCACCGGCATGAGCCAGCAGCGTTTGCTGGCCATGACCATGGTGCCGGCCGCCGGCGTTGCGCTGGTGGTGGCCTGGCTGAGCATGAGCCTGGCGCCTCAAGGGGCCATGCAGTTCCAGTTGCTGCTGAACAAGCAGGACGCCATGACCGAGTTCGACACCCTGGAACCAGGGCGTTTCCAGGCGCTCAATGACGGCACGCGAGTGACCTACACGGAAACCATGACAGAAGACCGCGCCAACCTGGGCGGCGTGTTCATCTCCCAGAAAAACCTGGGGCAGAACCAGAAAGACCGTGGCATTTCCATTCTGGTGGCCGACACCGGCCGCCAGGAAGTACGCCCTGACGGCAGCCGTTACCTGATCCTGGAAAATGGCTACCGCTATGACGGCAGCCCTGGCCTGGCGGACTATCGTGCAATCAAGTACGACACCTATGGCGTGATGCTCGCCAAGCCCGATGTCAGTGACGAAGTGACCGACCGCGATGCGCTGCCGACCTCGTCGCTGTTCGGCAGTCAGGAACTGCGCTCCATTGCCGAACTGCAGTGGCGTCTGTCCCTGCCGTTGCTGGTGTTCATTGTCACACTGATGGCCGTGCCGCTGTCGCGCGTCAACCCGCGCCAGGGCCGTTTCCTCAAGCTGCTGCCGGCGATCCTGCTGTACATGGCCTACCTCACCATCCTGATTTCCGCCCGTGGTTCCCTGGAGAAAGGCAAGCTGTCGCCGGTCCTGGGCCTGTGGTGGGTGCACGGGATTTTCCTGGCGATCGGCCTGGGGTTGCTCTACTGGGAGCCTATTCGTTTGAAAATGAAGAGCCGTCGTGGCCTGAAGGAGCTGGCTCGTGGCTAAGCTAGATCGCTACATTGGTAGCAGCGTACTGATCGCCATCCTGGCGGTATTGGGCATCATCCTCGGCCTGGCTTCGTTGTTCGCCTTTATTGATGAAGTTGGCAACGTCACCAATACCTACACGGTCATGGACGTGCTGGGCTTCGTGGCGCTCACTGCCCCGCGTCGCCTCTACGACATGATGCCGATGGCCGCGTTGATCGGTTGCCTGATCGGTCTGGGCAGCCTGGCCAGCAGCAGCGAACTGACCATCATGCGCGCAGCCGGTGTTTCCATCGGCCGCATCGTCTGGGCGGTGATGAAACCCATGCTGCTGCTGATGGCCTGCAGCGTGCTGATCGGCGAGTACGTGGCACCGCCCTCCGAAGCTGCAGCCCAGGCCAACCGAGCCCTGGCACAGGGTTCGGGCGATGCGCAAAGCTCCAAGCACGGCCTGTGGCACCGCCAGGGTGATGAGTTCATCCACATCAACGCCGTGCAACCGGGCGGCCTGTTGATTGGTGTGACGCGCTACACCTTCGACAAAGAGCGTCACATGTTGTCGTCCAGCTTCGCCAAGCGTGCGCAGTACAGTGATCAAAAGTGGCAGCTGACCGACGTCACCACCACTTACTTCCGCAATATCGGCCAGGGCATCAAGGCCAGCACCGAAGTCATCAGCGTGCCGAGCGAGGCGTGGGATATCGCGCTTAAGCCGGAACTTCTGAATACGGTAGTGATGATCCCGGAAAGCCTGCCGATCTCCGGGCTTTGGGGGTACATCCACTACCTGAAGGACCAGGGCCTGAACAACGGCCGCTACTGGCTGGCATTCTGGGTAAAAGTCTTGCAGCCGGTGGTAACCGCTGCGCTGGTGTTGATGGCCATCTCGTTCATCTTCGGCCCGCTGCGCTCCGTGACCCTGGGGCAGCGTGTGTTCACCGGCGTGCTGGTAGGTTTCACCTTCCGCATTGCCCAGGACCTGCTCGGCCCCTCGAGCCTGGTGTTTGGCTTCTCGCCGCTGTTTGCGGTGCTGGTGCCCACCACTATTTGCGCCCTGGCCGGGTTCTGGTTGTTGCGCCGGGCCGGTTGATACCGCGCTTATGTTCAAAAAATGCCCCAGTCGAGAGACCGGGGCATTTTTGTTCTGGTCAGCAAAGATGACGTCTGGCCAGAGCATCAGGTACAATTCCCGGCTATTTTTCAGCGGGCAATCTGCCTGCAGCCTTTTTGAGTGTTGATCCGTGAGTGATTTGAGTCATATCCGCAATTTCTCCATCATCGCCCACATTGACCATGGCAAGTCGACGCTGGCCGATCGATTCATCCAGATGTGCGGCGGCCTTGCCGAGCGTGAAATGGAAGCCCAGGTACTGGATTCCATGGACCTCGAACGCGAGCGCGGGATCACCATCAAGGCCCACAGCGTTACGCTGTACTACAAAGCCAAAGACGGCATCACCTACCAGCTGAACTTCATTGATACCCCGGGCCACGTCGACTTCACCTACGAAGTCAGCCGTTCCCTGGCGGCCTGTGAAGGTGCCTTGCTGGTGGTTGACGCAGGCCAGGGCGTTGAAGCGCAATCGGTTGCCAACTGCTACACCGCGATCGAGCAGGGCCTGGAAGTCATGCCCGTGCTGAACAAGATCGACCTGCCACAGGCCGAGCCCGAGCGCGTCAAGGAAGAGATCGAGAAGATCATCGGCATCGACGCCACCGACGCCGTCACCTGCAGCGCCAAGACCGGCCTGGGTGTCGACGAAGTGCTCGAACGCCTGGTGCACACCATTCCTGCGCCCACCGGCAACTACGACGATCCGCTGCAAGCGTTGATCATCGACTCCTGGTTCGACAACTACCTGGGCGTTGTCTCCCTGGTACGCGTGCGCCACGGCCGTGTGAAGAAGGGCGACAAGATCCTGGTGAAATCCACCGGCAAGATCCACCTGGTGGACAGCGTCGGTGTGTTCAACCCCAAGCACACCGCTACCGTTGATCTGAAAGCCGGTGAAGTAGGCTTCATCATCGCCGGCATCAAGGACATTCACGGTGCACCGGTGGGTGACACCCTGACCTTGAGCTCCACGCCCGACGTCGACGTGCTGCCAGGTTTCAAGCGCATCCAGCCACAGGTCTACGCCGGCCTGTTTCCGGTCAGCTCCGATGACTTCGAAGATTTCCGCGAAGCCCTGCAAAAGCTGACCCTCAACGACTCGTCGTTGCAGTACACCCCGGAAAGCTCCGACGCCCTGGGCTTCGGCTTCCGCTGCGGTTTCCTGGGCATGCTGCACATGGAAATCATCCAGGAGCGCCTCGAGCGCGAATACGACCTGGACCTGATCACCACCGCGCCAACGGTTATTTTCGAGCTGTTGCTGAAAACTGGTGAAACGATTTACGTCGACAACCCGTCCAAGCTCCCGGATCTCTCGGCCATCGACGACATGCGCGAGCCTATCGTGCGGGCCAATATCCTGGTGCCGCAGGAGCACCTGGGCAACGTCATCACCCTGTGCATCGAAAAGCGTGGCGTACAACGCGACATGCTGTTCCTCGGTACCCAGGTGCAAGTCACCTACGACATGCCGATGAACGAAGTGGTCCTGGACTTCTTCGACCGCCTCAAGTCCACCAGTCGCGGCTATGCTTCGCTGGATTACCATTTCGACCGGTACCAATCGGCTAATCTGGTGAAACTGGACGTGCTGATCAATGGCGACAAGGTCGATGCCCTGGCGCTGATCGTGCACAAGGACAACGCGCACTACAAAGGTCGCCAGTTGACCGAGAAGATGAAAGAACTGATTCCGCGCCAGATGTTCGACGTCGCGATCCAGGCCGCCATTGGCGGGCAGATCATTGCACGGACCTCCGTCAAGGCTCTCAGAAAGAACGTACTGGCCAAATGCTACGGCGGTGACGTAAGCCGTAAGCGCAAGCTGCTTGAGAAGCAAAAGGCCGGTAAAAAACGCATGAAGCAAGTAGGCAACGTGGAAGTTCCACAAGAAGCCTTCCTTGCGGTGCTCAGGTTGGATAGTTAGGTCCTATGTCACTAAATTTCCCGCTGTTGCTGGTCATCGCCGTTGCCGTTTGCGGTCTCCTGGCGTTGCTCGATCTGGTGTTCTTCGCCCCGCGTCGGCGGGCGGCTATCGCGTCCTATCAGGGCAGCGTCGGCCAGCCCGATGCCGTGGTGATCGAGAAACTGAACAAAGAGCCGCTGCTGGTTGAGTACGGCAAGTCGTTCTTCCCGGTGCTGTTCATCGTGCTGGTGTTGCGTTCGTTCCTGGTGGAGCCGTTCCAGATCCCTTCGGGGTCGATGAAGCCGACCCTGGACGTGGGCGACTTCATCCTGGTGAACAAGTTCTCCTACGGGATCCGTTTGCCGGTGATCGACAAGAAGGTCATCCAAGTGGGTGATCCGCAGCGTGGCGATGTGATGGTGTTCCGCTACCCAAGCGACCCGAACGTTAACTACATCAAGCGTGTGGTGGGCCTGCCGGGTGACGTGATCCGCTACACCAGCGACAAGCGCTTGTTCGTCAATGGCGAGTCGGTTGCCGAGAAATTGATCGGCGCCGAGCCGAACACCCTGGGCAGCGCTGAGCTGTACCTGGAAAAACTCGGTGCGGTGGAGCACGAAATCCGCAAGGAAATGAGCCGCTACCGCGCGATGCCGGATGGCGAGTGGAAAGTGCCAGCCGGGCACTACTTCATGATGGGCGACAACCGCGACAACTCCAACGACAGCCGCTACTGGGATGATCCCAACATTCCCAAGGACCTGCTGGGCATGGTCCCCGACGAGAACATCGTCGGCAAGGCCTTTGCGGTCTGGATGAGCTGGCCGGAACCCAAGCTCAGCCACCTGCCGAACTTCTCGCGGGTCGGGCTGATCAAGTAATACAAGCGGCGCTGTGAACACAGCGCCGAATGCTTTTCTGGGGCTGGGACAATTTTGTAGCCGGCCCCAAGCAGCACCAACCAGGATGTGAATTTGAACACTGCGTCAATCGTCGATGGCCGCCGGTGCCACCAACTAGATATGGATAAACCGTGACCGTTTCCCTAAGTCGTCTCGAGCGCCAGCTCGGCTACACCTTCAAGGACCAGGAATTGATGGTCCTTGCCCTCACACACCGCAGTTTTGCCGGGCGTAATAACGAGCGCCTGGAATTCCTCGGTGATGCCATCCTCAATTTCGTCGCCGGTGAAGCGCTGTTCGAGCGTTTCCCCCAAGCCCGTGAAGGCCAGCTGTCGCGCCTGCGCGCGCGCCTGGTGAAGGGCGAAACCCTGGCTGTGCTGGCCCGTGGCTTCGGCCTGGGCGAGTACCTGCGCCTGGGCTCCGGCGAATTGAAGAGCGGCGGTTTCCGTCGCGAGTCGATCCTGGCCGATGCCCTCGAAGCGCTGATCGGTGCGATCTACCTGGACGCAGGCATGGAAGCGGCCAAGGAGCGGGTCACCGCCTGGCTGACCTCCGAGATCGAAAGCCTCACGCTGGTCGACACCAACAAAGACCCCAAGACCCGCCTGCAGGAATTCCTGCAGTCCCGTGGTTGCGAACTGCCACGCTATGAAGTGGTGGATATCCAGGGTGAACCCCATTGCCGCGTGTTCTTCGTGGAATGTGAAATCACCTTACTGAACGAAAAAAGCCGAGGTCAGGGTGTGAGCCGTCGTATTGCCGAACAGGTAGCGGCCGCAGCAGCACTGATTGCCCTGGGCGTGGAGAATGGCCATGACTGATTCAACCGCAACACGCTGTGGCTATGTTGCCATCGTCGGCCGCCCGAACGTGGGCAAGTCCACGTTGCTCAACCACATCCTCGGCCAGAAGCTCGCGATCACTTCGCGCAAGCCCCAGACCACCCGCCACAACATGCTGGGCATCAAGACCGAAGGCAACGTGCAAGCGGTCTACGTCGACACCCCGGGCATGCACAAAGGCGGCGAGAAAGCCCTCAACCGCTACATGAACAAGACCGCTTCGGCGGCGTTGAAAGACGTCGACGTGGTGATCTTCGTGGTCGACCGCACCAAGTGGACCGATGAAGACCAGATGGTCCTGGAGCGCGTGCAGTACGTCACCGGCCCGCTGATCGTCGCGCTGAACAAGACCGACCGTATCGAAGACAAAGCCGAGCTGATGCCCCACCTGAGCTGGCTGCAGGAACAACTGCCGAACGCCCAGATCATCCCGATCTCGGCCCAGCACGGCCACAACCTGGATGCCCTGGAGCGCGTGATCGCCGAGCACCTGCCGGAGAACGAGCACTTCTTCCCGGAAGACCAGATCACCGACCGCAGCAGCCGTTTCCTCGCCGCCGAACTGGTGCGCGAGAAAATCATGCGCCAGATGGGTGCCGAGCTGCCGTACCAGATCACCGTCGAGATCGAAGAGTTCAAGCAGCAGGGCAAGACCTTGCACATCCATGCGCTGATCCTCGTCGAGCGCGATGGCCAGAAGAAAATCATCATTGGCGACAAGGGCGAGCGCATCAAGCGCATCGGCACCGAGGCGCGCAAGGACATGGAGCTGCTGTTCGACTCCAAGATCATGCTCAACCTGTGGGTGAAGGTGAAAGGCGGCTGGTCGGACGACGAGCGCGCACTGCGATCCCTGGGCTACGGCGACCTGTAAGCGCCCTTCGGTAACGCCGCAAGTCAAAATGTGGGAGCGGGCTTGCTCGCGAATACGGTTTATCAGTGATGAATGTATCGACTGACACTCCGCTTTCGCGAGCAAGCCCGCTCCCACATTGGATAGTCGCAGTTTTCAAGACCGTGCTTGTCAGCGAGAACCTAATGTCCCAATCCCCACCCCCCAGCCAACCCGCCTACGTCCTGCACAGCCGCGCCTACCGCGAGACCAGCGCCCTGGTGGATTTCCTGACGCCCCAAGGCCGCCTGCGCGCGGTGTTGCGCAGCGCACGGGGCAAGGCGGGCACATTGGCGCGGCCTTTCGTGGCGCTGGACGTGGAGTTTCGCGGCAAGGGCGAATTGAAAAACGTCGGCCGCATGGAAAGCGTCGGCACTTCCGCTTGGCTCAATGGCGAGGCGCTGTTCAGCGGCCTGTACCTCAACGAACTGCTGATTCGCCTGCTGCCGGCCGAAGACCCGCACCCGGCCGTGTTCGATCACTACGCTGCCACCCTGCTGGCCCTGGCCGAAGGTCGCCCTTTGGAGCCGCTGCTGCGCGCTTTCGAATGGCGCTTGCTCGACGACCTGGGCTACGGCTTTGAACTGGCCAACGACCTGCACGGCGAGCCCATCGCCGCCGATGGCATGTATCGCCTGCAAGTCGACGCGGGCTTGGAGCGGGTGTACCTGCTACAACCCGGCCTGTTCCAGGGCACCGAGTTGCTGGCCATGAGCGAAGCCGACTGGACCGCCCCCGGTGCCTTGTCCGCCGCCAAGCGCCTGATGCGCCAGGCCCTGGCCGTGCACTTGGGCGGACGGCCGCTGGTCAGTCGCGAGTTGTTTCGAAAGCCCTGACAACCCCGTGTATGCTGTGCGGCGTTTCTTTCCCTTTTCAGGAGCGCTTCCGTGACCACCAGCAATCGCATTCTTCTTGGCGTCAACATCGACCACGTCGCCACCCTGCGCCAGGCCCGGGGCACCCGTTACCCCGACCCGGTCAAGGCCGCGCTGGACGCCGAAGAAGCGGGCGCCGACGGCATCACCGTGCACCTGCGCGAAGACCGCCGCCACATCCAGGAGCGCGATGTGCTGGTGCTCAAGGATGTGCTGCAAACCCGCATGAACTTCGAGATGGGTGTGACCGAAGAGATGATGCAGTTCGCCGAACGCATCCGCCCAGCGCACATCTGCCTGGTGCCCGAAACCCGCCAGGAACTGACCACCGAAGGCGGCCTCGACGTGGCCGGCCAAGAGGCGCGGATCAAGGCGGCTGTTGAGCGCCTGTCGAAGCTGGGCAGCGAAGTCTCGCTGTTCATCGACGCCGACGAGCGCCAGATCGAAGCCTCCCGCCGTGTCGGCGCGCCGGCCATCGAACTGCACACCGGCCGTTACGCCGATGCCACCACGCCCACCGAAGTGGCGGACGAGCTGCAACGCATCATTGATGGTGTGAGCTGCGGTCTCAAGGAAGGCCTGATCGTCAACGCCGGCCATGGCCTGCATTACCACAACGTCGAAGCGGTGGCGGCGATCAACGGCATCAACGAACTGAACATCGGCCATGCGCTGGTGGCTCATGCGCTGTTCGTCGGTTTCAAAGGCGCCGTGGCCGAGATGAAGGCGCTGATCCTGGGCGCCGCTGCCAAGCACTAATTAACAGCACAATCTCCTGTGGGAATGGGCTTGTGTGGGAGCGGGCTTGCTCGCGAATACGGTGTGTCAGTCGATTCATGTATGGCTGATCCACTGCATTCGCGAGCAAGCCCGCTCCCACATAGGCGTATTCCATCTTTTGATCTCTGGTGTTTTCCCCCGCGTTTCAGCCATGCGGCAATGCGAAGCCTTACTGTTTAGCCGATGCCGGTGTATCGTATCTGCCCTTTGCAGGCCCTGGCTTGCGGCAGATACGTGAGGTTGTTGTGTCCCGATCCTTTTCCCGTCGACAAATCCTGGGTGGTCTTGCAGGCCTTGCCGTCGTGGGCGTCGGTGCCGGTGGCGCCTACCGCTACTGGCTGGGGAAAGTCGCCGAGTCCGAGGCGGGCCACGATTACGAACTGATCGCCGCGCCTCTGGATGTGGAGCTGGTGCCTGGGCACAAGACCCAGGCCTGGGCGTTCGGCCCATCGGCGCCTGGCACCGAGTTGCGTGTGCGCCAGGGCGAATGGTTGCGGGTGCGTTTCATCAACCACCTGCCGGTCGCCACCACCATCCACTGGCACGGCATCCGCCTGCCGCTGGAAATGGACGGCGTGCCCTACGTCTCCCAATTGCCGGTATTGCCCGGTGAATACTTCGACTACAAGTTCCGCGTGCCCGACGCGGGCAGCTACTGGTATCACCCCCACGTGAACAGCAGCGAAGAACTCGGCCGTGGCCTGGTCGGCCCGCTGATCATCGAAGAGCGCGAACCCACCGGTTTCAAGCACGAACGCACCCTGAGCCTGAAAAGCTGGCACGTGGACGAGGAGGGCGCCTTCGTCGCGTTCAGCGTGCCCCGTGAGGCAGCACGCGGCGGCACGGCCGGGCGCTTGTCGACCATCAATGGTGTGTCCCAGGCGGTCATCGACTTGCCGGCCGGGCAGATCACCCGCGTACGCCTGCTCAACCTCGACAACACCCTGACCTATCGCATCAACATTCCGGATGTCGAAGCGCAGATCTACGCGCTGGACGGCAACCCCATCGAGCCGCGCCCACTGGGCAAGGAATACTGGCTCGGCCCCGGCATGCGCATCTGCCTGGCGATCAAGGCGCCGGCGGCCGGCGAGGAACTGTCGATCCGCAACGGCCCGGTGCGCCTGGGCACCTTCCGGTCGGTGGCCAATGCCGATGCGCCTACCGAATGGCCACCCGCGTTGCCCGCCAACCCGATTGCCGAGCCCGACCTGGCCAATGCCGAGAAACTCAACTTCAATTTCGAATGGGTGGGCTCGGTGTCGGTCGATACCGACAACGGCAAGCCGCCCAGCCTGTGGCAAATCAACGGCAAGGCCTGGGACATCACCGACAAGACCTGCGCCGACCGCCCGATTGCCAAGCTGGTGAAGGGCAAGAGCTACATTTTCGAATTGAAGAACATGACCCAGTACCAACACCCGATCCACTTGCACGGCATGAGCTTCAAGGTGATCGCCTCGAACCGCCACAGGGTGATCCCGTATTTCACCGACACCTACCTGCTGGGCAAGAACGAACGTGCCCGCGTGGCCTTGGTGGCGGATAACCCGGGGGTGTGGATGTTCCACTGCCACGTGATCGACCACATGGAAACCGGCCTGATGGCCGCCATCGAGGTGGCGTGATGCGCCAGTTTCGCCCCGCCGCCATCATCGACCGCAGCCGCGACCAGGACTTCATGCGCGAAGCCTTGGCCCTCGCCGCCCAAGGCGCCGCGCTGGGCGAAGTGCCCGTGGGTGCGGTGCTGGTGCAGGACGGTGAAATCATCGGCCGGGGCTTCAATTGCCCCATCAGCGGCAACGACCCCAGCGCCCATGCCGAGATGGTCGCCATCCGCGCCGCCGCGCAAGCCATCAGCAATTACCGGTTGGTGGGCAGCACGCTGTATGTGACGCTGGAGCCGTGCAGCATGTGCGCCGGACTGATCGTGCATTCGCGGATTGCGCGGGTGGTGTACGGCGCACTGGAGCCCAAGGCGGGGATCGTGCAGAGCCAGGGGCAGTTTTTTACCCAGGGCTTTCTCAACCATAAGGTGCTGTTTGAAGGTGGCGTACTGGCCGAGGAGTGCGGCACCGTACTCAGCGAATTCTTCAAGGCCCGCCGCGCCAAACCACAAGCCACCTGATACCGCATACCCCTGTGGGAGCTGGCTTGCCTGCGATGCAGACACCTCGGTAGGTCAGGCAAACCCAGGTGATGCCATCGCAGGCAAGCCAGCTCCCACCGTTGATCTCCATTTATTCAGATGGCGTGGGGTTATTTCTTGGCGATGATCACCGCCCGCATCGGCGCCGGCAGCCCTTCGATCGTCTTGCTGTGATCTTGCGGGTCCAGGAAGTCACTCAGTGACTGATACTTCATCCACTCCGTCCCGCGCTGTTCCTCGACCGTCGTCACGCTCACATCCACGCAACGCACATCACTGAAGCCCGCACGGCGCAGCCACAGCATCAGCGCCGGCACTGACGGCAGGAACCACACGTTGCGCATCTGCGCATAACGGTCTTCCGGCACCAGCACCTGCTGCTGATCACCTTCCACCACCAGGGTTTCCAGCACCAGTTCGCCGCCCTTGACCAAGGTGTCTTTCAGCGCGAGTAGATGCTCGATGGGCGAACGGCGGTGGTAGAACACGCCCATGGAAAACACGGTGTCGAAGCCTTCCAGATTGCTCGGCAGGTCCTCAAACGGGAACGGCAAATGCCAGGCCTTGGGTTCTGACAGGTAACGCTGAACCGCCTGGAACTGGCAGAAGAACAACCAGTTCGGATCAACGCCAATCACGCTGTCGGCACCGGCGCCGAGCATGCGCCACATGTAGTAGCCGTTGCCGCAGCCCACATCGAGGATGCGCTTGCCCTTGAGGTTCAAGTGCGGTGCCACCCGCGACCACTTCCAGTCAGAGCGCCATTCGGTGTCCACGTGCACGCCGAACAGGTTGAACGGGCCCTTGCGCCACGGGCTCAGGCCCATCAGCGCGGTGCGCATTTGTGCGCGGGTGTCGTCGTCGCAGTCGGTGTCGAGGGTCAGGCCACCCAGCAAATCCACGTCACTGGGCTGGATTTTCGGCAACGCATCCAGCGCACTCTGCCAGCGCTCCAGGTCGCCATGACCTTTCTCCATCTTGCTATCGAGTTGCGCTTGCAGGCCCTGGGCCCAGACGGCCAGGGGAGTGCCGACCAAATGGCGGGCAAGGGGGGACAGATCAATCATGGCAAGGCAATCAACGAGGCAAAGTTAAGACACTGGAACCACGGCACGACTTTCGAGAACCCGGCCGCCAGCAGGCGTTCGCGGTGTTCTTCGAGGCTGTCGGGCTTCATGACGTTTTCGATGGCGCTGCGCTTCTGGGCGATTTCCAGTTCGCTGTAGCCGTTGGCGCGTTTGAACGCGATATGCAGGTCGGTGAGCAAGGCGTGCTCTTCGGGGTCATTGAAGCGCAGCTTCTCCGACAGGATGAGCGCACCGCCCGGCAGCAATGACTGACGAATGCGCGACAGCAACGCCAGGCGCTCATCGGGCGCGATGAATTGCAGGGTGAAGTTCAGCGCCACCACCGAGGCCGGCTGGAACTGCAGCGCGAGGATATCGCCCTCGATCACCTCAACCGGCAACAGCTCCTGGAACATCGAGTCCTGGCCATTGAGGTATTCGCGGCAACGCTCGACCATCGCCGCCGAGTTATCCACTGCGATCACCCGGCAACCGTCGGTGCGCACATGGCGGCGCAAGGCTTGGGTCACCGCGCCCAAGGACGACCCCAGGTCGTAGAGCACGCTGTTGGGTTGGGCGAATTGGGCGGCGAGCACCCCGAGGTTTTCGACGATGGTCGGATAACCCGGCACCGAGCGCTTGATCATGTCCGGGAACACCCGCACCACGTCCTCGTTAAAGGCGAAGTCCGGCACCTGGGTCAGGGGCTGGGCGAATAGGCGATCGGGTTCTTTGCTCACGGTTGTTCCGGCATTGATGGGGAAAGGCCGGCATTTTAGCCAACTTGGCCCTCGTGTGCGCGGGTTGTCTGATGGAACGCCGATGCAGTGATACCCCACTGCCCCAGCCAATAGGTGGTGATCAGCAAATAGGGCGCAGCCTCGAATGCCACCACAAACCGGTTGATCCCAATCAGCGTGTCGGAAAACACAAACGACGCCGCGCCCGCTGCCGCCAAGGCCGCCGAGCGCTTTGGCACGCCGCTGCCCAGGCGCGCCAGCGCACGCCAGAGCATGGCGGTGATCACGGTGGCGTAAACCACCACCGGTATCAGCAAATCGCCCAGGCCGTGGGAAACCAGGATGCTCAACAGCACTGCACCCACGGCCAGGGCCAACACCAACGGCAGCAGCGCCAGGCGGCGGCAGTCACTGAAATAAGCCTTGAGGTACGCCAAGTGGGCGAACAGAAAGGCGCCCAGGCCAAAGATAAACAGGTCGCCCGGCCAGGCGAGTAACACATCGCCCACCAGGGAAAAAATCAGCCCCAGGCTGATCCAGCGTCGATAGTCAGTGGGCGGTGCGTCGTGCAGCCAACCGAGCAGCGCCAATACTGGCAGCGGTTTGACCAGCAAGCACAGCAAGGTTGCATGGGTGGTCAGGCCGTAGATAAAAGTACCGGCGCCCATCAACGCAAGAATCAGCCAAGGCATATCAGTTCACCGTGATGGCGCAGTCGAAGGATTCGGCAGGTTCGGCTTCCGGTTCCCAAGGTTGTTGGGAGGTCAGGCGTAAACGGCCCTGGCCGGTGGCAAACGCCTGGAAGCGCCAGGTGGACTGGCCGCCACCGCCGACGACGCCGGACTCCGAGCTGCTGTAGACCTCGGGGCTCAAGGCGCGCAGTACGCCCCCGGCGGAATCCTGGATGGCCCAGCGGTAGCCGGTGGTGGGGTTGCTGGGCAGGGTGAGGATCAAGTTTTGCCCGTTTTTGAGCTGGAGCGGGCAGGCGCTCTGGTCTTCCACGGTGACGTTCTGTTTCGGCGCACTGGCGCACGCAGCCAGCAGGGCAAGGCTCAGGGGGAGAAGCAGGCGGGCAGCGGTCATGGGGGCTCCGTTCATTCACGACGAACGGCGAGCATAACCGAAGATGAGACAAGGTGTGACAAGAGGGAGATTTGTGTTGAATGGGCTGGCGCTTTCGCGAGCAAGCCCGCTCCCACATTCGACCGTATTCCAAAGATGGACGCGGTCAACTGTGGGAGCGGGCTTGCTCGCGAAGAGGCCAGATCAGGCACTAGAGCGTTATCAGAACAGCACCTTCGCCACATCCGCAAAGCGCTTGGCAAAATGCACCGTCATGCCTTCCTTCAAGTACTCCGGCAACTCTTCAAAACTGCCACGGTTCGGCTCCGGCAAGATCAGCTCATGAATCTTCTGGCGCCGCGCCGCAATCACCTTCTCACGTACCCCGCCAATCGGCAGTACATGCCCGGTCAACGTCAGCTCACCGGTCATGGCCACGCCTTTCTTCGGCGGCTGGTTACGTGCCAGCGACAGCAACGCACTGGCCATGGTCACGCCCGCGCTTGGGCCGTCTTTAGGCGTGGCACCTTCCGGCACGTGCAGGTGCACAAAGGCTTCGTCGAAGAACTTCGGATCACCGCCGAACGACTTCAGGTTCGAGCTGATGTAGCTGTAGGCAATTTCGGCGGACTCCTTCATCACTTCACCCAATTGCCCGGTGAGCTTGAAGCCCCGGTTGAGCGTGTGAATGCGCGTGGCCTCGATCGGCAGGGTGGCGCCGCCCATGCTGGTCCAGGCCAGCCCGGTGATGACGCCGGTGCCAGACAAGACCTGCTCGTTGCGGAACACCGGCATGCCCAGTGAGCTTTCCAGGTCCTTGTTGCCGATCTTGATCACCGAGTCCGGCTCATCCAGCAGTTTGACCACCGCCTTGCGCACCAGCTTGCCCAGCTGTTTCTCCAGCTGTCGCACCCCGGCTTCCCGCGCATAGCCGTCGATCAATGCACGCAGGGCGCCGTCGCTGATGGTCAGGCTGTTTTTCGCCACACCGGCTTTTTCCAGCTGCTTTGGCCACAGGTGGCGCTTGGCGATGGCGACTTTTTCTTCGGTGATATAGCCCGACAGGCGAATCACTTCCATACGGTCCAGCAACGGCCCGGGAATGGAGTCCAGGGTGTTGGCGGTGCACACGAACAGCACCTTGGACAGGTCCAGGCGCAGGTCCAGGTAGTGGTCGAGGAATTCGACGTTCTGCTCCGGGTCCAGGGTTTCCAGCAGCGCCGACGCCGGGTCGCCCTGGAAGCTCTGGCCCATCTTGTCGATCTCGTCGAGCATGATCACCGGGTTCATCACCTCCACATCTTTCAGCGCCTGCACCAGCTTGCCCGGCAGGGCGCCGATGTAGGTGCGGCGATGGCCCTTGATCTCGGCTTCGTCGCGCATGCCGCCGACACTGAAGCGATAGAACGGCCGCCCCAGGGACTCGGCGATGGATTTGCCGACGCTGGTCTTGCCCACGCCGGGCGGGCCGACCAGCAGCACGATGGAACCGGCGACCTCACCTTTGTAGGCACCCACCGCCAGGAATTCGAGGATGCGGCTCTTGATGTCGTCCAGGCCCGCGTGGTGTTTATCCAGCACCTTGCGCGCGTGTTTCAGGTCGAGCTTGTCCTCGCCATACACGCCCCACGGCACCGAGGTGGCCCAGTCCAGGTAGTTGCGCGTCACGGCATATTCCGGCGAGCCCGTTTCCAGGATCGACAGCTTGTTCATCTCTTCGCTGATGCGCTTTTGCGCCTGGGTCGGCAGCACTTTGCCCACCAGGCGCTGCTCGAACTGCTCGACGTCCGCGCTGCGGTCGTCCTTGGTCAGGCCCAGCTCCTGCTGGATCACCTTGAGCTGTTCCTTGAGGAAGAATTCGCGCTGATGCTCGCCGATCTTGCGGTTCACCTCGGCGGAGATTTCCTTTTGCAGGCGCGCAACTTCAACCTCCTTGCGCAGCATCGGCAGCACTTTTTCCATGCGCTTGAGCATGGGCACGCAGTCCAGTACTTCCTGCAACTCGTTACCGGTGGCCGAGGTCAGCGCGGCGGCGAAATCGGTGAGTGGCGACGGGTCGTTGGGGCTGAAGCGGTTGAGGTAGTTCTTCAACTCTTCGCTGTACAGCGGGTTGAGGGGCAGCAGTTCCTTGATCGCATTGATCAGCGCCATGCCGTAGGCCTTGACCTCATCGGTCGGCTCGGAGGGCTGGTGCGGGTATTCGACTTCCACCAGGTACGGCGGGCGGTGGTGCTTGAGCCAGGTCTTGATGCGCACCCGGGTCAGGCCCTGGGCGACGAATTGCAGCTTGCCGTTCTCGCGGCTGGCGTGATGCACCTTCACCAGCGTGCCGTACAGCGGCAGGGCGGAGGTGTCGAAATGGCGCGGGTCTTCTGGCGGCGTCTCCATGAAGAACAGGGCCAGGGAGTGGTGGTCGGACTTGCTCACCAGCTCCAGGGTTTCGGCCCAGGGTTCTTCATTGACGATCACCGGCAGCACTTGGGCCGGGAAGAACGGGCGATTGTGGATCGGGATGATGTAGACCTTGTCGGGCAGGTTCTGCCCAGGCAGCGCCAGGCCGGTGTTCGACGAAGGGGTTTCAGCGTTTTCGGGGTCGGCGTAGTCGTTCAGGTCGTAATCAGGGAAGGCTTGCTGGTCGCTCATGGGGCACCTGCATAAGGAAGTATGGAGGTTAGATGGGGCGGCGCAGCGGTGGTTTCAATGGCGTTGAGCAGTTAGCAACAAATTGCATGATATTGACTGTAGGAGCCGGCTTGCCGGCGATGGCGCCACACCTGCTGGTGCAAAGGTGTCTGACCCACCGCGATCGCCGGCAAGCCGGCTCCTACAGGTGAATAGCGTTGAGTCAGCTGATTTTGTGCAGGTAGCTGGGCAGCGGCTGTTCGGGCAATACCGACAACACCTTCAACCGCTGCAACATCCGCTGCCTGGCCCGCTGCAAATGCTCGCGCAGGTTCAACGCTGCCGCATCAAACGCCCCATGCAGCAGCAACTCCAGAATCAAGCGATGTTCGGCCAACATGGCAGGATCGGCACCGATTCCCAGCAAACGGTAGAAAATCCGGCTGATGATCATCGGGCTCTGGCCCTGGCGGATCAGCGCGGCAATCTTGCGGTTTTGCAAGCCGGCCAGGCAGCGTTGGTGCAGGTCTTCTTCGATCTGCTCGATGGCTTCCAGGCTGCAGTGGGGGCTGTCCTGGGCATCCCGCACGCGTTGCAACATGGCTTCGAGCAACTCGCGGTCCAGGTTGGGCGCGCTCTGGCGTAACGCTTCGGGTTCCAGGCAGGCGCGCAGTTCGTAGTCTTCGGTGACTTCCCGTGCGGTCAACGGCCCGGCCAGCCATTGGGAGTAGGGCTCTTTTTCCACCAGGCCACGGTCGCGCAAGCGCATCAATGCCTCACGCACCACCGCGCGGCTGACCCCGTAGTGGTCGGCGGCGGCTTGTTCATCCAGGCGGTAATGGCCGAAAGCGATGCAGGTGGACAGCGCCGCGCCGATCTCCTCGACGATGCGCTCGCCCAGTGGCCGAGTGTCCACCAAGTCCTGCTCGCCATCCAGGCCCAGGTGGGCATGGCTCAATGGCAGGCGCAGCGGCTCCATCGCCAAGCCTTCTGGGTTGATCAGGTAACCCCGGCCATTGAAGCGGCAGATCAGGCCTTCGTCATGCAGCAAATCCAGGGCCCTACGCACCGGCACGCGGCTGGTGCCGAACAGCTCGGCCAGCGGCGCTTCGAGCAACACCAGGCCGTGGCGGGCAGTGCCATTGACGATCGCATCACGCAGAACCTGGTGAATCATCGCGTAACGGGAGGCCGAGGTGGACACTGCTTTCATCGGTTTCTCTGAGGCATGTAGGACGGTGGCCGGGGATTCTCTCATAAGTCGTGCCTGTCACTCTGCGCCACGTCAGTGGCACTTATTTGGGGCCTTGCCGATGGGGTTGTTACTTTTCTGCACCAAAATGTACTTATTTATAAAAGATACATTATTTCATTGAAGGCGCTTTGCGATGCTCCGGCAAGATTTTTTTGCCTGGCTTGAAACCATCTATCCCGTAGCTCAAGGCCCAAAACCTGAGCAGCGCAAAATCTGTTCGGCAGAGACTGGCACGAAAGCTGCCTTTGTAAAATGTACATTTTATTAATATGTACGTTTTGTGAGGGTCATCTTGATGTCAGACGCCACTTCCATGGCCGAGGCTTTTGCCAGCGGTCGCAGCGACCCGGTGCAGGCCCTCGAACAGGCGCTCGATCAAGCGAGTCGCTGCCCAGGCGTATTTATTTCCCTGACCGCCGAGCGCGCCCGCCGTGAAGCCGAAGCCGCCGCCGCCCGCTGGCGAGCCGGGCAACCATTGAGTGTGTTCGACGGTGTGCCGCTGGCCTGGAAGGATTTGTTCGACATGGCCGGCAGCATCACCACGGCCGGCGCCGCCTACCGTCGTCATGCGCCCCAGGCTTTGCTGGATGCGCCCACGGTAGGCCTGTTGTGCCGCGCCGGGATGGTCAGCGTGGGCAAGACCAACCTCAGCGAACTGGCGTATTCCGGCCTGGGCCTGAACCCGCATTTCGGCACGCCGCACAATCCCCACGGGAGCGACCAACCGCGTATTCCCGGTGGCTCTTCCTCCGGGTCGGCCGTTGCCGTGGCCGCCGGGATCGTGCCCATCGCCATGGGCACCGACACGGCAGGCTCAATCCGTATTCCCGCCGCGCTCAATGGCCTGGTGGGGTACCGCAGCAGCAGTCGACGCTACAGCCGCGACGGTGTGTTTCCCCTGGCCCACACCCTCGACAGCCTCGGCCCGCTGACCCGCAGCGTGCGCGATGCCTTGGCCATCGATGACCTGCTTCACGGCCGTGCCCACACCCACAGCGCGCGCAGCCTCAAGGGCCAGCGTTTTGTGCTTGAACAAGGCGCCCTGGAAGACATCGAGCCGGCCGTGCGCAACAACCTGCTGCGCGCGGTTGACCGATTGCGAGCCCACGGCGCCCTGGTAGAGGTGCGCCCATCGGCCACGTTCCAGGCCACCCTGGCGCTGATCAAAAGCCAGGGTTGGCTCGGCTCCTTCGAAGCCTTCGCCCTGCATGAAGCCTTGCTCGACAGCGCCGATGCCGAACAGCTCGACCCTCGCGTGCGCCGTCGCCTCGAAGCCGCGCGTGCGTTGCCCGCCAGCCAACTGCTGCACCTGATGGACGCACGCCAGCGCCTGCAGCAACAACTGGTCGATGACCTCGACGGCGCCGTGCTCATCACCCCGACCGTCGCCCACGTGGCGCCGCCGCTGGCACCGCTGGAAGCCGACGATGACCTCTTCGTCACCACCAACCTCGCCACCCTGCGCCTGACCATGCCGGGCAGTTTGCTCGACATGCCAGGCGTGACCTTGCCCAGCGGCCGCGATGCCGGGGGCCTGCCCACCGGGCTGCTGCTCAGTGCCCCGACGGGGGAGGACGCTCGCCTGTTGCGCGCGGCGTTGTCCGTCGAATCCGTACTCAACGTTTAAGGAGACACACCATGGCTAAAGACATTCTCTGTGCATTCGGCGTCGACGTTGACGCCGTCGCCGGCTGGCTCGGTTCCTACGGCGGCGAAGACTCGCCGGACGACATCTCCCGCGGCCTGTTCGCCGGTGAAGTCGGCGCGCCGCGCCTGCTCAAATTGTTCGAGCGCTACGGCCTGCGCACCACCTGGTTTATTCCTGGCCACTCGATGGAAACCTTCCCCGAGCAGATGAAAGCCGTGGCCGACGCCGGCCACGAAATCGGCGTGCACGGCTACAGCCACGAAAACCCCATCGCCATGACGGCCGAGCAGGAAGAAATCGTCCTGGATAAATCCATCGAGCTGATCACCCAGGTCACTGGCAAACGCCCCACTGGTTACGTCGCGCCATGGTGGGAGTTCAGCAAGGTCACCAACGAGCTGCTGCTGAAAAAAGGCATCAAGTACGACCACAGCCTGATGCACAACGACTTTCATCCCTACTACGTGCGCAAGGGCGACAGCTGGACCAAGATCGACTACAGCCAACACCCCGACACCTGGATGAAACCCCTGGTGCGCGGCGAAGAAACCGACCTGGTGGAGATCCCGGCCAACTGGTACCTCGACGACCTGCCGCCGATGATGTTCATCAAGAAAGCCCCCAACAGCCACGGCTTCGTCAACCCGCGCCACCTCGAAGAAATGTGGCGCGACCAGTTCGACTGGGTCTACCGCGAACACGAACACGCGGTGTTCACCATGACCATTCACCCGGACGTGTCCGGCCGCCCGCAAGTGCTGCTGATGCTTGAGCGTCTGATCGAGCATATCCAGAGCCATGCCGGCGTGCGCTTCGTCACCTTCGACGAAATCGCCGACGATTTTATCCGCCGCCAACCCCGTACCTGACCCCCATGCTTCCACCCCTGAGGCGCAACCCATGTCCATCTACAACAAGCTTGACCTGACCGGCTGGAAACCCCGGCAACTGACGTCCCAGGAAGTGCGCTTCGCCACCTGGATCGCGTTCTTCGCCTGGGTGTTTGCGGTGTATGACTTCATCCTGTTTGGCACCCTGCTGCCGGAGATCGGCCGCCACTTTGGCTGGGGTGAAGTAGAGCAGGCTGAAATTGCAACCTGGGTCGCCGTGGGCACGGCGGTGGTCGCCTTTGCCATTGGCCCGGTCGTCGACAAGCTGGGTCGGCGCAAAGGCATCATCTTCACCGTGGCCGGTTCTGCGCTGTGCTCGGCGTTGACGGCAATCGGCGGCGCGTGGGGCAAATCACCGCTGATTCTGATCCGTTCGTTGGGTGGCCTGGGTTATGCCGAGGAAACCGTCAACGCCACGTATCTGAGTGAGCTGTACGGCGCCTCGGAAGACCCGCGCCTGACCAAGCGCCGTGGCTTCATCTACAGCCTGGTGCAGGGCGGCTGGCCGGTGGGCGCGTTGATCGCTGCCGGCTTGACTGCGCTGTTGCTGCCGATCATCGGTTGGCAAGGCTGCTTCATCTTCGCCGCAATCCCGGCCATCGTGATTGCGATCATGGCGCGCAAGCTCAAGGAGAGTCCGCAGTTCCAGATCCACCAGCGCATCAGCGAGCTGCGTAAAAGCGGCGCGGTGAAAGAAGCGCAAAACGTCGCCGTGACCTACGGCGTCGACTACGACGAACACAGCAAGGCCGGTCTCAAGGCGGCGTTCCGTGGCCCGGCCCGTCGCGCCACGTTGGTGATCGGCGCAGCGCTGCTGCTCAACTGGGCAGCGATCCAGGTGTTCAGCGTGTTGGGCACGTCGGTGATCGTCAGCGTGCACCACATCTCGTTCGAGAACTCGCTGATCATCCTCGTGCTGTCCAACCTGGTCGGGTACTGCGGTTATCTCAGCCACGGCTGGATGGGCGACAAGATCGGCCGTCGCAACGTGATCGGCCTGGGCTGGATGCTCGGCGGGCTGTCGTTCGCCGGCATGCTGTTCGGCCCCAGCAACATGGCGATGGTGGTTGGGCTGTACAGCCTGGGCCTGTTCTTCCTGATCGGCCCGTACTCGGCGGCGTTGTTCTTCATCAGTGAAAGTTTCCCCACCAGCATCCGCGCCACCGGGGGCGCGATCATCCATGCCATGGGCCCGATCGGTGCGGTGGTCGCAGGCTTTGGCGCCACCCAGGTGCTGTCGGCCGGCAGCGACTGGCAGACCGCCGCGCTGTGGTTCGGTGCACTGCCGTGCTTCTTGTCCGGCGCCTTGATGTTTGCCGCCCGCCATGTGCGTCCGGAAACCGTTCAGTAAGGAGTGAATGATGAGCCGTAAAGTTGCCTTGATTACCGGCGCCGCCAGCGGCATCGGCCAAGCCCTCGCCGTGGCCTATGCGCAAAAGGGCGTGGCGGTGGTCGGCGGGTATTACCCGGCCGATCCTCACGACCCGCACACCACCGTGGGCTTGGTGGAAGGGGCGGGCGGCGAGTGCCTCATGCTGCCCCTGGACGTGGGCGACAGCGCCTCGGTGAATGCGCTGGCCGAGCAGGCCGTGCAGCACTTTGGCCGGCTGGATTACGCGGTGGCCAACGCCGGCCTGTTGCGCCGCGCACCGTTGCTGGAGATGACCGATGCGCTGTGGGACGAGATGCTCAATGTCGACCTTACGGGGGTGATGCGCACCTTCCGCGCGGCGACACGGCATATGCGTGAAGGCGGCGCGCTGGTGGCGATCTCGTCGATTGCCGGTGGCGTGTATGGCTGGCAGGAGCACAGCCACTACGCGGCGGCCAAAGCCGGTGTGCCGGGGTTGTGTCGTTCGCTGGCGGTGGAACTGGCGCCGCTGGGGATTCGCTGCAATGCGGTGATCCCCGGGTTGATCGAGACGCCGCAGTCGCTGGATGCGAAGAACTCACTGGGACCGGAAGGCTTGGCCAAGGCGGCGCGAGCCATTCCGCTGGGCCGTGTCGGGCGGGCGGATGAGGTGGCCTCGCTGGTGCAGTTCTTGACCAGTGAAGCGTCGAGCTACCTCACGGGCCAAAGCATCATCATCGACGGCGGCCTTACCGTGCGCTGGCCGGACTAACGGATGTACATAGATCCAAATGTGGGAGCTGGCTTGCCTGCGATGGCGGTGGTTCAGTGAATACATGTGCTGCTGACCCACCGCTATCGCAGGCAAGCCAGCTCCCACAATGGATCGGTGTTTTGTCTGAGGAGTTTTTTGTATGAACCAACTGATTAACCGCCGCGCCGTCATCACCGGCGCCGGCAGCGGCATCGGTGCCGCCATCGCCCGTGCCTACGCCGCCGAAGGCGCGCGCCTGCTGCTGGCCGACCGCAACGCCGCGAGCCTCGCCGAAACGGCGATCACCTGCCGCAACCTCGGCGCCGAGGTGGTCGAGTGCCTGGCGGACGTCGGCACCGTCGAAGGCGCCCAGGCAGGTGTGGACCGTTGCGTCGAACACTTCGGTGGCATCGACATTCTGGTCAACAACGCCGGCATGCTCACCCAGGCGCGCTGTGTCGACCTGACCATCGAGATGTGGAACGACATGCTGCGCGTCGACCTCACCAGCGTGTTCGTCGCCAGCCAGCGCGCCTTGCCGCACATGCTGGCGCAGCGTTGGGGGCGCATCATCAACGTGGCGTCGCAACTGGGTATCAAGGGCGGTGCCGAGCTTACCCACTACGCGGCGGCCAAGGCTGGCGTGATCGGCTTTACCAAATCCCTCGCCTTGGAAGTGGCCAAGGACAACGTGCTGGTCAATGCCATCGCCCCTGGCCCGATTGAAACGCCGCTGGTGGGTGGGATCAGCGACGACTGGAAACGCGCCAAGGCCAAGGAACTGCCCCTGGGCCGCTTCGGTCTGGCTGATGAAGTGGCGCCCGCCGCCGTGCTGCTCGCCAGCGAACCGGGCGGTAATTTGTTCGTCGGCCAGACCCTGGGCCCGAACTCCGGCGATGTCATGCCATGAACGAGGTGTAGCCATGTGCGGACTCTGCGGATTGCTTGGCGAAGACCTGCACTGGAGCGACCCCCTGGGCGATGAAGTGCCAAGGCGCCGCGAGCGCCTGCGCCGGATCGCGGCGATCAACCAGGTGTTGGCGGTGTTCCGGCTCAAGGTCGAAGACTTCCAGGGCGCGTCCTACCTGTTGTTGGGCGCTACCGGTAAGCAAGAACTGGCGAGTGGCCTGGACCCACTGTGGCAGGCCGCCGAAAACATGCTCGGCCGTCCGTTGGACCCGCTCGACCCTAAGTTGCTCAACCATCTTGAACACTAAACCCAACCCCTGTGGCGAGGGAGCTTGCTCCCGCTGGAGTGCGCAGCGCTCCCAAGCTTTTGGGGCCGCTTCGCAGCCCAGCGGGAGCAAGCTCCCTCGCCACAAAGGAAAACATTGATGAGCATGGCTCTGAATGTCATCACCGGTTTCCTCGGCAGCGGCAAGACCACCTTGCTCAAGCGCCTGCTGCAAGGCGAGAGCCTGGGCGACACCGCGCTGCTGATCAACGAATTCGGCGACGTCGGTATCGACCACTTGCTGGTGGAAGAGGTGGCGCCCGACACCGTGCTGCTGCCCAGCGGCTGCGTGTGCTGTTCGATCCGTGGCGAGTTGAAAGACGCACTGCTCGGCCTGTTGCAGCGCCGTGAGCGCGGTGAGATCCCGGCGTTCAAGCGGGTGATCCTGGAGACCACCGGCCTGGCCGACCCGGCGCCGATCCTTGCCACCTTGAACAACGACGTGCAATTGCGCGGGCGTTTCCACATCGGCCTGGTGATTACCCTGGTCGACGCCAGCCACGCGACCTTGCAAGAGCGCCTGCACCCGGAGTGGCTGGCCCAGGTTGCGGCCGCCGACCGCCTGTTGCTGAGCAAGACCGACTTGGCCGGCGATTGCGCGCCGCTGCGTGCGCATTTGCAGGCGCTCAACGCGGGTACGCCGATCCTCGATACCCACGCTATCCACAGCGGCGATCAACTGCTGCTCGGTGAAGGGTTGCGCAGCGCCGAGCCGGCCGTCGAGGTTGGCCGCTGGCAACTGCATCAGCCCACTGTCGCCACCCACGGCGCTGCCCAAGTGTGCTGCCTGAGCTTCGATCAGCCACTGGACTGGGTCGGTTTCGGGGTGTGGCTGTCGATGCTGTTAAGATGCCATGGCGAACGAATCCTTCGCGTCAAAGGACTGCTCAACGTGAACGCAAGCTCGGCCCCCATCGTCATTCATGGCGTGCAGCACTGTCTGCATGCCCCGGTCCACCTGCCTGCGTGGCCGGGCAGCGACCGCCAGTCACGCCTGGTGTTTGTCCTGCGCGGCCTGGACCCGGCGCTGTTGCGCCGCTCCTTCGATGTGTTCTCGCGGCGGTTTGCAGCATGATCACCTTACGCGTCCTCGGCACCTCAGTGACCCTGCTCGAATGCCTGCGCGTGCGGGCCGAGCAAGACCTGGGCATTCGCCTGGTGTATCAGGTGCACGATGTAGAGCAGGCCCAGCGCATCGCGGTGATGCAGCCCGACAGCTACGACCTCTACGACCAGTGGTTTCACAACGTCGACTTCGTGTGGCCGGCGCGGGCGATCCAGCCGATCGACACGCGGCGTATCGCGCTGTGGCATGAAATCAACGACCTGCCCAAGCGCGGGCGCCTGTCGGCCGATGATCGCCTGGGCAGTGGCAGCGTACCGAGCGAGCGCCTGTTCGTGCAGCATGACGGCAGCCTCGGCAGCACCGTGACCGAGCGCATCAGCATGCTGCCCCTGACCCACAACGCCGACAGTTTTGCCTACCGCCCCGAGCGCTTGCCCGACGGGTTTTGCCACGGCAACGAAAGTTGGGGGTGGTTGCTGGACCCGGCCTGGAGCGCCCGCACCGCATTGCAAAGCGACGCCGCCATCGGTGCCCTGGACGCCGCGCTGGCGGTGCAGGGCGCGGGGCTGGCGCAGTTCAAGGACATCGGCAATATGAGCATCGAAGAGATCGACGTGCTCGCCGACATTCTGGTGCGCAAGCAGAGGGAAGGGCACTTTGCGGCGTTCTGGTCGGATGATGAAGAGGCGGCGCAATTGATGCTCAGCCCGACTATCGATATCCAGAGCCTGTGGTCGCCGACCTTGATGTGCCTGCATCGCGCAGGGGTGAAATACCGCCTGGCGGTGCCGCGTGAAGGTTATCGCGCGTGGTTCGGCGGGTTGTCGTTGTCACGCCATGCTCAAGGGCCGGTGCTGGATGCGGCGTATGCCTACCTCAATTGGTGGTTGTCGGGTTGGCCTGGAGCGGTGATGGCGCGCCAGGGGTATTACATCGGTAACCCGGCGCGCAGCCGTGATCACCTTAGCAGTGCCGAGTGGGATTACTGGTATGCCGGATTGCCTGCACGGGAGGAACTGCTGGGTAGCGATGGTTTGCCGTTGATCGACATGGGCGACGTGCGTGATGGGGGGTCTTATGAGCAGCGCATGGGGCATATTGCGGTGTGGAATTCGGTGATGGATGAGCACAACTACTTGGTGCGGCGGTGGGGGGATTTTATGCGGGCGCGCTGTGTTTGACTGAGTACATATCCGTTATTTAGGTAACGGCTACTTATGGTTCCGCTCTTACAGCGGCTCACTTTTGGAAAGGCCCAAAAGTAAGCAAAAGGCCTTCGCCCCAACACTCGGTGCCTCGCCTAGGCTCGGCATGCCCTCACTCCGGCTTAAATCCGTGGGCCGCCGCCACGCGCCATCCATGGCGCGGGGCGGCTAACCCGGCGTCCTGCCGGGTTACCCACGGATTCAAGCCTGCGTTCGGCCAGCGTGTTTAACGGGGCGCCTAAGATCAAAATCAAGATCAAAAGCAGACGCGGCGGCCTGGTAGCCGACCGGTATCTAACTGTCGGCCCGGGTCAACTGTGGGAGCTGGCTTGCCTGCGATGCAAACACCTCGGTACATCAGGCACACCCAATCGATGCCATCGCACGCAAGCCAGCTCCCACAGTGGGGCGCAGCGTTCATTCTGTTTATTTTGCATCATCGTTGAATAGCATCGCCGGCAAGCCGGCTCCTACAGTGGAGCGCGTTGGCCTTTGCCTTTGCTTTACACCACTCAAGCCGGCTGTCAGGCCGCTGTGCTTTTGCTTTTGATCTTGATTTTGATCTTAAGCGCCCCGTCAAACACGCTGGCCGGAATTCGGCAGGGATTTGGGGGGTAAGCCGGCAGGACGCCGGCTTAGCCGCCCCGCGCCATGGATGGCGCGTGGCGGCGGCCCCCCAAATCACTGTCGGATTACGGGCACACCGAGCGTGAGCGAGGTGCCGAGTGTTGGGGCAAGAGCCTTTTGGTTACTTTTGGGCTCTTTTCAAAAGTGACCCGCCGTAAGGGCGGAACCGTAGGCAGCCGTTACCCAAACAACGGATATGTACTCAATCCCCACGATCCCAAAAAACCCACCCCGACTGACGGCCATTGTCAGAAACTTCCCACAGGAGTACAAATGTACTCCATGACAACCCTGACCCCCCGCCGCACCGCCATCCTGACCTTCATCCGCGACCGCATCGCGCAACAAGGCCAACCCCCCAGCCTCGCCGAGATCGCCGAGGCGTTCGGCTTCGCCTCCCGCAGCGTCGCACGCAAGCACGTGGTGGCCCTGACCGAAGCCGGCTTCATCGAGGTCAACCCCAACCAGGCGCGTGGTATCCGCCTGCTCAACCAACCCACACGCCCCGAATGGCTGGACATCCCCGTCCTCGGCCGCGTCGCCGCCGGCCTGCCCATCGGCGCCGACGCCGAAGTGCACAGCCGCCTGCAACTAGACCCCGCCACTTTCGCGAAAACCCCCGACTACCTGCTGCGCGTCCAAGGCGATTCGATGATCGAAGACGGCATCCTCGACGGTGACCTCGTAGGCGTGCGCCGCAGCGCCGAAGCCTTGAACGGGCAGATCGTGGTCGCGCGCCTGGACGGCGAAGTCACCATCAAGCGTTTCGAGCGCCACGGCGAGCACGTGCGCCTGCTGCCCCGCAACCCCGCGTACCAACCCATCGTGGTTGGGCCTGACCAGGACCTGGCCATCGAAGGGGTGTTCTGCGGCCTGGTGAGGCAAGGCTGATGGGCGCCGTGGTTGCCCTGGACTCGCTGTTCAATGGCGGGCGAGTCTGGAAGGGCCGGCCCGCCGCACCTCCCGTCAGCGTGCACCCCACGGGGCTGGCGGCGCTGGATGCGGTGCTGCCCACGGGGGGCTGGCCGGAGTCGGCGCTGAGCGAAATCCTCATGGCGAAGGAGGGCGTGGGCGAGTTGCAACTGGTGTTGCCGACCCTGGCGCGTTTATCTGCGGCAGGGGAGCGCATCGTACTGGTGGCGCCGCCCTATACGCCGTACCCCCATGCCTGGCAGAACGCCGGGGTGGACCTGCGCCAACTCTCGGTGATCCAGGCCGAGGAACGCGATGCCCTGTGGGCCGTTGAACAGTGCCTGCGTTCCGGCAGTTGCGGCGCGGTGTTGTGCTGGCCGCGCAAGGCCGATGACCGGGCGTTGCGGCGCTTGCAGGTGGCGGCGGAAACCGGGCAGACCCTGGCATTTGCCTGGCGCGCCTTGAGCGAGGCAATCAATGCATCGCCTGCTGCGTTGCGCCTGGCGGTGGAGGCCAGGCCCGCGCAGGTGCGGGTGCTCAAGTGCCGGGGCGGCCTGGCCCACCCGGCGCCGATTGCGCTGGCGGGGCACTGAGGTTGCCATGCGCTGGGTGTGTATTGTCTTCCCGCAATTGGCGCTGGACGGGGTGCAGCGTGGGCATCCCGAGCCGGGCCAGCCCCTGGCCTTGCTGGCCGGTACGCCGCAGCGGCGTGTGCTGCAAACCGTCAATGACGCTGCCCGTGCCTTGGGCTTGCGCCCCGGCCAATCCCTGACCGCCGCCCATGCCTTGGCCAAGACCTTTGCCTGTGCCGAATACGACCCCGCCGAAATCGAGCGCTGGCAGCAGTTTTTGGCCGCCTGGGCCTATCGGTTCAGCTCTCAGGTCAGTGTGTATTACCCACGGGCGCTGCTGTTCGAGATCGAATCGAGCCTGGGGCTGTTCGGGCCCTGGCCGGCCTTCGAGACGCGGTTGCGCAAGGAGTTGAGCGAGCTGGGGTTTCGCCATCGCATCGTGGCCGCGCCCAACCCGGCGGCGGCCCGGGTGTTGGCGAATATTGATGATGGCCTGGCAGTTCAGGACGACGCCTTGATGCAAGCCCTGGCGCCGCTGCCCATCGACCGTGCTGGCCTTGACCCGCAGGCCGCCACCGCGTTGTCACGCATGGGCCTGCGCACCCTGGCCCAGGTGCAGGCGTTGCCCCGGCACACCTTGGCGCGGCGTTTCGACGCGAGTTTGCTCAAGCATCTCGATGCCTTGGCCGGGCAGCGCCCGTTGGCGCTGGCGTTCTACCAGCCGCCGGACCGTTTCGATGTGCGCATCGAGCTGAATTTCGACGTGCAATCCCACCAGGCCTTGCTGTTTCCGTTGCGCCGTTTGACCGCTGACCTGTCGGCCTTCCTGTGTGGCCGCGACAGTGGTGTGCAGCGTTTTGACCTGCACCTGGAACACGCCCAGGCGCCCGACAGCGTGATCAAGGTGGGCCTGCTCAGCGCCGAGCGTGAGCCGGCGATGCTGTTCGAACTGGCCCGGGGGCGCCTGGAGCAGGTGCAAGTCACCTCGCCGGTGCGCGGCTTTCGCCTGGTGGCCCAGGACCTGCCGACCTTCGTCCCGCAACGCCAGGACCTGTTCGATGACCGCCCGCAACAGACCTTGCCCTGGGAGCAATTGCGCGAACGCCTGCGCGCACGCCTGGGGGACGAGGCGGTGCAGGGCCTGCGCTTTCACGCCGACCACCGCCCCGAATGCGCCTGGCAAGCGGCGACCGATCCGCGCGTGTGCCAAGGCCTGAACAAGGTGCAACGCCCTGGCTGGTTGTTGAATGAGCCCACGTTATTGGCCGAGCACGGAGTGCAGATCCTCATGGGCCCGGAGCGCATTGAATCCGGCTGGTGGGATGGCGCCGACATCCGCCGCGACTACTACCTGATCCAGACTCGCGCCGGCCAGCAAGGCTGGGCCTTCCGCACCGTGGGGCAAAACGACGGGCTGTGGCTGCAAGGCTGGTTTGCATGAAACCCCCACACACCATGGCAGCCACCGTTGACACCCCTCCCTGTAGGAGCCGGCTTGCCGGCGAAAAACTCAAGCACGCCGCGTTCACCCAGGCACCGCGCCCATGAATTACGCCGAGCTGCATTGCCTGTCCAACTTCAGCTTCCAACGCGGCGCCTCCAGTGCGCTGGAGCTGTTCGAGCGCGCCAAGCGCCAGGGCTACAGCGCGCTGGCGATCACCGATGAATGCACGCTGTCGGGTATCGTCCGGGCTTGGCAGGCGGCGAAAGCGGTGGAGCTGCCGCTGATCATCGGCAGTGAAGTGCGCATCGAGCATGGCCCGAAACTGGTGCTGCTGGTGCAAGACCTGACCGGCTACCAGCACCTGTGTCGCTTGATCACCCTGGCCCGGCGCCGCGCCGAAAAGGGCAGTTACCGCCTGCTGTTTGAGGATTTCGAACAACCGTTGCCCGGCCTGCTGGCGCTGTGGGTGGCCGAAGACAGCGACACCCAGGCGTCGATCCAGTGGCTGCGCCGCACCTTCGCCGACCGTCTGTGGCTGGCGGTGCACCTCCACTGTGGCCAGGACGATGCGCGCCACCTGGAGCAACGCCTGCAATTGGCGGCCAGCCTACACATCCCCGCGGTGGCCTGCGGCGATGTGCACATGCATGCCCGCGGTCGCCGAGCCCTGCAAGACACCATGACCGCCATCCGTCATCACGTGCCGGTGGCCGAAGCCGGCACGCGCCTGCACCCCAACGGCGAGCGGCATTTGCGCAGCCTAGACGCCCTGGCCGCGTTGTACCCGCAAAGCCTGCTCGACGAAACCCTGGCCATCGCCCGCCGTTGCAGCTTCGACTTGAGCCAGTTGCGCTATCACTACCCGCGTGAGCTGGTGCCTGCCGGCCATGATGCCAAGTCCTGGCTGCGCGCCGTGACCGAACAGGGCATCGCCGCGCGCTGGCCCAAAGGTGTCGAGGCCAAGACCCTGAAGCAGATCAACGACGAACTGGAACTGATCAGTGAGCTGGGTTACGAGAGTTATTTCCTCACCGTGCACGACATCGTGCAGTTCGCCCGCAGCCGCTCGATCCTGTGCCAGGGCCGGGGTTCGGCGGCCAACTCGGCGGTGTGTTTTGCCCTGGGCATCACCGAGATCCACCCCGGCCTGACGAGCATGTTGTTCGAGCGCTTCCTGTCCCGGGAGCGCAACGAACCCCCGGATATCGACGTCGACTTCGAGCATGACCGCCGCGAAGAAGTGCTGCAGTACGTGTTCCAGCGCTACGGCCGCACCCGTGCGGCGCTGACGGCGGTGGTCAGCAGTTATCACGCGGCCGGCGCGGTGCGGGATGTGGCCAAGGCCCTGGGCTTGCCGCCCGACCAGATCAACGCGCTGGCCGACTGCTGCGGGCGCTGGAGCGACGATGCGCCGCCGCTGGCGCGCTTGCGTGAAGGCGGCTTCGATCCCGAGAGCCCGATCCTGCGCCGCGTGCTCACGCTCACCCAACAACTGATCGGCTTTCCCCGGCACCTGTCCCAGCACCCGGGCGGGTTCGTGATTTCCGAATACCCCCTGGATACCCTGGTACCGGTGGAAAACGCCGCCATGGCCGAGCGCACCATCATCCAGTGGGACAAGGACGACCTCGATGCCGTCGGCCTGCTCAAGGTGGATATCCTCGCCCTGGGCATGCTCAGCGCGATCCGCCGTTGCTTCGATTTGCTGCGCCGTCACCGCAACCGTGACCTGGCCCTGGCGACGATCCCCAGGGAAGACCCCGCCACTTACGCCATGATCAGCAAGGCCGACACCATCGGCGTGTTCCAGATCGAGTCGCGGGCGCAGATGTCGATGTTGCCCCGGCTCAAGCCGCAGACCTTTTACGACCTGGTGATCGAAGTGGCGATCGTGCGGCCGGGGCCGATCCAGGGCGGCATGGTGCACCCGTACCTGCGCCGGCGGAACAAGGAAGAGCCGGAGACCTACCCATCGCCTCAACTGGAGGCTGTGCTTAAACGCACCCTGGGCATTCCGCTGTTTCAGGAACAGGTGATGCAGATCGCCATGGTCGCGGCCGATTATGGCCCCGGCGAAGCCGACCAGTTGCGCCGCTCCATGGCCGCCTGGAAACGCCATGGCGGCCTGGAGCCGCATCAGGAACGCCTGCGCACCGGCATGCTGAAAAACGGCTACAGCGAGGCATTTGCCGCGCAGATCTTCGAACAGATCAAGGGCTTTGGCAGCTATGGTTTCCCCGAGTCCCACGCGGCCAGCTTTGCCTTGCTGACCTACGCCAGTTGCTGGCTCAAATGCCATGAACCTGCCGCGTTCGCCTGTGCGCTGATCAACAGCTGGCCCATGGGTTTCTACAGCCCGGACCAGATCCTGCAGGACGCGCGGCGCCATCGTTTGCAGATCCGCCCGGTGGATGTGCAGGCCAGTGATTGGGATTGCAGCCTGGAACCCATCGAGGGCGAACAGCCGGCGATTCGCCTGGGGCTGCGCATGATCGCGGGGTTTCGTGAAGAGGATGGGCGCCGTATCGAAGCGGCCCGCCAGCATCGGGCCTTCAGCGATATTGCCGACCTGGACGCCCGTGCCGGGCTGGATGCGCGCACCCAGGCGCTGCTGGCCGATTCGGGCGCCTTGCGTGCCTTGGCCGGCAACCGCCACACGGCGCGCTGGGAAGTGGCCGGGGTGCAAAAGCAGCTGGGGCTGTTTGCCGGGTTGCCGAGCCCCGATGAGGCGGTAGTCGAGCTGCCCGCGCCCACGGTGGGCGAAGACCTGCAGGCCGACTACGCCACCGTCGGCACCACCCTGGGCCCACACCCGCTGGCCTTGCTGCGTGGCGAGTTGCGCAAGCGGCGCTGCCGCAGCTCCCAGGAGTTGCTCGCGGTGGAGCATGGGCGCAACGTGAGCGTGGCGGGGCTGGTGACGGGGCGTCAGCGCCCGGGCACCGCCAGCGGTGTGACGTTTGTGACCCTGGAAGACGAATTCGGCAACCTCAATGTGGTGGTCTGGCGTGACCTGGCCGAGCGTCAGCGCCAGGCGTTGGTGGGTTCGCGGTTGCTCAAGGTGGACGGACGCTGGGAAGCGGTGGGCGAAGTGCGCCACCTGATCGCCGGGCGCCTTACCGACTTGTCGCCCCTGCTGGAAGGCATTCATGTGCGCAGTCGGGATTTTCACTGAGGTCAGTGGTTTCTGCTGTAATTACCCCCTAACGTATACGCGTTGAAACGATCTACCGCTGGTGTGCTCAAAACCTTGCCGATGTTTTCTTTTCGCACAGAGCCAACCGATGCAATTTTTATCCAACCCCCACGGCTGTGAAGGCTGGGCCGGTGAAATGGCCCAGCGGATCCGCGCGTTCGATTGGTCGGCCACCGACCTTGGCCCGATCGACAACTGGTCCACCAGCCTGGCCTGCACCGTACAGATGATGCTGGCATCACCGGTGCCGATGGTGATGTTGTGGGGGCGGGCGGGGTACATGATCTACAACGACAGCTACTCGACGTTCGCCGGCGGCCGCCACCCCTATTTGCTGGGCACGCCGGTGGAGCTGGGCTGGCCGGAAGTGGCCGACTTCAACCGGCATGTGGTCGACACCTGCCTGGCCGGTGGCACCTTGTCGTTCAACAACAAGGACCTGGTGCTGCTGCGCAACGGCAAGCCCGAAGAGGTGTGGCTGGACCTCTACTACAGCCCGGTCGCCGGCGACAATCATCAACCGGCCGGGGTGCTGGCGATTGTGGTGGAAACCACCGAGCACGTGCATTCCGAGCGCTTGCGCCAGGAACTCACCCATAACCTGGAGCAACGCGTGGCCGCCGAAGTGCAGGCCCGTTCGGCGGCCGAAGACCAGTTGCGGCAGTCGCAGAAGCTCGAAGCCATTGGCGGCCTCACCGGTGGCGTGGCCCATGACTTCAATAACCTGCTGCAGGTGATTGCCGGCAACCTGCACCTGCTGGCCCGGCACGAACCGGACAACGCCCAGGTGCAACGCCGCGTCAGCGCGGCCATTGCAGCGGTGGAGCGCGGGGCCAAGTTGTCGTCGCAGTTGCTGGCCTTTGCCCGTCGCCAACCGTTGTCGCCGGCGGTGTACAACCCGCAACGCATTTACGCCGGCCTGGGCGAGCTGTTGCAGCGGGCGCTGGGGGAAACCATCCATATCGATGTGCAATTGCCCCAGGACTCCTGGTGCATCAATGTCGACCGCAACCAGTTGGAAAATGCGCTGCTCAACCTGGCGATCAACGCCCGGGACGCCATGAAAGGCGAGGGCGTGATTCGCATCACTGGCGAAAACATTATCCTCAACCCCGCCGATTGCGTGGGCAAAAGCATCAAGCCCGGCGAGTACGTGCGCCTGGCGGTCACCGACACCGGTGTGGGCATGTCGCAGACGGTGCTCAAGCGTGCCTTCGAACCCTTCTTCACCACCAAGCGCGAGGGCCAGGGCACCGGCCTGGGCCTGAGCATGGTGTTCGGTTTTGTGCGTCAGAGCGGCGGGCATGTGGAGATGTGGAGCGAGGAGGGCAAGGGCTCGGTGGTGCAGATGTATTTCCCCCACAGCCTGGAGCCGGAGAGCCTCGACATGCACAGCGAACTGGCGCTCCACAGCGGCGGCCAGGAGACCGTCCTGGTGGTGGAGGACAATGAAGGCGTGCGCTTGACCGTGGTCGAGTTGCTGGAGCAGTCGGGCTACACCGTGCTCACCGCCGAAGACGGTGACCGCGCCATGCAGGCATTGCAAGACGGCGTGCGCCCGGACCTGATTTTCACCGACGTGGTCATGCCCGGTCGCGTCAAGAGCACTGACCTGGCCGACTGGGCCCGGGCGCAACAGCCGCCGGTGGCGGTGCTGTTCACCTCGGGCCACACCCGTGACATTCTCTCCAGCAATCACCTGCTGAGCCCCGACATTCATCTGCTGAGCAAGCCCTACAGCCCCGAAGCCCTGACGCAACGGGTGCGCAGCGTGCTCACCGCAAGACAAGGTTGCCCATGACGTCACAGCGCAGCATCCCGCCGATAACCGCCCACCCCACTGGCTTTGTCCGCGTACGCGGCGCCCGTGAACACAACTTGCGCAACGTCGATGTGGACATTCCCCGGGATGCCCTGGTGGTGTTTACCGGGGTATCGGGGTCGGGCAAGTCGTCCCTGGCGTTTTCCACGGTGTATGCCGAGGCACAACGGCGCTACTTCGAGTCGGTGGCGCCGTATGCACGGCGGCTGATCGACCAGGTTGGCGTGCCGGACGTCGATTCCATCGAAGGCCTGCCGCCTGCCGTGGCCCTGCAGCAACAGCGCGGTACGCCGAGCGCGCGCTCATCGGTGGGCAGCGTCACCACCTTGTCGAGCCTGATCCGCATGCTGTACTCCCGTGCCGGCAGCTACCCGCCGGGGCAGGCGATGCTGTATGCCGAAGACTTTTCGCCGAACCTGCCCCAGGGCGCCTGCCCGCAATGCCACGGCCTGGGCCGCGTGTACGAAGTGACCGAAGCGCTGATGGTGCCCGATCCCTCGCTGACCATCCGCCAGCGCGCCGTGGCGTCCTGGCCGTTGGCATGGCAGGGCCAGAACCTGCGCGACATCCTGGTGACCCTGGGCTATGACGTCGACATCCCGTGGCGCGACCTGCCGAAAAAGCAGCGCGACTGGATCTTGTTCACCGAAGAAACCCCCACCGTGCCGGTGTACGCAGGCTTCACCCCGGCGCAGACCCGCGACGCATTGAAGCGCAAGCTGGAACCGAGCTACCAGGGCACCTTCAGCGGTGCGCGGCGCTACATCCTGCACACCTTCACCCACACCCAAAGCGCACTGATGAAAAAGCGCGTGTCGCAGTTCATGCAAGGCAGTGCCTGCCCGTTATGCCAGGGCAAGCGCCTGACCCAGGCGGCGCTGTCGGTGAAGTTTGCCGGGGTGGATATTGGTGAGCTGTCGCAATTGTCGTTGACCCAGTTGGCCGAGTTGCTGCGGCCCGTGGCGGCGGGGCAGGACCGCATGAAGCTGTCGGTGGAAAAACGCCTGGCAGCCCAGCGCATCGCCCAGGACCTGCTGGAGCGGGTCAGCACCTTGACCGAGCTGGGGCTGGGCTATTTGTCCCTGGAGCGCAGCACGCCGACCTTGTCGTCCGGCGAATTGCAGCGCTTGCGCTTAGCGACTCAGTTAGGTTCGCAATTGTTTGGCGTGATCTACGTGCTGGACGAGCCGTCGGCGGGTTTGCATCCGGCGGATGGCGAGGCCTTGTTCACCGCGCTGGATCGGTTGAAGGCGGCCGGCAATTCGTTGTTTGTGGTGGAGCATGACCTGGAAACCATGCGCCGCGCCGACTGGCTGATCGACGTCGGCCCGGCCGCCGGCGAGCATGGCGGGCAGGTGCTGTACAGCGGCCCGCCTGCAGGGCTGGCGCACATCGAAGCGTCGCAAACCCGCGACTATCTGTTTGCCGAGCGCCGGCCTTCGACGCCGTCGCGACGTGAGCCGAGCGGCTGGTTGAAACTCGAAGGCGTGACCCGCAACAACCTCAAGGGCTTGAACGTCGACTTCCCGTTGGGCTGTTTCACGGCGGTCACCGGTATTTCCGGCTCGGGCAAGTCCAGCCTGGTCAGCCAGGCGCTGCTGGAACTGGTGGGCGCCGGCCTCGGCCGCGTGGTAGACAGCGACGAAGAACCGAGCCTGGAAGACGACGCGCCCCAGGCCAGCGGTGGGCATATCGGCAGCGGCCTGGAGCACATCCGTCGCCTGGTGCAGGTGGACCAGAAACCCATCGGCCGCACGCCGCGCTCCAACCTGGCGACCTACACCGGGCTGTTCGACAACGTGCGCAAGTTGTTCGCCGCGACACCAGCGGCCAAAAAGCAGCATTACGACGCGGGGCAGTTCTCGTTCAACGTCGCCAAGGGCCGTTGCCCCCACTGTGAGGGTGAAGGGTTTGTCAGCGTGGAACTGTTGTTCATGCCCAGCGTGTATGCGCCATGTCCTACCTGCCATGGGGCGCGCTACAACCCCGAAACACTGGCGATCAAATGGCAGGGCCTGAGCATCGCCCAGGTGCTGGGGCTGACGGTGGAACAGGCGGTGGAGGTGTTTGCCGAACAGCCTGGGGTGTTGCGTTCATTGCAGGTGCTGCGGGACATCGGGTTGGGTTACCTGCGCCTGGGGCAGCCGGCCACCGAGCTGTCGGGCGGCGAGGCGCAGCGCATCAAGCTGGCGACCGAGCTGCAACGCAATGCACGCGGCGCCACCTTGTATGTGCTGGACGAACCGACCACCGGCTTGCACCCACGGGACGTGGACCGCTTGCTCAGCCAGTTGAATCACCTGGTGGACGCCGGGCACACGGTGGTCGTGGTGGAACATGAAATGCGCGTGGTGGCGCAGAGTGACTGGGTGATCGACATCGGGCCGGGGGCCGGGGATTTGGGTGGGAAAATAGTGGCGTGCGGCACACCGCAGAAAGTCGCCAAGAGCAAGACCAGCCGCACCGCCCCCTTCCTGTCGCGAGAGCTGACCTTGTAGTGAGCGGGCTTGCCCCGCGCTGCGGTATATCAGACATACACCAGGCCCCTGACACACCGCAGCGCGGGGCAAGCCCGCTCACTACAGGTTTATAGGTTGATCTGTTGCTTGGCTTGTTTCACTACGTTCTCGACGGTGAAGCCAAACTTCTCCTGCAACTTGGCCAAGGGGGCCGATGCGCCAAAGCTGTTCATCACCACCTTGGCCCCGGTCTGCCCGACATAACGGTCCCAACCCAAGGGACCGGCCTGTTCCACCACCACCCGCGCCTTGATCGCAGGGGGCAGCACGCTGTCGCGGTAGGCCTGGTCCTGGTCTTCAAACAGCTCCCAGCTCGGCATGGACACTACCCGCGCGGCGATGCCTTCGGCTTTCAGCTGCTCGTACGCTGCCACGGCAAGGCTCACTTCGCTGCCTGTCGCCATCAGGATGACGGTGGGGTGGTCGTCACTGGCCAACACATACGCGCCCTTGGCTGCGCCGGAGGCAGCCGCGTAACGCGTGCGGTCCAGTGTCGGCAGCGCCTGGCGCGACAGCACCACGCAACTGGGGCGATGGGTTTGCGCCAGGGCCACTTTCCACACTTCCAGGGTTTCATTCGCGTCGCCCGGGCGCAGGGTCAGCAACCCTGGCGTAGCGCGCAACTGCGTGAGGTGTTCGATAGGTTGGTGCGTCGGCCCGTCCTCACCCACGCCAATCGAGTCATGGGTAAACACGAACACCACCGGCAACTCCATGATCGCCGCCAGGCGAATCGGCGGCTTCATGTAGTCGCTGAACACCAGGAACGTCGAGGTGTAGGGCCGCAGGTACGACAGCGCCATGCCGTTGGCAATCGCGCCCATGGCATGTTCGCGGATGCCAAAGTGCAGGTTGCGCCCACTGTAGTCGTCGGCACTGAAACGCCCGGCACCGTCAAAAGTGAGGTTGGTCTTGGTGGACGGTGACAAGTCGGCCGAGCCCCCCAGCAGCCAGGGGATGTGTTGCGCGAAGGCATTCAACACCTCGCCACCGGAAGCACGGCTGGCGACGCCTTTGGCGTCTGTGGCGAAGGTGGGCTGCCCCGCCTGCCATTGCTCGGGCATTTCCCCGGCGCGCATGCGCTGCAGCTCATCGGCCAGTGTCGGCTCAAGCTTGGCCAGGGCCTGGTTCCATTGCGCATACAGTGGCTCAGCACGTTCGTGCAGCGCATCACGCAATACCGTGCGCGCGCCCTCGGGCACCAGGAAGCTGGAATCCTGCGGCCAGCCATACGCGGCTTTGGTCAAGCGGATTTCTTCCTCACCCAACGGCTCGCCGTGGGCAGAGGCGGTGTTGTGCTTGTGGGGCGAGCCGTAGCCGATCACGCTGTCGACCACGATCAAGGTCGGCGCGCCGGTGTTTGACTGGAAGGTGTGCAGTGCCGTGCTCAGGGCCTGCAAGTCATTGGCATCGGTGACGTGCAGCGTGTGCCAGCCATAGGCCTGGAAGCGCTTGATCACGTCCTCACTGAACGCCAGCTCGGTGTGGCCTTCGATGCTGATGGTGTTGTTGTCGTAGATCCAGCACAGGTTATCCAGCTTCAAGTGCCCGGCCATGGAGGCGGCTTCGCTGCTGATGCCTTCCATCATGTCGCCGTCGCCACACAGGGTGTAGACGTTGTAATCGAACAGCACCTGGCCGTCGCGGTTGAAGCGTTCGCCCAGCCAGCGCTCGGCCATGGCCATGCCCACGCTGTTGGCGCAGCCTTGGCCCAGCGGGCCGGTGGTGGTTTCCACGCCGGTGGTCATGCGGTATTCGGGGTGTCCCGGGGTCTTGGAGCTCATCTGGCGGAACTGCTTGATATCGTCCAGGCTCACCGCCGGCAGGCCGGAGCGCTTGCCGTGCGCATCAATCTCCACCACGCCCGCCAGGTGCAGCAGCGAATACAGCAGCATTGACGCGTGCCCCACCGACAGCACGAAGCGGTCACGGTTGGGCCAGTCGGGATGGTCGGGGTGGTAGCGCAGGAACCGGCTCCACAGCGTATAGCCCACCGGCGCCAGGCCCATGGGCGTGCCCGGGTGGCCGGAATTGGCCTTTTGCACGGCGTCCATCGCCAGGGTGCGGATCGTGTTGATGCATTGGGTGTCGACAGCGGTGGCAGCGTGAGTCATGAAACCGGTCTCCCTCGGGTGGCGATCTACAGTGGAGGGCAGGGCGGGGCAAAGGTTTGATCGCGTTGCCGGTGCCGCGACGAACGGAGGGAATTGACCTCGAACATGACAAGACCCACTGCAATGGGCTAGCTTCAAGAGCGTAGGCCATTGATCAACGTGCGGAGGTTTTCCATGCCAGTGAAACACGACCTGTATCAGGACTTGGGATTGAGCAAGACAGTCGTTCACGAACGCAGGACGAGCGACAAACGCCTGGACTCGCTGCTCGCCCAATACGACGCAGCCGACGGGGAGGTGCTCAAGGCAGAGTCGGCCAGCGCCAGTGATGAGGACGTGGAGAAACTGAAGAAGAAGCGGCTGTTGATCAAAGACGAGATAGTGCAACGGCTGGGCTGAAGCGACGTCCGCGCCTACAGGGCGCGGACATATTTGTTCAGAATTGTCTGAAGGACAGGGCGCTTTTGACTGCCTATGATGCGCCCCGCCCACCTGGCTCTGGGGACTGTTGCGGCGCAAGGATTGCGCTGGTGAGCCAGGTGGGCACCTCTCTTCAAGCCAGCAGCGCCCGCGCGCATTCATCGATCGAGCGCTGCTGCGTTTCGCCATACAGCTTCAATTCATCAATCGTCTGACGGCCCAGCGCCTTTTCGAATTCCACCTGGTTGGCATTGGCCGCGTAGTGACTCTGCGCCGCATCCCCCAGGTTGGACTGGAAGATCCCCGCCGCGCTCACCGGCAAGAAATCCTCGTACACCAACGGTTCCACATCAATGTGGCCGGCCGTAATCAGCGCCTCCAGCGTGCGCGGCTGGTCGGCGTTGCCACGGGCGGCCACGCCCTGTTCGGTGGCGAAGTAGCGGAAGTACGCCAGGCCCTGTTCACGCATCTGCCCGTGGTTGTCGGGGAAGGCCTGGAAGTGTTGCTCCATCAATTGCATATAGCGCGCCGCGTTGCCTTCGTTCGGAAAGGCGCCCAGCTCATCACGCGCCGCATTCAGCAACTGGTCGTACAGCGCCCGGCCCTTGGGGGTCAGCGCGACACCGCGTTGTTCTATTTCACCGAAACGCGCGCTGTGGCTGCCTTGGGCGTCGGTGAAGGCGATGGGTTCATCCAGGGCCTTGAAGCTGGTCTGGCGCAGCAGGATCGGGCACTCACGGCGCGGCGGGCCTTCGATCACCGCCTTGGGGGTGATGCCTTTGCCCGGCATGGCGGCCTGCACCTGGTCGATGTCCAGGGTGCGCGGGGTGAGGTGGTTGATGTGCGGGCCTTTAAAGGCCACGACATCGGCGATCAGGCGGTGCTGGTCGCTCAGTTGCTGGTATTGCGCGCCGGTGACGGTCGCGGTGTGGTGCCAGCGGAAGGTTTCCAGGGCCTGGCGGATAAATTCATCGGCGTCTTCGGCATTGAGCCCGCCGTGCGTTTCGGCTTTCTCGATCAGGGCCAGGGCGCCAGGGGTGAAGATCGAGCGCTTGGCCAGGGCGATTTCGGCGAAGCTGCGCAGTTCGAGGTTTTCGATCAGCTCCAGACGCAGCAACGAGGTGAACACGCGGAACGGGCTGGTCTGTAGCGCATGCTCATGCACGGCGCGAAAGGCCGTGGAATGCACGGGCACACCGGCCGGCGTCAGGTCGTAGTAGCCCACCGGCTGCATGCCCATCACGGCAAACAGGCGGCCGATGGTGGCCAATTCATAGGCGGTGCCCAGGCGAATAGCACCGTGGCGTTCCATGTCCAGGCGCTGGATTTCGCCGGTGCGGTGCAGCTGTTGCGCCAGGCCCGGATCGCGGTCGAGAACGCGGGTATTGGTCTCGGCCACCAGCTCCATCAGGGCGCCGTAAAGTGGAACTTCATCTCGGTACATGTCGGACATGGCCTTGGAGAAGCCCTTGCGGATGTCGTCGGGGCTGACATGTGCGGTGGTCGGCATAGAAAAATTCCTGAACACGGTGGAGTGGGGCATGGCCTATGTCTGGATTTTGTTGGGCTGGGCCTGGCCGTGCAAACGAAGAATCCTCAGGACTTCATGCTGAAAATGAATGAAATGACGCAAATATGACAAAAAACGGCAGCTTGAAAATTTCATTTTTCGCGGACTTTCCTAACTAATTCTTCACGAGGAGCGCCCCGGTCCTCATGAAACAATCGTCACGTTTGTAGGGATGAAAGCTGTTCTGCACACACCGCACATAAAAATATGTTTAGGGGCTGTCGTTAATGAAAATTTCTACACTGGCGTTATTCATCACCGCCGCCTTGCTTGCACACCAAGCCAGCGCCGATGATTTCGGGCTCGGTTCGCTGGGCACGGGGAACGGTCACAGCGGCTTTCTGGAAGACAGCCACGCGGCTATCAGCTCGCGAACCATGTACTACAGCGCAGACAACCGCTCGGGGACGGCGAATGATCTGCGTGAAGCGGCCACCTTGCTGCGCTTCGACTACAAATCCGGCTACACCCAGGGCACCCTCGGGGTCGGTTTTGATGTGATGGCCTTCGGTGCCTTGCGTCTGGACGGCGGCGATGGCCACACCGCAGGCCCAGGCCTGGCGGGTAACGGCAACAGCTTCTTCCCAACCAAGAACAACGGCACTGAGCCGGCCGACAGTTTCGGTCGCGCTGCGGGTAACGTGAAGTTCCGCATCTCCCAGACCGAATTGCACGTGGGTGGCGGTCTGGCCCCGGTGTTGCCGATCCTGGTGTCCAACGACAGCCGTGTGGCGCCGCAGACCTTTGACGGCGGCATCCTGACTTCCAGCGACATCCCCAACGTGACCTTCACCGGTGGTGAGCTGAACCATGCCCAAGGGCGTGCTTCCAGCAACTCCACCGGCCTGAGCGTTGCCGGCGCGACCCGTGACAGCAACAGCTTCAAGTTTGGCGGCCTGGACTACAAACCATTCGGTTCTTCCGACAACGCCATCGCTAAAAACCTGACGTTGCAGTACTACTACGCCGATCTGGAAGACTTCTACAAACAGAACTATTTCGGCCTGGTACACGTGCTGCCCCTGGGCAACGACCAGTCGTTCAAGACCGACCTGCGCTACTTCGACAGCACCAGCGACGGCAAGAACGGCTCGGCCGGCTACGCGTTCAACAACAACGGCGGCTATGCCAAGCACGCCGGCGAAGTGGACAACAAAACCTACAGCGCCGCGTTCACCTACCAGTTGGGCGGCAGCAGCCTGATGCTCGGCCATATTGGCGTGAGTGATGACGGCGGTTTCGTCTGGGTCAACCAGGGCAGCATTGCTGACCCGAACGCCCAAGGCGCAGGCGGCAGCGACTTCTACCTGTTCACCGACGCCGTGGTCGGCCAGTTCTCCCGTGCGGGCGAGCAGGTCAATTTCGGTCAGTACTCGTATGACTTCAAAGCCTACGTGCCTGGCCTGAAAGCCTCCATCGCTTACTTGGACGGTACTGATATCAAGTCCAAGGTAGCTGGCGGTGCTGACCAGAAAGAAAACGAAACCGACTTCCGTCTGGACTACGTTGTGCAGGAAGGCCCGCTGAAAGGCTTCGGCACCACCTTCCGTACCGGTACTTACCACGGTCACAACACCGGCACGGCCGATCAGGATCAAACTCGCCTGATCTTCAACTACACCTACGCGATCTTCTAAGAACACGCGAGGAAACTGCGCGATTGCGCAGCGCTAAAAAACTGCAGGCCGCCTAATCAGCGGCCTCAGTCTTTTCTGGGCCAGGGTTGAGTCTTCATGTGCATCGGGGCGCGAATGGGTTCTACACTGCCCGTCACCGCGCCAGTGATGGAGGACCCGATGACGGCCACGCCCGTAACAGACATCCTTGCAACGATTGAAGGCCAACGCCTGGCCAACCCCGACGCCGAACGCTGGCGCGAGTGGGGCCCTTACTTGAGTGAACGCCAATGGGGCACCGTGCGCGAGGACTACAGCGCCGACGGTGATGCCTGGGCGTATTTCCCACACGAACATGCCCGCAGCCGCGCCTACCGCTGGGGCGAGGACGGCCTGGCCGGTTTCAGCGACAAGGCACAACGCTGGTGCCTGGGCTTGGCCCTGTGGAACGAGCGCGACAGCATTCTCAAGGAGCGCCTGTTCGGCTTGAACAACGCCGAGGGCAACCACGGTGAAGACGTCAAGGAACTGTACTTTTTCGTCGACGGCGTACCGAGCCATGCCTACCAGCGCATGCTCTACAAGTACCCCCATGCAGCCTTTCCCTACGCTGACCTGATCACCGAAAACGCCCGGCGTGGCTTGGGCGATGCCGAGTACGAGGTGCTCGACACCGGGGTGTTCGAAGACAACCGCTACTGCGATGTGAGTGTCGAATATGCCAAGCACACGCCCGACGATATCTTCATGCGCATCACCGTGCACAATCGCGCGGACCAGCCGACCCGCCTGCAAGTGCTGCCGCAGCTGTGGGCGCGCAATGACTGGAGCTGGACGGTTGATGCGCCCAAGCCACAGTTGACCCTGGCGGGCTCTCATGTACTGGCCCGTCACCCTGAACTGCCCGACCGTCACCTCAGCGCCTGGGGCCAGGACGGCGTGGAATGGCTGTTCTGTGAAAACGAAACCAACTACCCGAAGCTCGACGCCCAACCGGCGCCGGGGCCGTTCAAGGACGGTATCAACGATTACGTGGTCGACGGTGTTCAATCGGCGATTCGTCGCGATGCCGGCACCAAGGTGGCGGCGCGGTTCATTCTTGAGCTGGAAGGCCAGCAGAGCCAAATCCTCTACCTGCGTTTCGCACCCACCGATTCGCCCGAGGTCAATGCGCGCAAGCTGTTTGAACAACGCCGCGAGGAGGCCGATGACTTCTACGCGGCCTTGCAACACAACATTGCCGATGAGGATGCGCGCAACGTACAGCGTCAGGCCCTGGCCGGTTTGCTGTGGTCCAAGCAGCTCTACTATTTCGACGTCAACCAATGGCTCGACGGCGACCCGGCCCAGCCGGCGCCGCCCCCTGAGCGCCTGCATATCCGCAATACCCATTGGCGGCACCTGTCGAATTTCGACATCCTGTCGATGCCCGACACCTGGGAATACCCGTGGTACGCCTCTTGGGATCAAGGCTTCCAGGCCGTGGCGATCGCCCTGATAGACCCCGGGTACGCCAAGCAACAGTTGCTGCTGCTGGTGAAGGACCGCTTCATGCACCCCAATGGCCAGTTGCCGGCGTATGAGTGGCGGTTCGACGACGCCAACCCGCCGGTACACGCCTGGGCCAGCTGGCGCGTGTATCAGCAGGATAAGGCGCTGACGGGTGTAGGCGACATGGACTTCCTGGAGCGGATCTTCCACAAGCTGCTGCTGAATTTTTCCTGGTGGGTCAACCGCAAGGACGCCGAGGGCCGCAACCTGTTCCAGGGCGGGTTCCTGGGGCTGGACAACATCGCCTTGTTCGACCGTTCGGCCACGTTGCCCCCGGGCTATCAACTGGACCAGGCCGACGGCACTGCGTGGGTCGCTGCGTATGCGCTGGACCTGATGCGCATCGGCCTGGAGCTGGCCAAGCGCAATGTCGTGTACGTGGATATTTCGGTGAAATTCTTCGAGCACTTCCTGTACATCGCTGGTGCGATCAACCGTGTCGATGACAGCGCCGAAGGCCTGTGGGATGAGCAGGACCAGTTTTTCTACGACGTGCTGCACCGGCCCGACGGCCAGAACGAACCGGTGCGCCTGCGCTCCATTGTCGGCCTGATGCCGCTGTTTGCCGTGCTGGTGCTGGAGCAGCGTGAACATGAAGGGCTGGAGGGCCTGCGCGAGCGCCTGCTGGGCTTCATGAAACATCGGCCGGACCTGGCCAAGTTAGTCTCGCGCTGGAACGAACCGGGGCAGGGCAACCGCCTGTTGCTGGCGTTGTTGCGGGGGGAGCGCACCAAGGACCTGTTGCGGCGCATGCTCGATGACAACGAGTTCCTCTCGGCCTTTGGCGTGCGTTCCTTGTCCAAGGCCTTCGCCGAACAGCCCCTGGCGCTGAAGATGAACGGCGACACGCTGTGCGCGCGCTACCAGCCGGGGGAGTCCGACTCGCGTTTGTACGGCGGCAACTCCAACTGGCGCGGGCCGTTGTGGATGCCGGTGAATTACATGCTGATCGAGTCGCTGCGCGAGTTTCATCGCTACTACGCGGATAACTTCTCGGTGGAGTACCCGACGGGCAGTGGTTATCTGTCGTCGCTTGAAGAAGTGGCTGACAGCCTCAGCCAACGCCTGACGCGTTTGTTTTTGCGCGATGAAAATGGCCTGCGGCCGTCGATGGCGGGTTATGCGCAGTTGGAGGCCGACCCGCTAAGCCGCGACCTGGTGTTGTTTCATGAGTATTTCCACGGGGAAACCGGGCGTGGGTTGGGGGCGTCGCACCAGACGGGGTGGAGCGCGTTGGTGGCGCTGTTACTGAGTGTTCCGCCAACGGCGTGAATCGGGTAGATTCGCCGGCCCGACCCTTACAAGGATGTAGATCATGGCGAATAGCGCCACTGCTTCACGCCCAGCGAACCTGCTGGTAGCCCTGCTGATGGGCGCCGGTTTTTTTACCTTGAGCCTGTATGCCAGCAGCGCCAGCGCAGCCTCAATGAGGGCGGCCTGTGTGCAATGCCCATCTGAGACTGCCGATGCGTCCAAATGGGTCAAGAATGGCACGTATCGCCTCGAACCCGTGACTCTGTCGATTGACGATGAGGTCAGAAATGCGGACCCTGACTCGCTTCGCAAAATGACCCGGCTCAAGCCGCGGGCGCTTGGCGCTGATGAAAATGATCCTTTGGTCGATGAAGTCGTCCGCGCGATAGATATCGTCGGTGAAGCCGGTGATGTCGATATCTTGAGGGCGCAGTGGCCCGAGCTGACGCGCCGATCGCGTTACGCGTAGAGTCTTTTCATCAACGAAGGGCAAATAGCCGATTTCTATAACGTCTACGCGCGCGTGGGGCCCAACAAGTATTTGATCGTCATTGGCCGGGATGTGGAGTCCGGGGAGTTCCACGAGCGGCCGGGTGAGGGGTACCTCATCAACCGGCGGGGTACCGAGGGCCATTCGAGGGAGCTTGAGCAGTTTAGAGTTGTCGAGGCTGCAGCAGGCCGCTGACAGATCCTGATGAGCCAGAAATGATCCATCTCGCGCTGAGGGGCGTCAGGCAGGGTTGCGATGTGTCGAATGGCGCGGCGCGGGGCAGGCCCGCTCACTACAGGCCAGGATTTGGGGCAAAAAAAATCCCGCCTCGAAGGGCGGGATCGGGGACTGTCCGTGAATCAAGCCGGGAACAGTTCGCTCAGCTTCATGGCCAGCATCATGTCGCCTTCAGTGCGCAGTTTGCCGCTCATGAAGGCCTGCATGCCGTCGGTGTCGCCGCTGACGATGCCTTCCATGGTTTCGCCGTCGGTGACCAGGGTCACTTGGGCGTCAGGGTTTTCGCCTTCCAGCAGTTCGCAGGTGTTGTTTTTCACCACCAGCGAGAAGTTCTGGGTGTCGTCGATACGGAAACCGAACACCAGGTCCAGGCCGTCGGCAGCGGCTGGGTTGAATTTGGCTTTCATTGCTTCTACAGCTTTGGCTACGTCAGTCATGGTTTCGATCCTTTAGGGTGAGTCCAGTGACCTTGGGGTCACGGTTGGCCGCCATTCATCGGAAGGTGATGAGGTGCGGCGCCTTCAACAGTTGCAAGTGGGTGTGACTGTTGAAGGAAGCCAGTGCCACCTCGCGACCGCGGAATTTCAGCTGGTTGAGCGAGGTGTTAACAATTTGCCAGTTCAGCTCGAACGCCTGGGCAGCCGGCATTCGGGTAATCAGGTGGAGCAGGGCGGTGATGGTGCCGCCGGAAGTAAACACGGCGATCTTCTGCGTATTGTCGGCTGCTTCGAGGATGCGCTGCAGGCCGCCTTGTACGCGTTCCACGAAGCCCAGCCAGCTCTCCAGCCCGGGCGGGTCGTAGGTGCCGGCCAGCCAGCGCTCGATGATCAAGGCAAAGATACGTTGGAATTCGCTGCGGTTCTGCGCGGCATTGCGCAGGATATCCAGCGCCTCGGGCTCGGTTGTCAGCAGGTCGGGCAGCAGAGCGCGGATGATCGCATCGGCATCAAATTCGTTGAAGGCGCTGTCGACTTCAAGCGCGGGCACCGGCAGCCCGAGGGCTGCATATTGATCGAAGGCGGCGGTGGCGGTGTGCTGCTGGCGACGCAGGTCACCGGCGACACAGCGGTCGAACGTGAGGCCCAGTTCCGCCAGGTGGCGACCGAGCACTTGCGCTTGTTCCACGCCGGCGGGCGACAGGACGTCATAGTCGTCTGCACCGAAGGAGGCCTGGCCATGTCGAATCAGGTAGATGCTGCCCACGTCCGTTTTCCCGGTACGTTGAAAGTCTGGCGAGGTTATGAGGATGCCGAAGAGCTGTCAATGAAAAAACATACGCTTGTTTTAAAAGCTCGTTAGAGGCCCGTTGCTGGCGGTTTGAGCACTGGCCCGAAGGCAATGCCGTCGGTATGCTGGGGCCATCCGCGCCTGGCGCAGTGCATTTTTTAAGGAGTCATATGGATTTTCTGGCTGAATACGCGAGTTTCCTGGCGAAGACCGTCACCCTGGTGGTCGCCATTCTGGTGGTATTGATCAGCTTCGCGGCCCTGCGCAGCAAAGGCCGTCGCAAATCGGCTGGCCAGTTGCAGGTCAGCAAACTCAATGACTTCTACAAGGGCCTACGCGAGCGCCTGGAATCGACCTTGCTCGACAAGGACCAACTGAAGGCGCTGCGCAAAGCCGAAAGCAAGACCGAAAAGAAGAGCAGCAAGAAGAAACCCGAGGCCAAGCCACGGGTGTTCGTGCTGGATTTCGACGGCGATATCAAGGCCTCGGCCACCGAAAGCCTGCGCCATGAAATCACCGCCTTGCTGAGCCTGGCCACGCCAAAGGACGAAGTGGTACTGCGCCTGGAAAGCGGCGGCGGCATGGTGCACAGCTATGGCCTGGCCTCTTCGCAGCTGGCGCGCATTCGCCAGGCGGGCGTGCCATTGACCGTGTGCATCGACAAGGTCGCTGCCAGCGGCGGCTACATGATGGCCTGCATCGGCGAGAAGATCATCAGCGCCCCCTTCGCCATCCTGGGTTCCATTGGCGTGGTCGCGCAGTTGCCCAACGTCAACCGCCTGCTGAAAAAACACGACATCGACTTCGAAGTACTGACGGCCGGCGAGTACAAGCGCACCCTCACGGTGTTTGGCGAAAACACCGAGAAGGGCCGGGAGAAGTTCCAGGAAGATCTGGACATCACCCACCAACTGTTCAAGAACTTCGTGTCGCGCTATCGCCCGCAACTGGCGATCGACGAGGTGGCGACCGGCGAAGTGTGGCTGGGTGTTGCAGCCCTCGATAAACAATTGATCGATGAGCTGCAGACCAGCGACGAATACCTGGCCACCAAGGCCAAGACCGCTGACGTGTTCCACCTGCACTATGCCGAGCGCAAAAGCCTGCAGGAGCGCGTAGGCCTGGCTGCCAGCGGTTCGGTGGACCGCGTGTTGCTGACCTGGTGGAGCCGCTTGACCCAGCAGCGCTTCTGGTAACCCGGTCCAGCATGTAAATGCTCCCCTGTAGGAGTCCGGCTTGCCGGCGATGGCGTCCCTGAGACCGCCATCGCCGGCAAGCCGGGCTCCTACAGTTCTTGTGTGGTCAGCACGAGAGCGGGAGGAATCGGATTTCGCATCAATGTCCCCACCACCAGCGCCCCCAGCAACCCCAACACGCCCGCCAGCCACAACACCCCGCTGAAGCCTCCCACAAACGCCTGCCGCGCCAGCGGTTGCACCACCGCCCGAGCCGACTCCGGCAACAGCGCCATGGCTGCCGGCATATCGCCTGCCACCACCCGCGACGCAATACCGGCCACCTGCGCCTGCCACTGAGCCTCCACGCTCGCCCCCAGCAATTGCTCGCTGTGGCTGCTCAACAACGCGCCATACACACCAATCGCCAGCATGATCGCGCTGAAGCGCATGGTCGTGCTCATGCCCGACGCCATGCCGGCACGGTCGCGGGGTACGCAGGCCATGATGTTCTTCTGGGTGTCGCCATTGAGTAGGCCCGCACCGGCCCCCGTCACGGCAATCGCCAGGGCAAAGGGCAGGTAGCCGCCCACATTGACCGCCCAGGCGCTCAGCAGATTGCCGCCGCCCACCAGGGTCAAGCCGGTCGCCATCATCGTCGCCGGCGCAAAACGCCCGGCCAGGCGCGCGCCGATGCGGGGGCAAATCAGCATGGTCAGGGCAAAGGGCAGCATGCCCAGGCCCGAGGCAATCGCGGAAAAGCCCAGGCCGTTCTGCAGGTAGAACGGCAGCAGCGTCATCATCACCTGGGCGCACCCGGCGTAAGCAAACATGCCGAGCAGCGCGCCGATGAAACGTGGGTGACGAAACAGCTGCAAGTCGACCATGGGGCGCCGCTGCATGCGTTCGACCCGCACAAACACCCCCAGCAGCAGCGCGCCACCGATGAGCCGCGCATAGGTCAACGGGTTGTCCCAGCCAATACGGTTAGCCTCGATCAAGCCCCAGATCAGGCACAACAGGCTCGCGCTGAATGCCAGGCTGCCCCATGGGTCCAGTCGCGCCGCCTGGGTATCCCGCGATTCGGGAATGGCGCGCAGCACCAGCAGCATCAACCCGAGGCCTACCGGCAGGTTGAGGTAGAAGATCCAGCGCCAGCCCAGGTACTGCGTGATCACGCCACCTAGGGTCGGCGCGGCGGTCATCGCCACGCCCATGCAGGCGCCCCAAAACGCCCAGGCCTTGGCCCGCTCCACTTCATCGTGAAAGGTGTGGCCGATGGAGGCCAGTGCGGAGGTCAGCAACAGCGCTGCGCCCACACCTTTGACGGCGCGGGCGATGTCGAGGAACAGCGCGTTCGGCGCCGCCCCGCAGCCCAGTGAGGCCAGGATGAAAATACCCAGGCCCCACACCAGCGAACGCTTGCGACCAAAGCGATCGGCCAGGCTGCCAGCCGGCAGTAGCAAGGCCGCGAAGGCCAGCATGTAGGCACTGACTACCCATTCGATATCGGCGAAATTGGCGCCCAAATCGCGGGCGATACTCGGCAGGGTCACCGCGACAATATTGGTGTCGAGCACGATCAGCGAACAGACGCCGGAGGCCGTGAGCAGGGTCAAACGCGGGCTGACCCTGTTCATGATGAAATTACCTTGCAGGTAATATGGAAATGACGGTTGACGATCATCGCAAGGGCTCTCTAATGTTCAGGTAGCACGAGCTTATCCCCGGCTGCGTAGACCTTTGTTAGCTGGCGTGGAGCACTTCATTACCTTTGAGCTAATCCTGCGATGGAAATCCGCCATTTCCGCTACTTCCTGGCTGTCGCCCGGCAACGCAATTTCACCCGGGCCGCCGAGCAACTGGGCATCGCGCCGCCGACCTTGAGCCGGCAGATCCAGGACATGGAAGAAAGCCTGGGCACACGCTTGTTCATTCGCCAGCAACGCGAAGTCAGCCTCACCGAGGCCGGCGCGGCGTTATTGATCGAGGCGCAAGCCACCGTGCGCCAGTTCGAATTCGCCCAACGCAATGCCCAGCGCGCCGGACGCGGCGAAATCGGCCATATCGAATTGGGCTACGTGGCCTCGGCGGTGTATTCCGGGCTGCTGCAAAAGCAGATGCAGGCGTTCAGTCAGGCGTTTCCCGATGTGAGTGTGAACGTGCGTGAATGCGCGATGGCGACGTTGCCCGGTGCCGTGGCGGATGGGCGCTGCGACATTGGCTACATCCGTTCACCCATGACCCTGCCCGAGGGCGTCGAGGCCGTGCGTCTGGACAGCGAAGGCTTCGTGCTCGCCTTGCCCCAGGGCTCCTGGCTGCTGGGGTTGAAAGCCATCACCTGCGAACACCTGCAAAACGAGACCTTCATCTTGCCGGAGCAGATCAGCGGCACCCTGCACGTGGCCGCCCAGGGCGGTTTTGCACCGCGTTTGGGGCCGCAGCCGGGCGGGTTGGTCGCCGTGGTGGCGCTGGTTTCGCTGGGGCAGGGCGTGGCGGTGGTGCCCGCGTCGATGGTGGGGCATGTGAGCCTGCCGGGCGTGGTGTACCGCAGCATCCAGGGCAATGACGCGTCGTCGTGGCTGTCGCTGATTCACCGGCGCTTCGAGAAAGCGCCGGCGGTGGCGCGGTATATCCAGCAGGTCAAGCACTCAGCCGGGGCTGCACCGAGTCCGCCAGTCGAGTAAGGATCAGGCAGCAGGACACCGCCCCTGCATCCAGCACCCCCAGTGAGCGCTCGCCCAGGCGACTGGCGCGGCCGATTTTTGCCACCAGGTCCTTGGTGGAGTCGCGCCCCTGGGAGGCGGCGGTTTTCATCGCCTCCAGTGCGTCGTTGAACGAGGCCCCGCTGGCGTGGGCGCGTTCGAAGGCTTCCACGGCTGGAATCAGCGTGTCCATCAGGCACTTGTCGCCCACACCCGCGTCGGTGATGTCCTGCAGCGAGGTCAGGCCGCCGCGCAGCAAGTGCGCAAAGGTCGCCGCGTCGATCTCATCACTGGCGCGTACCTCGTCGGCCATGCCGATGAACAGGCTGCCATACAGCGGGCCCATGGAACCGCCGATACCTTCCATCAGGCTCAGGGTCAGTTCGTCGAGGGCTTCGGCGAGTGTCAGTTGACGACCTTCGATGGTGCGGCCGCAATGGGCGAAGCCCTTGGCCATGTTGATGCCGTGGTCGCCGTCGCCAATCGCGCCGTCGACTTCGCTGAGGTATTCACGGTTGGCCACGATCACGCTGACCAGGTCGGCGACAATGGCGCTGCCGTCACGGGTGGAAAAATGCTGGCTCATGGTTCACTCCGCCTGGGTCATGCCGATGGAGCGGCAGGGTTGATCGATCAGGGTTGTCAGCTCGGCATCAAGGCCGAGCAGGGTCAGGGTCACGCCCATCATTTCCAGGGAGGTGAAGTAGTTGCCGACGTAGCAACGGTGGATCTTCAAGCCCTTGGCCTTCAACTGACGTTCCACTTCGGCGTAGAAAATGTACAGCTCCATGACCGGCGTCGCGCCCAGGCCCGAGACCAGCACCACCACGCTGTCGTCGCTACTGAAGTCGCGGTCGGCGAGGATCGGCGCGAGCATGCGTTCGGCCATGGCGGCGGCGGATTCGATGGGGATCACTTCAATGCCCGGTTCGCCATGGTGGCCGATACCCAGTTCCATCTGGCCATCCGGGATCTGGAAGTTCGGCTTGCCCACCGCGGCAATGGTGCAGGGCGTGAGGCCGATGCCGATGGAGCGGCAGTTGTCGACGGTTTTCTGTGCCACGCGAATCACGCCGTCGAGGTCGTAGTGCTGGGCGGCCGCCGCCCCGCCGATCTTCCACATGAAGATCTCCCCGGCCACGCCACGGCGCTTGGCTATGTCGGCCTTGGGCGCGGAGGCCACGTCGTCGTTGGCGACCACGGTGCGGATACGCATGTCTTTGCTGGCGGCCATTTTCATCGCCAGCTTCACGTTCATGTTGTCGCCGGCATAGTTGCCGTACAGGCAGGCCACGCCCGCGCCATGGTCGGCGGCGCGGAAGGCATCGAAAAAGCTCTTGGCGGTGGGTGAGGAGAAAATCTCGCCGACCGCCACGGCGTCCACCAGGCCCGGGCCGACGTAGCCGAGGAACGCCGGTTCATGGCCCGAGCCGCCACCGGTGACGATGCCGACGCGGCCAGCGGCCGATGGCCTGGCCTTGGTGATGACCCGAGGGTTGGCCTCGTATTGGCGCAGCTCGGGGTGCGCGACCAGGATGCCGCGCAGCATGTCCTCGACCACTTGGTCCGGATCGTTGATGACTCGATTCATAACGCGGGTTCCTGTTCTTGTTTTTAAAGGGCAACAACAATCAACTGTGGGCGCTGGCTTGCCTGCGATGGCGGTGTCTCAAATACAGGTTTGCAAACTGACACTCCGCTATCGTAGGCAAGCCAGCTCCCACAGGATTATGTGCGTTGTAGGAGTCAGGGTTGCAGCACGACCTTGAGCGACTTGTCCCCACGCTCCATCACCGCAAACGCTTCCTTGAAGTCCGCCAGTGCAAATGTATGCGTCACCACGTCGCGCATGTCGATCTTGCGGTTGCCGATAAAGTCGATGGCACGCGGGTACATGTATGGCCCCAGGTGCGAGCCGAGTATGTCCAGTTCCTTGCGGTCGCCGATGATCGACCAATCTACCGTGGCCTCGTCATTGAAGACGCTGAATTCGACGAAACGCCCCAGCTTGCGCAGCATCGCCAGGCCCTGGTTCACCGCCTTGTGGTGCCCGGTGGCCTCGATGTAGATGTCGCAGCCGTAACCGTCGGTGAGCTCGCGGATCTTGGCCAGCACATCCACCTCGGCCGGGTTCCACACTTCGTCGGCACCCAGGCGCAGGGCGAGGGCGGCGCGTTCGGGTTTCATGTCCAGCACGATGAGCTTTTTCGGATTGCGCAGGCGCACCGCGCCGATGATGCCCAGGCCCAGGGTGCCGGCACCGGCGACCACCACGACGTCGTCATGGTCGACATTGGCGCGTTCCGCCGCGTGCAGCGAGCAGGCCAGGGGCTCGATCAGGATCGCTTCGTCCGGGGCGATGGACTCCGGCACTTTGTGGACGATGCCTTCCTTGGTGAAGATCATGTACTGGGCCATGGCACCCTGCACATTGTTCTGGAAGCCATAAAGGTCGTGTTTCTGGCACATCCAGTACTGGCCGTGATTGCAGAAGCGGCAGCCCCAGCACGGCACGATCTGCTCCGAGATCACTCGGTCGCCCACCGCCACGCCGCGCTTTTCCGCGCCTGGGCCCAAGGCAACCACGCGGCAGACGAATTCATGCCCGGGGATCATCGGCGGCTTCACGTAGCGCGGTTGCTCGGCATCGCCCCAGAACGACGGCGCGCCGCGATAGGTCTTGATGTCGCCCATGCAGATACCGCACAGCTCGACCTTGGTGAGGATCTCGTCCGGGCCGGGCATGGGCACGTCGACGGTTTCCAGGCGGTAGTCTTCCGGGCCATGGCAGACCACGGCCTGCATGGTTTTCGGGATGACCGGGGACAGGTGTTCAGGTGTGCGTTCGGTGACGGTGGACATGACAAAACCTCACGACAAAAAAATGAATTACTGAATGCTGTAGCCGCCGTCGATCACCATGTTGGCGCCGGTGATCATTTGCGCGGCGTCGCTGAGCAGGTACAACGCCAGCCCGGCGATTTCTTCCGGCTGGGCAAAGCGGCCGGCGGGGATCTGCAACTTGGCCTTTTCACCCACTTCACCGGCCCAGGCTTTCTTGCCCAGGGCGGTCTCGACGATAGTGGGGGAGATGGCGTTGACGTTGATCTGTGGCGCCCACTCCATGGCCAGGACCTTGGTCATGCCGACGATGGCGGCCTTGCTGGCGCAATAGGCGACGTGACGGTCCAGGCCGATCACGGCGGCTTGGGAGGCGAGGTTGACGATGCGCCCGCCACCGTTGGCGAGCATGTGCCGGGCGCAGGCCTGGGCGACGAAGAAGCTGGCCTTGAGGTTGATGTCCAGGGTGGTGTCCCAGGCGCTTTCGCCGACATCGATGGCTTTGTCCAGCAGCACCACGCCGGCGCTGTTGATCAGGTAGTCCAGGCGCTGGAAGTGTTCGAATACGCGGTCGACCGTGTGCTGTATCTGGCCGATCTGGCCGAGGTCGACGGCAATGCCCAGGTGCCCGGCACCGAGGCTGGCGGCCACTTCGACCACGGCAGGGTCGCGGTCGAGCAGGGCCACGCGTGCGCCGCGCTCAGCCAGCAGGCTGGCGCAGGCCAGGCCGATCCCGGCGGCGCCGCCGGTAATCACCGCGCAACGGCCGGTGAGGTCGAAGGCTTGGTTCCAGAATCCAGACATGAATGACTCCTCTTTCAAAAGCACTGAAGATCCAATGTGGGAGCTGGCTTGCCTGCGATGCAGGCACCTCGGTGTGTCAGTTACACCCGGTTGATGCCATCGCAGCGGTGCGGCGATCCGACAAGCCAGCTCCCACACTTGACCCTATTTCAAGTCAATACCTACTTACCGCCGCTGACTTGTTTGTACAGCGCATCGGCATTGGCATTGGTGACTGGCACCCACGGCAGGATGTAGTTCTTCGCCGTGCCGTCCCCCCATTTCACGTCCTTGCCATACCGCTCCCAGATCACCGACTGCGGCTTGTAGTCCTTGCCCGCCAACGCCCGCAGTGCCACATCCAGTGCGCCCTGGGACTGGGCCTGGGCGTCTTGCAGGAAGGTGGTGACCTCGTCTTTCTTCGCCGCCTGGATCGCATCCGGCATGCCGTCGATGGAGGTCACCGGCACGTCCTTGGAGGTTAGCCCGTGGGACTTGAGGGCCTGCACCGCGCCGAGGGCCATGTCATCGTTCTGCGCAATCACCCCGTTGATGCCCTTGGGGTGTGCGTTCAGCCAGTCTTCGGTGAGGGTCAGGGCTTGGGCGCGGTCCCAGTTGGCGGTTTTCTTTTCGATGATCTTGATGTCCGGGTGCTTGCCCAGTACTTCCAGCTCGCCTTTTTCCCGGTCGATCTGCGCCGATTGGCCAATCGGGCCCTGGATGATCACCACATTGCCCTTGCCATTGAGCTTGTCGACCATGGCCTGGGCCTGCAGGCGGCCGCCCTCCACGTCATCGTTGCCCACGTAAGGCACGGCGGCATCGGCTACTTTCGTATTGGAGGCGATGACCACCACGTCGTTGCTCATGGCTTGCTTGACGGTGCCCACGCCGGCCTTGGTGTCGATGGGCACGAAGAGGATGGCGTCGTAGTGCTGGGTCACCATGTTTTCAATCTGGTTGTTCTGGGTCAGGGCGTCGTAGTTGCCGTCGAACACGGTCAATTGCACGGTGCCGTCCTTGACCGCCGGGTGTTCCTTGAGCTCGCGGACCCAGTTCTGCATGAACTGGCCCTTGAGGCCGTAGACGGCGGCGCCGATCTTGTAAGTCTTGCCGTCGGCGGCGAAGGCGATACTGCTGGCGAGCAGGGTGAGGGTCGCCGCGGCGGCCAAAGTGGTACCAAGTTTCATGAGTAGAACTCCGGTTATTGTTGTGGGTCGTTCTCTAGCGTTTTTTCTTGCGCCACACGTCGATCAGTACTGCGAACACGATGATCAGGCCCTTGGCGACCTGCTGGTAATAAGAGGACACCCCGAGCAGGTTCAGCCCGTTGTTGATCACGCCGATCAGCAACGCGCCAAACAGCGTGCCGACAATGCTGCCGGTGCCACCCGAGAGGCTGGTGCCGCCGATCACCACGGCGGCGATGGCGTCCAGCTCATACGAGACCCCGGCCTGGGGCAGGGCGGAGGTGGTGCGGGCCGAGAGCACCACACCGGCCAATCCGGCGAGCAGGCCCGAAACCACGTACACCGAAAACATCACCTTGCGCACACCGATGCCGGAGGTGCGCGCGCTCTTTTCATTGCCGCCCACCGCGTACACGTAGCGCCCGTAAGTGGTGTAGCGCAGCACCATCCAGAAGATCAGCGCGACCACGGCGAAGATCACGATCGGCACGCCAATCGGGCCGATCTTGCCGATACCCAGCGCCAGGTAGGCGTCGGGCAGGTCAGTGATCGGGCTGCCGTCGTTGAGAATGAAGGTCATGCCCCGCGCGATGCTGAGCATGCCCAGGGTGGCCACGAAAGGCGGGATCGACAGGTTGGCGACCATGAAGCCGTTGACCACGCCGAGCATCGCACCGGCAAACATTCCCGCGCTGACCGCCGCCAGCAGGCCGTAGCCCTGGGTCGCGACCATGGCGCTGCACAGCCCGGCGAAGGCCAGGATCGAGCCCACCGACAGGTCGATGCCCTTGGTCAGGATCACGTAGGTCATGCCCACGGCGAGGATGCCGTTGATCGAGGTCTGGCGCAGGATGTCCATCCAGTTGCGCCAGGTCATGAAGTATTCGCTGGAGAACGCCATCACCACGCACAACAGGATAAACACCAGCGGCAGGCCGAAGCGGTCGAGGGACAGGCGCAGGCGGTTGCGCGGCGGGGCAGTGATGGGGGCGGTAATGGAGGTTTTGGCATTCATGAGGCAAGACTCAACAAGGCTTCCTGGGAAAGGGCGGTGTCGGTGCTGATGGTCACCAGCCGGCCGCCTTTGAATACGGCGATGCGATCACTCAGGTGCAGCAGTTCCGGGGCTTCCGACGACACCACGATGGCGGCACCACCGGCCCGCACGAACTGGTCGAGCAGGTGATAGATCTCCTGCTTGGCGCCTTCGTCGATGCCACGGGTCGGCTCATCGCAGAGCAGGCACACCGGCTCGGTGGACAGGCATTTGGCGAGCACTACTTTCTGCTGATTGCCACCGCTCATGGAGGCCACCGGCAGTTCCAGGGAGGAGGTCTTGATCTGCAGGCGCTTGACCATGTCTTCGGCCAGCCGTGCTTCTTTGCGGGCATTGATCAGCGACCAGCTCGACAGGCGCTTGTAGGCCGACAGCGCGATGTTGGAAAGAATGCTGCCGGTGAGCACCAGGCCGCTGTCCTTGCGGTCTTCGGTCACCAGGGACATGCCGGCGTCAATCGTGGCTTTGGGCAACCCCACCGGCATGGGTTTGCCTTGCAGGGTCACGCTGCCCGAATCGGCGACGGTCAGGCCGTAGATGCAGTTGAGGAATTCGCTGCGCCCCGAGCCCATCAGGCCATAGATGCCGAGGATCTCGCCCTGGCGCAGTTGCAGGCTGATGTCGTGGAATTCGCCGGCGCGGCTCAGGCTATCGACCTGCAGGCAGGTGCTGGCAGCGCATTCGCGGCCGACCTTGTGGTCGATGCGCGCCAGTTCCTGGCCGACGATGCCGCGCACCAGGTGGTTGCGGTCGATGTCGGCCATGCGTCCGCTTTCCACAAAGGCGCCATCGCGGAAGATGCTGTAGTCGTCGGCGATCTGCGCCAGTTCGCTCAAGCGGTGCGACACGTACACGATGCCGGCGCCACGAGCGGTGAGGCGGCGGATCGCCTTGAACAGGGTCTCCACTTCGCGTTCGCCAATGGCCGAAGTGGGCTCGTCCATGATCATCACCTGGCAGTCGTGGCTGAACGCTTTGGCGATTTCCACCAGTTGCATCTGCGCCACGCTCAGGCGGTGCATGGGGCTGGTGGCGTCCACGTCGAATTCGAGGCTTTCGAGCAGCTCACGGGTGCGGCGGTTGAGGGTCTTGTTGTCGACGATGCAGCCGGCGCGGCGCGGTTCGCGGCCCAGCCAGATGTTTTCGGCGACGGTCATGTGGGGGATGGGTTCCAGTTCCTGGGTGATCATCGCGATCCCCGCCGCGAGGGCTTCACTGGGGCGGTTGAACTGGACGGGTGCGCCATTGAGCAGAAGGGTTCCGGCGTCGCGCTGGGTAATGCCCATCAGGATGCTCAGGAACGTCGACTTGCCCGCGCCATTGCCTCCGCACAACGCATGCACGCTGCCGGCCCGCAATGAGAGGCGCCCGTCACGCAGGGCGGGCACCCCGGCGTAAGCCTTGGCGACGTGTTCAGCCTGGAGCAGTAATGGCGTGGCCATCGGCGTGTCCTCGTGCTGTGAATTCTTATTAGGTGCACAGTCGTGTTGCCCTGTGAGCATATGTGTATCAAATGAAATTCTGATCAGTCAATCTCTTTCACTGAAAAGGTGTAAATGTCATTTTCATGGTCATTAAGCGCTTTATATGGGGCTTTGACTGGCGAGTCAGTTAAAACTCGCTTGACAGAAGGGGGTGATTGCTTGCGAAATGAATGAGCGAAATTTCACTGAATGATCATTTGATCAGTCAAAAGCAGATCACGGCAGCGGAGCCAGACGCCATGAACACACCTTTCCCGGTGGCTATCGGATGCGACGAAGCGGGTTTTGAGCTCAAAGAGCTGTTGAAGCGCCATATCGAGGCCCTGGGTTACCCGGTGACCGACTTCGGCACCCATTCCACTGCGCCGGTGCTCTACCCGGACATCGCCCTGGCGGTTGCCACCGCCATCAATGCCGGGCAGCAACGCCTGGGGGTGCTGGTGTGCGGCACCGGCATCGGCATGGCGATCTCGGCCAACAAGGTCCTGGGAATCCGTGCGGCCCAAGCCCATGACACCTATTCGGCCGAGCGAGCGCGCAAGAGCAACGATGCGCAGATCCTGTCCATCGGCGCGCGGGTGATCGGCGCAGAGCTGGCCAAAAGCATCGTCAAGGCGTTCCTGGAGTCGGAGTTCGAGGCGGCGCGTTCCGGGGCCAAGGTCGAGCGCATCAATGCCATCGAGCGCGATGGGCATCAGTAGTGGACGGAACGGGGCAAGAGTCGGGAGAATGTGCCTTTGACGCCGAAACGGAAGCCCGTCCCCATGAGTGACAGTACCCAGCGCATTGCCAGCGATATCGATCAAATGACCGAAGTGGCGATGCTCTATTACCTTGAGAACGTCACTCAGGAAGCCATCGCCAAGCGCTTCGACCTGTCGCGGGCGAAAGTCAGCCGCTTGCTCAAGCGCGCGCGTGATGAAGGGATCGTCGAGGTGCGCGTGTTGCAGCACCCGGCCATGAACAATGAGCTGGAGCAGGCCTTGGTGCAGCGCTTCAAGCTGGACCGCGCCCTGATTGCCGTCGACCACAGCGACCCCGACACCCAGCGTTCGGCCGTCGCCAGCCTGGTGGCCAACTACCTGAACAAGACCCTCAGCGACGGCATGATCGTCGCGGTGGGCATGGGGCGCAACGTCGGCGCGGTGGCCGACAACGTGTTCCTGCCGGTGACGCGCAATTGCACATTTGTGTGTGCCATCGGCGGTTCGCTCAAGGCCGGCGAGTACATGAATCCAGACCACATCTGCCGGCGCCTGGCGCTGCGTTTCGGCGGCGAAAGTGAAAGCCTGTATGCCCCGGCCCTGGTGGCGAACCCGGAACTGCGCGGGGTGCTGATCAATAACGACACGGTACGCTCCACGCTGGATCGGGCACGGCGCGCGGACATTGCGCTGATCGGCATCGGCGACATGAGCGAGAACAGCAACATGGTGCGCATGGGCTGGTTCTCGCCCCAGGAAATCGCCCAGGCGCGGCTGTCCGGCACAGTGGGTGACATGATGGGCTATGACTTCATCGACATCCACGGGCAGCCGGCGGTCAACGCGATCCAGGGGCGGGTGATCGGCCTGACGGTGCAGGAGCTGTTTCGCATCCCCGACGTGGTGGCGATTGCCAGCGAGAACACCAAGGCGGCGGCGACCCTGGGCGCATTGCGCTCGGGGGTGATCAATACGTTGGCGACCACGGTGACTAATGCGCACACCATCCTGGCACTGGATGACGCGACGCGAAAAACCTGAATCAGCACAGATTAAAAAGTGGGAGCGGGCTTGCTCGCGAATTACGGTGCATCAGTCAATCTATAGGTCGACTGACACACCGTATTCGCGAGCAAGCCCGCTCCCACACTGGTTTTGTATGTGCTTGAAGTACAGATCTTGTAATAGTTTTGCGTTGTAGGAAATTTGTGTTTCGACTGTACGATTCAAGTCCTTTTGTCATTTCAGGACTTGCATGAACACCCTCTCGGAGCCTCCCAGTCGTCTTTCCCCAAGGCATCCACTGCCGCTGTTCCCGCTCAAGCCCCCCGTATTCCGCCTGCTAACCTTGTCCCGGTCCACTGATCGCGCATTGCCGTGCCCGGCATTCTGAACACCTTGAACACAGAGATTCTATAAATGGAATGGTTAGCGGATCCAACGGCCTGGCTCGGCCTGTTGACCTTGATTGTGCTGGAACTGGTGCTGGGCATCGACAACCTGGTGTTTATCGCGATCCTGGCGGACAAACTGCCACCGGAGCAGCGTGATCGTGCGCGGTTGATCGGTTTGTCCCTGGCACTGCTGATGCGCCTGGGCCTGTTGGCGAGTATTTCCTGGTTGGTGACCCTCACGCAGCCACTGTTCGAGGTGTTCGACAAAAGCTTCTCCGGCCGTGACTTGATCATGTTGTTTGGTGGTGTGTTCTTGCTGTTCAAGGCCACCATGGAATTGCACGAACGTCTTGAGGGCCATGTGGCCCAGCGTTCGGGCAATGTGGCCTATGCGATGTTCTGGCCGATCGTGGCGCAGATCGTGGTGCTCGACGCGGTGTTCTCCCTTGACGCGGTGATTACCGCTGTGGGCATGGTGGACGAGTTGGCGGTGATGATGATCGCGGTGATCGTGTCCATCGGCCTGATGATCGTGGCGAGCAAGCCGCTGACCCGTTTCGTCAACGCCCACCCGACGGTGATCATGCTGTGCCTGGGCTTCTTGATGATGATCGGTTTTGCCCTGACCGCTGAAGGCCTGGGCTTCCATATTCCGAAAGGCTACCTGTATGCGGCCATTGGTTTCTCGATCCTGATCGAAGGCTTCAACCAGCTTGCCCGCGCCCGCCGCAAGAAATCCGCGCAAGGCGTATTGCCCGTGCGCGAGCGTACCGCCCATGCGGTGATGCGCTTGCTGGGCGGCCGCAGCCTGGCGGTGGAAGAGGTGGGTGAAGACGTGGCCGATCTGCTCGGCGAGCCGGATGCTGCGCAAGGCCCGCTGTTCGACCGACGTGAACGCGTGATGATCAGTGGTGTGCTGCAACTGGCCGAACGGCCGATCCGCACGCTGATGACGCCGCGGGCCAAGGTCGACTCTATTGATCTGGCAGACGATCCGGAGACGATCCGACGCAAATTAATGCACTCGTCCTACTCGCGATTGCCGCTGATCCGCAACGGTGCCGTGGACGAGCCCTTGGGCTTCGTGCACAAAAAAGAGTTGCTCAAGGAATACCTGGCCGGCAACGAGCCGAACCTGGAGCACCTGGCACGTCGTGCGGTCAACCTGCTGGAGAGTTTCTCGGTGCTTAACGCCTTGGAGCAGATGCGCCAGGAATCCACCCACATCGCCTTCGTGATCAACGAATTCGGTGACTTCATGGGCGTGTTGAGCATGACTGACATCCTCGAATCCATCGCCGGTGAGTTGCCCGACGCCAGCGAAATCGAAGGCCCGGACATGGTTGAGGAGGGTGAAGGTTTTCGTGCCAATGGCGCATTGACCCTCAACCAGGTGCGCCAACGTACCGGCTTCCAGGCCGTGGCGACCGAGGACTACCAGACCCTGGCCGGCCTGGTGATGAGCTTGTTGGACCGCCTGCCGGTGGTGGGCGACAGCCTGGTGCATGAGGGCTGGCGCCTGACCGTCGCGGCGGTGGAAGAACGACGCGTAACCCAGGTGCTCATGACGCGTGAAACGTAAATCGATCCTTGCCCTCATGCTTTGAAATATAGAGCGCCTGATCAGCCTTGATCAGCGCCTGGTTCAATGTCTCACCGTCCTCCACCCGGGCCAGGCCGATGCTGATGGTCACCGGGTGTTGGGTCGGTTGCTCGCGCACGCGCTGGCAGAGCAGGGTGGCCAGTTGCTCGACGTCGCTTTTGCGCACGCCGGCCAGGTAGATGCCGAACTCTTCGCCGCCGAGGCGCGCGTAGTCGTAATCGACCATCACCGCCTTGATGTCCTGGGCTACGCGCTTGAGCACTTCATCGCCGATGTCGTGGCCGTACACATCGTTCACTTTCTTGAAGTTGTCGATGTCAATCATCGCCAGGTAGTGATCGTGGGTCTTGGGCTGCTGGCTGAGTTTCTTGCCGGCGCTGGTCATGAACGAACGGCGGTTGGGAATTTCAGTGAGGGTGTCGAGGTAGGCCTGGTCCAGCAGCAGCCTGGACATGATGAAGTTGTGCAGCTTGGCCTGGCGCAGTTTCAGGAAGCTGTAGAGCGTCAGGAAGGTCAGAAACACCGAATAGAACGTCACCAGGGCGCCGCGCACTTCCAACAGGGAAAGGTGGGCCAGGTAAAACGGATTGAGCAACGCCCAGGTGATCAGCATTGTCGTGACAAACGACCAATGCTTGAGCGGTAGCACCGAGGCGCTGTAGAGGATGCTCGACGCTGCCAGGATCAACCAGCTGGGGTGCAGGTCCATTGGCAAACCTTCGATCAGCAGGCGCGTGCCGAGGGCGATGATGGCGACGAATACCAGGTTTATCCACTGGAAGTGCTGGGCGTTGCGGGTAAATCCCAGGGTAATGGTGTTGATGGTCAGCAGTGCCAGAAACAGCATCGAAAGCCCGGTAAAACCCTGGCCCCCCGGAAAGCTGACGATCAGGTCGAAGACCAGCCAGATGCAGATGCTGGCGATATAGATCAGCAGGCAGAAGGGCTTGAGTCGCTCGAAATCATGCTGGGCGAACTCGAGTTGCAGGGCGGGCGAGGGGTGTTTCTTGAGGACTTCGGCTTCAATGGTCTTGAACATTGCTGACCCTGGATCGGCTGAGACGGCATTGAGCAGCGTAGACGCTGGCCGGGGTCTCGCCAATCCAAGACTGGTCAGGCGTGCCCGCCAAATGCCTGCAAGAGCGCCCGGTCGCTGATTCCTTCAAATGTCTTCATCAGGTTGCGGTTTTGATAGATCAATAGCGTTGGAACGCGTTCGACATTCGGATGGCGGGGCGTATTTGCACAGTCGAGGATCAATGTTCATTGGCGTGCTCCATGCGGCAACTGGGCTAATGGGGGAAGCACTGATCGTCTACTGTCAACCTTCACAGGTAGTGGCGCTCACGCGTCCTTGTCGCGCTCGATGCGTTCACGCGCCTTGCGGGCCTGGCTTGCACACTTCCTGTATTCCTCATTGTCCCGAGAGGCCTTGGCCCGGCGGTAGCCGTGGTGGTTCTGACTGGTGTAGTCGGTACTGAAAGCGTCCTTGAGTTTGCGCAACTCCTCTTTGCATTCGCGGCGGTCTTTGCTGGCCGACGCATTGCCTGCCACGAGAAGGGACAGCACCAACAGGGTAATGCCAAATTTCATCAAAGCAGGTTCCTCATCTAATCGTCCCTGTAGGAGCCGGCTTGCCGGCGAAAAACGTCCAGACACCGCGTTAAGCCTGATGGCCTGCGTCATCGTTAACGACCATCGCCGCGGTGCGACGATTCGACAAGCCGGCTCCTACAGAGTTGGTATGTTCAATTTGCCTTGAGGCTAGCGCAATGCGTCGATTTTTCCACGCATGCCGGTGCACTGAGATCGTGCGCGGTAACACCGTTGTGGCGCACTCGTTTGGGGCTGTCACCGAGGCGTGGGGCCTCTGGTAGCAATCGGTTGCGCGGTGCTGGCGTAACGCCTTGTTTGGGGAGGATATTTATCTCACTGATTTATATGGAATTTATCCCTGAGATATTTTTCTGTTACGGCGTGTGGCACACTTTCTGCTGTCTATTCCGTTGTTACATACTAAGTTCCGGTATAGCGGAATACACAACTCCTGGAGTGCTTGTCATGCATCACCGACCTTCCGTGTTTAAAGCGTGTGTTTTTCTCTTCGCCGCATCGGCTTCCCTCGCAAGCGTAGTTCAGGCGGCGGACAGCAAGCTCGATGATGTGCTCAAGCGTGGGCACCTGATCGTGGGTACAGGCAGTACCAATGCGCCGTGGCACTTCCAGGGAGCGGATGGCAAGTTGCAGGGTTTTGATATCGACATCGGCCGCATCGTGGCCAAAGGCTTGTTCAACGACCCGAGCAAAGTCGAGTTTGTGGTGCAGTCTTCCGACGCCCGTATTCCCAACCTGCTGACCGACAAGGTCGACATGAGTTGCCAGTTCATCACCGTCACCGCCAGCCGTGCGCAGCAAGTGGCCTTCACCCTGCCGTACTACCGCGAAGGTGTGGGCCTGCTGCTGCCGAACAACAGCAAGTACAAAGAGATCGAAGACCTGCAAGCGGCGGGTGATGGCGTCACCGTGGCCGTGTTGCAGAACGTGTATGCCGAGGAGCTGGTGCACCAGGCCTTGCCTAAAGCCAAGGTCGATCAGTACGACAGCGTCGACCTGATGTACCAGGCCGTGAACTCCGGTCGCGCCGATGCCGCCGCCACCGACCAGTCCTCGGTCAAATACCTGATGGTGCAGAACCCAGGCCGCTACCGCAGCCCGGTCTACGCCTGGAGCCCGCAGACCTATGCGTGCGCCGTCAAGCGTGGCGACCAGGATTGGCTGAACTTCGTCAACACCGCGCTGCATGAAGCCATGACCGGTGTGGAGTTCCCGACCTACAAGGCCTCGTTCAAGCAATGGTTTGGTGTAGACCTGCCGGAACCGGCGATCGGCTTCCCCGTTGAGTTCAAGTAAATCGTAAACGCTGGGGCGTCGCTGACGGCGCCCCATTCAGGTACTGCCCACCATGAACTATCAGTTGAACTTTGCCGCCGTGTGGCGCGACTTCCCCAGCTTGCTGGCGGGGCTCGGCCTGGGCCTGGAGCTGGCGCTGCTGTCCATCGCCATCGGCTGCGTGATCGGCCTGATGATGGCGTTTGCCATGCTGTCCAAGCACCGGGCGCTGCGTGTGCTGGCCTCGGTGTACGTGACGGTGATCCGCAATACGCCGATCCTCGTGCTGATCCTGTTGATCTACTTCGCGTTGCCGTCCCTCGGGATCCGTCTCGACAAAATCCCGTCCTTCATCATTACCCTGTCGTTGTACGCCGGTGCCTACCTCACCGAAGTGTTCCGCGCAGGCTTGCTGAACATCCCCAAGGGGTTGCGTGAAGCCGGGTTGGCCATCGGCCTGGGCGAGTGGCGTATCCGCGCCTACATCACCGTGCCGGTGATGCTGCGCAACGTGTTGCCCGCGCTGTCGAACAACTTCATTTCGCTGTTCAAGGACACCTCCCTGGCCGCTGCCATCGCAGTGCCGGAGCTGACCTATTACGCCCGCAAGATCAACGTCGAAAGCTACCGGGTGATTGAAACCTGGCTGGTCACGACCGCGCTCTACGTGGCTGCCTGTTACCTCATTGCCATGCTGCTCCGTTACTTGGAACAGCGTCTGGCGATCCGTCGTTAAGGAGGGCTTTCATGTACGAGTCCCCAAGCTGGCTGCATGAGTTGTGGATCGCCCGGGATACCCTGTGGGCGGGCTTTCAGGCCAGTGTTTATGTGTCGGCCCTGGCGATCATCTTCGGCACCCTGATCGGCATTGTCGCCGGGTTGATCCTGACCTACGGCAAATTCTGGATGCGTGCGCCGTTTCGCCTGTATGTCGACCTGATCCGTGGCACCCCGGTGTTCGTGCTGGTGCTGGCGTGTTTCTACATGCTGCCGGCGCTCGGTTGGCAGATCACCGCGTTCCAGGCTGGTGCCGTCGGGCTGACGCTGTTCTGCGGCTCCCACGTTTCGGAAATCGTGCGCGGTGCGCTGCAAGCTATTCCCCGTGGGCAACTGGAAGCGGGCAAGGCCATCGGCCTGACGTTCTACCAGTCCCTGGGCTACGTGCTGCTGCCCCAGGCGCTGCGCCAGATCCTGCCGACCTGGGTCAATTCCTCCACGGAAATCGTCAAGGCCTCCACCTTGCTCTCGGTGATAGGCGTGGCCGAGTTGCTGCTCAGTACCCAGCAAGTCATCGCGCGCACCTTCATGACCCTGGAGTTCTACCTGTTCGCAGGCTTTATGTTCTTTGTCATCAACTACGCCATCGAGTTATTCGGGCGCTACATTGAAAAGCGGGTGGCCTTGCCATGAACCAACCTCAAACCAACCAACCGCTGCTGAATATCCGCGGCCTGCGTAAACAATACGGCCAGGTCGAAGTGCTCAAGGGCGTCGACCTGTCCATGCAGCGCGGCAACGTGGTGACGTTGATCGGCTCCAGCGGCTCGGGCAAGACCACGCTGCTGCGCTGCGTCAACCTGCTGGAAGAATTCCAGGGCGGGCAGATCACCCTGGACGGCGAGTCCATCGGCTACAGCGAAATCGCCGGCAAGCGCGTGCGTCACCCCGAGCGCGTGATCGCCCAGCACCGCGCGATGACCGGCATGGCGTTCCAGCAGTTCAACCTGTTCCCGCATTTGACCGCCTTGCAGAACGTCACCCTCGGCCTGCTCAAGGTCAAGAAGATGGGCAAGGACGAAGCCGTGGCCCTCGCCGAAAAATGGCTGGACCGTGTCGGCCTGCTGGAGCGTCGCAACCATTTCCCCGGCCAGCTTTCCGGCGGCCAGCAACAACGTGTGGCGATTGCCCGCGCCATTGCCATGAACCCGAGCCTGATGCTGTTCGACGAAGTCACCTCGGCCCTCGACCCGGAGCTGGTGGGCGAAGTGCTCAGCGTGATCAAGGGCCTGGCGGAAGAGGGCATGACCATGTTGCTGGTCACCCACGAAATGCGCTTTGCCTATGAAGTGTCCGACAAGATCGTTTTCATGAACCAGGGCCGCATTGAAGAGCAGGGCACCTCGAAGGACATCTTCGAACGCCCGCAATCGCCGCGCCTGGCGGAATTTCTCAAGAACATTCGTTTTTAATCAGGAGCACAGTGTTATGAGCATTACTCGTTACGGCACCGGCAGCACCGCCGGCGGCGGCCAACCCCGTCCTTTCGCCCGTGCGGTGGAAGCCGACGGCTGGCTCTACGTCTCGGGCCAGGTGCCAGCGGTGGACGGTGAGATCATCAACGGCGGGATCATCGAGCAAACCCGGCAGACCATGCGCAATGTGGTGGCGATCCTCGAAGAAGCCGGTTACGAATTGAAAGACGTGGTACGCGTTGGCGTCTGGCTGGAAGACCCACGGGACTTCTGGAGTTTCAACAAGGTCTTCGGCGAATACTTCACCCCGGAACACGCCCCGGCGCGCGCCTGTGTGCAGGCCAACATGATGGTCGATTGCAAGGTGGAGATCGATTGCGTGGCGTACAAGAAAAAAGGCTAAATTGCCCGACTCTTGATATCACAGAAGATCAAATGTGGGAGCGGGCTTGCTCGCGAATGCAGTGGGTCAGTCACAGATGCATTCACTGACACACTGCATTCGCGAGCAAGCCCGCTCCCACAGGGGATCGCCTATGCAGCACATACCTTTGACCGGACCCACACTGCCATGACCGAAGACACCATCAAACGCCGCGCCAAAGGACTGGACCGTGCGTTCGATATCCTCGATTTTCTCAAGGAAATCGGCCAGCCCCTGCGCCCGAATGATATTGCCAGCGGCATTGGCAGCCCCAAGTCCACCGTCTACGAGCTGGTGGCCTCGCTGCTTGAGCGGCGCATCCTCGAGACCGTGGGCAAGGACGGTCACGTCTACCTGGGCCGCCAGCTGTACTTTCTGGGCCAGGCGCACCTGCGTCATTTCGACCTGACCCGCGAGGCCGATCACGCCTTGCAGGAAATTGTCAGCCAGACCCACGAAACCGCGCAGATGTGCCTGCTCAACGGGCGCAAATACACGGTGGCGCTGATGCGTGAAGGCGAGCGGCATTTCCGTATTTCCTCAGACATCGGCGAAAACGCGCCGATCCCCTGGACCGCCTCCGGGCGCCTGCTGCTGGGGCACCTGAGCGATCAGCAGATCATCGACCTGATCGACTACGATGACTTCATCCTGCCGGATGGCCAGCGCTTGCCGCTGGAAACCTTCCTGGCGCAAATCCGTCAGGCCACCCTCGATGGCTTCTTTTCCTTCGACAGCGTGGCCGACACCTTTACCCATTGCTTTGCCGCCCCGGTACGGGACGCGCAAGGCATCAGCATCGCGACCCTGTGCATCGTTGCACCCCGGGCCGACGCGATCAAAAACTACAACGACTATCGCCGGGTGTTGATCGACAGCGCCAACAACCTGGCCCGTCGCATCAACGAATAGGAGCATTTCATGTCTGCCATCAACGCCGTTGAAAAAGGCGCCGCCGCCGTCGGTGCCCACTTGGTCCGTGACGTCAGCCTGCCGGCCCTGGTGCTGCACCGCGACGCCCTGGAACACAACATTCGCTGGATGCAGCAGTTTGTCAGCAACAGCGGTGCCCAGCTGGCGCCCCATGGCAAGACCAGCATGATGCCGGCGCTGTTCCAGCGCCAGATCGAGGCAGGCGCCTGGGGCATCACCCTGGCCAACGCCGTGCAGACCCGCGCCGCCTATGCCGGTGGCGTGCGCCGTGTGTTGATGGCCAACCAACTGGTGGGCGCGCCGAACATGGCGCTGATCGCCGACCTGCTGGCCGACAAGGATTTTGATTTTCACTGCATGGTCGATCACCCGGACAACGTCGCCGACCTGGGCCTGTTCTTCGCCGCCCGTGGCCTGCGCCTGAACGTGATGATCGAATACGGCGTGGTCGGTGGTCGTTGCGGTTGCCGCAGCGAGCAGGAAGTGCGCGACCTGGCGAAGGCGATCAAGGCCCAGCCGGCCCTGGCCCTCACCGGCATCGAAGGCTATGAAGGCGTGATCCATGGCGAGCACGCCATCAGCGGCATCCGCGCGTTTGCGGCGAGCCTGGTGCGCCTGGCGGTCGACTTGCAGGACAGCGGTCATTTCGACCTGCCCAAGCCCATCGTCACCGCCTCGGGTTCGGCCTGGTACGACCTGATCGCCGAATCGTTCGAAGCACAGAACGCCGCTGGCCGCTTCCTCAGCGTGCTGCGCCCGGGCAGTTATGTGGCTCATGACCACGGCATCTACAAAGAGGCGCAATGCTGCGTGCTTGACCGTCGCAGCGACCTGAACGAAGGCCTGCGTCCGGCCCTGGAAGTCTGGGCCCACGTACAGTCGCTGCCTGAGCCGGGGTTTGCGGTGATCGCCCTGGGCAAGCGCGACGTGGCCTACGACGCCGGTCTGCCGGTGCCGCTCAAGCGCTACAAGGCGGGTATTTTGCCGGCAGAAGGCGATGACGTCGGCGCGTGCAAGGTCACGGCGGTGATGGACCAGCACGCGTTCATGACCGTGGCGCCGGGGGTTGAGCTGCGTATTGGCGACATCATTTCGTTCGGTACTTCCCACCCGTGCCTGACCTTTGACAAGTGGCAGGTCGGTTGCCTGGTGGATGAGCAGTTGCAGGTGATCGAGAGCTTGCATACCTGCTTCTAGACCGCGTCGCTCCCTTCGCGAGCAAGCCCGCTCCCACCTTTGAAATGCATTCCAATGTGGGAGCGGGCTTGCTCGCGAAGAGGCCATCAGCCACACCCGAGATGTTTGCCATGACCACCCAACCCCGCATCGCCCTCATCGGCGAATGCATGATCGAACTGCAACACCGCGCCGACGGCAGCCTGCACCAGAGCTTCGGCGGCGATACCCTGAACACGGCGGTGTACCTGCGCCGTGAACTGGGCAGCACCGGTAGCGTCGACTATGTCACCGCCCTGGGCGATGACAGCTTCAGTGATGCCATGTGCCAGCAATGGGCCGAAGAAGGCCTGGGCCTGGGCATGGTCCAGCGCCTGCCTGGGCGCTTGCCGGGCTTGTACTGCATCCAGACCGACGCCAACGGCGAGCGCAAATTCCTCTACTGGCGCAACGAAGCTGCCGTGCGCGACTGCTTCACTACGCCTGCAGCCGAGCCGATCCTGGCTGCCTTGCCAGGCTATGACGTGGTGTATTTCAGCGGCATCACCCTGGCGGTGCTGGGTGAAGTCGGGCGTGCGCGCCTGCTGCAAACGTTGATCGAAACCCGTCGGCAAGGGGGCAAGGTGGTGTTCGACAACAACTACCGGCCGCGCCTGTGGGCGTCTGTTGAAGCCGCGCGTGCGGCGTATCACCAGGTGATGGCCGAGGTGGATGTTGCCTTGCTCACCGAAGATGACGAGCGGGCGTTGTTTGGCTATGAAGACAGCGAGCAGGTGTTCGCGGCGTACCCGGCAATTGCAGAGGTGGTGCTTAAGCGTGGGGCGGATGAATGTTTGATCCGCGTGGCAGGTGAGCGCTTTGCGGTGCCGGCCATCAAGGTTGCGAAGGTAGTGGACACGACGGCGGCGGGGGATTCGTTCAGCGCGGCGTACCTGGCGAGTCGGCTCAAGGGTGGTTCGCCTGAACAGGCTGCATTGGCCGGGCATCAGTTGGCCAGCCGGGTCATTCAGATTCCAGGGGCTTTGATTCCTCGTTGAATGGCCGCCTGCAGCGGTTCGCGGGCAAGCCCGGCTCCCCCAGTTGATCGGTGTACGCCGTCCAATGTGGGAGCTGGCTTGCCTGCGATAGCGGTTTACAGCCAAGCCCCTTAGTCGCGGTAGAACACCTGCACCAGGTGATACCCGAACTTGCTCTTGATTGGCCCGTGCACCACCTTCACCGGCTTCTTGAAGATCACCGCATCAATCGCCCCCACCATCTGCCCGGGCCGCACTTCACCTAAGTCGCCCCCACGCTTGCCCGACGGGCAAGTGGAGTACTTCTTGGCCAGCACATCAAAGGCTTCGCCCTTGGCGATGCGCTGCTTGAGCTGTTCGGCTTCTTCGCTGGTTTTAACCAGGATGTGACGGGCTAGGGCTTTCATGCGGGTTACCTTGCAACGGTCAAACGTAAGGGCGCGCGATTATGCCTGAACTCACTCGACGACGCTGATCATGCTGCGGATTTTCGTGGCTAGCAGGTCGATGGAAAACGGTTTGGCCACCATGTCCATGCCGTCCTCCAAAAAGCCTTGGCGTTCGGCGGCTTTTTCAGCGTAGCCGGTCATGAACAACACGCGCAGGCCAGGCCTGTGCTGACGGGCGATTTCCGCCAGTTGCCGGCCGTTCATGCCGGGCAGGCCCACATCGGTCACCAGCAGGTCCACGCGCAGATCCGACTCCAGCAGCGGCAGCGCCGTGCGCGCATCCGCCGCCTGGTGCGCGGTGTAGCCCAGTTCATCCAGTACGTTGACCACCAGCATGCGCACAGCCGGGTCGTCCTCGACCACCACCACGGCCTCGCCGGCCAGTGCCAGCGGCGCTTCGCTCAAATGCTCCGGCAGGTTGCTTTCCAGCGCCGTGCCATGCAGGCGCGGCAGGTACAGGCGTACGCAGGTGCCCTGGCCGGGTTCGCTGTGAATGGTCACATGCCCACCGGATTGTTGGGCAAAGCCATAGATCATCGACAAGCCCAGGCCGGTGCCTTGGCCGATGGGCTTGGTGGTGAAGAAGGGGTCGAACGCTTTGGCGAGGATTTTCGGCGCCATGCCGGTGCCGTTGTCGCACACGCCAAGCATCACGTAGTCGCCGGCCTTCACCGGTTCGAGGGTGGTGATGTCGGTGCCGTCCAGGTAGCTGTTGGCGGTTTCGATCAGCAGCTCGCCGCCATCGGGCATGGCGTCGCGCGCGTTGATCACCAGGTTGAGCAGGGCGTTTTCCAGTTGGCTCGCATCGGTGTTGACCGGCCAGATATCGCGGCCCAGTTGTACCTTGAGCGTGATATGCGCGCCTTTGGTGCGACGGAACAAGTCCTCAAGCGAAGCGACCAGCTGGTTCGGGTCCAGCGGGCGACGGTCCAGCGACTGGCGCCGCGAGAACGCCAGCAGCCGGTGGGTGAGGGCGGCCGCGCGGTGGGCCGATGAGACGGCGGCGTCGGTAAAGCGGCCGATTTCATCGCTGCGCCCGGCCGCGATGTAGCGCTGCATCAGGTCCAGGCTGCCGATGATGCCGGTGAGCATGTTGTTGAAGTCGTGGGCAATGCCCCCGGTAAGCTGGCCCACCGCTTCCATTTTTTGCGCGTGGCGCAGGGCGTCTTCGGCCCGCTCGCGTTCGAACATTTCGTTCTGCAGGCGCTGGTTGGCTTCGGCCAGGGCCTGAGTGCGCTGGGCCACACGTTCTTCGAGGTTTTCGTTGAGGTGGCGCAGGGCTTCTTCGGTGAGCTTGCGTTCGGTTTCGTCGATCACAAAGATGTAGAAACCATTCACCGAGCCGTCATTGCTGAAGCGCGGCAGGTACTTCATCAACGCATGACGCGGGCGGCCGTCGCGGTGCGGGGTGATGGTCATGAAGCTGCACGCCTTGCCCTTGAGGGCGGCGGCGATCTTGTCGGCGCGCCCGGCATACACCTCGTCGCCGAGCACTTCGCGGATGGTCTTGCCGTACAGCTCCTGGGGCGTCATGCCATACCACTCCAGGTACGCGCTGTTGTTCAGGCGAAAACGCTGTTCGTGATCCACGTAGCCGATCAACACCGGCATGGCGTTGATGATCAGCTGCAATTCGGTCTGGCTTTGGCGCAGCGCCTGCTCGGTGTGCTTGCGCTCGGTCAGGTCCAGCGCGGCGCCGAGAAAACGCGCCGGGCGACCCTGATGGTCCTGGTAGCAGCGACCCCGGGCGAATACCCAGCGCACCTGGCCGTCGGCCTGCAACAGGCGGTATTCCTCGGCGTATTCGGTGCCGAAGGTGATGCAATGCTTGATGCTGCGCGCCACCATCCCACGGTCTTCGGGGTGTACGCCTTGCAGGTAGTCACTGATGGGCAACAGCCCGGCACTGTTCGGGTCGACACCGTGCAGGTAGGCGAAGTGCGCGTCGGCGATGAAGCGGTCTTCGCCGATGTCCCAATCCCAGGTGCCCACCGCGTCGGTGGCGGCCAGGGCAAGCTGCAGGCGTTGTTCGGTGTTGTGCTGGGCCTTGCGCCGTTCGTTGGTTTCGATGGCGGTGACCAGGATGCCGGCGACGGTGCCGCTTTCGTCGCGGATCGGGCTGTAGGTCAGGTCCAGCCAGATTTCGGTGTCGCGGTTGTTGCGCTGCAGCACGAAGCGCTGCTCGCTGAAGGTGCGCACCTGGCCGCTGAGCACGGCGTCGTAGATCGGCGCTGTAAAGCCCTCGAGTTCTGGCCAGGTCTGGTGCGCCGGCTGGCCCAGGGCCTCGGGGTGCTTGTTGCCCGCCAGTTGGGCGAAGCCGTCGTTGTACAGCTGGGTGAGGTGGCTGCCCCACAGCAGCAACATCGGCATGGGGGAATGCACGACGATATCCACGGCTGTGCGCAGGCTTTGTGGCCAATCGTTGGCCGCACCGAGTGGGCTTTGCGCCCAGTCCAGCCGCGCAATCAATGCAGCGGCCTCGCTACCGGTGGAGGTGTCCTTCATGAAAAAGCCCTGAGCGTAACGCTTTGAAAGATGACAACACCCATTATCCCGTGTGCCGGGCGTGGGTGACTACCCCCGAAAAATAGCATGCATTGGGGGTTTGTCTTCAAATCCGAGCATCAGGGCTGAAACCTTTCATCTTTACGCCAATTCCGGGCGGTCACGAAACTGCTCCAGCGCCTCCGGGTTGGCCAGGGCATCGGTGTTTTTCACCGGCTCGCCGTGTACCACGTTGCGCACCGCCAACTCGACGATCTTGCCGCTGATGGTGCGGGGGATATCCGTGACGGCAAAAATCTTTGCCGGTACATGGCGCGGCGTGGTGTTGGCGCGGATCACCTGGCGGATCTGCTGCTCCAGGGCCTCATCCAGCGCGAGGCCGTCGGTGAGGCGCACGAACAACACCACTCGCACATCGTCCTGCCAGCGCTGGCCGATGGCCAGGCTTTCCAGCACCTGGGGCACCTTTTCCACCTGGCGATAAATCTCGGCCGTGCCAATGCGTACGCCACCGGGGTTGAGCACGGCGTCGGAGCGCCCATGGATCAGCAGGCTGCCGTTGGGGCGTTGCTCGGCGTAGTCGCCCTGGGCCCAGACCCCGGGGAACTGGCTGAAGTAGGAGGCGCGCAGCTTCTGCTGGTCGGGGTCGTTCCACAGGCCGATGGGCATGGCGGGGAAATGCCGGGTGCACACCAGTTCGCCTTTTTCACCGACCAAGGCTTGGCCCTGATCGTCCCAGACCTCAATGGCCATCGCCAGGCTCTTGCACTGCATCTCGCCACGGCGCACCGGCAGCACCGGGTTGCCGATCACAAAGCAGGAGACGATATCGGTACCGCCGGACATGGATGACAGACACAGCTCACCTTTGATCTCGCGATACACATAGTCGTAGCTCTGGGGCGACAGCGGCGAACCCGTGGAAATCAGGCCCTTGAGGCTGCCCAGGTCATGGCTCAAACGCGGTTGCAGCCCGGCCTTTTCCAGGGTGGCGAGAAACTTGGGGCTGGTGCCGAACACGCTGATCTTTTCTGCGTCAATCAGGTCGATCAGGCGTTCGGGTCCTGGGTGGAAAGGTGAACCGTCATACAGCACGGCCGTGGCGCCAATGGCCAGCACCGACACCAGCCAGTTCCACATCATCCAGCCGCAGGTGGTGTAGTAGAACAGGCAGTCGTCCCGGGACAGGTCGGCGTGCAGGCCGTGTTCCTTGAGGTGGGTGAGCAGCACGCCACCGGTGCCATGGATGATGCACTTGGGCACGCCGGTGGTGCCGCTGGAATAGAGGATGTACAGCGGGTGATCGAAGGGCACGGCGACGAATTCAGGTACGCCGCCCGGTTGGTAGAAGTTGCTCCACCGCGTCACAGTTGCCTGGGTTTGATAGTCCTCAACCCGCGCCTGAGGCCGGGCGTACGGCACGATGATCAGCTGTTCCAGGGACGGCAGTCGTTCGAGGATTTCATTGAGCTTGGCGGTTTGGTCAATCTCCTTGCCGGCGTAACGGTAACCCGCACAGGTGATCAGCACCTTGGGTTCGATCTGGCCGAACCGGTCGATCACGCCCTGGGTGCCAAAATCCGGTGACGAACAGGACCAGATTGCCCCGAGGCTGGTGGTGGCAAGCATGCCCACCAGGGTTTGCCAGGTGTTGGGCATGCACGCCGCGACGCGGTCGCCCTCAACCACACCGGCCGCCTGCAGGCTTTGTTGCAGGCCGGCCACGTGGGCGGCCAGTTCGGCGTAGGTCAGTTGTTCGCGTTGGCCGTCTTCGCTGATCGCCACCACGGCGGGGTGATCATCGCGGCGGCGCAGCAGGTGCTCGGCAAAATTCAGGGTGGCCCCGGGGAACCACCGGGCGCTGGGCATCTCGGCGTCTTCGATCAGTACGGCGCTGGGCGGGCTGCGAAATTGCACGTCAAAGAACGCGACGATGGCCCGCCAGAAATCAGGGCGCTGGTCGATGCTCCACTGGTGCAGGGCCGGGTAGTCGTTGAGCTGCACGCCGTGGCGATCGTTGATGTAGCGACGGAACTGATCCATGCGCGTGGTGGCGATGCGTTCCGGGGAGGGTTGCCAGAGGATGTCGGACATAAAGCTGCCTCTTGTTCTTGTACAAGTCTACCTAACAACACAGTTCTAAATTGTGGGCGCTGGCTTGCCTGCGATAGCGGTATATCAGAGACAAATTAGCCACCTGACAAACCGCCATCGCAGGCAAGCCAGCTCCCACATTCGATCTCCTGTGTTTGATCTATTGGGCCAACCAGCCCCCATCAATGTTCCACGCCGCACCCCGCACCTGGCTGCCGGCTTCGCTGCACAGGAACAGTACCAGCTCACCCAACTGCGGCGGCGTCACGAACTCCAGCGACGGCTGCTTCTCCGCCAGCAAATCATGCTGCGCCTGCTGCGGGTCGACGCCGTTGGCCGCACGGTCATCGATCTGCTTCTGCACCAGCGGCGTGAGCACCCAGCCCGGGCAGATGGCGTTGCAGGTGACGTTGCTGGTGGCGGTCTCCAGGCCTACCACTTTGGTCAGGCCGATCACGCCATGTTTGGCCGCCACGTAGGCCGCCTTGCCTACCGAGCCGACCTGGCCATGCACCGAGGCGATATTCACGATGCGCCCCCAACCCTTGGCCTTCATGCCGGGCAGGCTCAAGCGCGTACTGTGAAACACCGACGACAGGTTGATCGCGATGATCGAGTCCCAGCGTTCTGCCGGGAAGTCCTCCACCGCCGCCACATGCTGGATGCCGGCGTTGTTGACCAGGATGTCCACGCCGCCGAACTCACGCTCGGCGTAGGCAATCATGTCGGCGATCTGCGCCGGGTCGCTGACGTCAGCCGGGTGATGCCCGACCTTGCCGCCAAAGGCTTGCACCTGGGCAATCACCGTGCTGGCGTCGCCGAAGCCGTTAAGGATCAGGTTGGCGCCGGCCTTGGCCAGGCTCAGGGCAATCCCCAGGCCGATGCCGCTGGTGGAACCGGTGACCAGGGCGGTCTTGCCATTCAACGTCGTCATACAAACCTCACACAATGCCGGTGGCGTAGAAAGTACCGATCACCACGAACACCGCGAGGGTCTTGATGATCGTGATGCCGAAAATGTCCTTGTAGGCTTCGCGGTGCGTCAGGCCGGTGACCGCCAGTAGCGTGATCACCGCGCCGTTGTGGGGCAGGGTGTCCATGCCGCCGCTGGCCATGGCTGCGACGCGGTGCAGCACTTCAAGGGGGATATTGGCCGCATGGGCCGCCGAAATAAAGCTTTCGGACATGGCCGCCAGGGCGATGCTCATGCCACCCGACGCCGAACCGGTGATACCGGCCAGCAAGGTCACGGTAATCGCCTCGTTGACCAGTGGGTTGGGGATGCCCTTGAGCCAGTCCGCCAGCACCAGAAAGCCCGGCAGCGAGGCGATCACCGCGCCAAAGCCGTATTCCGAGGCGGTGTTCATCGCCGCGAGCAGCGCACCGCTGACCGCGCTTTTGCTGCCCTCGGCGAGCTTGCTCTTGATGGCCGACCAGCCGAACACCAGCACCATCAAGATGCCCACCAGCAGCGCCGCCTGCACCGCCCAGATCGCGGTGAGCTTGGCAATTTCAGTGGTCACCGGCGCGCTCATGCCGGGTAGCGCGAGGCTGTGGGTCTTGCCGTACCACTGCGGGATCCAGTGGGTGAACAGCAGGTTCATCACCCCCACCAGGATCAGCGGCGACAGCGCGATCCACGGGTTGGGCAAGGCCAGGTTGTCGGCGGTTTCCGGTTCGTTGCGCAGTTCGGTGCCATACCCTTCACCTGCGCGCTGCGCCTTGTTGCGCTGGCGCGCCAGGTAGAGCATGCCGGTGCAGAACACGAAGATCGTGCCGATCAGGCCCAGCCATGGCGCGGCCCAGGCGGTGGTGTTGAAGAAGGTGCTGGGGATGATGTTCTGGATCTGCGGCGTGCCGGGCAGGGCGTCCATGGTGAACGAGAACGCACCGAGGGCGATGGTCGCCGGGATCAGGCGCTTGGGGATATTGCTCTGGCGGAACATCTCGGCCGCAAACGGGTACACCGCAAACACCACCACAAACAGCGACACGCCGCCGTAGGTGAGCAGGGCGCACACCAGCACGATCACCAGCATGGCCTGGCGCGTGCCCAGCAGACGGATCGCTGCGGCCACGATGGAACGGGAAAAGCCCGACAGCTCGATCAGCTTGCCGAACACCGCGCCGAGCAGGAACACCGGGAAATACAGTTTGATAAAGCCGACCATCTTCTCCATGAACACCCCGGTAAAGGCGGGTGCCACGGCCGACGGGTCAGTGAGCAGGACAGCGCCGAGGGCGGCGATGGGGGCAAACAGGATAACGCTATAGCCACGGTAGGCTGCCAGCATCAACAGCGCGAGGGCTGCCAGGGCAATGATCACACTCATGGTGTGTCTCCAAATCGGATTGTTATTTTTGTGGGGATGTTGCTGTGGGGAAGGGCTATAGCGAGATGCGTGCCAATAACAATAAGCTCTTGAAAATTAAGAATATTTTGTATTTTTTGAATAGCGATTCTGAATGAAATCTCAAATTGGAGACAGATGAAGTTCAGGGGTGGGAGCTGGCTTGCCTGCGATAGCGGTGGTTCAGTTGACTATTGGCCAACAGATAGGCCGCCATCGCAGGCAAGCCAGCTCCCACATTGGATTGTCTTTAAGTTGAGATTTATGTCTCGTTAATGAGATTGAGCGATGCCCAGTGCCACCATCTTCTTGTACAGCGTCGACCGTCCAAGCCCCAAACGCTTGGCCGCATCGACCACATTTCCCTCGCACGCCTGCAACGCTGCCGCAATGACCTGCCGATCAAACCGCTCCCGCGCCGCGTTGAAACTTTCGCCCTCTACCGGCGCCACCGTCGTACGCTCCACCGGCGTGAAGGTGCCGATGGCCGCGTGGATTTCCTTGGCATTCAATACCAGGTCATCACTGAGCAACGCCGCCCGCTCCAGTACATTGCGCAGCTCGCGGATGTTCCCCGGCCATGCGTGTTGTGCCAGCAGCGCCAAGGCCTCGCGGTCCAGTTCATGCTGGCTGCGCAGCTCCTCCAGGATCGCTTCGCTCAGCGCCGGAATATCCTCCAGCCGCTCGCGCAAGGGCGGTACGTGGATGGGCAGTACATTCAGCCGGTAATACAGGTCGGCACGAAACTCGCCGCGCTTGATCGCCGCTTCCAGGTCCATGGACGTGGCGGCAATCACCCGTACGTCGCTGTGCAGCATCTCGTTGGAGCCCACGGGCTCGAACTCTTTCTCCTGCAACACCCGCAGCAGTTTGCTTTGCAGCGGCAGGGGCATGTCGCCGATTTCATCGAGGAACAGCGTGCCGCCCTGGGCGATCTGGAACTTGCCGGGACGGCCCTTGCGGTCAGCGCCGGTAAACGCGCCGGGCGCGGTGCCGAAGAACTCGGCCTCCAGCAGATCCCCCGGGATGGCGGCGCTGTTGATGCTGACAAAGGCCTTGTGCGCTCGCGGCGAAGCACCATGAATCGCTTGGGCCAGCAACTCCTTGCCGGTGCCGGTTTCCCCGAGCAGCAACACCGGCGATTCGGCACTCGCACTGCGCCGTGCGCGACGCTTGACTTCAAGGCTGGCCGCGCTGGTGCCGATAAAGTGCGCAAAGTTGTACTTGCTCTGCCGTGAGCGCAACAGCGAGCGGGTCGAGGCCAGTTCCTGCTGCATGCTCAGGTAGCGCTCGATCAACGGCGACAGGTTGCGCAGCTCATCAAACAGCGCAAAGCCGATGGCCCCGATCACGGCACCGGCGTCGTCGTGGATCGGCAGGCGCATCACCACCAGCGGGCCTTTGGGCGTGTCCTGGATATCCAGCAGGATCGGCTGGTCATTGCGCACCACCTGGCGCAACAGGCTGTTGGAAATCACCTGCTCGCAAGGTTGGCCAATCGCCTCGTCGGCGCTCTTGAGGCCGAAACGCTTGGCGTAGCGCTCGTTCATCCAGACGATATTGGCGTCGCGGTCGACAATCACCGTGCCTTCGCTGGACTGCTCGATGATCTCGAACAGCGACTGGATGGCCAGGCCGCGAACCTGCTGGTAGTCCTTGAGGCTTTCGGTGATGTTCATAGTCAGGGCGTCAACACAAATTAGGGATGGGGCGTGATCCTGTGGGAGCGGGCTTGCTCGCGAAGGCGGTGTGTCAGCCAGTATATTCGCTACTGATGCACCGCTTTCGCGAGCAAGCCCGCTCCCACAAGGGGGCAAGCGTTTATAAGGGAATGTGCGCGGCAGCCAGCAGCTCTTTGGTGTACGGATGCTGCGGGGCTTCGAACACCGCATGGCTCGCGCCACGCTCCACCACCTTGCCGTCCTTGACCACGATCATGTCGTGGGCCATGGCCCGCACCACCGCCAGGTCATGGCTGATGAACAGGTAGGTCAGTCCATACTTTTCCTGCAGCTCGCGCAGCAACGTCACCACCTGCTTCTGCACCGTGCGGTCGAGGGCCGAAGTGGGCTCGTCCAGCAGCATCAGCGCCGGCTTGAGCACCAGGGCGCGGGCGATGGCGATGCGTTGGCGTTGACCACCGGAAAACTCATGGGGGTAACGATGCCGGCTCTCAGGGTCGAGGCCCACGTCCTTGAGCACCTGGATCACCTGGGCGTCGCGGTCGGCCAGGCTGCACGGCGCATGCACTTCCAGGCCCTCACTGATGATCTGCTGCACTGACATGCGTGGGCTGAGGCTGCCGTAAGGGTCCTGGAACACCACCTGCATCTGTTTGCGCCACGGGCGCATCTGCTGGTGGTTCAGCGGGTCGAGGGCCTCGCCCTGGAAACGGATGCTGCCGGTGGAATCCAGCAGGCGCAGGATCGCTTGGCCGAGGGTGGACTTGCCCGAGCCGGACTCGCCGACAATCCCCAGGGTCTTGCCGCGCTGCACGCTGAGGCTGATGCCGTCCACCGCGCGCAGGTAGGTCTTGCGTTGGAACAGCCCGCCACTCAACGGAAACTGCACGGTGAGGTCGTCCACTTGCAACACCGTCTCGTGGACGTCGCTGCACAACGGTTCGCCTGCCGGTTCAGCGTCCAGCAGCAGGCGGCTGTAAGGGTGTTGCGGCGCGTTGAACAAGGCCTGGCAGTCGGCTTGCTCGACGATTTCGCCTGCGCGCATCACGCACACCCGCTGGGCAATGCTGCGCACCAGGTTGAGGTCATGGCTGATCAGCAGCAGCGACATGCCCAGGCGTTGCTGCAACGACTTGAGCAACAGCAGGATCTTGCGCTGCACCGTCACGTCCAGCGCAGTGGTGGGCTCATCGGCGATCAGCAGCTCCGGCTCGCAGGCCAGGGCCATGGCGATCATCACCCGCTGGCGCTGGCCACCGGAGAGTTGATGCGGGTAAGCCTTGAGCCGTTCCTGGGGTTTTTGAATGCCCACCAGTTCCAGCAGTTCAAGGATGCGTGCCTGCGCCGCCTTGCCCCCCAGGCCTTTGTGCAGCAGCAGAGTTTCGCCGATCTGCTTTTCGATGCTGTGCAAAGGGTTCAGGGACGTCATCGGCTCCTGGAAGATCATCGCAATGCGGTTGCCCCGCAGCTTCTGCAGGGTGGCCGTGGACGCGCCGATCAGCTCCTGGCCGCGGTATTTGATGGAGCCAGTCGTCGTCGTGCCGGCTTCCGGCAGCAATTGCAGGACCGAGTGGGCCGTCACCGACTTGCCCGAGCCGGACTCGCCCACCAGCGCCAGGCATTCGCCGGGGCGCACGTCCAGGCACAGGTCCCGCACCACGGTCTGGCCGCTGAAGGCGACGCTGAGGTCGCGTATTTCGATCAGGTTCATAGGCGGTCACTCATGAGCGGGGGTCGAAGGCATCACGCAATGCCTCGCCGATAAAGACCAGCAGCGACAGGATCAGCGCCAGTGTGAAGAAGGCCGTCAGGCCCAGCCAGGGCGCTTGCAGGTTCTGTTTGCCCTGGGCGATCAGTTCGCCCAGGGACGCGCTGCCGGCGGGCATGCCAAAGCCAAGGAAATCCAGGGCGCTCAGGGTGGAAATCGCCCCGGTCAAGATGAATGGCAGGTAACTCAAGGTGGCGGTCATGGCATTGGGCAGGATGTGCCGGCGGATGATCTTGCCATCGCCCAGGCCCAGGGCCCGCGCTGCCTTGACGTATTCCAGGTTGCGCCCGCGCAGGAACTCGGCGCGCACCACGTCCACCAGGGCCAGCCAGGAAAACAGCGCCATGATCCCCAGCAGCCACCAGAAGTTGGGCTCCACGAACCCCGACAGGATGATCAACAGGTACAGCACCGGCAGCCCTGACCACACTTCCAGCACGCGCTGGCCGAGCAAGTCCACCCAGCCGCCGTAATAGCCTTGCAGCGCACCGGCCGCGATACCGATGGCGGCGCTGATGGCGGTGAGTGCCAGGGCAAACAGGATCGACACCCGCGCACCGAAGATCACCCGCGCCAGCACATCCCGCGACTGGTCATCGGTGCCCAGCCAGTTCACCGCCGACGGCGGGCTGGGGGCAGGGCGGGTCAGTTCGTAGTTGGGCGTGTCTTCACTGAAAGGAATGGGCGGGAACAGCATCCAGCCGCCGTCATGCTCGATCAGCTTTTTCACGTAGTCACTGCGGTAGTCGGCCTGGAACGGCAGCTGCCCGCCGAACTGTTGCTCGGTGTAGCGCTTGAACACCGGGAAATACAGCTCGTTCTTGAAACTCAGCACCAGGGGTTTGTCATTGGCGATCAGCTCGCCGCCCAGGGTCAGGATAAACAGGCCGATGAACAGCCACAGCGACCACCAGCCGCGACGGTTCTTCTTGAACCGCTCGAAACGGCGACGTGCCACAGGAGACAGATTGAGCATCAGGCGTTCCTCGCGGCAAAGTCGATACGCGGGTCCACCAGGGTGTAGCAGAGGTCACCGATGAGTTTGATCAAGAGGCCGAACAACGTGAAGATAAACAGCGAGCCGAACACCACCGGATAATCCCGGGAGAGGGCGGCCTCGTAGCTCATGCGCCCCAGGCCATCAAGGGAAAATATCACCTCGATTAGCAAGGAACCGGCGAAGAACACCGCGATAAACGCCTGGGGAATCCCGGAAATCACCAGCAGCATGGCGTTGCGAAACACATGGCCATAAAGCACACGGCGTTCACTCAAGCCTTTGGCCCGGGCAGTCACCACGTACTGGCGCGTGATTTCATTGAGGAACGAGTTCTTGGTGAGGATGGTCAAGGTTGCGAACCCGCCGATGACCAGCGACGTTACCGGCAATACCAGGTGCCAGAAGTAGTCGGCGATCTTGCCCACGGTGCTCAGTTCTTCGAAGTTTTCCGAGACCAGCCCGCGCACCGGGAACCAGTTCAGCGAGGTGCCACCGGCGAACACCACAATCAGGAACATCGCAAACAGAAACGCCGGCATCGCGTAGCCGATCACGATGGCGGTGCTGCTCCATACATCAAAGCTGCTGCCATGGCGTACCGCCTTGCGGATACCCAACGGGATCGACACCAGGTAGGTGATCAAGGTGGCCCACAGGCCCAGGGAGATGGTGACGGGCATTTTTTCCAGGATCAGGTCGATCACCGTCTTGCCACGAAAGAAACTGTTGCCGAAATCCAGCTTTGCGTAGCTCTTGAGCATCAGCCACAGGCGTTCCGGTGCCGGCTTGTCGAAGCCGTATTGTTTTTTGATGTCCTCTATCAGTTTCGGGTCCAGGCCACGGCTGGCGCGGGAGCCCGTGCCAGCGCCATCACCCGCGGCGCCGCCGACGCCACCGCCACCGATGCCTTGCAGGTGGGCAATGGCCTGTTCCACCGGGCCGCCGGGGGCGGCCTGCACGATCACGAAATTCACCAGCAGGATGATCACCAGGGTCGGGATGATCAGCAGCAAGCGCCGCACGATATAGGCAAACATCAGCGGGTCCCTCCGCGTTTTTTCAACTCGGCTTGCATTTGTTCATTGGTCAACGGCACGGGACTGATTTCCCACCAGGTCTCCAGGGCTTCGTCGTTCTTGGCCTCGATGGCCGGGCGACCGAAGCGGTTCCACCAGGCGGCGGAGGTGCCGGGCGGGTAGTAGTTGGGAATCCACAGGTAGCTCCATTGCAGCACCCGGTCCAGCGCATGGGCGTAGGTGAGCATCTGCGCCTGGGTGTTGGCCTTGACCAGGCCCTGGATCAGGCTGTCGACGGCCGGATCCTTGAGCACCATGTAGTTGTTGGCGCCCGGGTCGTAAGCCGCTGCCGAGCCAAAGTAGTTGTACAGCTCCATGCCCGGCGAGGTGGTGACCGGGAAGCCGATGACGATCATGTCGTAGTCACGCGCCATGATCCGGTTTACGTATTGCGACGAGTCGATGCGGCGTATGTTCAGGGTGATGCCGATCTGCGCCAGATTGCGTTTGTACGGCAGCAACAGGCGCTCCATGCCGGCCTGGGCGTTGAGAAAGGTGAATTCCAGCGGCTCGCCGTCGGCGTTCACCAATCTGTCGCCCTTGGGTTTCCAGCCGGCTTGTTCGAGCAGGGCCAGGGCCTGCAATTGTTTGTCGCGAATCATGCCGCTGCCGTCAGTGACGGGGGCCTTGAACACTTGGGTGAACACCTCGTCGGGGATCTTTCCGCGCAGCGGTTCGAGGATGGCCAACTCTTCTTTGGTCGGCAGTTGGCTGGCAGCCAGCGGGCTGTTGGAGAAGAAACTCTGCTGGCGGATGTACATATTGCGCATCATCTGCCGGTTGGCCCACTCGAAGTCCCACAGCATCGCCAGGGCCTGGCGCACACGACGGTCCTTGAACATCGGTTTTTGCACGTTGAACACATAACCCTGGGCCGGCTGCGGCATCTCTTTGGCCAAGTGGTCGCGTTGCAGGCGGCCATCGTCGAGGGCCGGGCCGTTGTAGCCGATGGAATAGCCGGTGGCGGAGAACTCGCGGTTGAAGTCGTAGGCGCCGCCACGGATCACCTGGCGCGCCACTTCGGTGTCGCCGAAGTACTCCAGGCTCAGGTGGTCGAAATTGTACAGGCCACGGCTGACGGGCAGGTCCTTGCCCCACCAGTTGGGGTCGCGGGTGAAGGTGATGGTGCTGCCGGAATCGATCTTGCTGATCGTGTAGGGGCCACTGCCCAGCGGGGCTTCGTAGCCGCCACCGTTGGCGAAGTCGCGGGTTTTCCACCAGTGCTCGGGGAACACTGGCAGGGTGGCGATATCCAGGGGCAGGGTGCGGTTTTCATTGCTGGAAAAATCGAAGCGGACCTGGCGCTCGCCTTCGACTTCGACGTGCTTGACGTCGGCGAACAGGGTGCGAAAACGCAGGCTGCCCTGGGTCATCAACAGGTCGAAACTGTAGCGCACGTCTTCGGCGGTGATCGGCGTGCCGTCGGCAAAGCGTGCCTTGGGGTTCAGGTAGAAGCGCAGCGACAGGCCGTCGTCGGCGCGTTCCATTTTTTCGGCCACCAGGCCGTACACCGTATAGGGCTCATCCAGGGAGCGCTGGGCCAGGGGCGCATACAGCCAGCCGTCGACCTGGGACACGCCGATGCCTTTGTCAATATATGGCAGCACGTGGTCGAAACGCCCGATCTCGATGGCGGAGCGCTTGAGGCTGCCGCCCTTGGGGGCGTTGGGGTTGGCATAGTCGAAATGGGTGAAACCGGCGGGGTACTTGGCCGGTTCGCCGTAGACCGTGAGGTAAGTCTGCGGGGCCGCGATCACGGCCGAGCTGGCCAACAGCAGGGCCAGGGCAGAGCTGAGCAGGGGGATGGGAAAAGCCAATCGCATTATCAGCCTTGAGCGCCGGGTGAACAGGAATAAGGATTTGTACGCTAACGGCGTGAGCGTCGCCAGTCATCACATGCACAACGGCCCACCAGAGGGCGGGCCGTTGTTTATAGCATCAATGCAGACAGGATCAGTCCTGGCGGCTGGTGACTTCCAGCAGGTGGTAACCGAACTGGGTTTTCACCGGGCCTTGCACGGTGTTGACCGGGGCGCTGAACACGACGGTGTCGAATTCCTTGACCATCTGGCCTGGACCGAACGAACCCAGGTTGCCACCGTCGCGGCTGGAAGGGCAGCTGGAGTTGGCTTTGGCGATCTCTGCGAAATCGGCGCCGCCTTCGATTTGGGCCTTGAGTTCGTTGCACTTGTCTTCAGTGGAAACGAGGATGTGACGGGCGGTTGCTTTGGCCATGGGGAGTAACTCCTTGAGTAAAAAGGGTGAGCCTACCGGATTCAGGCGGTTATTTCCTGGCAAAGTTCCCATGGATTGTCTCAGCGGCCTTTTGGCCTCTACACAACTTTAAAGTAGTGCAGCGTACCTGTGGGAGGGGGCTTGCTCCCGAAGGCGATAGCATTGCCTCATCAGGATCTGGCTACGAAACTCAATGTAGGAGCTGGCTTGCCGGCGATGGCTATGTGTATGGCTCTGGAGCTTTTTGGTCGGAGTACATATCCGTTTCTTCGGTAATGACTGCTTATGGTTCCGCCCTTACGGCGGCTCACTTTTGAAAAGCCGGAATGCCGGCCCAGCCAAAAGTAACCAAAAGGGCTCTTGCCCCAACACTCGGCACCTCGCTCACGCTCGGTGTGCCCGTAATCCGACAGGTATTTGGAGGGCCGCCGCCACGCGCCATCCATGGCGCGTGGCGGCTAAACCGGCATCCCTGCCGGTTTACCCCCCAAATCCCTGCCGAATTCCGGCCAGCGTGTTTGACGGGGCGCTTTAGATCAAGATCAAAAGCAAAGCAAAGCAAAGCAAAGCAAAAACCTTCACGCGCGGGCCATCGCTCCGCTGCGGGTCAGCCATTCGATGAACAGCGCGAACAGCTCGGCCTGGGAATTGATTGCCAGCTTGGTGTACAGGTTCTTACGGTGCATGCGCACGGTTTCTGGCGAAATGCCCAGCACCTGGGCGGTGGATTTTACCGAGTGCCCGCGCAGGATCAGGTGGGCGATTTCACGCTCGCGTACGGTGAGCACGCCGCTGCCAAAGCCCATGAACGCCGCTTCGATCTGCTGGTGCGCCTGGGTCTGGGTGTACGCCTCGTCACTGATCACCTTGGCCAACCCGCCGGTGGTACCAAACCGGCGCAGTAACTCGCGGACCATCGCCTGGGTCGCCTCCTGCACCGCCAATTGCTCCTCGGTGAACTGCCCGGCACTCAGGCCCTGGAACATGCACAGCGAAATCTTGCTCTGGGGGCACAGGTCAACGATGTAGTAACTCTCTTGGGCACCGCCGCTGCGCAGGTAGTAGGTCTTGTAGTACTCGCTGTTGAAAAAGTCATCGGGAGCAATTTGGGCCAGGTGGTAAAAACCTTCTGCCAGGCCCTTGTCCACCGCAAGGCAAAACGGGTCCAGCAGGTAGCCGCGGGAAAAATAGCGGTGGATGATTTCGTCTTGATACGCCCGAGGAATGCCTTGCTGATACAGCAGGTGCGGTGGCTGGCCCTGGCGCTCCAGGCTGATCATCATCGATTCGATCGGGGTGAGGGTGCACAGCGCGGCGGCCAGGTGTTCGAGGAACGAGGCCTCATCCACATGGACCAACGCCTGGGCCAGGGCGTGGTGCCAGGTTTGCAGTTGCTGCAGGGTTGGGGCAGGGCTGGCTGTGGTCATGGCAGCCAGTCTACCCGGCTGCCAGCGCCCAGGCAAAAACGCCGAGACGGGCTCGGCGTTATGGCTCATCGGCCTTGATACTCGCCGCTTTCACGCAGTTCAGCGGCCGTATCGAGGATGCACTGGCGCAAGGTCTCCACGATTTCGTCGACTTGGGCGTGGGTGATGATCAGCGGCGGTGACATCACGTTCAGGTGTCCAATGGGGCGTACCAACAAACCTTTGGCCTGGGCGCGCAGGTGGATTTTTTCACCGATGTTGACCGCATCCGGCAACAAGGCCTTGGTGCGTTTGTCCGCGACGAATTCAATACAAGCCATCAAGCGCTGGCACCGGATGTCCCCCACCAGCGGCAACTCGGCCAGGGTCTGCAGGCGTTGTTCCAGGTACACGCCGACGTCTTCCACATGGGCCAGCAGTTGTTCGCGCTCAATGATCTCGATGTTTTTCAACGCGGCCACGCAACTGACCGGGTGCCCGCTGTAGGTGAACCCGTGGGTAAAGCAGCGGCCTTTGCCCGGCTCGCCAATCACCTGCCAGATGCGGTCGGAGAAAATGCACGCACCCAGGGGCAGGTAGCCTGAGGTCAGGCCCTTGGCCGTGGTGATGATGTCGGGCTGCATGCCGAACACGTCTTCGGAAGCAAAGAATGCCCCCAGGCGCCCGAACGAAGTGACCACCTCATCGGCGACGTAAAGCAAGTCGTAGCGCTGGCAGATTTCCCACATGCGGCGGTGGTAGCCCTTGGGCGGGATGATCACGCCGCCGGAGCCCATGATCGGTTCGGCGAAGAATGCCGCCACATTGTCGGCGCCTAGGGTCAGGATCTTGTCTTCGAACTCGTTCACCAGGAAGTCGAGGAAGTCCGCCTCGCTCATCCCCTCCGGCGCCCGGTAGTAGTTGGGGCAGGAGATGTGGTGGAACAGGTCGCTCATGAAATCGAACTCGGGCGCGCGGTCGGCGGCCTTGTTGCCGATGGACATGGTCAGGAACGTGGAGCCGTGATACGCACTGAAACGCGAAATGATGTGCTTCTTGGCCGTTTTGCCACGGCTGTTCTGGTAGAACTGCACCAACCGGTAGGCGGTGTCCACGGCGGTAGAGCCACCCGTGGTGAGGAACACGTGGTCGAGGTCACCGGGTGCCAGGCTGGCAAGCTTGGCACACAGTTCGATGGCTGTGGTGTTGGCCATGTCGCAGAACGGATTGGAGTAGGCCAGTTGGCGCACCTGGTTGGCGATGGCCTCGGCCATTTCCTCACGACCCAAGCCGATATTCGTACACCACATGCCGCCCACCGCATCCAGGTAGCGGTTGCCGTGGGTGTCGTAGATGTAGGCGCCGTTACCCACCGCGATATTCAGCGAGCCTTGCTCACGGTGTTCATCGAACATGTGAAAACCGTGCATGTAGTGGGCTTTGTCGGCGGCGTCCAGCTTGTCGTGGTCAAACTGGGCGAAAAAAGCAGGATTTGGCAGAGTCATGGCATTTACCTTCAAAGGCTGGGGTTCACTTGCCGGTCTTCACGGCATTCCAGGTACGGGTGATCAGGCGCACGGCGGCCTGGGGTTGGCTTTTTTGCGTGAACAAGCGCTGCATCGTCGTCGGGTCGGGGTAGATGGCCGGGTTGTCGCGGATATCGGCGTTGACCAGCGGCTTGGACGCCAGGTTGCTGTTGGCGTAATGGATGGTGTTGCTGACGCCGGCCATGGTGCTCGGTTGGAGCAGAAACTCGATGAACTTATGGGCATTGGCCACATGGGGCGCGTCGGCCGGGATGTAGAAATTATCGAACCAGATCAGCGAACCCTCCTTGGGAATGAAGTAGTCCAGCTTGACCTTGGCCCCGGCTTCGGTGGCGCGAGCCTGGGAGGTGGCGTAATCGCCAGACCAGGTGGTTGCCAGGCACAGGTCGCCGTTGGCCAGGCCGTTGATGAAACCGCTGGAATCAAATTTGCGAATGTAAGGGCGCACTGCCATCAGCACGTCCTGGGCGGCCTTCAGGTCCTTGGGCGCCACACTGTTGGGGTCCAGGCCGAGGTAGGTCAGGGCCAGGGGGATCATGTCGGTGGGTGAGTCCATGAAGGTGATGCCACAGTCGGCAAACCGGGCGATGACCTTGGGATCGAAGATCATCGCCAGGGAACCGATAGGCGCATCCGGCATGCGCGCCTTGATCATGTCGACGTTATAGGTCACGCCGTTGCTGCCCCAGGTGTACGGTGCCGAATAGGTGACACCCGGGTCATGGGCCTCCAGGCTTTTGAGCACCACGGGGTCGAGGTTTTTCCAGTCGGGCAGTTGGGTCTTGTCCAGCGGCTGGAACACCTTGCCCTTGATCAACAGCGGCACGAGGGAGGCGTTGAGCAGCGCCAGGTCGTAGCCGGAACGCCCAGAGAGCAATTTGCCCTGCACGGTTTCGTAGGAGTCGTAGGTGTCGTAGATCACCTTGATCCCCGTGGCCTTCTCGAAGTCGGCCAGGGTGGTGTCGCCGATGTAGTCCGCCCAGTTATAGATGCGCAAGGTATTGCCCGGGTCATCAGCGGCGTGGCTCAGGGTTGAAGTGGCCAACAGGGCGGCGCTGAACAGGGCGATTAAGGCTTTATGCATGGGGACCCACCTTGTGTTGTGCTTGTTATCAGGCTGAGGGACTGATTGCACTGTCAGGCAGGTGGCAGGTGTGCGCCATACCCCGTTCGGGTAGGGGGAGGCGGTTCAGGGCAGGACGATATAGTCGTTCTGCTGGATGATCGGCCGGTGCGGGCCCTGCACCAGGTGCAGGTAACGGCCGTCCACCAGGTCGATGGGCAGGCAGTCATCGATGTCCATGACAGCGTCGGTGTGGGCCTGGGACCAATGGCGCAGCATCTGCTGCTTGCCCTTGCTCGTTGCCTCCCGTTTGTTGCGGGCAACCACCAGCAGGTAGTGGTGGGCCTCGCCAAAGCTGTTCGCCTCGTAGCCCCCAAGGTTGATGAAGTACAGGTGATGCGCGTCGGCCTGGGGTGCAAGGTGGCTGAGTTCGACCTTCCAACCGTCGAGGCCATCAATGGCCATCCACGAATCGATATGCACGCCCTTGGGGCTGCCGAACCAAGCATCGCGCAATTGCGGGTACGTGGCTTCCAGCGTATCCGCCGCGGCGAATACCACATCATGCACTTCGATTCTGGCCCGTGGGTGCTTGCCCCCGAGCATCACGACAAACAGCATTGCAGGTTCTTCCTGGCGACTTGACAGGGGGCAACCATACTGCGATTGAACCCCTTTGTCCGGCTAATGCCACATTGTTAATCCGCGAACTCATCAGGAGCTTGTCATGCGAACCATTGATCTGGCGGGCACGCCCGTCCCTGTCATCGGCCAGGGCACCTGGCGCATGGGCGAAAACCCCGGCCAGCGGCGTGCTGAAGTCGCCGCATTGCAACTGGGTATCGACGAGGGCATGACCCTGATCGACACCGCCGAAATGTATGGTGAAGGCGGTGCTGAAACGGTGGTGGGTGAAGCCATTCGCGGCCGCCGCGACCAGGTGTTCCTGGTCAGTAAAATCTACCCGCACAATGCCAGCCACCAGGGCGTGCCCCGTGCCTGCGAGGCCAGTCTCCAGCGCCTGGGCACTGATTGCATCGATCTGTATCTGCTGCACTGGCGTGGTCAATACCCCCTGGAAGAGACGGTCGATGCGTTCGAGCGCTTGCGCGAAGCTGGCAAGATCCGCCGTTGGGGTGTTTCCAATTTCGATGTGGCAGACCTGCAGGAACTCGCCTCTCCTGCCTGCGCGACAAACCAGGTGCTCTACAACATTGAAGAGCGCGGCATCGAATACGACCTGCTGCCGTGGTGGCAACAACATCATTTGCCACTCATGGCCTACTGCCCGATTGCCCAGGGTGGTGAGTTGCTGTCCAGCCCGACACTCAAGCAGATCGCCCGTCGTCACGAAGTCACGCCGGCCCAGGTTTCCCTGGCCTGGGTGCTGCGCCAGGACGGTGTGATCGCCATTCCCAAGGCCGTAACCCCGGAGCATGTGCGGCTGAACGCAGCTGCCGCCAAATTGGTGCTCGATGAGCACGACCTCGATGCCATCGACCGGGTGTTCGGAGCGCCCAAGCGTAAACACCCATTGGCGATGGTGTAGACGAGGGGCGGAGGCGACACCGTCCGTGGTGCCGCCTCTGCTTCACTCAGGTTTAGCCGGCTACCGGGCTACGCCAGTCGTCCGACCCTGAAGTGCCGGAGACCTCGTGGGTCCACACGATTTTGCGATAGGTGAAATACACATCCTCCAGGTGCGTGAAGTGGGCGTTTTCGGGGGCCTGGCAGTTGGGCATGCGCGACTGGATATCCACGATGGCCGCGCCTTCCAGTTCAATGGTGAAGTAGTGTTCCTGGGTGCCCGCCGATGACGTGCGCAGCCACTCCAGCCGGCATTTGACTTCCTCGCCACTGGTCAGCGCGCTGAACAGCAACGGTGATGACTTATCGAACACCTTGCTGATCATCAGCGGTTTATGCACCCGCTGCCCGTTGGCTGCCCCGATTGTGGGTCACGGGGGATGATCACCTGATGGGCGAACGCCTGGACCAGGATCTGGTCCTCATGACCTTCCTGATAAATATTGCCTACCGAGTCCTGGGTGAATGTGCCTGCCGTAATCAAACCCTGTTTTACACCGGTGATTGAAAGGTATGCGGGTGTTGGCATGAGTGGTTTCCTTGCCTGATTGATAAGGTAGTCCCGTACGGTGAATCCACCGGGCGGGTATTTGCCTATAACAAAAAGCGTGCCTGAAAGTGTGAGGGTCAATGAATACAGGGTGCTGGAGCTGAAGTCGGATTTGTTTTTGCGGTGTTTATATCAGTGTGGGTTGTTTTAGCGGTATTTGTTTGCGCAAAGGTGTGCAGTTAGTTGCTCGGTAGTAAGGGTGGGTAGTTTATTGGGTTGTTGGTTAATTCAGCCTGTGTTGTTTTTTAAACTGCGCAAAATGATGCGCATGTGCCGATTTTTCTGGCGTGTAGGAAATTGCTTAAGTGCAGTTCCGTCGCTTGCTGATTGGCGGTGGTGTGGCTAAGGTTTGCGAACTTCGTCAAGGTGTTTGCGAAGTTTAGATGGCGATCTGATTTGCATTGTATGTGTGGTTAGTTCGCCTTTACTTCCTTGGATAGTTACGCGTGATATTGAATGGACTCCTCAAGCAAGCTTTGTGACTACTATGTTGAACTTGCACGTTCGCCATGCTCGCAAACAAGTTTTGCGGGCAGTGATATGCGCTTTTCAAGTGAGTACGAGGCCTTGGAACTGGAGTTCGGAAAGATCCAGTCAATTCATGGTGCCTCCCAGCCAGATTGGAACAAAGTGCTGGAAACCAGCGAGTGCCTGTTGCGCGAGCACTCCAAGGATCTGCGGGTAGCAGTTTGGCTGACATGGGCATTGCACCAGCGCGAAGCCTTTCCTGGGTTGTTGGCCGGCCTTGGGATGCTGCGCTATCTCTGTGAGCACCACTGGGTACAGGTGTTTCCGGAAAAGCCGCGTACCCGTGGTGCGATCTTTGGCTGGCTGGTGTTGCGCCTGGAGCCTTTGTTCGCACAAAACCTGCCGCTTCAGGATCAACGGCCGCTGTTTCAAACCCTACTGGAGCACCTCGCGTGCCTTGACGACCTATGGGCCTTGCAGTTGGGCGATGACGCACCGCTGTTACTGCCCATGCGCCGGCAGTTGGTGCAGAGGCTTGAACAGGCGGAGCAGGGGGCTTCTCGGCCGGCAAGCCTGGTCTCCCAGGTCAGGCAGGCTGCGACTCAGTTGCTGAGCCCGCAACCTGCTATAGAGAACGAAAAAGACGCCCACAGAGCGCTGCGCACCTTGCAAGAGCAAGCCCGGCCATTGTGCGTGTGGTGGCAGCGCCAGAACGCCACCGACCTGCGTGCCCAGCGCCTCAATCGGACACTGGTCTGGTTGGCGCTGACGCGGTACCCGGACGCTGACAGCGAGCGGGTCACCGTGCTTCGCGGGCCTGCATCCGACAAGCTCAAGAAGTACCAGGAGCGCTTTGCCCAGGGGCATTACGCTGACCTGCTGGTCGAGCTGGAGGCCAGCCTGGCTGGGGCCATGTTCTGGTTCGATGGCTTGCGCCTGGTCTGGGAGTGCCTGCAAGCCTTGCAGGCCGACCAGGCCATGACCGAACTGGAAGTCATGTTCGCCTTGCTGCTGCAACGTTTGCCGAACCTGCCCGAGTTCCGGTTTCACGACGGTGTGCCGTTTGCAGATACCGCCACCCGCGACTGGATCGCGCTCCAGGTCAATCGCCATCTCCAAGCGCCCGAGCTTCCCGGTGTGGTCGACGCCAAGGCTGAACCCTGGGAAGTCGCCCTGAAGGACGTTATGCCTCGGCTACGCAAGGATGGCCTCAAAGTTGCCGTGCGCGAATTCAAGCAAGGTTTGGCCGCAGCCCAGGGTGAGCGTGCCCGATTTCATTGGCGGCTGGCGATGGCGCGTCTGTGTGTGCTGGCGGGCAAGCAGGAACTGGCGAAGGTCCAGCTCGAACAGCTGGATGACGAATTGCACCGGGCGGGTCTCGACCGCTGGGAGCCCGAGTTGGCGCTTCAGGTGGCCCAGCTCTTGTACCGATGCTGTGATCAATTGCCGCAAAGCCACGCTGTACGTGAACGCAAGGAAGACACCCATCGAAAACTGTGCCGCTTCGACCTCGAAGCGGTAATTGAATAGGTTTTTGACCCCCTCGAAAAAGGAGAACGACCGTGGCCAAAGAAGGTTCGGTAGCACCCAAGGAACGCATCAACGTCACATTCAAACCCGCAGTGGGAGGTGCGCAGGAAGAGGTTGAGTTGCCGCTCAAACTGCTGGTGCTGGGGGACTTCAGTCAGCGCGAGGACCTGCGCAAGCTCGAAGACCGCAAGCCCATCGGCATTGATAAGAACACCCTGGATGAGGTACTGGCCAAACAGGCATTGGCCTTGACGCTGAGCGTACCCAATCGGCTCCAGGAGGCGGCAGAGGTTGAAGAACTGGCTGTCCAGGTCCGGATCAACTCCATGAAGGACTTCAACCCTGCGAGCCTGGTGGAGCAGGTACCCGAACTGCAAAAGCTGATGGCGCTGCGTGAAGCGTTGATGGCGCTGAAAGGCCCCCTGGGCAATACCCCGAGTTTTCGCAGAGCCATTGAGCAGGCGCTGGCCGATGACGATGCCCGTGCCCGCGTATTGGCCGAGCTGGGCTTGAACAACCCTGCAGCCTGACATTTTCAGTAAAAGGACACTGACACAATGACCACCCAGTTAACTCCACAACCGACACAACCTGCGGGCGAATACAGCATTCTCGACCACATCATCGCCCAGACCCTGCTGAGTGCGGACGACGAGGCCTACGGTATCGCCAAGCGTGGTGTGTCGGCGTTCATCGAAGAGCTGGTCAAGCCGCAGAACAAGCATGAGCCGGTCAAGAAGCGCCTGGTAGACCGCATGATCGCCGAGATCGATACCAAGCTCAGCCTCCAGATGGACGAGATCCTTCATCACCCGGATTTTCAGGCTCTCGAAGCCTCCTGGAAGGGGCTGCAACTGCTGGTCGACCGTACTGACTTTCGTGAAAACATCAAGATAGAACTCCTGAATGTCTCGCGGCAGGACCTTCTGGACGACTTTGAAGACTCACCCGAAATTACCCAGTCAGGGCTTTACAAGCATATCTACAGCGCCGAATACGGTCAGTTTGGTGGCCAGCCTGTGGGCGCCGTCATTGCCAATTATTTCCTCTCGCCCAGCGCACCCGATGTGAAGTTGATGCAGTACGCCGCCAGTGTCGCCTGCATGGCCCACGCACCGTTCATTGCGGCGGCAGGGCCTGGCTTCTTCGGATTGGAAAGCTTCACCGGGTTGCCCGACCTGAAGGACCTCAAGGACCACTTTGAGGGCCCGCAATTTGCCAAGTGGCAGAGCTTTCGCCAAAGCGAGGACTCCCGTTACGTGGGGCTTACCGTACCCCGGTTTTTACTGAGGACGCCCTACGATCCCCTTGAATGCCCGGTCAAGACGTTTGCCTATCAGGAAAACGTGGCGCACAGCCATGAGCACTACCTGTGGGGTAATACGGCCTACGCGTTTGCCACTCGGCTGACCGACAGTTTCGCCAGGTTTCGCTGGTGCCCGAACATCATCGGCCCGCAAAGTGGGGGAGCGGTGGAGGACCTGCCATTGCATCACTTCCAGAGCATGGGGGAAATCGAAACCAAGATACCGACCGAGGTGTTGGTGTCTGATCGTCGTGAATATGAACTGGCGCAAGAGGGGTTCATCGCCCTGACCATGCGCAAGGGCAGTGATAACGCGGCTTTCTTCTCCGCAAGCTCGGTGCAAAAGCCGAAAACATTCGGTATCAGCGCGGAGGGGAAAGAAGCTGAGCTGAATTACCGCCTGGGTACTCAGTTGCCTTACATGATGGTGGTCAACCGCCTGGCTCATTACCTCAAGGTGTTGCAGCGCGAGCAGTTGGGGTCGTGGAAGGAGCGTACCGACCTCGAGTTGGAACTTAATAAATGGATCCGCCAATACGTCGCGGACCAGGAAAACCCCAGCGCAGAAGTCCGTGGGCGGCGTCCGTTGAGGGCGGCGCGTATTGTCGTCAGCGATGTCGAAGGCGAACCGGGCTGGTATCGCGTCAATCTCAGTGTGCGCCCGCACTTCAAGTACATGGGGGCGGATTTCACGCTGTCCCTGGTCGGCAAGCTCGACAAAGAATGAACATGGGCCCAGGACTCTCCGAACATCGCAGCCTCTTCGAACGGCTTGAAGGGCCGACGTCCAACCGCCTCAGTCGCGTGGCGTCTGTTGCTGCGCACCTGGGAAAGATGCTCAGCACTCGCGCCGGCAGTGTGCTTACGCTGCCCGACTATGGGCTGCCGGATCTCAATGACATGCGCTTGAGCCTGCATGAGTCGTTGAGTCAGTCGCGTCTTTCGATCGAACGGTTTATCCAGGCTTATGAACCGCGCCTGGCAAATGTACGGGTCAAGGGGGCGCCCGGTCACCATGATCCCTTGGCCCTGGCATTTTGCATTGAGGCGACGCTGGTTGTTGACGGTGTCATGCAACCGGTTGTGTTCAGTGCACGCTTGGTGGGTGCGGGACAGGTGGAGGGATCGCCTGATGTCCCTTAATCGTTTTTACCAAAGTGAGCTCAGTGCCTTGCGTCAATTGGGGCGACGCTTCTCCGAGCGTAACCCGGCCTTGGCACCGTTTCTCGCCGAGGCAGGGCAAGACCCGGATGTTGAACGCTTGCCCGAAGGCTTTGCCTTCCTGACCGGACGCCTGCGTCAGAAACTGGCGGATGAGCTTCCCGAGTTGACCCACTCGTTGATGCACCTGCTTTGGCCCAACTATATGCGGCCATTGCCGTCCTTCAGCATCTTGCAGTTTGAACCGTTGCAGCACGGCTGCACCCCCGTGACGGTCGAGCGTGATACGTCGGTTGAAAGCGTGGCCATCAAGGGTGAGCGTTGCCGTTTTCGGACCTGCTACACCACCCAGGTCCTGCCACTGCAATTGAGTGGCCTGGAGTATCGCTGCTCGGGAAGCCGGGCAGTGCTGAGCCTGCGCCTGGAAATGAGTGCCCAGGGCAGTTTCAGCGAGTGGAGCTTCAGCCAGCTGCGCTTGCACCTGACGGGGGACAAGCCTGTCAGCCAGGGGTTGTACCTGAGCCTGTTGCGTCATCTGGACGGCATCGAGTTGTTGCTTCTGGATCATGAGGGGCAGCTGGTCGATGGGCCTGACGGGCGGGTGCCATCGTTGCGGTTGGGGGCCGGCCAGGTTCAGCCCGTGGGGTTTGACGAGGATCACGCACTGATCCCTTATCCGGCGAACACCTTCGTTGGATACCGCCATCTGCAGGAGTACTTCGCATTTCCGGACAAGTACCTGTTTGTCGATGTCGGCGGTCTGGATGTTTTGCAGACGTTGCCCCGCTCCTGCCTCCAACAGGCGAGGTATGTGGAGTTGCGTTTCGAACTTCACACCCGGGAAACCGAACCGGTGCATCCGAGCCTGGACAACGTGAAGCTGTATTGCACACCCATCGTCAATCTGTTCAAGCATGACGCAGTACCGATTCGGCTGGATGGAAAGCAGGACGAATACCTGCTGATGCCAGCGGAGTTTGCGCGGGGTAATGCGGCTGTATTTTCCGTCGATCATGTCACCGGGTGGCGCCCGGGCGGGTTGGGTTACCGGCCCTATGTACCGTTTGAATCCTTCGAGCATGATCGGGGTGACGGCGCCTCGGCGCCAGCGCCCAGCTACAGCATTCGTCAGCGCACATCGGTGCAGCACGGGCTCGACACCTGGTTGAGCTTTGGTGCCGGCCTGGCTCAGGGTCAGGAGACACTTTCCATCGAATTGACCTGTACCAATCACAACCTGCCAAGGCAGTTGAAAATAGGGGACATCAACCAACCCTGTGAGCAGACGCCGGAGTTTCTGTCATTTCGCAATATCTGCGTACCAACGCCGAGTTTCAACCCACCCCTGGACCAAGACTTTCTCTGGAAGCTGATCAGCAACCTGTCGCTCAACTACCTGTCGTTGACCGACATCAGCGCCTTGAAAGTCATCCTCGAAACCTACGACCTGCCGCGGTATCACGACCGACAGGCGCAGAGCGTCAGCCAGCGCAAATTGGGCGCGCTGCGATCTGTCAGTCACGAAGCGGTCGACCGATTGCATCGAGGGTTGCCAATGCGTGGCTTGCGGATCGACCTGAACATTGACCCCCAGGGCTTCACGGGCCAAGGCGACCTGTTTGTATTCGCCTCGGCGCTCAATGAGTTTTTTGCACTTTACGCCAGCCTGAATTCGTTCCACGAACTGCGGGTCATCAGCACACAAGGAGACGTGTACCTATGGCCACCCCGGAAGGGCCAGCAGCCCCTGCTTTAACCGAATTATCCCGAGTTATCCGTGAGTACTCGTTGTTTCAAGCGGTCCTGCAAGTGATCGATCGTTTGCGCGTTGCCCATCCGCAACTGGATGAGGACGCGCTGTATGACCACCTTGAGTTCCAGGCCAACCCGGGGTTCGGGTTTCCAGGGCATGACATTGACCAGGTGGTGTTTTTTATGGAGCGCGATCAGTTGCGGGCACGCATACGTCTCAACGTACTGGGCCTGCTCGGCGCCGGTTCGCCATTGCCCGCGTTTTATGCCGAGCAGGCCACTGTTGAACACGCGGCAGGTACTACCACTCGGGATTTTATGGACGTTTTTCATCACCGCCTGCAGCGACTGCTGTTGCCGGTCTGGCGCAAGTACCGCTATCGGACGTGTTTTCGTAGAGGAGCACGCGATGGTTTTTCCGAACAGATGTTCGCGCTGCTCGGCCTGGGCGGGGCGCAGATACGCGGTGCCGCGCAATTGGACTGCAAGCGACTGTTGCCCTACCTGGGGTTGTTGAGCCTGCGGGTGCATTCGGCCGCACTGATCGAGACCGTGCTGCGTTACTACTTCAAGCACCACGATGTGTACCTCGAGCAGTGTGTAGAGCGCTCGGTGGTCATCACTGCTCGGCAGCGCAATCGACTGGGGGCAGGCAACAACACAGTGGGAGAGGACCTGGTGCTGGGAAGTCGAATTACCGACCGCAGCGGCAAGTTCAGGGTGCATGTACGGGGGCTTTCCTGGTCGCGATTTCACCAATTCCTGCCTGTAGGCATCGACTACCAACCTTTGTGTTCCCTGGTTCGATTGACGGCCAGGGACCCTCTGGAATTCGACCTGCGCCTGGCGCTGGCCAAAGGGGAGGCGAGACCGCTGCACATCGGCGACAACAACGTGTGTGGCTTGGGCTGGACCAGTTGGCTGGGACACGAATATGCCGACGGCGCGCTCACGCTCGCCGGCAACGCTCATTAGGGATTGATGATTATGATGAATGTCGATTTGCAACAACTGATCCGAACACTGACTGCCCAGGCTCGTCGCGACCTTGAGCGTTCAGCCGAGCGCTGTGTGATACGCGGTGGCAAGGAGGTCCTGGTAGAAGACCTGCTGGCGACGTTGCTGGAACATCCCGATGGTTTGCTGGTGAATGCGCTGCTGGACGCGTGTATCGAGGTCGGCGAGCTCCAGGCCACCTTGCAGCTCAAGGACCAACAGAGTGCGGCGTGTAACCCAGTGTTCGCCCAGACCCTGGTGCTTTGGCTACAGCATGCGTTGATGGTCGCCCACCTCGAACTGGGGCAAGTCGAAGTCGACCATGCCGCACTGCTGTTGGCGCTGCTGCGTCACCCGCTGCAGCATGCCGGCAGTGGCTATCAACAGGTCTTGAGCCGCCTGGATGCGCAGCGCGTGCGTGAGTTTGTTCAGGGCCAGGCAACGCAAAGTGTTCCTCGTCATTCCGACGAGTCGTGGCTGGAACGCTTTACCCATGACCTCACGCGTCAGGCCCGTGAAGGGCGGATTGACCCTGTACTGTGCCGTGATGACGAAATCCGCCAGTTGGTCGACATCCTGGTACGTCGGCGCAAGAACAACCCGATTCTTGTGGGCGAAGCCGGGGTTGGCAAGACGGCCGTGGTCGAAGGCCTGGCCTTGCAAGTGGTCTCGTCACAGGTGCCGGAACCGCTCAAGGGTGTACGCATCCTCACATTGGACATGGGCCTGCTGCTGGCGGGTGCCAGTATCAAGGGCGAGTTCGAGCGGCGGCTCAAAGGTGTGCTCGACGAGGTCAGCGCCTGCGCGCAGCCCGTAGTGCTGTTTATCGATGAGGCGCATACGTTGGTGGGAGCCGGAGCCCAAGTGGGTGGCAGCGATGCGGCCAATCTGCTCAAACCAGCCCTGGCGCGTGGCCAGTTACGCATGATTGCGGCCACCACGTGGTCAGAGTACAAAAAGTATATTGAAAAAGACCCGGCGCTGGCGCGGCGTTTCCAGCCTGTGGTGGTGGGAGAGCCGAGTGTGGAAGCGGCCGTGTCCATTCTACGTGGCCTGGTTCCAGTCTATGAGGCCAGCCACGGGGTTTATGTGCGTGATGATGCGGTCGTGGCCGCCGTGCAGATGAGTGCTCGCTACCTTGCCGGGCGGCAGTTGCCGGACAAAGCCGTCGACGTACTGGACACGGCCTGTGCCCGGGTACGTATCAGCCTGACGACCGCGCCTGACGCGTTACAACGCCTGCGTGCCGTACTGGCCGAAGGCACGCGGCAGCGCACGGCACTGACGCGCGATCGTGACGCCGGCCTGGCGATTGACGAGCAGGCGTTGCATGCGTTGACCCTGCGGTTGCAAGCCATTGAGCTTGAGTGCCAGCGCCTGGAACATTGCTGGGCCGAGCAACGAGGGGTGGCAGAACGGCTCATCTCCGAGCGTCAGCAGCGGCTTGATGGCGAGGGCATTCAGGTCACTGCAACGGTGCCGGACGCGAGTGAAGAGCGATTGCTCAACCACGAGGTCTGCCCACGGCTGGTGGCGCAGGTCATCAGTGCCTGGACCGCGATTCCTGTCGAGCAACTGGCGTACGAAAGCAGCAAGCGAGTCCTGGGTTTTGCCGACGCACTGCGCACACGCATCCTAGGGCAGGAACAGGCAGTGATTGCCCTGGATCGAAACCAGCGCGCCGTTGCTGCAGGCCTCAACGCCCCTGGCGCGCCTATCGGGGTGTTTCTGCTGGTGGGGCCCAGTGGTGTAGGCAAGACCGAAACGGCCCTGGCCCTGGCGGACCTGTTATACGGCGGTGAGCGGTTTGTGACCACGTTGAACATGTCGGAGTATCAGGAAAAACACTCCCTGTCCCGGCTGATCGGTGCCCCTGCGGGGTACGTGGGGTATGGGGAAGGTGGGGTACTGACCGAAGCGGTGCGCCAGCGTCCCTATTCGGTCGTGCTGCTCGATGAGGTCGAGAAGGCTGACCCGGAAGTATTGAACCTGTTTTACCAGGTCTTTGACCGAGGGTTTGCCAACGACGGTGAAGGCCGGGAAATCGATTTTCGCAATACGTTGATCCTCATGACGTCCAACCTGGGGAGCGACAGCATCACCACCCTGTGCGCGGAGGGCAGGCGACCCGATCCGCAGGTTCTGCAAGAAGCCATCCACCCTGAGTTGCGGGCTCACTTCAAACCGGCGTTGCTCGCCCGGATGCGGGTTGTACCGTACTACCCCCTTGCACGTGAAATGCTGGAAGACGTCCTGCGGCTGAGGCTGGAGCGGCTCGGGCGACGCATGCAACAGCGCAGGCTGGCGCTGAGCTTCACCGATGAGCTGGTGGCGCACATGGCCGATCGATGCCTGCACAGCGACAGCGGCGCCAGGTACATCGACCAATGGATCGAGCTGAACCTGCTGCCGCGGATGGTCGACCGACTTCTCGAGGACATGGCCGTTGGCGAGTCCTTTTCACGGGTCCATGCAACCCTGGACGGTGATGGCTTGCCAACCTGCGAGTTCAGCCAATGATGGACACCTTGTTTGGTCATTTGCCTCAACCGCTGGCGTATGCAGAGCGCCTGCTGGGCTGGTATGCACGTTTGGGGGCTGACAGTGATGCATCGATGTTGCCTCAACTGTGCGTGACGGCTGTAGCTCAGTTGAGTGATTGCGAGCTTTGCCAGCTGTACGAGCGAGATGAAACGACCGGCCGGCTCTGGCTGATCGCTCAGCATCTGCCTTGTTCAACGCCTGTTGGCGAACGGGCGGCGGACGAGGATTTCCAGAACGAACCGCTGTTGCATTACGTGTTGAATCAACGTTGCGCCCTGAACCTTGACGACGTGTGCGGCAGTGTCCATGACAGTGGTTTCCTGCCCGCGACCACGACGCCTTGGCGCTCGCTGTCATGCCTGCCATTGTTCAACCGGCACAACGTGATCTGTGGTGTGGTGTTGTACGCAAGCGCGCACGCGGTGTGCTTGCAAGGCTATGCCGCTTCAGTGGCCCAACTGGCCGGCTTTGCGCTGAGTCAATGGGGCAGGTGGCGCAGTGTTCAGCGGGGGGCGTGCACAACGGTTCGCCAACGCAACACCCCAGTCGCAGGGGGCTATGGCTTGATCGGCAGCAGCACGGCGATGGAAGCAACCTGTCGCTTGATAGACAAGGTTCTGCGGGCACCGTTTACCGTACTGCTGCGCGGTGAAACCGGCACCGGCAAGGAGGTGGTGGCACGCGCAATCCATAACGCGGGCCCGCGCAGTGCCCGGCCGTTTGTGGTGCAGAACTGCGCGGCCTTCCCCGAAGGCTTGCTGGAGAGTGAACTGTTCGGCTATCGCAAAGGTGCGTTCACCGGTGCCGAGCGCAACCATGCGGGCCTGTTTGATGCCGCCCAGGGAGGCACGCTGCTGCTGGATGAAATTGGCGACATGCCGCTGTCCCTGCAGGCGAAACTGCTGAGGGTGTTGCAGGAGGGGGAGGTTCGCCCGCTGGGTGCCAGTGCTTCCCACAAGGTCGATGTGCGGATCATCGCCGCGACTCACCGTGACCTGGCGGCGATGGTCGCGCAGGGCCAGTTTCGCGAGGACCTCTACTACCGCCTGGCGCAATTTCCCATCGAGCTGCCTGCCTTGCGCGACAGGGGCGCAGATGTGCTGCTACTGGCTCGTCACTTCGCCGAGCAGGCGTGTTCTTCCCTCGAAAAGCCCACGCTGAGCTGGTCCGGCGCCGCGCTTGATCAACTCTCCAGCCATGGCTTCCCGGGCAACGTGCGCGAACTCAAATGCCTGGTGGAGCGAGCGGTGTTGATGTGCGATGACGGTGTGATCCTGCCGGAGCATCTGTCGCTGTCACCTGCGCCAGAGCTTGCCAATGCCGCCGCTGAGTCGACGTTACGCCAGCGACTGGAACGCGTAGAGCGCGTGTTCCTGATTGATTGCCTGCACAAGAATCGTGGCAATCGTACGCGCACTGCCCGGGAGCTTGGGGTTGCTCGTCGCACACTGCTCTATCGGCTTGCACGCTTGAACATTCCTGTTGGTGACGCCCGGGGGGAGTGCTGAATGGACTGCCTGTGTTTGTCGCGCGCTGACGCCCTACCTTCCCTGGAGAAACCTGATGTTTGATCGCCTGTGGCAAGCCTTGATGCTTGTGCTGTGTCTGTTGGCCGGTTGTAACGCCAATTATGTGTTTGATGATGCTGACTATCGTCCTTTGGGTGACCCCCAGGCGACTCGTCGTGGCCAATGATGGGGGAGACCTGCCATGCAACTTGTGTTTGAACTGTGTGATGCCGCTACCGGCGAGCCCCCCTTGCGCAAGGTGTTTGAGAGCACCGGCGGGGTGATCGGTCGTGGTGCCGGTTGCGACTGGGTTATCCCTGACGCCAGCCGGCTTCTGTCCAGTCACCATGCCCTGATCAGCTACCGTGACGGGCAGTATTTCCTGACCGATATCAGCCGCAACGGCATCCGGTTGATCGATACCGATACACCGCTGCACAAAGGCCAGGCCCACCTGATCGTCGAAGGTGAAGTCTTCCTGCTGGGGTCGTTATCGATACGCGCCAGTCTGGTCGTGCAGGCTGCGCGGACTGGCCCGCAATTGCCTGCCTTCAGAGGCATCATCCCGGACGATGCGTACTTGGATCCGCTCGATGCTTTGGTGCATGGGCAGTCGCCTGAGGCAACGTTGGAACGACCGTCTGTGTTCAAAGACCCTGCGGGTGTACCTGATCCGTGGGCATGCCGTGACTCAGTGGAGCGAGACCATCTGGTTGTGCCAAGCCGGGCTGCGCCCTGTGCAGAGGCCCTCCCTGTGAAGCCCGTTGCATGCACGGCTTCGGACGACTCGGCGTTCTGGGCACGCTTCGGCGAGGCGCTGGGTATCTGCCTGGATACGCTCGATGCGTCGGGTCGCGAAGCGTTGGCGATCAAGGTCGCAGGTCTGCTCAGGCAGTCGGTGGATGGGCTGCAGCAAAGCCTGCGCACCCACGATGAACTCAAACATGAGTTCAACCTGGGGGAGGCCGGTCGCTTGGTCAAAAGCCAGAACCCGTTGAAAGACAGTGTGGACGTTCAAGGTGCTATCAGCGCTTTGCTGGGAGCAGGTGAGTTGGGCCAGTTGCCGGCCGAATTGGCCATTGCTCAAGTGTATCGGGACATACAGGTGCATCAGGTCGCTATGCTGGTGGCCTGTCGAACGGTGGCGCGCAACACGATGGCGGCATTCTCACCGGGGCATTTGCTGCTCTGCTTCGAGCGCGTGGGCAAGTCTCCCAGGTTTGCTGTTGACGGAGCGCATTGGCGTGCCTATCGACGTCATTATCAACAGCGTATGGAAGACGACGCCCAGGGCGAACATCAACTGCGAGCGGATTTCGCTCGGGCCTACGACGAGCAGGTGCGCCTGGTTTCAACGCTTTATGCGGGGTACCCGGGATGATGATCGCAACACGTGCCACGGCCATTTCAATACCGCTTGTACTGGGCTTGCTCGTAGGCTGCAGCAGCGTTTCGCCGTTGTCGACGGTGACCAAGCTGGAGCTGGTATTGACGGCCAGTGAACAGCTCAACCCCGATCTTCATGGGCGCCCCTCCCCTGTGGTGGTGCAACTGCTTGAACTGACCCATCCGGTGGCATTCGAGCACGCGGATTTTTTCAGCCTCTACGGTCGTGGCGAGCGCGCGTTATCCAAGGATTGGGTGAGCAGCGAGGAGCTGGAACTGCGCCCTGGGGAACGTCAGGTATTAAAACTCAAGGTCGAGCCACAGAGCCGGTACGTAGGGGTGCTGGCGGCCTACCGTGACCTGCCCCATGTGCGATGGCGGTTTGTGGTGCCCCTGGCTCCGCGACAATTGACCCGTAGCCATCTGTTACTTGACCAGGCCGGAATACGCGCCGTCAGCCCGCACCCTAGCCAGGGGGAGAACTGACATGCAGGTTCATAAGGTTAACTGGCGTGAAGGCATGCTGCTGCGGCCCCAGCACTTGCAACACAACGATCGTTATTATGACCAACAGCTCAACCGTACGCGCTTGCTTGACAGCAACGCATGGGGGTTCCTGAGCCTGGACGTCGACTTGCAGTACCTCAATCTGGGCAAATTCGTGGTTAACGGGGCCCGCGGGGTATTACCGGATGGCAGCCTGTTCGAGTTGGGTGGGCCCATGGAACCGCTCGTACTGGAAGTCCCCGTCAACGCCGCCAGCCAGGGCATCTACCTCGCACTCAGGCTCGCCGCCAGCAGTCAGGTTGAGACCCGCACACGGGAGCAGCCCGAGGTGCAGGCACGTTACGTCGCCTGCGAAGCGGAAGTAGGGGATTCGAATGCCGGTGCAGACTCCCGCTGCCAGATCCATTGCGCCCGGCCGGACCTGCGCCTGGTGCTCGGTGAGCAACGCAGCGAAAACACCTACGTGACGCTCCAGATTGCTCAGTTGCTGAGTTCAAGTATCGAAGGGGGCATTACCCTGGATACCGATTTCTCGCCGACCTTCATCTACCTGCAGGAGGCGGGCTACGTGGCGTCCTGCCTCAAGGAGGTGATCAGCTTGCTGGCGAGTCGGGGCGATGCGATTGCCGAAAGGATTCGTGGGAACGATGGCGCAACCGGTGCACAAGTGGGGGATTTCCTGATGCTGCAGTTGATCAACCGCAGCGAGCCGGTGTTGCGTCACTACCTGGCCCAAGCGCAAGTACGCCCGGAGGGGGTGTACCGTGAACTGTTGTCGGTCCTGGGCGAGTTGTCGACCTTTGCCAGCGAGAGCAAGCGCGCGCACCTCGACATGCGCTACCAGCACAGCGACCAGGGGGCGAGCTTTCGTGCGGTGATGGGCGGCCTGCGTGCTGCGCTGTCGATAGTGCTGGAGCAGCACGCGATCGAGTTGGCGCTGCAGCAGCGTCAATACGGTGTGATGGTGTGCCCGATCAGTGACATCACGCTACTGGGCACTGCGACGTTCATCCTGGTGGCGGCGGCCCCGTGTGATGGAGACGTGCTCCGGTATCGTTTACCGGCCCACCTGAAGATCGGCCCCGTGGAGCGGATACGCGAGCTGGTCAACTTGCAACTGGCGGGCATCAAGGTGCGGCCACTGCCGGTGGCGCCACGCCAGATGCCGTTTCATGCAGGCAAAACCTATTTCATGCTTGAACTCAGCGCGTCTGACGTCACGCGATTGGAACAGTCGGGTGGCTTTGCCTTCCACGTGAGTGGCGAGTTCACTGAGTTGGAGCTCAGCTTCTGGGCTATCAGGAATTGAATACGATGAACAAGGACAGTGAATACCCCTCCGACGAAAAAACCGTGCTGCTTGACCGCGAGGTGGACGGGCCGCCACAGGGGCCGGTGACAGACTTCGTTTCCACCCCCCGGTTCGAGCAGTTGGAAGACCGGATGATCTATGCCGCCACTTGGCAGGGTGCACGGCCTTGCAAAGTGGGGCCTAACACGTTGGTATCAGCCGCCTGGGAGGTGCTGTGTGAAGTGATCCGGCTCAAGCTCAGTACCGGTCGGGAAAACCTGCTGTCCCTCAATGACCGCCTGGGTGCATGCATTGCCCGCTTCGAAACCTGTGCTTTGAATGAGGGCATCGAGAGCAGCCAGGTGATGTGCGCACGTTACGTGTTATGCAGCGTGCTGGATGAGGGGGTGGTCACCACGGCATGGGGCAATCACAGCGACTGGTCGAAGGTCAGCCTGCTGAGCCGGTTTCACCACGAGACGTTTGGTGGAGAAAAGTTTTTCGAGGTACTGGATCGCCTGTCACGGGATCCGGTCAAGCACCTGGCAACCCTGGAGCTTCTGTACCTGTGCCTGGCGTTGGGGTTCGAAGGCAAATACAGGGTGATGACGCGAGGAGGGGAGCAGCTTGAGGCGATTCGGGATGCCTTGTATCGACAGATCAGGCATGTGCGTGGCGACCCGCCGCCTCTCTTCACGGCGCCACCCTCGGCAGGCGCGCCGCGCCGCAGGCGACTGCCTGTTGTTTCGGCCACCGGGTGCGCCGTGTGTGGCCTGGTCGTAGTGCTGGCGATGTATTCGGGAGCCGCCTGGGTATTGGGGCAACAGCGCGACGACATACTGCAACGCTATCAATCTTCAGCGCCGGTTTTGACGCGCGCGACTCAGTAACGCAGGGAATATTCAATGAACGCATTCTTCAAGGGCGCGGGCACCGTGCTGCGCAAGCGTTGGGCATGGAGCCTGCTGCTGGTGCTTTCGATGGCCTGTATGGTCTGGTTCCTCGGGCCACTGCTGGCCGTGGATGACCACCGGTTCTGGAAAAGTCCAACGGCCCGACTGTCGACGATCAGCCTGTTGTTTCTGCTGTGGGGCCTGGCGATGGTGATTGCCAGCGCGCGTCACACCGTTCGGCAGGGTAAACCTGAGCACCAGGCGCGAAACAGGCATCAAGGTCTTGTGGAGAACGAACGCAGGCACGTACGCGGGCGTTTCAAGGAGGCCCTGCATACCCTGAAAACCACTCACCGTTATGCGGGTTGAGGCACAGGATGGCGTCGCGATTTGCCCTGGTACTTGCTGATCGGCCAGCAGGGGAGTGGCAAGTCCAGCCTGTTGGCCGCCAGCGGTGTGCAATCGCCGCTGGATCGCACAGAGCCGGCAACCCCTCAGGGTACGGCCTTCTGTGACTGGTATTTCGCCGACCAGGGTGTGCTGGTGGAAACCGCTGGACGTTACTTGAGCCAGCTCGACAGCCCGGTAGATGCTGCGGGCTGGGCGACCTTGCTGGGCCTGTGCAAGGCCAGGCGCCGGACTCGACCGCTCAATGGCGTGGTTGTGACAGTGTCGATCGAGACCTTGCTGGGCAGCAACGCGCACGACCTGAACCTGCATGCCCGGCAGGTTCATTCCCGACTACAGGACATCCAGCAGGTGTTGCATGTCGACGTACCGATCTATCTGGTCCTGACCCAGGCAGACCACCTGCCGGGATACGCCGAATTCTTCGATACGCCTCTGAACGAGGGGGCCGACGGCGTATTGGGTGCGCCTGTGGTGATCGGCAAGGCTGGGGCCGACGTCGGTGTGGTGCGCCAGGCATTCGAGGCGTTGGTGCAGCGCTTGAGCGGTGAATTGATCACGCGTTTGCACCAGGAGCGCAGCACGGAGCGTCGCGCTCGGATTCTGGATTTCCCACTACAGTTGGCGCAAATCGGTGAGCGTTTGTGCCAGTTCATCGAATTGGCGTTCTGCGCCCATCGTTATCAGCGCATCAACGGGCTGCGCGGTTTTTACCTGAGCAGCGCTGCTGAACGTCGCCCTCCCTTCGGGCAGGGCCTGTTCGCCCGGGTGATTTTTGCCGAGGCGGATCTTGCGGGGCTTCAGAGGCCAGAGTTGCGCCGCCTGCGCCGACGCCAGGGAGCCCTGGCGATTACGGCTGTCCTCGTCGTGGGCCTCGCCGCCGGGCTGTGGTGGCACAGCTACTCGGCCAATCATCAGCGGCTTGAACAGCTGGCCTTTCTGGCCGAGGCTTCGACTCCGGCGCAACCCGGTGCGGACGAAACCCTGGCGCTGCTGCCCTTGCTGGACAACCGCCTGGCATCCACGCGGGTGTTTGCGCTTGCGGCGGACACGCACTGGATTGAACGGGCTGGCTTGTACCAGGGAGAGGCCACGCGGGCGCCGTTGGTCAGGGCCTATGAAGAGGCGTTGCTGCAACTGTTTTTGTCCCAGGTGACCCGTCTCCTCGAAGCCCAGGTGCGAACGAGCCTTGGCAACCGTGAACACTTGCTGGACAACCTGCGTGCGTACCTGATGCTCAGCCTGCCCGCACGCCGTGATACGGGATGGTTGGCGCAACGCATGGCGGGGCATTGGTCCTTGCGCCATGCGGGTGAGCCGGCGGTACAGGCGCGTTTGAATGAACATTTCAGTCGCCTGCTCGAGCATCCTTTCGCTGCCCGGTTGGATGAAAACCTGATAGCTCAGGCACGCCAAGCGCTGCGGGGCGAGTCGCTGGCGGAGGTGGTCTATCGCGTGTTGCGCGAACAATCGCGCAACCTGGAGCCGTATCGCCTCGCAGATGGCCGTGTGTTCGAGGGGCTCGATCCCCCCATTCCCGGTTTCTACGGCAAACGGTACCTGCAGTATTTCGAGAAGCAAGGTCCCCGGCTGGTCAATGCGATTGCTCAGGACAATTGGGTATTGGGAGAGGCCACCGATCTCAGTGCGATGGACCTGCGCCGCTTGATGGTCGAGTTACAGCAACGCTACTTCAGTGAATATGCCGACGCCTGGGCCAATGCCCTGGGCGGTATCCGCTTGCGCAGCACCGAGGACCTCAAGCAGGGCGCCGAGCAGTTGGCGAACCTGACCTCGGCGCAGTCACCGCTGGTGCTGATGTTGCAGCAGATTCTTGAAAATACGCGTTTGCTGCCTGGCAACGCCACGCTGGAGACCTTGACCCACGACGCGGGCGGGGCGCTCGGCACGGCGATAGAGTCGAGGGTACCCGAGGCGCTGCTTGGCCAGCTGCCCTTGGCCGGCCCTGATGATGCCGCGCGGCGGGCATTGCAGCGCCGTTTCGAACCTCTGCATCAGCTGCTGGATGACCAGCAGAACCCGGGTGCCGAGTTGACCCAGGTGCTACGCCAGCTCGACGCTTTGCACCTGCAGCTGGCAGCCCTGGACAGAGAGGGAACACCCGAGCAGGCCGCCTTCCAGCTTGCCAAACGGCGCATGGAGGGGCAGCAGGACGCATTGAGTCAGTTGCGTAACGCTACGACACGCCTGCCGCTTCCGATCAAGGGTTGGCTCGAAGGCATTGCCGACGACAGTTGGCGCCATCTGCTCGATGACGCCTATGTGTATGTAAACCAGCGCTATCAAGGCGAGGTGTACGGCCTTTATGCCAAGGCAATCCGGCAGCGATACCCGTTTAATGCCCACGCCGCCAGTGACGTGGCACTGAGCGATTTTCAGGAGTTTTTCAAACCCCAGGGCGTTCTGGCGCGGTTCCACGACGCTTACTTGAAGCCATTTGTAGGCATCGACGCCAACCGCTATCGCTTGCGCGGGCTGGAGGGCCGCAGCCTGCCGATGTCGCGCTCGCTGCTGGAACAGTTGACCAAGGCACATACCGTCCGCCGCAGCTTTTTCAGCGGGGACCAGGGGGAGTGGGCGGTTCGTTTCACACTGGCGCCCTACAGCCTGGACCAGGCTGTCAGCCGTGCGACCCTGCGGGTTGGCGACCAGCAACTGGAGTACCGTCATGGGCCAATCATGCCATTGGCACTGGCCTGGCCCTATGAGGCTGAAAATGGCCGCAGCAGCCTGGTGCTTGAGCGGGAAGCCGAGCAACCCCTGGGCATCGAGAAAAACAGCGGCGCCTGGTCGTTGTTTCGATTCTTTGAATTGATGCAGAGCGAGCCGGCGAACGGTCGGGATACGCAAATACTCAAGGCGGACCTTGCCGGTTTGCGTGCCAACTACCTATTGGTCAGCCAGCGCACGCCCAGCCCATTCCAGATGGATGCCTGGCGCACCTTCCGTTTGCCGGAGCAACTATGAATGCGCACGAACAGGCCTGGCACAGTGCTGCACGCACTGAGCAAGGCAAGGGGCGGGCGCGCAACGAAGATGCGTTCCTTGACCGTGGGCAAAGCGGTTGTTGGGCGGTGGCGGATGGAATGGGAGGGCATGGGGCCGGGCATGTGGCCAGTCGCTCGGTGGTCGACAGCCTTGCTGCGCTGCCCGGCGAGGGCAATCTTGACCAACGGATAGACGCTGTCCGACGGTGTTTGCAACGGTTGAACCGGCGCCTGAGCGACTGCGACGCGCACGATGTCATGGGCAGCACCGTGATGGTGTTGTTGCTCGATGACCGTCGTGCGGCGTGCCTGTGGGCGGGGGATAGCCGTTGCTACCTGTGGCGTGGGCAACGCCTGTACCAGTTGTCGCAGGACCACTCCCTGCTGCGCCAATTGATGGAAGAGCAACGGATGAGCCAAGAGCAGGCCCAGGCCCATCCAGATGCCAGGGCCCTGACCCGCGCTGTGGGGGCAGGGCACTCGCTGCGTCTTGAGGTGCTGGAGCTCAGCACCCGGCCGGGTGATGTGTTTCTACTGTGCAGCGATGGCGTTTACCAGGGGCTTAGCCATGCTGAACTGGGCAACGCCCTGGGCAGGGGCACGCCGCACCAGGTGCTGGATCAGTTGTTTGCAGCCGCCTTGCGCGGGCCTTGTCGGGACGACCTGACGGCCGTGGTGGTGCAGCCGCGATGACGGCTGCCGAGACACCGGCGCTGCTGGCTGGGCGTTACTACCTGGAACGTGTATTGGGCTCGGGCGGGATGGGGGTGGTTTACCGCGCGCGCGACCTGTTGCACGAACAGTTTGGTGAGCCAAACTCGGCGGTGGCCCTCAAGGTGTTGGGCGAGCCCCTCTCCCAGGTGCCCGACGCACCTGCATTGCTCTACAGTGAATTTGCCCTGACGCGTGGGTTGCTGCACCCGCATGTCGTGCGGGTGTTTTCGTTTGAAGTCGACACCCGCAACCAAACCGCATTTTTCACCATGGAATTGATGCACGGGCTCACACTCGACCAACTGTTGAAGGAACGTTCAGGCGGCCTGCCCTGGCAAGCCTTGCAACCGATCGCAGTGCAATTGCTCGATGCGTTGGCCTATGTCCATCGACAAGGCGTACTGCATGGCGATGTAAAACCGGTGAACATCATGATGGGCGAAGGCGGGGTGCGTTTGTTCGATTTTGGCCTCGGCCATTGCCAGGCGCAGGCCGAGGCCGGGTTGCCGTGTTTGAGCCGTGATCGCCTCAACGCCTGGACCCCGGCCTACGCGGCCCCGGAGTTGCTGGCCGGAAGTGCCTTGACGGCCAGTGCCGACCTTTACGCCGTCGCCTGTGTGTTGTTCGAGTTGGCCCACGGCAAGCGCCTGGGCGAGCGTCGACCGACCGAGCGGCTGCCTCGGCCCCGGCAATTGCCCAGGCATTGTTGGGCTGCGTTACGTTCGGCATTGGCCGTGGACCCCGGGCAGCGAACCCTCTGTGTGGCGGAGCTGGGAGAGGCCATGGCGCGTTCCGGGCGGCGCTGGTTCAGGTAGCGGGCAGGTCATGCAATTGGCAGTATTCGGCCCAACTCAAGCCGGCCATCTGTGCGACTTCCCTGTGCACTTCAAGGCGTTGGGCCTCGAAGGCGTGTGGCGATTCCGCGGTGAGCTTGAGAGTCAGCTCCCAGGCGAACAACCCCTGGCTCTCGGCTTCGGCTTCAAAGGCTTCATGCAGGCGTTCGGCACGGTAGTGTGCCAGGGTTTCGCCTTTGGCCTGGGCGGCCAAGGGGTTCAGCGAGTCCAGTTCGGTGGCAACGTCCGGGTGCTCTTTAAGGAATCTGTCGAGGGCCAGTTGGTGGTTATCGCCAGGTGGGGTCAAAGGTAGGCTCCAAGTAGTGTTAAGGGCATTGTTTAAGCGCTGGATGATGCCTGTTGAGGTTAGCCCACGAAGCGCCGCGAATCACGAAATCTGAAGAGGGGCAGCCCCCAGGCCCTGAGGCGGGCAACCAAACAGGCGCCGGCTATTGAAAAATTGCCTGTGGCGCGGCAAAAGCCTTTCGCTCCTGGTGCCAGGACGTGTAGCGTTACCCAGGATTTGCGGGGGGAGTGCCTGATGGGGCACAGAGCGATGGGCAGAGGGATGGGTCATGGCGAAAACGCTGTTCAAACTGTTCCTGACTCAACGCCTGGCGGCCTTGGCCAGCACGGAGTCGCTGCGCGCTATCCGTGAGGGGCTGTTGTGGATCTTGCCCTGCCTGCTGGTGTCGGCCGGTTTTCTGATCCTGTCCGAGTGCGCCAAGGTCCTGGGTTTCGACCCGCAGGTGGTGGCGTTCCTGGCCGGGCTGCACAACCAGATCAGTTCGGTGATTCCGCTGCTGGTGGCGGCTTCGATTGGCTACATGCTCGCGATTCAACACCGCCTGCCGCAGTTGCCGGTCGCCTTTCTGTGCCTGGCCCATGTGGTGGTCGCCACCTTTGTATTGCGTGAATACCCCCGGGCCTCGGCCACCTTCGTGTTGTTTATCGCCATTGCCTCGCCGCTGATCAATGTGCCGGCGGTTGCCTGGCTGCACCGCTTTCGCTGGACTCGCCTGGTCAACGAAGACCTGGTAGGGCACAACTTGCGGGGCACCATCAACATGGTGGTGCCGGGTGCGATCACCGCGTTGTGCCTGGTGATGGTGTTGTCGATGCTGTTGCAGATTCCGTATGTGGCGCAACTGCAGGGGCCGCAGGTGCTTGATGCGCTGCAAGCGCCCTATGGCAGTGGTTTGTTCGTGACCCTGATGAACTCGCTGCTGTGGTTTTTTGGCATCCACGGCGTGTATGCCATGCAGCCGTTGTTCGATGTGCTGGACCAGGCCGTGGTGCTCAACGGTGCGTCGTTGGCGGCGGGTGAACCGATCAAGTACCTGCTCAACAGTGGCCTGCTGGGCTGTTTCGCCTTCATTGGTGGCTCGGGCGGCGCGTTGTGCCTGTTGCTGGCGATCCTGCTGTTTTCAAAGAGCCAATCCATGCGCCTGATGGCGATGGCCAGCCTGCCGCTGTCGTTGTTCAACGTCAGCGAAGTGCTGCTGTTTGGCTTGCCCATCATCCTGAACCCGCGGTTGTTCATCCCGTTTCTGTTGGTGCCGGCGATCAACGCCATGGTGGCGCTGACGGTGGTGCAGTTGGGCTGGGTGTCGCCTGCGGTGGCAAGTGTGCCGTTCACCGCGCCGGTGTTGCTAAACGCGTATTTGAGCACTCATGGGGACGTGGCTGCAGTGGTGCTGCAAATGGCGCTCCTGGGCGTCGGCACGTTGGTTTACGCCCCCTACGTTAGAGCGATTCACCGCCAATCCACCGAAGGCGGCACGGTGTACCTCAAGTCACTGGACATGACCTTCCGCGGTCTCGAAGAGAAAGGTCGCCTGTTGGAGTTGGACCCGGTGTTGGCGTCCCACAAGACCCTGGCGCGCCAGGCGGTGGAGCTGAGCCGCATCCAGCAGATCAGCGATTACGAGTTCTACCTCGAATTCCAGCCTCAGGTTTCCACGCGTACTGGCCTGTGCACCGGCTGCGAAGCGTTGATGCGTGCCCGTGACAACCAGGGCACGGTGCACTCACCCTGGGAGTTCCTGCAATGGCTGGCCCAGGCCCGGTTGATGCCCGATGTGGATGTGTGGGTGGCGTCCCAGGCGGTGCGCCAATACCAGAAGTGGCAGAAGATCGGCTTTGCCTTGCCGATGACCATCAACATCTCCAGCGCCACCCTGACGGACGCCGCTTATGGGGATCGCCTGGTGGAAATCCTCACCCAGGCCCACGGCCAAGTGTCGGTGGAAATCACCGAAGACGCGCTGGTCAGCGACATCCAGGTCACGCGCCGGACCATCCAGAAACTGCAGGCGATTGGCGCCAAGGTGTATATCGATGACTTTGGCACTGGGTTCTCCGCCTTGAGCTACTTGCACCAATTTCCGGTGGACTTCATCAAGATCGACCGCAGCTTTGTGGTGGCACAGCACGACCCCAAGGGCGCCCAGGTGCTCACCGGCATGCTGCGCTTTTGTGAGGCGCTGAACCTGGGCGTGGTGGTCGAGGGCGTGGAGACGGCCGAGCAGTTGGCGTTCCTCAATACCGGCACTGAGCTCTTCATCCAGGGCTGGTATTTCAGCAAGGCACTGCCCGGCGATCAGTTGCAGGGGTTTGTGCGTGCGCGTGCGGCGGCGCAGGCTTAGGCCTGGGCCGACGCGTAGTCGCGCTGGGTCTGTTCGATTTCTTCGACCAGCCCATCGATGCGCGCCAGGCGTGCGCGGTTGTCGTGGTCCCACGGGTGAAAGCCCGGTTTGAAGTAGTGCAGCCAGGGGCGCAGCATGCGTGGGAACACGCCTTTGGGGCCATACAGGAACTTGAGCATGCGCCAGAAGCCCTTCAGAAACCCGACCGATTTGCGGTCGGCAATCAACAACCGCACGTGAAAGTCGAACACCACCAGCCAGAAGAACACCGTGGTGGTCAGCATGGTGCCGGTGCGCAGCAGATAGCGCTTTGGCCCGGGCGCGATCACCGTGTTCCACACATCGAAGGCCACGGCTTTGTGCTCGGTTTCTTCGAGGGCATGCCAGTACCACATTTGCTGGTAGCCCTTGAGCGAATCGCCGAAACGCGACGGGTCGCTGAGCAGGATTTCCGCGAGCATGGCGGTGTAGTGCTCAAGGGCGATGGTCACCGCCAGGTTGAACGACGGCGGCAGGTGTTTTTTCTGCAGGTCGAGGATGAACTTGAGGCGCCGGTCCAGGGTGTGCGCCGGCAAGCCCGCCGCTTGCAGCAGGTCGTTGTAGGCCACGTGTTCGCGGCTGTGCATGGCCTCCTGGCCGATGAAACCCTGAATCTCCTTTTTCAATTGCGGGTCGTCGATGCGCTGGCGGTAGTGGCGCACGCTGTCCATGAAAAACAGCTCGCCCTGGGGAAACAACAGTGACAAGGCGTTGAAGAAATGCGTGATGAACGGGCCCTGTTCGTGCCAGTTCTTGATGCGCTCGGCGGGCAAGGCAAAACGAATATCGCGACGGATCGGCAGCATGGCGCGTGCTCCTGTTCAGAGACGGGGTTCGTCGTTGGTTTCAAACACCGGCGTGCGTTGTTTGGGCGCCATGCGCTTGCTGGCGAACACCACCAGGACTTGATACGCAGCGGGCAGGCAACGGGCGAGCAGGTCGAGGAAATAGGCATCGCGGCCGATCAACACGCGGCGTTTGTTTTTGCGCACGCCTTGCAGGATGACCTTGGCGGCTCTGTCGGCATCGGTGATGAACAGCTTTTCGAAGTCGGCGCGGGCCTGTTGCTCGCTGTGGATCAGAAACCCGGTCATGTTCGCGTCGATACGGCTGCTGCGACAGATATCGGTGCGAATGCCACCGGGGTGTACGCAGGTGGCCGAGACACCGCTGCGTTGCAGGTCGAGTTCCTGGCGCAGGGATTCGGTGAAGCCGCGCACGGCAAACTTGGTGGCGTTGTAGCCGCTCATGCCCGGTTGGGCGAACAGCCCGAACACGCTGGAGGTGTTGACCACATGGCCTTCGCCACTGGCTTTGAGGTAGGGCAGGAACGCCTTGGTACCGTGCACCACCCCCCAGAAATTGATGCCGACGATCCATTCGAGGTCGGCGTACTCCACACCTTCCACGGTACTCGACAGCGCCACGCCAGCATTGTTGAAGATCAGGTTGACGCGACCGTGGTCGGCCACACAGCGTGCGGCCCAGGCTTCCATGGCCTGGCGATCGGACACGTCCAGCACCTGGGTGGTGATGGTGACCGGCGACAGCGTCGAGGTCTTGATCAAGTCGAGTGTCTGCTCCAGCCCCTGGCTGTTCTTGTCGGCCAGGGCCAGGTGGCAACCTTCCCGCGCCAGGGCCAATGCCAGGGCACGGCCCATGCCGGACGCCGCACCGGTAATCGCCGCCACGCGGCCGTTGAATGACTTCATGACAGGCTGCCTTCTGTGGTGGAGTGGGGCGCCGGGGCAGGGCGTGGGGCCGGGCTGACGGGCAGCAGGTCTGCCACATAGTCTTTGAGCGCGAACTGCCGGGTGACCTGTTTGAAGCGCCAGGTGGAGCCGGGCCACAGGGTGGTGTTCTTGCCGGTGCGCGGGTCGAGGTACCAGCTCTGGCAACCCCCGGTGTTCCAGATGGTGCGCTTGAGTTTGTCTTGCAGTTGCCGGTTGTAGGCCAGCTCAACGGCGGGTTTGACGTCTACGGTGGCGATGCGGTGCCGCTGCATCTGCTGCAGTGCATCGAGGATGTAGGTGACTTGGGCTTCGATCATCAAGATCATCGAGTTGTGCCCCAGGCCCGTGTTGGGGCCGACGATCAGGAACAGGTTCGGGTACCCCGGCACCGTGGTGCCTTTATAGGCATGGGCGCCGTCGTGCCAGGTGTCCATCAGGTCGATACCGTCGCGCCCGATGATGCAGTCCCGGGGCAGTGGGTCGGTGGCCTGGAAGCCGGTGCCGAAGATCAGGCAGTCGGCCGGGTGCTTGATGCCATCGGCGGTAATCACGCCATCGGCCTCGATGCGCAGTACCTTGTCGGTCACCACCTCCACATTGCTGCGCGAGAGGGCCGGGTAATAGTCGTTGGAGATCAGCACGCGTTTGCAGCCGATGGTGTAGTCCGGCGTCAGGGTCTTGCGCAGGGAAGGCCGGGCCACCTGTTTATGCAGATGGCGTTGGGCAATCTTTTGCACCATTTTCATCAGGCGAGGGTGCAGGGCAAAGCCCACCACACGGCCTTCCAACGCCCAATAGAAAGCGCCGCGCACCAGGCGCTGGGTGAACGGCAGGTGTTTGAAAGCCCAGCGTTCAAAAGACGAAATCGGCCGGTCGGGCTTGGGCATGATCCAAGGCGGCGTGCGCTGGAACAGATCCAGGTGCGCCACCTGCGGTGCAATCTGCGGCACGAACTGGATGGCGCTGGCACCGGTGCCGATCACCGCCACGCGTTTGCCTTTCAGTGAATAGTCATGGTCCCACTGCTGGGAATGGAAGCGCTTGCCCTTGAAGGTGTCGAGCCCCGGAATATCCGGCAGTGCCGGGCGCGACAGCCCGCCCATGCCCGACACCAGCACCCGCGCACTGACCTGGCGGCCATTGTTGAAGGTCAGTTGCCAACGCTGTTGCAGCTCATCGAACACCGCGCGCTGCAAGCCCATGCCGAAACGCAGGAAGGGGGCCAGCCCGAAACGCGCCGCACATTGCTCAAGGTAGGCGCGGATCTCCGCCTGCGGTGCGAACTGCCGGGTCCAGTTCGGGTTGGGCGCAAACGAAAACGAATACACGTGGGATTGCACGTCGCAGGCACAACCTGGGTAGTGGTTGTCTCGCCACGTGCCGCCGAGGCTGTCGGCCTGTTCGGCAATGAAGAAGTCGGTGAGGCCGGCTTCCTTGAGTTTGATCGCCATGCACAGGCCGGCAAAGCCTGAGCCGATGATGGCGATGTCGATTGAATCACTGTGGGCATTCATAGGCTGTCCTTCGTGGGCATCAGATGTGCTCCTGTTTTTTGTTTTGTCTTTTAGATAGAACACCATTGCAAAGGAAAATTGAATTATTTATTTTAAAAAAGATTTTAAATAATCTACCTGAAAATATCGCCTACGCTAGGACCTTGTTCCGCATGTGCGACTTGTCCGACGGACGAGCACGGTATGCATGAAGTTTAGGTCCAGGGTGTGGACGATGGCTGAGGCCTTGATCAATACCGATCAGGTCGCCAGCAGCAGGGAAGCAGAGGACCGAGCTATGGCTGTTGAATGGGTTATTGCTGCGGCTGTGTTGATAGGCGCGAGCGCCGTGTTGTGGGGCTTCAGTGCCTGGATGACACGGCGCATCGAAGCGGCTGTTGCGATCAACGGGCGTTTCGTCGAGGTCGATGGCGAGCGTTTTCATTATGTAGAAGAGGGCAAGGGCCCACCGCTGGTGATGATCCACGGGCTGATGGGCAGCAGTCGCAACCTGACGTATGCCTTGTCTGCCCAATTGCGCGAGCACTTCCGGGTGATCACGCTGGATCGTCCGGGCTCCGGCTATTCCACCCGGCATGCCGGCACGGCGGCGGACCTGCCCGCCCAGGCCCGGCAAATCGCCGCGTTCATCAAGACACTGGACCTGGACAAACCGCTGGTATTGGGACACTCCCTCGGTGGGGCAATCTCCCTGGCGCTGGCGCTTGATCACCCGCACGCCGTTTCCGGGTTGGTCCTGGTGGCGCCGCTGACTCACCCCCAGCGCATGCTCCCGCTGGTGTTCCTGTCTCTGGCGGTGCGCCCGGCCTGGCTACGGCGCTGGATGTCCCACACCTTGACCATGCCCGTCGGGCTGCTGACTAAAGGTTCGGTGGTCAAGGGCGTGTTCGCCCCCGATGCCGCGCCCGCCGACTTCGCCACCCGGGGTGGCGGGTTGCTCGGAATGCGGCCTGACAACTTCTATGCCGCCTCCACCGAGATCAACCTGGTCAACGATGCCTTGCCCGAGATGGTCAAGCGCTACCCCCAATTGACCCTGCCGATCGGCCTGATCTATGGGGCAAAAGACCGGGTGCTGGATTTCCAGAAACACGGCCAGGCTCTGGCCAGCAAGGTGCCAGGGTTGAAGATGCAGGTGGTGGAAGGGCGTGGGCATATGTTGCCGATCACTGCCACAGAGCGCGTCGCCGCGCTGGTGCAGCAGGTGGCCAAGCGTGCTCGGCCGCCTGAAAGCGCCACGGTGTTGCACCCGCCGTTTGCGTTGGCGAGTAAATAATTTTGTGGTTCGGTTCGCGGTTCAACGGCGTCGATGCCTGCTTTAGACACCTGACCAAACGGCTGAAAAAGAGACTGTTCGGTCACGTGAAAAAGGCTCCGAAAAAGTAGTTGACGACCTAACGATTCCGCGCTATTTATTTAAAAAAATTATTTGAATGTCTTATTTGAAATAATTTTTGAAATGCCTAAGAGCGAATAAAATAATGAAAAAAACGTCTTTTATCGCATGGTTGATTTCTCGGGGCAGTCAGCGCTCCGTGTACCTGTTTACTGCTCACATTCATTCCCTGCCAACCCGCTGCGTACGGTGGCTGCCATGAACCAGACCCTGGCCGCACCGCACGTCTGGACCGACGGCAAACGTCACCTCTGGTGGCTTGGCATCATGCCCCTGGCAACCCCGTTGCTCTCCGGCGCTCTGGCAATCACCACCGGCGTACAGCAACTGTGGTGGGTTGGTGTGCTGGTGATCTTCGGCTTGATCCCCTTGATCGATGGCCTGCTGGGCGAAGACGTCAGCAACCCGCCCGAGTCCGCTGTCAGCAACCTCGAATCCCAACGCTACTACCGCTGGATCGTCTACACCGGTGTGCTGTTCGTCATCTCTTCGGTGGTGATCACTGGCTGGTTGGCGGCAGGCGGCATCGACTGGATCATCAACGGTGGCCTGCTGCACGCCACGGCTGCGCTCGATCCTGCCAGCTGGGGGGCGAAAACCGCCGCCTTCATTACCGCCCGCACCGAACTGCACGGCGAAATCAGTTGGTTCACCTATCTGGGCATGGCCATGTCCACCGGAGCGGCTACGGGGATTGCCATCAACACTGCCCATGAACTGGGCCACAAGCCCAACCCGCTGGAAGTGTTCCTGGCCAAGGTCACCCTGGCGCCTACTTTCTACGGACACTTCTACACCGAACACAACCGGGGTCATCACGTACGTGTGGCCACGCCGGAAGATCCTGCCAGCTCGCGCCTGGGTGAGAGTTTCTGGGCGTTCCTGCCACGCTCGGTATGGTTCAGCGCACGCTCGGCCTGGAATCTGGAGCGCGAACGCCTGCGCAAACTCGGCCTGCCGGCCCTGCACTGGAAGAACGCCGTGCTCACCGCCTGGATGTACAGCGTGGTGTTGTGGGGCGCGATGATCCTGTGGCTGGGGGCGGCGGTGATTCCGTTCCTGATCATCCAGGGCATATACGGTTTCTCGCTGCTGGAAGTGGTCAACTATGTCGAGCACTACGGTCTCAAACGCCAGAAGTTGCCCAACGGTCGTTATGAACGTTGTTCGCCACGGCACTCCTGGAACAGCAACCGTATTGTCACCAATATCTTCCTGTTCCAACTGCAGCGGCACTCTGATCATCACGCAAACCCGACACGCAGTTATCAGTCGCTGCGTCACTTTGATGAATCGCCACAACTGCCGTATGGCTACGCGAGCATGATTGTCTGGGCCTATGTGCCGTACTTGTGGCGACGTCGCATGGACCACCGGGTGCTTAACCATTATGCCGGCGATATCACCCTGACCAATCTTCAGCCGTCACAACGTTTGAAGTACCTGGAGAAATACGGCAACAGCGCCAGGCCGTTCTGATGTGAATTTAAAAGTTGTGGGCGTACTCGGGGTCTGTGTATCGCGCAGGTCTCTTACGCCCAAGGTTTACCGGTTTCGTGGCAAGCAAGTTGTTTGACCCTACAACAATAATTTCAAGGGAAGGACGTACACCATGCAAAACCCTGCCAAGTTCACCACGCACATTGTATTGGCCGCCTTGGGCCTGATCGTTTACCACCAGGCCCAGGCTGCCCGTATCGAACCGGCCGGCAGTGCCTTCACCGCCCAGGGGCCGATCAGCTTTTCCAAGGGTGCCCTGATCAGCGCCGACTGCACCATCAAAGTGGCCGGCAAAGTGGCGGCCGATGGCTCATCGGTCAATGTCGATAAAGTTGAATTCGACGGTGGCCTTAAGTGCAGCCGGGTCGAAGCCACCAACTTGCCGTGGATATTAGTGGCCAAAGATACCAAGAGCGGTTCCATGTCGAAGATCAGCGTAGATGTTCACGCCTTCGGCCTGGGCGGCAAGTGCGGCCCTTCCACCGCTGACGGTACGTGGGATAACGCCACCGGCAAGTTGGAAGCGGCCAATGTACCGATTGGCGAAGACTGCAAGATCAAGACGGTGTCGATCAAGATGCCGCCTAACTTCAAAGTTGTCGAATAAGACTGTCCGACTGTTGTAAGCGGTAGTTGAATTGAGATTTGGCTGGAAAGGGAAGTTCTGCAGTTTCACCGTGACCTCTCGATCATGGCCATTACCCCTGGCGAAATGAATTCGCCATAACATGTGAGGAAAAACAATGAAAAGCTTGAAAACTCTCGTGTCGTTGACTGCTTTGGCTGTTTGCATGGGCGCTGCTTCCATGGCTTCCGCACAAAGTTTCAGCCCCGCTAACCAGTCGTTCACGACTAACTCGGGTGGCACGATTACAGTCAAGTCACCTTCTTCATTTGGTGCAGCGGTAACTTGTAATATCTCGTTCACCGGTAAAGTGCGTGCCGATGGTTCGGCGGCAGATATTACTGCTGCTACTGTCAGCGGCTCTAACCAACTCTGCTCCCTGCCTCACCTGACCAACTTGCCATGGGTGCTGTCGCCAGCCGGTACCGTGACCAATGTGGGTTACACCATTGCAGCCATTCCGCCACTGATCCCTGCCACCAACTGCGGTCCATCCACTATTGCCGTGGCGCTGTCCAACGTGACCGGTGGCGCAGCACTGAGCGCTACCAACCAACCGCTCTCGGGTAGCTGCACCGTGGTGACCCTGAGTGTCACCGCTCCAGGCGTCAGCATCGTTCCTTGATAGACGTACTCCGTAAAAAGGGCTGATCACCCGTTGCAGGGCAGGCGCCTCTGATGAGGCGCCTGTTTACGGCAGATGAGTTGGGCCTACGAGCTGAGGCTCCTGGCGAAATGGATCGCCATGAATGTGAGGAAGGAATAATGAAGCGCTTGAATGCCTTCGTTTTTATCGGCTCATTGGCGCTGTGCTTCGGTACTGCATCGATGGCCCATGCTGGAGTTTTCAGCCCTGGGGGAGTGGCATTTACCTCCAGTCCGGGCGGCACCGTTACGATCAAATCGCCCAGTACGTTTGGTGCGCCGATTACCTGCAATATTCAATTGTCCGGCCTGGTGCGCGGTGATGGTTCAGCTGCCGACGTTCTCAGCGCAACCCTTTCGGGCAGCAATGCTTTGTGCAGGCTGCCAACCCTGAATAACTTGCCTTGGGTGCTGACGCCTCCCGCTTCATCGGGTGGCACCGGAGGCCTGGCTAACGTGGGTTACACCATTGCGGCCAGTTCTCTTCCTGCTACGAATTGCGGCCCTTCATCGATTGTCGGTGTGTTGGCCAATGGCGCAGGCGGCGTCGACTTCTCTGCAGCGAACCAGCCGCTTTCCGGCTTTTGCACGGTGGTTTCGCTGAGTGCTCATATTCCCAACATCACCATTGTTCCTTGAGGTGCGTGTCGCACGGTAAGGAGTGTTTTTGCCTTTTAAAAGGCAAGCCAAGTCGCAAGACGAGCCGGCTGGGGCCGGTTCAGTGAGATAACAATAAGGAGTGCCGCATGAATAATAAAAAACAACAGGTACAGGTTCTGCTGGGCTTGGCATTAATGGGGGGGGTGATGATTGCCGCGCCGGTCCAGGCCGGTGGTTTTTCCACACCGACCTATGGCGCCCCGGGCTGGGGTCGTGCTTTTGGTGGTGGTTCGCTGTTCAAGAATGACCCCAGTTCGGCGTACAACAACCCGGCAGCGATGGCATTCGTAGAACACAATGTGGCGCAATTTACGGTCGACTATGCCCGTATCAAAATCAAGTACAAAGGCGAGGCGAACGATTATCTCGGGCAGCCGATTACCAATACACCGGTAGCGCCCGATGGGAGTTTCGATCCGGGTAACCGCATTGCCAACAACAATGACGGCGGCCAAGGTGGCTTCACGGCGTGGTTGCCGACGGGGTTCATGGTGATGCCACTGGGCGACAGGTTTGCTTTCGGGTTGTCGCAGGTTGTGCCACAGGGCATGCGCTCAACCTGGAATGAAGACTCCAAGCTGCGGGATTTTGCCGTCGATACCAAAATTGAAACCGTGGGGCTGACAGGGTCGCTTTCGTTCAAGGTCCGCGACGACTTCTCCATTGGTGGCGGGATCATCGTTCAGCACAGTAAGGGTTTTGTCAGCCAGAACATCGATTTGCTGTCTGCCGCGTCCAACTCGCAATCGCCGCTGCTGGGGAGCATCGATTTCCCATCGGGGGTGGGTGGCGCGCTGATGCGGGTCAAGGTCGACAATATCTCCACGGGCTGGTTTACCGGTGTCGTCTGGAAACCGACCGCGCAAGACAGTCTTGGCCTCAATTACCACGCCAAGATCAAAAACAAAATGACCGGCAAGTACAACATCCGTGCCGATCAGTTCTCCTACAACCTGATGACTCAGCCCAGCCCATTCGGTGGCAGCGGGACCCTTGTAGAAGAAGCCTACCCTGGACTGAAACTGTTCCCGGACGGAGCACATGCCAGCACCCAATTGGATATCCCGGCCACTGCGGCCTTTGACTGGGTCCACCAGTTCAATGACCGTTTCACACTCGGTGTCAGTGCTGTGTGGACTCAATGGTCATCCTTCAAGGATCTGACGCTCAAGTCCGGTGACATTCAGATCGTCTCCATTCCCTACAACTATCGTGATTCCTGGATGTATTCGGTGGGCGGTGACTTCAAAGCCACCGACGAGTTGACGTTGCGAGCCGGTGTCGCTTCCGACCAGACGCCAACCCGCAACTCCACCCGGGACCCACGGATTCCGGACGGTGATCGCTACTTCCTGTCGCTGGGTGCAGGTTATGAGGTCAAGGCCATTCCTGGCTTGTCGCTCGATCTCGCGTACTCCCATCAATTTGTGCAGGAGGTCAACTTGAAGACCAAGAACGTGGATCGACTCGGTGGCGCCAGCCTGAACGGCAAAGCTGAGTCGTCGGGGGATGTGGTGGCTGTTTCGGCGACCTACGCGTTCTGAACCAATAACGCACTATCGAGGATGAAGCGCTAAGCGCATCTTGGCGCTTTTATCCGCGTTTACCTGCGCCGACGGGGCGCTCCGCGTCCCGTCATTCTCCTTTTCAACGTGATGAGCAAGGCTGACCGGGTCGGCCAACTTTTTTGCCTACGCATTAAATAAAAATTTCAAAACAAAATTTGAATTTAGTTTTCCAAGTTTGTAGTGTGGCTTTACACCGCAGCGCATTTCGATCTGCCTGCGCATTGGCCGTACCCTGAATCGAGTAGAGGTATCCCCATGGTTATCTGGTTATTGGTGGGTTTCGCAGCCGCGATTGCCCTGGCGTATCGACAAGCAGCCGCCACCCTGTGGCTGGGCGCTGGCCTGATCTGGCTGGCGGTGGGCTATCTGTTCAATGTGATCGCCACGCTTGGCATCACGCTAACGGCGGTGCTGGTCATCGCACCGGCCTTGTTGATGGCCATCAAGCCCCTGCGCCGTGCGTTGGTGACGAGCAAGGCGTTGGGCCTGTTTCGCACCATCATGCCGGCCATGTCCGACACCGAACGCGCGGCCATCGAGTCCGGCACCGTGTGGTGGGACGCCGAGCTGTTCAGCGGCAAGCCCGATTGGCAGCGCCTGTTGCAAGCGGCTCCGGCCAGCCTCAGCGCCGAAGAGCAAGCCTTCCTCGACAACGAAGTGGAAACCCTGTGCGACATCGCCAACGACTGGGAAACCACCCAGGTCTGGCAGGACATGTCCCCCGAGGGCTGGCAGTACACCAAGGACGCCGGTTTCCTCGGCATGATCATTCCCAAGCAGTACGGCGGCAAAGGCTTCTCCCACTACGCGCACTCCCAAGTGGTGATGAAGCTGTCGACGCGCTGCTCGGCGGCGGCGATTTCGGTGATGGTGCCCAACTCCCTGGGCCCGGCCGAGTTGCTGTTGCACTACGGCACCGATGCCCAGCGTAACTATTACTTGCCGCGCCTGGCCCGGGGTGAAGACATCCCGTGCTTTGCCTTGACCAGCCCGTATGCCGGCTCGGATGCGGGCGCGATCCCGGACCTGGGCATCGTCTGCAAAGGCACCCACGAAGGCGAAGAAGTGCTGGGCTTCAAGGTGACCTGGGACAAGCGCTACATCACCCTCGGTCCGATTGCCACGGTGCTCGGCCTGGCCTTCCGTGCCGAAGACCCGGACGGTTTGCTTGGCGCACCCGGTTCACTGGGCATCACCTGCGCGCTGATTCCAACGTCCCATCCGGGCGTCAACAGCGGCCGTCGTCATTGGCCACTGAATGCGGTGTTCCAGAACGGCCCGACCACCGGCAAGGATGTGTTCATTCCGTTGGAATGGGTGATCGGTGGCCGTGAACAGGTGGGCAACGGCTGGCGCATGCTGATGGAATGCCTGGCGGCGGGCCGCGCGATTTCCCTGCCATCGGCCAACGTCGGCCTGGGCAAGGTGGCGGTACGCGGGACCACGGCCTACGCAGCGATGCGTAAGCAGTTCGGCCTGCCCATCGGCAAGTTCGAAGGGGTACAGGCGCCGCTGGCGCGCATGGCCGGGCATTTGTACGCCTGCGACGCGGTGCGCAAGGTGTCGGTGGCGTCCCTGGATGCCGGTGAAAAACCGTCGGTGATCTCGGCGATCGCCAAGTACCACGTCACGGAACGCGCGCGCATCATCGTCAATGACGGCATGGACATCGTTGCCGGCAAAGGCATTTGCATGGGGCCCAACAACTTCCTGGCCCGTGCCTACCAGCAAAGCCCCATCGCGATCACGGTGGAAGGCGCGAACATCATGACCCGCTGCCTGATCATCTTTGGCCAGGGCCTGATCCGTTGCCATCCCTATGTGTTCCGCGAAATGGAAGCGGCGCGCAACCCGGATCGGCGCAAGGCGCTGGAAGCCTTCGACAGTGCGATGTTCGGCCACGTGAGCTTTGTGCTGGCCAATACCGTCCGCGCTGCGGTGCATTCGCTGACCGGTGGGCGGCTGATTTCGGCACCGGCCAAGACCGACCCGGCGCTGGCGTCCTACTACCGCCAGGCCAATCGGCTGTCGGTGGTGCTGGCATTGATCTCGGACGTGTCCATGGGCGTGCTGGGCGGTGCGCTTAAGCGCAAGGAAAGTATCACCGGACGGCTGGGGGACATTCTGTCACAGCTGTACATTGTGTCCTGCGTGCTCAAGCGTTTTGAAGATGACGGCCGGCCCCAGGCCGACCTGCCGCTGGTGCACTGGTCGGCCCAGGATGCGCTGTTGCGTGCCCATGAAGCCTTGGCCGAAGTACTCGACAACTACCCTTCGAAAGCCGCAGCAGCGGTGGTGCGCGGCTTGAGCTTCCCGCTGGGTATTCCCCTGCGCAAACCGTCGGACCGCTTGCTGGCCCAGGTGGCGGACGTGGTGCAGACCCCGGGTGAGACCCGCGACCGCCTGCTGGCCAATTCCTACATCCCGCGTCCGGAAATCGACAAGCTGGCTTACGGCGAATTGGGTTTCCGCCTGCTGCCGCAGGTGGAACTGATCGACGCGCGGCTCAAGTCTGCCGTGAAGCAGGGCCTGATCGAACCGATGCCGATTTCCGCCACTGCGTTTACCGCCTGGCGCGTCAAGGCGCGGGCGCTGGACCTGATCAGCGACGACGAAGACGCCTTGCTGGGGCGCTACGTGGAGTACGCCGACCATGGCATCCAGGTCGACGACTTCCCGCAGGATTTCGGTTTGCTGGAAGCGTTGCAGCAGCGCAAGCAAGCCTTGGAACCAGCGGTAAAACGTCGCAACAGCCAGAGCGAAAATGCCTCGGTCAATTGAGTGGTACTGAATGAACACGGTCACTGTGGGACCGGGTTTACATGGTCAGCATGCGTTGTGAGTGAATGTCTTTATGAGTGACAGCTACCTTTCCTTCGTCAATTCCCCCTGGGGCCGACGCCTGGCCCAGGCCGTGGGCCTGCCGCAACCGCTGCCGCTGCAACGCCATCGCAGCGGCCAGCAAGGGCTGGTCAACCCGGTGATCATCGCCGGGGCAGGGCGCCTGGTCGATCAGGTACAACAGGTGTTCAAGGCCACCGACACCGTGGCCGCCACCCCGGCGACCCTCAAGGCGCCGTCCACGGTCAAGGTGCAGGGCGCGGTGTTCGATGCCAGTGGCGTCACCGATTTGCAGCAACTCGACGAGCTCTACGTGTTCTTCCACGCCAACGCCAAGCGAATTGGCCACCATGGACGTGTGGTAGTGCTCGGCACGGCGCCGGAACAGTGCAAGGATTTGCCCCAAGCCATCGCACAGCGCGCCCTGGAAGGCTTGGTGCGGTCGCTGGCCAAGGAACTGCGCCGGGCGATCACCGTGCAATTGATCTACGTGGCGCCGGGCGCCGAATCAGCGCTGGACAGCAGCCTGCGCTTCTTCCTGTCGCGCCGTTCGGCCTACGTGTCCGGGCAAGTGGTGCGCCTGGAAAAAGCCGTGGACGGCAACAGCGCGATCAACTGGGAAAAACCCTTTGTCGGTCGCCGTGCCTTGGTCACGGGTGCGTCCCGTGGCATCGGCCTGGCCATCGCCCAGGTGCTGGCACGCGAGGGTGCCCACGTGGTCTGTGTGGACGTGCCCCAAGCCCAAGAGGCCTTGCAGCAGGCGGCCAGCAGTGTCGGCGGTTCGGCGTTGCCGCTGGACATCACCGCCGCCGACGCGGCTTCGCTGCTGCAAGCCCATGTCAGCCAATACGGCGCGTTTGATGTGGTGGTGCACAATGCGGGTATCACCCGTGACAAGACCATCGCCAAAATGACCGAAGCGGCCTGGCGCAGCGTGCTGGCGGTGAACCTGGAGGCGCCGCTGCACTTGAGCAACGCCTTGCTGGACAGCCAGGGGCTGAACCCGGGTGGGCGCATCGTGTGCGTATCGTCGATTTCCGGTATCGCCGGCAACCTGGGGCAAAGCAACTACGCCACCTCCAAGGCCGGCGTGATCGGCCTGGTGCAAGGCCTGGCGCCGAAGGCGGCCGCGCAGCAGGTGACGGTCAACGCGGTGGCGCCCGGGTTTATCGAGACCCAGATGACCGCGAAGATCCCGCTGATGATCCGCGAGGCGGGGCGGCGCATGAACTCGCTGTCCCAGGGTGGCCAGCCGATCGACGTGGCCGAGACCATCGCCTGGTTGGCGCACCCGGCGTCCGGCGGAGTCAATGGCCAAGTCGTACGCGTATGCGGCCAAAGCCTGCTGGGAGCCTGAGCCATGGACTACGTGACCCAGATCATCGACCCACCGCCGTCGCGAACGCGCTTGCTGCTTGATGGTGTACGCGCCCTGCGCAAGCCCAAGCTCGACGGTGCACCGGTATTGCCTAAGGAGCGCCTGGTGCGTTCGGCGGTGGAGCTGTCATCTGGCGATATTGCCGCCTATGGCCGCGCTTGCGGGTTTCGCCGCGAGCAGGGCGTGCCGCTGTCCTATCCCCATGTGTTGGCGTTCCCGCTGCACTTGATGTTGCTCACTTGCCCGAGCTTTCCGTACCCGGCCAGCGGCATGGTGCACCTGGCCAATCGGATTCGGCAGCACCAGCGTTTGCACGAAGGCCAGACGTTGCGCCTGGAGGTGTATTGCGAGCGCTGGGTTGCCCATCCGAAGGGGCAGGCATTGAGCATCGCCACCCGAGCCTACGGCGCTGACGCCCTGGTGTGGGAAAGCGACAGCCTGTACCTGCGCCGTGACGTCAAGGCGCCGGTCGGCGAGCCGTGGGACGACGTGTTGCCGTTGCAGGAGGAGGGCCTGTTGCGCACCCAGCGCTGGGTGCTGCCGGCCGACCTGGGCCGGCGCTTTGCCAAGGTGTCGGGGGATTTCAACCCGATCCACACCTCGGTGATCGGCGCCAAGATCTTCGGCTTTCGCCGCGCCATCGCCCACGGCATGTGGACTCTGGGCCGCGCACTCGCCGCCCAGCAACCCCCCGGCGGGCTGGAGCAGGCCGAGGCTCATTGCGACTTCAAGCTGCCGATCTTCCTGCCCGGCCAGGTGGCGCTTTGGAGCCGCCCCGTGACGGGCCCGCGCCGCGAGTTCGAAGTGCGCAATTTTGCTGGCGACAAACCCCATATGCGCGGCCTCTTTATCTGGAATGAGACCTGTCGATGAGTGACTACAGCTTCAACCCGGCCCCGGTGCGTCGCGTCGCGATTATCGGCGGCAACCGTATTCCCTTTGCCCGCTCCAACACGGTGTATGCGAACGACAGCAACCAGGATCTGCTGGTGGCGGCCTTGCAGGGCCTGGTCGACCGCTACAACCTGCATGGCCAACGCCTGGGGGAATTTGCCGCGGGTGCGGTGATCAAGCACTCGCGGGATTTCAACCTGGCGCGAGAATCCCTGCTGTCGACCACCTTGTCTCCCGATACACCCGCCTACGATGTGCAACAAGCCTGCGGCACGGGGTTGGAAGCCGCGTTGCTGGTGGCCAACAAAATCGCCCTGGGCCAGATCGACGTGGGCATCGCCGGCGGTTCCGATACCACCTCCGATGCACCCATCGGAATCAACGAATCCCTGCGCCATACGTTGCTGTCGGCCAACCGTGCCAAGGGCATGGGCGACAAGTTGAAGGCACTGCTGAAGGTGCGTCCCGGGATGTTTTTCAAACCGCTGCTGCCGCGCAACGGTGAGCCACGTACCGGCCTGTCCATGGGCGAGCACTGCGAAGAAATGGCCAAGCGCTGGAAAATCAAGCGCCTGGCCCAGGATGAGCTGACCCTCACCAGCCACCAACGCCTGGCAGCGGCCTACGCCCGGGGTTTCTTTGATGACTTGATCAGCCCCCATCGCGGCCTGGCCCGTGACAATAACCTGCGTGCCGACGCCAGCCTGGAAAAGCTCGCCGGCTTGTCCCCGGCCTATGACCGGCAGAACGGCACGCTCACTGCGGGCAATTCCACGCCGCTGACCGATGGCGCGTCAGTGGTGCTGTTGGCCAGCGAAGAGTGGGCGGCCGAGAACGGCTGGCCGGTGCTGGCCTACCTGCGCACGGGCGAAACGGCGGCAGTGAACTTCGTCGACGGCACCGAAGGCCTGTTAATGGCCCCGGCCTATGCGGTGCCGCGCATGCTCAAGCGCGAAGGCCTGAGCTTTGCGGATTTTGATTTCTTCGAGATCCATGAAGCGTTTGCCGCGCAGGTGCTGTGCACGCTCAAGGCCTGGGAAGACGCCGATTATTGCCGGGAGCGTCTAGGCTTGGACGCACCCCTGGGCGCTATCGAGCGCAGCAAGATGAACGTCAACGGGGGCTCGCTCGGTTGCGGCCATCCCTTTGCTGCCACCGGTGGCCGGCAATTGGCTGCCTTGGCCAAGACCATCCACGAGAACGGCGGTGGCCGTGGCCTGATTTCAATTTGCGCGGCCGGCGGCTTGGGCATTACCGCCATCGTCGAAAAGTAGCTCTATCAAAAACAACAACAAGGAGACTGCCATGAACGCTGTAAGCCTGGAACAAACCGAACGGATCTGGTTGAACGCTTACTTGCCAGGCGTTCCGGCCGACATTGATGCCGGTATCGAGGACTACCCGTCGTTGCGCGAGGTGTTCCTGGAGCACCTGGAGAAGTTTCGCGAGCGGGTCGCCTACGTCAGCATCGGCACCGAAATGACCTACGCCGACTGGAAAGTGCAGGGCGTTGCCTTTGCTGCCTGGCTGCAGGGCCAGGGCGTGAAGAAGGGCGACCGTGTGGCGTTGATGATGCCCAACTGCTTGCAGTACCCAATCTGCCTGTTGGGCACGATCATGGCCGGTGCGGTGGTGGTCAACGTCAACCCGTTGTACACCGCCCATGAGCTCAAGCATTTGCTCAAGGACAGCGGTGCCGAAACGGTGGTGATCTTCGAGAACTTCGCGCACACCCTGGAAAAAGTCGTGGCCGGCAGCAGCGTCAAGCGCGTGGTGGTGGCGGCCATCGGCGACTTGCTGGGCACCTTCAAGGGCGCGGCGATGAACTTCATCCTGCGCCGGGTGCAAAAGCAGGTGCCGGCCTTCAACCTGCGCGGTTCGGTGCGCTTCAATCAGGTACTGAAAGAGGGGCGCGCGCTCAACCATTTTCCGGTGGCCATGGCCCTGGATGACCTGGCCTTCTTGCAATACACCGGCGGCACCACCGGCGATGCCAAGGGGGTGATGCTCAGCCACCGCAACATCATCGCCAACCTGCTGCAAGCCAAGGCCTGGGTCGGTGACCAACTGGACCAGGACCAGCAGGAAACCAACGTCACCTTACTGCCGCTGTACCACATCTTTTCCCTGACGGTGAATTGCCTGATGTTCATGTGCCTGGGCGGGCGCAACATCCTGATCGCCAATCCGCGAGACGTGAAGCGCGTACAGATGATCCTGCGCAAGGAACGCTTCAACGGCATCGCCGGGGTCAACACCTTGTTCAACGGGCTGCTGGAAAACAAGGAATTCTGTGCGCGGGACTTTTCGGCGTTGCGCATGGTCATCGCGGGCGGCATGGCGACCCACACGGCAGTGGCCAAGCGTTGGAAGGAAGTCACGGGGTTGCCGATCATCGAAGGCTACGGCCTCACCGAGTGCTCGCCTGTGGTGAGCATCAGCCCGATCAACATTGCGCGCATGCGCGAGATGGAATTCACCGGCAGCATTGGCGTGCCCTTGCCGTCGACCTGGGTGCGCTTTGTGCGCGAGGACGGCGAACTGGCCGAGATTGGCGAGCAGGGCGAGCTGCAAGTGCGTGGCCCGCAGGTGATGCAGGGCTACTGGAAACGCCCGGAAGCCACCGCCGAGGTGCTGGATGCCGAGGGCTGGTTGTCCACGGGGGATATCGGGGTGATGGACGAGCGCGGGTTCATTCGCCTGGTGGACCGCAAGAAGGACATGATCCTGGTCTCCGGTTTCAACGTGTACCCCAACGAGATCGAAGACGTGGTGGCGTTGCACCCGGGGGTGGGTGAAGTGGCGGCGATTGGCGTGGAAGATGCGGTGACCGGCGAGAAGGTCAAGATTATCGTGGTGCGCAAGGACCCGAACCTGACCCAGGAACAGATCCTCGCCCATTGTCGGGAATACCTGACAGGGTACAAGTTGCCCAAGTATGTGGAGTTTCGCACGACCGAGTTGCCCAAGACGACCGTGGGCAAGGTGTTGAGAAGAGCCCTGCGCTGATAGACCGCGTCAATGTCTCGAGAGATTGACGCGGCGTTGCCCACGGGTATCAGTCCCTATAAAAGAACAACCTGTGGGCCATGGCGGATGGGATTTTGCTTCGCCAGACGGCGATCACCTTGGCGCTGTTGTTCCGGTATTGCGCCAACTGTGCCTTGAACCCGATATTACGTTGATCGGCGCGTTTCAAATGCCCACTGGTATAGGCGGTTTTTGCAACCGTCAAGCTGGTGTAGTGAAAGTGGGCATACCACAGCACGTATCCGGTATCGCTGTCGCGGATTGCATATTCGCTGAGAAAGTCTTTGGCGTTTGTCGGTTCGCGTTCCTTTACCAGCCCGATGTTCACCGCTTTTTCGTGCCACAAATAGTCCACGATAGCCACCGTAGGCGCCTGCTTTTTGTAGCCCGTGATGCGGTATTGCTTGCCGGCAGCCTTCATTTGCACTGCTAGGGTTCGCCATTGATTGGCCGTAAGGGTCGTTTGATTGGAGGGGGCGGTGTGTTCCAGTTCTGTGGCCAGCGCCTCAAGCTTATCTGCCTCTGTCGTCAGCATGAATTCCCAATCTTTCGGCACCTTTTCGTCCCGCAGGATTTCGTCACGGTCCATTTGATTGAGTTCACGCTGTATCGTGCTTTCAATGCTCTCGCGCTTGGCTGCGACATCCTGTGCTGCGCTGGTGATTGCCCTGGCCGAACGAGCCAGTCTGGGCGGCGGCGTTTGAGTCGGGCCCTCTTCGATTTCCACGTAAACACCTTCTTCGGCATGTTCGTGGAATCGCTCGATCACTTCGCCGTTGGAGGGGTCGACAATTTCGATGAGTTGCGCGGTATCTCCTGGTGCAGCCTCTCGCAGATCGCCGACCAACGTGCCGCGGCTGCGCGTTTTGAATACCCGCTTGGTGGCGGGCTTTTGCCTGATGGCTTTGGGCGGTTGGTAGATAACCTTGTCTTCTTCGCTGTCTATGATCAGTGTTTTCAGGTCATTTTCGGCGCTTGCTCGGCCTTGCGTGATGTTGTCCAGAAAATCATCCAGGTACTGCGTACGAATGCAGGTCGGGTTCAGCCGCTTGAGGTTCTGCCCAATATGCTCGGCAGCGGTATAGCGGTCCACGACGGACCCGAGCACATCGATTCGCTCGGTCGTGCTGTAGCCGCGGCTGGTGGTCATCTCTATGTGAGCCGAAATGGTCGGGCGTAAGCGTATTTGCTCAAATAGATGGAAGAACAACGCTTCGATACTGTTTTGTGCGAGAGGAACACTGCGGTCAAGGCTGAGTTCTTGAACAATATCGATGCCCATTAAGCGTGTATTGTCCGGCAGATATTTTTCCGGCTGCGATAGCCGTGCAACCAGGTCGTCCCGGAAGCTCTTGCCGAAGGCTGATGCTCGGGCCATCTCGTCGAGGAGTTGTTCCTGGATGATTGACACGGCAACGATTTGATCATGGTAGGCGCGTGAGGTTTTCAGATCTTCCATCAACGCCTTGTAGTCTTCAGGCTCTCCCTGTTCGAGTTTGTCGTAAGCGATCGTGAATCGTTGTGTTGCGCTCATTCCACGACTGAACACCCCCGAACCCAGGCCGAAATGGGCCAGTTGGGTTCGCAGCGTGTCTTGCTGATCCCACAGGGCAAAAAAGTGAGTCGTGTGCTCGCGGTCATTGTTGGTTTGATGGTCGACAGCCTTGATGTCGTTAATCACACTGATGACGTCCCTGTACGCCTGGGTCGCCTTGGCCGACTTCTCCCGGTAATTGATCAGGCTGATGCTGTAGAACGATCGCTGTTCCTGTGTCCTGTTCAGCTCCAACTGATAAGTGGGCGCTATCCGGGATTTCTGCTCAGTGGTTGCCGCATTCCAGATCGCCCAAGTACGCGTCAGCTTGCCGTTTTGTGTGGTGTATTGGGTTCTCGCGGTGTTTAAGGTGGCCAACGCGACAGTTTCATCGGTCACGCATTGCACAAGTGTTTGTTGCAGCTCGGCCTTACGGCTATTCAGCGCAGCGACCCTTTCGGCGTTGGCCTTACGCGCCTCGGCCACGCGGTTCTTTCGTCCACCGCCTATCAGTCGCAACCCTTCGTCGAGCGTCCAGTGCCCTTGGCCGTCGGTCCTAAGCTTGATCCCCGGGCGGTCAGAGTGCTCAGGGTGAACCACATACGCCTCGCCAAAACCGGGCACCACACTGACTTGAAACAGCCGGCCCCTGACGCTGGCGTGCCAGGTTGCGCCGATACGGTAAAGGCCTTTGAACGGACCGGTTGCTGTCGGCGGGGGTGGGTTTTCGGGCCAGTTGACGCGTATCTTGAGCAACTGCTCAAACAGCCGCGCTCGTGAGGCTTCGCGGGCGGTGGACAGGTTGAAGTCAATCAGCGTGTGACCACTGCCGGGTGGCTGTGAAGGCAGGCCGACAGAACCTTGCCGAACACGGGGTGGCGTGGCCTGCTGCGTTTGCGAGGTGCGGCGCAGGGGGGCAAGTGCCACCGGGCGTTGTCGGGTCTCACTCAGAGGGCGACTCGTTACGCTCGCGCCGGCATGTACCAACACCAGGCCGAGATTCAATAAAAGGTCGACCCATGCGAGTTCCCGCGCTTGCGGATCACTGCTTTCCAACGCCGGAATATCCTGCGCCAGCCCTGAGGCGATTTGCAGCATCCAACCCACCAGCATGGCGGGGCCCCTCAATAAAGGCAGCAGCAACGTATTGAACAGTAGGCCGGCGCCTTCCAGGAGGCTGGCCCAGCGGCTTTCGCGGTTGGACACCGATTGGCGGTCAGCCACTTCAACCAAGGTCCTGGCGTAGCTGCCGAACAGATACTGCATCAGGTTTCCCCTGCTCAGCGATTGCAACACCTCGGACTGCGTCCCGCATTTTGCCAAGGTCACAGGCTCGGGGATTTCCGGGGTATCGAACTCCATGCCGATGCCGATTCGCACGTAATGGGGTTGCTGAAACCCGCCGTTGTCGTACACCGCCCGGGCACCGTCCGATAGCCACGTCAGCGCGCTTGCCTGCAGTGCTCCGGGTAAGGCGATGGCTTGCATCAACGCCTCGCGGGTGCTGAATTGCATGAGTACCGGTAAATACTGTGGGCGATAGAGAATCACCGGGCCGGTGGTACAGCCTTGCTCTTCGATCAAGAACATATCGGTCACGTGATCGGGCGCCGCGCCTGGCTTTCTCAAGAACCCCAGCGTGTGGATGACGATGTCTTTGTCGTCCACTCTACGGTCCGCCGCCGTGCTTTTGACCACCGCCGCCACCCTTCGATAACCTTCCCATGTCATCCCCGACTGCTGCCTTACGGCCAACTCCAGCGCGGTCATCGGCAAGTGAACGCGCAGCTGTTGGGCAAACAGGTTTTCGCGCTCACGCGACTCCTTTTCGTCGTTAAAAAATAGACGTTCAAGCAAGGCCGGGTAGACCGCTCCGATGTCAGCCCGAGTAACCAGGCCTTCGACATACTCGGGCGTGAGCCACGTAGCGAGTGCCTGGCCGTCCAGACTGCGCAGGGTCAGGCGACCGTTGGGTTTTCCTGACAGATTTTTCAGTGCCAGGTCCGTCAGCGTCATCCTCACGTGTTCGATGTAGCTGCTACCGATGTCTCCCACCGGTACCGCATAGGTCAGCTCCAACGCGTCAACGTTGTAGGTTGGCCCGGCGGGGTGATCCGCAACCATCAACGCCTGCAGCGTTTTGGCCGCAAAGGAACGAAGCCCGTCAATGCCCTCGAGGAAGCTGCGACCGTGGGTGCGCTTCTTGATGTTGGCTAATTCCACCAGATGACGGGAGTACGCACTGCGTTCGGCGGGTGTACCTTGCGCAAGCCAGTCGGGTAACGCCGCTTGCAGTTGGGTGAGTGGCAGCGATGCACCGATAGGTACATTGAGTAATAGCGGGGCGGGGTCCATGACTCGGTCGTAAAGCGCCTCCAGTGCCTCTATGCCAACCTTGGCCGGCAGCTGCAGGGCTGTCAGGTTTTCAAGTTGCTGATTTAAAATCAGTGCTGCTTGGGTGTCGAAAATATTGCCGTCAGGTTCGAAGCGTTTCCACACGATCTGTTCAGCTTGATAGCGGCTTTTTATGGCGTTCGACCAGGCGCCGCCGAATGCATCGACGGTCGGGTAGGTACGGATGTTGCCTGATACGCCGCAAGAAACTACGCAGGTGCCTTGGACGAGCAGCAATTCGCTTGCCTGAACGCTGACCCGCAGGTCGCCCTGAATAAGCGTGGTTTCCAGGGTGTACGCATGAATGGTTTCACCCGATAGGTTGAGCGTGCCGCGCTCGCGATTGTCGGGGTAATCCAGCACGTTGTTGAGGAGTTGCAGGTGTTCGTCGGTCAGGTCACTGCTGCGCTGGACGCTGTTGCGCAATGAGGTGCGCAGCAGGTCGCCCATCCACTGCCAGCGACTGATTCCTGTGCTGCCGTTTTGTTGCCAGAAGTCCGCCAGCGCGCTCTGCAATTCAATGAATAGAACGACGGGGAGTTCGTTGATCAGCGCGCCGATCACGTGGATGTCGATTGGCACGTTGTTGACGGTGATGCGTTTTTGCGGTGTGCCGCTGTTGCACAGGTAATACTCAGACGCGTGCTTGTCCGAGAAATCGGCGGGCACACCGGTTGCCAGAAAATCAAGGGCAACGTCGATCAAAGGTTTGAGGTTCCAGGCTCCAGGGCGGCTGGGTTCCGCCACGCGCAAGGTGGCGGTGTCTACTGGCAGGGCCGGGAATTTTTCCTGAATACTCTCGTGCAACCGCTGGGACACGACTGAGCGAAGCGTCGGTCGCGCGGTGAATTGGGTATTGACCGCTTGGGCCAGTACCTTGCTCCAAAGGAGCGGGGAGGGAATGGTAGCCACAGGTTTAGTCCTTCTGAGGGAGGTGTTCAGGCCATGCCTGATCGCACCCTCAGAAAACCCTATGTTCGTACCCGGGAGGCGGTACTGGAGTAGTTCGTCTTGCCGGCGCACTCAAATGCTTTCAAGTGCGCCAAAGCAAGCGCGTTTAGAGCGAGTCCACGCTGACCCAGCGCTCTTCCTTCGCGGCGACACGAATCGCCGTCGCCAATCGCTCCACCGCCCAGGCGACTTCAAAGTCAGTGCCATCCCTGCCTTGCCCCGCCAGCGCCATGATCAATTCCTGAACCTCCAGGGTCTTCAATTCGTTGTAACCCAACTGATGCCCCGCCGCCGGGCTGAACGCCGCGTAGCCGGGCAGGGCGGGACCGGCGAGCAGGCGCTGGAAGCCGTCTTGGCCGACACGGCACAGGCGCAGTTCATTCAAGCGCTCCTGATCGAAGGCCAAGGTGCCCCGGGTGCCGCTGATCTCGAAACTCAGGTGGTTCTTGTAGCCATGCTTGAGCCAACTGCTGCTCACCGTGCCGCGGGCGCCATTGGCGAAGCGCAGCAAGGCGTGCACTTGGTCGTCCACGGCGATGGACTTAAGCTCGGCGCTGCCTTTAACGGCCGGGCGTTGGGCATGCACGGTTTGTGTATCGGCGCACACGCTGACCACATCTCCCACCAGGTAACGCGCCATCGACAGTAAGTGGCTGCCCAAGTCTGCAAGAGCGCCGCCGGCGTGTCCGACTTCGCAACGCCACGACCAAGGTGAGGCAGGGTCGGCCATGAAGTCTTCGCTGAACTCACCCTGGAAGCTGATGATTTCGCCCAGGTCGCCGTTGGCGATCATTTGCTTGGCCAATACGATCATCGGGTTGTGCTGATAGTTGTAACCCACCCGCGTGACCACCCCGGCTGCGCTGGCGGCGCGGCGCATGGCGTCGGCTTGTTCCAGGCTGACGGCCAGGGGTTTTTCGCAGTACACCGCTTTGCCCGCGGCAATGGCGGCCATGGCCATGGGGTAGTGCAAATGGTTGGGCGTGGTAATGGCCACGACGTCTACAGTAGGGTCGTTGACCAACGCTTGCCAGTCGCCATGGGCCTGGGCAAACCCCCAGGCTGTGGCGCAGCGCTGGGCGCGCTCGGTGTCGGCATCGGCCAGGGCGGCCAGCCTGAGGGATACTGGCAGTTCGAACACCGCCCGGGCGTTGTTGAACGCCAACGCATGGGCGCGGCCCATGAAGCCTGTACCGATCAGGCCGATTCCGAGTTCACGCATAGCCGTGGTCCTTTGAATTATTGTTTTCAAGAACGCTATTAATGGAATAAAAATTCCCATAATTCAATAGATAGAATAAAAATTCATTTGTGTGCGCTGATCAGCGTGACGAATGCCGCTATATTCAGCTGCGGATGAATTGCCATCAGTTAACAAAAGATAACGTAGCGCCGATTGTCAGACGATTCCAAAGCCCGATAGGATGGCCGCAGCTTCCTCCAGGCGCTCTAGGTTGCAGGTTTCACGGCCCAGGAAGGCAGGCAATAACAATAATAAATGGGAGAAAGGTCTATGAGTGAGCCTGTCATGGGTTGGGTTGTTTGCCGCCCACGCGCCGCACGCAGGGTTGCGTTGCTGGCCACAGCGCTCTCGCTGCTTGGCGCCGTCGCGTTGCCGACCGCCGTCCAGGCCGCCAGCGATACCCCCGCCGCAGCTGTGTTTGCGATTGAATCCCCCAAGGCCGCCAAGGGCCTGATGATCGACGTGGTCCACGCAGGCAAGCGCCTGGTGGCGGTCGGTGATCGCGGGCATATCCTCTATTCCGATGACCAGGGCGCTACCTGGACCCAAGCCAAGGTGCCCACCCGCCAACTGCTCACCGCCGTGTTCTTTGTCGATGACAAACAAGGCTGGGCCGTGGGCCATGATGCGCAAATCCTTGCCAGCACCGACGGCGGCGCCACCTGGACCCAGCAATACCAAGACCTCAAGCGCGAAGCCCCCTTGCTCGATGTCTGGTTCAACGATGCCAGCCATGGCCTGGCGGTCGGCGCCTACGGTGCGTTGATCGAAACCACCGATGGCGGCAAGACCTGGGAAGACGTCAGCGACCGCCTCGACAACGAAGACCAGTTCCACCTCAACGCCATCGCTCACATCAAGGACGCCGGCCTGTTTATCGTGGGCGAGCAGGGCAGCATGTTCCGCTCCCGCGACGACGGCCAGACCTGGGAAAAACTCGAAGGCCCCTACGAGGGCTCGTTGTTTGGCGTGATCGGCACGGCGCAAGCGCAAACCCTGCTGGCGTATGGCTTGCGCGGCAACCTCTACCGTTCCACGGATTTCGGCAGCACCTGGGAGCAAGTTGAGCTGAACGCGGCGCGGGGAGCGCTGGAGTTTGGCTTGTCGGGCGCCACGTTGTTGGATGACGGCGCCATTGTCGTCGTCGGCAACGGCGGCAGTGTGGTGGTCAGCCACGACGACGGGGTGACGTTCAGCGTGTTCAACCGGCCGGACCGCATTTCACTTTCGTCCGTTACGGCGGCAGGCAATGGCAACTTGATTCTGGCCGGGCAGGGTGGCGTTCGCGTGGCCACGCCGACCGGCGCCGAACCGACAAAACAATAAGAAGGCGGGGAAAGAATGAGCAGTCATCACAACGATAAAGCGACCTTTCTTGAGCGCCTGATCTTCAACAACCGCCCGGCAGTGATCGTGATCTGCCTGCTGGTGAGTATCTTTCTGTTCTGGCAGGCGACGTTGATTCGCCCGTCCACCAGCTTTGAAAAGATGATCCCCCTCAAGCACCCCTTCATCGAGAAGATGATGGAGCACCGCAATGACCTGGCGAACCTGGGCAACACCGTGCGCATCTCGGTGGAGGCCAAGGACGGCGACATCTTCACCAAGGAGTACATGGAGACCCTGCGTCAGATCAACGACGAGGTGTTCTACATCAACGGCGTCGACCGCTCGGGTCTCAAGTCACTGTGGAGCCCCAGCGTGCGCTGGACCGAAGTGACCGAAGAAGGCTTCGCGGGTGGCGAGGTGATCCCGCAGAGCTACAACGGTTCGCCGGAAAGCCTCGATCAACTGCGCAACAACGTGCTTAAGTCCGGCCAGGTCGGGCGCCTGGTGGCCAACGACTTCAAGTCGAGCATCGTCGATATCCCACTGCTGGAGTCCTACCCGGACCCGCAGGACCAGGGCAAGTTGCTCGCCCTGGACTATCAGAAGTTTTCCCACGAGCTTGAGGACAAGATCCGCACCAAGTTCCAGGAACAGAACCCCAACGTACAGATCCACATCGTCGGTTTTGCCAAGAAAGTCGGCGACCTGATCGATGGCCTGATCATGGTGGTGCTGTTTTTTGGCGTTGCTTTCGTGATCACCCTGGTGCTGCTGTACTGGTTCACCTGGTGCATCCGCAGCACCATCGCCGTATTGATCACCACACTGGTGGCGGTGGTCTGGCAACTGGGGCTGATGCACGCTGCCGGTTTCGGGCTGGACCCGTACTCGATGCTGGTGCCGTTCCTGATCTTCGCCATCGGTATCTCCCACGGCGTGCAGAAGATCAACGGTATCGCCCTGCAATCCAGTGACGCCGATAACGCGTTGACGGCTGCGCGGCGCACATTCCGCCAGTTGTTCCTGCCCGGGATGATCGCGATCCTGGCCGATGCCGTGGGTTTTATCACCCTGCTGATCATCGACATCGGCGTGATCCGCGAACTGGCCATCGGCGCCTCCATCGGTGTGGCGGTGATCGTGTTCACCAACCTGATCCTGCTGCCAGTGGCGATTTCCTACGTCGGCATCAGCAAACGCGCCATCGAGCGCAGCAAGAAGGACGCACACCGCGAACACGGCTTCTGGCGCCTGTTGTCGAAGTTTGCCAGCCCGAAAGTCGCCCCGGTCTCGATCCTCCTGGCCCTGATCGCTTTCGGCGGCGGCCTCTGGTACAGCCAGAACCTCAAGATCGGCGACCTCGACCAGGGCGCGCCGGAACTGCGCCCGGACTCGCGCTACAACAAGGACAACAACTTCATCATCAGCAACTACTCCACCAGTTCCGACGTGCTGGTGGTGATGGTCAAGACCAAGGCTGAAGGCTGCTCGCGCTATGAGGCCATGGCGCCCATCGATCAGTTGATGTGGAAGATGCAGAACACCGAGGGTGTGCAGTCGGCCATCTCGCTGGTGACCGTGTCCAAGCAGATGATCAAGGGCATGAACGAGGGCAACCTGAAATGGGAAACGCTGTCGCGCAACCCTGATGTGCTGAACAACTCCATCGCTCGCGCTGACGGCCTTTACAACAACAATTGTTCGCTGGCGCCGGTGCTGGTGTTCCTCAACGACCACAAGGCCGAAACCCTCGACCGCGCGGTGCACGCGGTGCAGGACTTCGCCAAGGAGAACAACAAGGACGGCCTGGAATTCATCCTGGCTGCCGGCAACGCCGGGATTGAAGCGGCCACCAACGAGGTGATCAAGGAATCGGAACTGACCATTCTGATCCTGGTGTACCTGTGCGTGGCCACCATGTGCATGATCACCTTCCGTTCCTGGGCGGCCACCCTGTGCATCGTGCTGCCATTGGTGCTGACCTCGGTGCTGGGCAACGCACTGATGGCGTTCATGGGCATCGGCGTCAAGGTGGCGACCTTGCCGGTGGTGGCCCTGGGCGTGGGGATTGGCGTGGACTACGGCATCTACATCTACAGTCGCCTGGAAAGCTTCCTGCGTGCCGGTCTGCCGCTGCAAGAGGCGTACTACCAGACGCTCAAGTCCACCGGTAAAGCCGTATTGTTCACGGGCCTGTGCCTGGCGATCGGCGTGTGCACCTGGATCTTCTCGGCCATCAAGTTCCAGGCTGACATGGGCCTGATGCTGACCTTCATGTTGCTGTGGAACATGTTCGGTGCGCTGTGGCTGCTGCCGGCACTGGCGCGGTTCCTGATCAAGCCGGAGAAGTTGGCGGGGCAGAAGGGCAATTCGCTCTTCGCGCACTGATCGATTTAGACCATTGCCGCAAGGCACGGCGGGGGAATTGACCTATCATGTGTCTTTTCCCCCGCAGTGACTTCACATCATGACCGACGCAGCACCAGACCTGAGCAAAGCCCTCAACGACAGCGACATGCTGATCATCAACGGGCTGCACGCCTTCGACTTCACGTTTGACCAGCATCTGCTGATCGAAAGCATGGATGGCCGGGAACTCAAGCGTTGGAAGTTCAGTCCAGAACAACTGAATGCCGCCACCTTTGACGACAGCTTGCAGAGCTGGCTCTTGAACAACGAAGACGGGGAGCACCGTCTAGTCTGTTTGAGCGCGATCAAGGGCGACAATAACAACGACGAGGACGAAGCGGATGATGATGCGTAAATTCTGGCCCCTGCTGATGGCGGGCAGTGTCGGTGCCATGTCGGTGCAAGCAGCCCCGGCTGACACCTACGAATTGCTGGTAGGCAGCTACACCGCCGGTACCAGCGAAGGGATCTACCGCCTGCAATTCGACAGCCGCACCGGGCAGTTCAGCGGCAAGCCGGTGCTGGCGGCCAAGGCGGCCAACCCGTCGTGGCTGACGATCTCCAAGGACCAGAAGCACCTGTTTGTGGTCAACGAGAACGGCCCGGGCCAGAAAGACCCGGTGGGGCGCGTCAGCAGTTACAGCATCGACCCGCAGAACCACCAACTCACCTTGATCAACCAGGTGCAGAGCCTGGGCAACGAACCGACGCACTCCAGCGTGGCTCCCGATGGGCGTTACCTGTTCGTCGCCAACTATTCGGTACTGGAAGACCCGGGCGGCAGCCTGGCGATCCTGCCGCTCGACGCCAATGGCAAGTTGTCGGCGCCGGTGCAGTTGAGCGGGCACCCGGCCAGCCGCGTGAACCCTGAGCGCCAGGCGTCCAACCATGTGCACTCGGTGGTGTCTTCGCCAGACGGCAAGTACGTGTTTGTGCAGGACCTGGGCGCGGACAAGGTGTTTGCCTACCGTTACGACCCCAAGGCCAACCATGAACTGCCGCTGACCCCGGCCAACCCGGCGTCGGTTCAACTGCCTCCAGGCAGCGGCCCTCGTCATCTGTTGTTCAGCGCCGATGGCAAGCATGCCTGGTTGACCACCGAGATGAGCGCGCAGGTGGCGGTGTTCGACTACAACGACGGCAAGCTCAGCCAGACCCAACTGGTGGACTTCGCCGCTGGCCAGCCGGTGTCCGACAAGGCCGGTGCGGCGTTGCATGCCTCCAGTGACGGCAAGTTCCTGTACGTGAGCAACCGTGGCACCGCCAACCAGATGCTGGTGTTCAGTATCGATCCGGCCACTGGGCACCTCAAGGAGCTGCAGCGCCGCACCGTGGAAGGCGACCACCCGCGCGAGTTCAGCCTGGACCCGAGCGGCAAGTTTTTGCTGATCGCCAACCAGAAAAGCAATGAAATCGTGGTGGTCGAACGTGACCCCAAGACCGGCTTGCTCGGCAAAACCGTGCAGAAATTGGCCATCGATGCGCCCAGCGACCTCAAGTTCCTGGTGCGTCAGTAAGCCGCAGGCCCCGTATTGCGGGGCCTGACCCTTTCTATTAATTCCATTAATAGCGGCTACTGTTTCAAAGCATTTCTAAGGTTCAACCCTCGGGCGTAAGTTTGGTTCCAAGGCCTTCACCGGCCACTCAACCAGACGAACACAAGGGTTACCGACATGAATTTGAACCTCTTCTCGATCATCGCCGCTTCCGCCGTTTCCGCCACTGTTGCTCTGCCTGCCGCCGCCAGCGTGGAAGTCACCGGTAAAAAATCCAGCACCAGCGCCTACACCCAGAAATACCTGCAACAAAGTGCCAACTTCTACGCTGCCCTGGATCACAAAACCCAGCAGTGAGCTAAACATCACCTGAATCAAAAGTGGGAGCTGGCTTGTCGGATCGCCGCACCGCTGCGATGCAGACAGCTCGGTGTGTCAGTCATACCGAGGTGGGGCCATAGCAGGCAAGCCAGCTCCCACAGTTGTCAGGGTTTAGCCATTACCGCCATGAACAATGGCGACGTCAGAAAGCGCTCAAGCCAAACCTGTAACCGCTTATACGAAGTTCCGGCAAACCACACTCGATCCACATGGGCATACTGACGCACGAAGGGCGCCAGTGCAGCATCCGCCAGGGTCAGGTGGTTGGCCACCAGGTAATCCCGCTCAGCCAGCAAGCCCTCCAGCTTTTGCAAGAACACCTCGCCCCCGGCCCGATAATGTTCCATCGGCTGCTCGGGGTAGCGCTCGGCGTACTTGTATCGATTCAAGTAATACTTGAAGTGCTGGTCGTTCTCGGCGATCAACGCCAATATCGCCGGGTCGCCTTGCAGCAACCAGTTATCCGGATCGTGCTGGGCCAAGGCCCACTGCATGATCTCCAGGCTTTCTTCGATCACTCGCCCGTCGACGCTCAACACCGGCACCGTGCCCTTGGGCGACAGCGCCAGCATCTCGGCCGGCTTGGCCTTGAGGCTCACCTCGACGATACGCACCGGCACGCCCGAGTAACGCAAGGCCAGCCGCGCGCGCATCGCATAGGGGCAGCGCCGGAACGAATACAGCAGCGCCTCGCTCACTTGACCTCCAGGGTGCTCAGGCCATTGCCTTGGCGTTTGACCTGGATCTGCACCGGGATGCGCTCGTGCATTTCCTGCACATGGGAAATCACCGCGACCTTGCGGCCCTGGGCCTGCAAACCGTCCAGCGCGTCCATGGCCAACTGCAGCGATTCCGGGTCCAGGCTGCCGAAGCCTTCATCGATAAACAGCGACTCGATCTTCAACGTGCTCGACGCCATCGACGCCAGGCCCAGGGCCAGCGCCAGCGACACCAGGAAGGTTTCACCGCCGGACAGCGAATGCACCGAGCGCAGTTCATCGCCCATCTCCGTGTCCATCACCAACAAACCGAGCATGCTGCCGCCGCGCTTGAGGCGGTAGCGCCGTACCAGTTGGCGCAGTTGTACGTTGGCGTGGTGCACCAGCAGGTCGAGGTTGTAGGCCTGGGCGATCTTGCGGAACGTATCGCCGGTGGCTGAACCGATCAACGCATTCAGGCGTGCCCAGCGTTGCCACTCGTCGTAGGCCTGGGTGATCTGTTCGGCGAAGGCCTGGTTGGCATCCTGGCGGCGCTGGTCTTCGGATTGGCGCGCGCGCAGCTCGGCAACGAGTTTTTCGCTGTCGGCCAACTGCTGGTTGAGGCTGGCCAGGGCGCTGTCCAGTACCTCGGCGTCGAGGTTGCCATTGTGCTGGGCCTGATGCTGAGCCAGCAGATATTCGCGTTCTTGCAGCAGGACCTTGGCCTGCTCGACGGTTTTTTCGCTGTGTTGCAGTTGCTGGCGCAACTGGCTCACCTGGGTGTCGTCGTAGGCCAGCAAGCGGTCCAGGCCGGCGTCGTCGAGTTCCGGATGCAGGGCTCGCCACTCGCTGAGGCGGCTGGCGAGGGTGTGTTGTTCGGCTTGCAAACCCTGCTCACGCTCCTGCTGGGCCTTGAGGTCGGCCGCCAGTTGGATCAGGGCGTTGTGGATCTCTTGCAGCTGTTTACTGGCATCGGTTTCGCTTTGGCGTGAGCCGGTGACGGCCTGATCCAGCTGGTGTTGCCACTGTTCGGCACTGGCGTGCTCGCCGAGCAACCCGCTGAGCGTAGCCTGCGCTGCCTGTTGCTCGGCTGCCAGGTCGCTGACCTGTTGAACCAGCGTGTCGCGTAGCTGTTGGCGATGCTGTTGGTGGGTCTGTTCTTTCTCGATGGCCTGCTGGCGTTCTTGCCGCTCGGCCAGCTCGTCGCGTTGGTGGCCCAGCTGTTCAAGGCGCTGTCTGACCTGCTGGTCCAACTGCATGAAGGTCGCGGCCGGCTCGGTGCGCAAGCCTTCCAGGGTGTGCGCAGGCAGCAGGCTGGCGAAGGCGTTCAGTTCCTCGTCCAGGCGTTCGCGGTCGTTGGCCAATTCGCGTTGCTGGTCCACCAGCAATTGGCGCGCCTGTTGGCTGGCTTCCTGGGCGGCCTGCAGTTGTTGCTGCAGGCGGCCAGCGTTCTGTTGCAGGTTGAGCAGGGCACCTTGGCGTTGTTCGTCCTGGGTGATGCGCTGGGTCAGTTGGCCCAGTTGCTGGTCCAGCCAGGCGCTGCGTTTGGCTGCGTCCTGGTCGAACAAGGCCGCGGACAACGGGTGCGCATCCAGGCTTGGCTTGAGGGCTTGCTGTTGCGTCGCCAGCTGTTCCTGTTGTTGCAGGTATTCCTTTTGCTGGGCGATCAGACCGCCCACTTCACCGCGCAGCTCGGTGAGTTTTTCCTTGAGAATGTCGACGGCCTTCTGCGCCGAGGCCTCTTCGGTTTCGTCATGACGATCCAGGCTTTGCAACAGGGCTTCGGGCTGGTGGTACGGGTGCTCGTGGCTGCCGCACACCGGGCACGGCTGGTCGTCCTGCAACTGTTCGCGCAATTCTTCGACGCTGGCGCTGCGAGCCAGGCGCTGGCGTTCCAGCAGCTGTTTGGTCACGCTCAGCGTTTGTTCGGCAACGGCCAATTCGGCTTTGGTTTGCAGGCCGGTCTGGTTCAGTTGCTCACGCTGCTGTTGGGCATCGGTGAGTTTTTGCGTCAGCGTGGCGCCTTGCTGGTCCAGCTGTTGCTGGCTGTCCCACAGGCGCGTCAGGTCTTCGAAGGCGCGCTGCTGTTTGCGATTGTCCTGCAACAGGCTGGCGAGCAATTGGATCTGCTCGGCCACCGCATGGGGTTCAGCGCCGGCTTCCTGGTACAGCAAGTCCAGGGCTTCGCGTTGCGCGGTGAACTGCTCGGCGGCGCGGGTGGCGCGTTCTTCCAGTTGCGGCAGTTCGGCGTGGCCTTTGTTCAGGCGATTGCCGATCAACATCAGCTGTTGCAGGCGGTCGCGGTAAGCGCTCCAGGCATCGCTCAGCGGGGCGAGTTCGGCGCTGTGCTCTAGCTCAGTCGCCAGGCGTTGCAAGCGTTCTGCGACCTGGTTCTGTTTGTCCAGCAGGCCTGTGAGCTGAGCCTGACCTTCGGTGCAGGCGTTTTCCTGCTGCTGTTTTTCTTCGGAGCGCTTGGCTAATTCGGTGGTTAAGCGGGTGAGGGTGCTTTGCTCTTCAAATGCCTGGCGCAGCAAAGGCCCTGCATCGGTCTGGTTTTTCAGGGCTGCGGCCAAGGCGGTTTGCGCGTTGGCTTGTTGTTGCTGAGCCTGTTCCTGTGCGGTATGCAGTTCAGCTTGTTGCTGGATGTGCGATTGAATCTGCACGGCCAACGGGGCGAGTAAGCCGCCGAGTTCTGCCTGGCGCGCAAACTGGTGGCGTTGCGGCGCCAACTGGTCCAGGCGGGTCAGGTCTTCGCGTTGCTGGCCCTGGTTCTCCCATTCGGCTTGCGCGCGCTGCAGTTGTTCGGTGGCAGCCAGCTGGCGTTCCTGCCAGTCGCGCAATTCCTTGAGCCAGGTGTGTTGAAGCTCCAGCTGTTTGAGCTGGGCTTGCTGGGTCTTGAGCTGCTGCTGCGCGGCGTCAAACTGCTGATCCAACTCGGCGCGTGCTTCGGGTGCCAGGGGAACCACGCCAACCGCCTGGTCCTGCAACTGCTTGTGTACGTCACGGGCCTCTTTAGCCTTGTCGAAGGCACGCCGGCCGAGCTGAGTGTAAAGGGCGGTGTCAGTGAGCTTCTCCAGCAGTTCGCTGCGCTCGTTGTCGTTGGCCTTGAGGAAGGCACTGAACTCGCTTTGCGCCAGCAACACCGCACGGGTGAATTGCTCGAAATTCAGCCCCAGGGCCAATTCCAGCTGGGTCTTGTATTCGGTTTTCTGGCTGGCCAGCAGTTGCTCGCTGTCCAGGTCGATCAGGCTCTGGCGGCTGTTCTGCAACTTGCCGCTGGCCTTGTCACGGGCGCGGTTGGCTTCCCAGCGTGCGCGGTAGCGCTTGCCGCTGACACCGACAAAATCCACCTCGGCATACCCGCCACCGGTGCCACGACGCAGCAACGTACGTGGGTCGCCGATGGAAATATCGCTGTCGGCATCCGGCATTTTCGCCTGGCCGGTATCGCCCAGGCGCGGCACAGCGCCGAACAGCGCCAGGCACAGGGCGTCCAGCAGGGTACTTTTGCCCGCGCCGGTCGGCCCGGTAATGGCAAACAACCCGGCACTGGCCAGGGGCTCGGCGGTGAAGTCGATCTCGAACGGGCCGGCCAGGGAGGCGAGGTTCTTCAGACGGATGGCGAGGATCTTCATGGCTGTTCGCCCTCCTGTTGCACTTCCTGGAGCAGCACGGCGAAGTCCTTCAAGGTCTGTTCGTCCACTTCGCTGCCGTAGCTGTCCTGCCAGGCACGGCTGAACAGTTCCTGGGGCGTGAGCTGGTCAAGTTCGACCAGGCGATCTTCGCCTTCCTCCTCACGGCTGCCCTTGCCGGCGTACTCGGCCGCGATGCGCACCAGGCGCACCGCCTTGCCTTGCAGGGCGGTTTCGATCTGCTGGCGCAGGTCGGGTTGCGGCTCGTCGAGGCGCACACGCACTTCCAGCCAGGGGTGACGCTGGGTTTCGGCGAGCAGGTCGATGTCCGGCAACTCGGCAAGCTGCGCGAGAATTTCCGCCAGGGGCGCGGCCTCCAGGCGTTGCAGGTCGACCGAGCGCGGGATCAAAATCGGTTCGACACCCACCAGGGCTTGGCCCTGGAACGTCACGTCAAGAATCTGATGCTTGTAGCCGATTTCGGAAAAAGACAGCGGGATTGGCGAGCCGCTGTAACGAATGCGCTCTTCGCCGTTGACCTTTTGCGGCTTGTGCAAATGGCCGAGGGCAACGTACGCCACGCTTCTGTCGAACAGCTTGGCGGGCAGTGCCTCGGCATTGCCGATGACCAGGCTGCGCTCGGAGTCTTCCGACACCGACCCTCCGGCCATGTGCGCATGGCTGATGGCAATCAGCGCCTGGCCTTTCTTGCGCTTGGCGTTGGCGGCCGCGATCAGCCATTCATGCACCTGGCCGATACCCTGCAGGTAGTCGTCACCCAGCTGAGCACCGGTGACCTCTGCCGGGCGCAAAAAGGGCAGCGCCAGGCACCAGGCGGCGATCTTGCCCTTGGCATCCGGCAGGGGAATCAGCAGGCGCTCGGCATCCAGTTGGCCGTCATCCAGCCACAACACACGGCCCAGCGCGTGGGTGCGCAGGCGGCGCATCAGCGGCGCGGGCAGTTCAATGCGGGAGCCGGAATCGTGGTTGCCGGCGATCATCACGATGGTCAGCTTGGGGTTCTGTTCGTGGGCGCTGATGATGAAGTCATACAGCCGCTCCTGGGCTTTGAGCGGCGGGTTGACCGTGTCAAAGATATCGCCGGCGATCAGCAGCACATCCGGCAGCTGGGCCTTGAGCTGGCCCAGCAGCCATTCGAGAAAACAGGCGTGTTCGAAGTCGCGTTCCTGGCCGTGAAGATTTTGGCCCAGGTGCCAGTCGGAGGTGTGAAACAGACGCAAGGCGAACTCCGTGGAATAGATGAAAAGGAGGGGAGTTTACCTGTGTGGGAGCTGGCTTGCCTGCGATGGTGGTGTGTCAGTCGAAAAATCTGCTGGATGACACACCGCTATCGCAGGCAAGCCAGCTCCCACAGGGGTTACGCGGTGTGCAGGCAGTCCAGTGCGCGATCTGCAAGGGTTTTGGCGTTGATGATCAAATGCTCGGAGGCACCTGCCAGGTGGCGCTGGTCGCCCGTAAGCCCCTGAGTGACAGCACCCGCGGTGGCCGCTGCGCAGCGCAAGAGGTCGCAGATTTGGGTCAGGGCGTCTTCGAAGCTGAGGTTTGGATGATATGGATTGCTGGCCTTTAACAACGCATTTTGCCCAAGCGATGGTAATCCAATGTGGGAGCGGGCTTGCTCGCGAAGGCGGTGGTTCAGTCAGTTCATCTTTATCTGACACACCGCCTTCGCGAGCAAGCCCGCTCCCACATGTTGATTGTGTGGTGTCAGGGATATCGTGGTTATTTGGGGTACAGCGGCGGCAAGCTGGTGGTGTCGGTGGCCGGGTCTGCTTCGCGTTCGGCCATGGGAATGGCTTTTACCGCGCGCCACAGCTCTTCGCCCAACCAGTACTGGCCGCTTTCGCTGTACAGCGCGCCGTTGAGCCCATCCAGCGCATCCGACAGCGGCACAAACCGCGCCGCCATGTCGGCCAGGGTTTCCGGTTGCTGGCGGGCCCAGGCATCCAGGGCTTGGCGTGTCGCCTGAGGGTCGTTGGCCTGGGTGGCGCGTTTGAGGTCGTCGAGCAGCGTGCGTGGGCTCGGGCCGGTCTGCGCGGCACGTTGCACGGCCGGTTGCCGGCGCGCACGCCACCACAGGCCGAAACCCAGCAGCGTGGTGCAGGCCAGGATCAACGTGCTCAGTTGCCACAGCCACAGGCGCTCATCGTCCGGCGCAGTGATCACCGTGGGCGTGGCGGGGGTGTCCACCACCAGGCTCGGGTTGGTGGCCACTTGCAGCGTACGGGCGGGCAGGGTGGTGCGTTCGAGGTGGTCTTCATGGGTGTTCCACCACACCACTTCCACGGCCGGCAGTTCAACTGCACCCGCCCGGGTCGGCACCAGGGCTTCACGCTCTTCGCGGCTGCCGATCAAGCCACGGTCATTGTTCTGGTTACCCAGCACCGGCTGGTCCGGGTAGCGGCGCAGGCCATTGATGTCGCTGCTGGGCAGGGCCGGCAACTGCGCACTGGACAGCCCCTCGGCCTTGACCGTGAGGCTGCGGGTCAGCGAGTCACCGACCTGCACATGTTCAGGCTCCGGGTTCCAGCCTTCGGTGAGGCTCAGGCTGCGCGCCGGCAGCCAAGGCGCGTCGGCCGGGTAGAGGGCCGGCTTGGGTTTGACCGTCAACGCCAGTTCGGCAGAACTCACGTGGATCAGCTTGCCTGGCTTGGTCCCTTGCAGCGTGTTCTCCTGAGGCGGGCGCGACTCCACCAGCGTCGCGCTGAAGGTCTGCGCCGGAATCACCAGGGCCCCGCTGTGTTGCGGGTAGATCGCGTAGCGGGTTTCGATCACGCCGTGGCGGATGCTGTTGATGACTTTCTCGTAGGTGCGCGACTCACCCAATTGCTCGATGCGCGCATCGGGGATCTGCAGCGGCGTCAGGCTGCTGTCGTCATACAGCGACACCGAGTGATACACACGCACGGTCAGCAGCGCCTGGGCTTGCACGTACACCGAGCTTTGGTCGAGGTTGGCCTCGATGAACACCGGGGCCAGTTCGGCGGCGGTGTCCTGGCTGGTGGTCTCTACCACTTGCAGGGTGATGGGCTGGGTCTTGAGTTCGCCGACTTGCAGCGGCGGGATCACCACGCTGCCGTTTTCCTTGGGCAGCAGGGTGATGATCCAGCGCGTGGTCGCGTGGTTGTCGCCGCCCAGGGTGGTGAGCTGGTTGATCTGGCGCGTGCCGCTGACTTCAAACTGCGCGTCCAGGGGCGTCAGATCCGGTTTGCCGAACTGGGTCACGTCGCTGGATTCCACCGTCAGCTCCACCGTTTCCCCTGAATTGAGGCGGCTGCGGTCGACGCTGGCGACCAGGTTCGCCGCCTGGGCGTGGCCTGCCGTTAACGCGAGCAGAAGCAGAAGGGTGGGGCGGCGCATCATCGAGTCTTGTCCTGATGTTGTTGCTGTTCGTACCAGAATTTGCGGCGCAGCAGTTCGCCAGGGTTGTCCGGGATCTCCCGCAGCCATTGTTCCAGGGCCTGGCGGTGTTCGCCGTCGATGCTGGCATCGGCAGGGCGCAGGGGCGGGGTGGTGGTTTGCTCATCGCCCAACTCGCTGCCGGGTACTTCGTTACCGCCTGCCTGGGGTGTGGCGTTCGTCTGGGTGTCGCCGGCCTGCGCTTCGTCCTGGCCCTGTGATGACGGTTCTGCGCCAGTGGCACTTTGCCCGGTTGCGCCGGGTTGCGCAGTTTGGCCGGGTTGCGTGGTTTCGTCATCCTCGTTTTTTGCAGGCGTGGGCGGCTCGGGTTGCGCCTGTTCCTGCAGCAGGGTTTCCACCAACGCCTTGTTTTTCAGGGCCGGTTGCAGGTCGGGCTGGGCTTCCAGGGCTTGCTCGTAAGCATCGATGGCGGCCTCCAGCTCACCGGCCTTGGCCAGGGCATTACCCCGATTGTAGTGGGAATAGGCGTCGTTGCCCTCGGCAAAGCGTTTGATCGCCTCGGCGTAGTTGCCCGCTTCGTACAGCGCCACGCCCTGCCATTGCGGGTCCTCGAAGTGCTCGGCCGCTTCGGCCGGGCGTTTTTGCTTGAGCAGGTACTGGCCTTGCTGGTCCGGGCGCAGCCACAGGTCTTGCAGCTCAAAGGCATAGCTGGGTTGCGGCGCGCCGAGCAGCAGCAACGGCAGGCAGAACAACCAGCCCCGGCGCCCGGCGCACGCGGCCAGCAGCAACAGTGGCAGCAGCAGCCAATAGCCTTGGTCGGCCCAGGTGTCCAGGTGCAGCAACTGGCCGTCGTTGCGCAGGCTTTGCGGACCGTCGAGCATGCCAAGTTGGCGCAGGTCTTTGTCGTCCAGGCGTGCTGCTCGGTAGCGACCGCCCATCTCACTGGCGAAGGCCTTGAGGGTCGGGCTGTCGAGGCGTGGCACCAGAATCGCGCCTTGTTCGTCCTTGAGGAATTCGCCGCTTTCCTGGGTGACGGGCGTGCCTTCGCGGCTGCCGATGCCGAGGATCGACAGGCTTGGCGCTTGGCCACTTTGCAGCAGCAGGCGAATGCCCTGGCGTTCCTGTTTGGACAGCGACGAGCCCACCAGCAACAAGCGCCCCTGGCCCAGGCCGCCTTGCTTGAGCAGGCCCAGGGCTTTCTCGACGGCCAGGTCGGCACGATGGCCAGGCTGCGGCATGATTGAGGGGCGCAGGGCTTCGAGCAGGTTGCGGCTGGTGGCCAGGTCGTCCGACAGCGGCACCAGGGTGTGAGCGCTGCCGGCGTACACCACGATGGCGGTGGGGGCGTTGTCCCGCGCCTGCAGCAAGTCATACAGTTTGCGTCGCGCTTGTTCCAGACGGTTGGGCGGGCTGTCGGTGGCGAGCATTTCCGGGGTCAGTTCCAGCAGCACCACCAACGGGTCTGAAGGTTTCTGGCTGGACTGTTCCACCCGTTGCCAGCTCGGCCCGAGCAGCGCCAGCACGGCCAGCAGCCACGCGATACCCAGCACCACCCACGGCGATTTGCTTTCGCGGCCGTTGCCACCACTGAGCAATACCGCGTGAAAGGCCGGTGGCAGGATCATCTGCCAGCGCCCGGCGCGTTTCTGCCGGTGCCACAGTTGCCACAGCAGCCAGCCGAGCAAGGGCAGCAGCAACAGCCACCAAGGGCGGAACAGGTGCGGCCACAGGTCGATCATCGACGCCTCCGCAAGCGCAGGCGTTTGAGGCGTTGGCGCCATTCCGGGTGCTGTTGCAGAAAATGGCCCTTGCTCGAAAGTTTGTTGAACAGCCGTTGCAGCGCGTTGTTCGGCCAGCGCTCCTGGATCACCAACAGCATGCTCAGCACCAACGCCAGGGCCAGTGGTGCGCTGTACAGCGCCTGGGCCGGGCGGGCCTGGGTGGGTTGCTGGGCGACGGGTTCGAGCTTGTCGAGGGTTTCCTTGATCTGCTGCAGTTCCTCGCCGTCACGGGCACGGAAGTAACGCCCGCCCGTGGCGTCGGCAATGGCCTTCAAAGCGGGTTCGTCGAGGTCCAGGCTCGGGTTCACGCCAAGGATACCCAGGGAACCGGTCTGCTCGGGGTCGGCGCCGATGCCGATCGGGTAGATCTTCACGCCTTCTTCAGCCGCCAGGCGGGCGGCGGTCAGTGGGTCGATCTGCCCGGCATTGTTGGCGCCGTCGGTGACCAGGATCAACACCCGGCTCTGCGCCGGACGCTGGCGCAGGCGTTTCAGGGCCAGGCCGATGGCATCACCGATGGCGGTGTTCTTGCCGGCGATGCCGATGCGCGCTTCGTCCAACCAGGCGCGCACGGTGCGGCGGTCGAAGGTCAACGGGGCTTGCAGGTAGGCCTGGCTGCCAAACAGGATCAGGCCTACGCGATCACCTTCGCGCTCTTCGAGGAAGTCGCCCAGAAAGTGCTTGACCAGCGACAGGCGGCTCACATCGTCGTCCTGCCAGTGCATGTCGGGGAAATCCATGGAGCCGGACACGTCCACCGCCACCAGCAAGTCGCGGCCACTGGCGGCAATCGGCAGGGGTTCACCGAGCCATTCCGGGCGCGCTGCGGCGGTCAACAGCAGCAGCCACAGCACCACAAACGGTGCCTGTTGGCGCCAGCCGGGCAGGTTCACGCGGGCGCGGCGGCGGGCCAGGCCTTCGAGGTCGCTGAGGTAGCTGACTTTCAGCGCCGGTTCGCCGCTGTCGGCCACCGGCAGCACGAGCCGCATCAACCACGGCAAGGGCAACAGGACGAAGATCCACGGCCAGGCGAACTCAAACATGTTTGCGAATCCAGGTGTCGACGGCCTGGGTGAGGCCGGCGATGGCCTTGTCGTCCAGTTTGCATTCGGGTTTGTAGGCGCCTTCCACCAGCACCATCCAGCGCGTCAGGCCCGCCGCCGGGCAGCGGTTGTCGAGGAAGGCCAGCCATTTACGCCCGTTGAGGGTATGGCTCTGGCTGTAAGGGTAGTCATTGCGACACAAGCGCTTGAGCAGGCCGTTGAGTTGCTGCAGCCACGCGCCGGCGGGCGCGCCATCGTAAGGCTTGGGCATCAGCGCCAGCTCGGCGAGGGCAGCGATGCGCAACGGGTCCAGGGGCTGTTCGGCGCGGGCCACTGGGCGCCGGGATGGCAGGAAGCGGCGCAGCGACCACAGGCCCCAACCCAACAGCGGGATCACCAGCAGCAACAGCCACCAGCCCGGCGCAGGCGGCCAGAAGCCGATGGCCGGCGGCGCGATCAGCGGCTGCAGTTGGTCGAGGCTGCTCATTGCTTTTTAACCGGACGTTGCGGGTTGAGGTATTCGCGCAGTTGCTCGACCATTTCGCTCTGGGTGCTCAAGGGCATCAGCAGGACTCGCAGTTTCTGCGCAAGCAGTTCCCAGCGTGCAATGCGTGCTTCGGCCTGGGCCTTGTAGGCCTGGCGCAAATCGAAGTTCAGCGTGTCCAGTTCCAGCTGTGCGCCTCTTTCCGCGAAGCGAAGCAGCCCGGCGGCGGGGAGGGCGTGGTCCAGCGGGTCGGAGATGGGCAGCAGCAACAGGTCGCAATGGCGTGACAAAAGACTCAGCTGTTGCTCGGCACCTTCGGTGAGGGCGCGCTCATCACAGATCACAATCACCAGGCTGCCCGGGCGCAGCACTTCGCGGCCCCGGCGCAAGGCCATGCCCAGCGCGTCGGCTTCGGGGCGGCTCTCGGTGTTCAGGCTCTGGTTCACGCGCACCAGGCGGTTGAGCAGTTGCAGCAGGCTTTGCTTACTGCGCCGGGGTTTGATTTCGTAGTGCTCGCTGTCGCCGAACACCAGCCCGCCGACGCGGTCGTTATGCCCCAGGGCAGCCCAGCCGATCAGGCTGGCGGCCTGGGCGGCGAGCACCGACTTGAACATCTGCCCGGAGCCGAAAAACAGCCGGCAGCTTTGTTCCACCATGATGAAGATCGGCCGTTCGCGCTCTTCGTGGAACAGCTTGGTGTGGGGCTCCTGGGTGCGTGCGGTGACGCGCCAGTCGATGGTGCGCACGTCGTCCCCGGCCTGGTAGACCCGCACCTGGTCAAAGTCGACGCCGCGCCCGCGCAGTTTGGAGTGGTGCAGGCCGATCAACGGGCTGCGTTGGCTTGGGGTGGAAAACAGCTGCACTTCGCGCACGCGATGGCGCATCTCGATCAATTCGCTGAGGGTGACGCGGATACCATCGCTTGCGTTCATGGGGATCAAGCGACGGCAACGACGTCGAGAATGCGCTGCACCACACGGTCCTGGTCAACACCGGCCGCTTCGGCCTCGAACGACAGAATGATGCGGTGACGCAGCACGTCGAACAGCACCGCCTGGATGTCTTCCGGGCTAACAAAATCGCGACCGGCCAGCCACGCGTGGGCGCGGGCGCAGCGGTCGAGGGCGATGGAACCCCGTGGGCTGGCGCCGTAGGCAATCCACTCGGCCATTTCCGGGTCGAACTTGGCCGGCGTGCGGGTGGCCATGACCAGTTGCACCAGGTATTCCTCCACCGCGTCAGCCATGTACAGGCCAAGGATTTCCTTGCGGGCGGCGAAGATGGCTTGCTGGCTGACGCGGCGCTCGGGCTTGGTTTCACCGTTGAGGGCTTCACCACGGGCCTGTTGCAGGATGCGTCGCTCGACGGCAGCGTCCGGGAAGCCGATTTTCACGTGCATCAGGAAACGGTCGAGCTGGGCTTCGGGCAGTGGGTAGGTGCCTTCCTGCTCGATAGGGTTTTGCGTGGCCATCACCAGGAACAGCGGTGACAGGTCGTAAGTGCTGCGCCCCACGCTGACCTGACGCTCAGCCATGGCTTCGAGCAACGCGGATTGCACCTTGGCGGGGGCGCGGTTGATTTCGTCCGCCAACACCAGGTTGTGGAAGATCGGCCCTTGCTGGAATACGAAGCTGCCGGTTTCCGGGCGGTAGATCTCGGTGCCGGTAATGTCGGCGGGCAACAGGTCGGGGGTGAACTGGATACGATGGAACTGCGCTTCAATGCCTTCGGCCAACTCTTTGATGGCCTTGGTCTTGGCCAGGCCCGGGGCGCCTTCGACCAGCATGTGGCCGTCGGCGAGCAGGGCGATCAACAGGCGATCGATGAGTTTTTCCTGGCCGAGAATCTGCGTAGAAAGAAAGGTTCGCAGCGCAAGCAGCGCTTCACGATGTTCCATCGATGACGGTTCCTGGAGAGATGAGCCCGGGTGTCGATCAAAAACACCGGGCTTGGGAGGCTTACTTTAATGCATCGAAGGGGGTGGCGACTAACGGCGCGCGGAGTATTTTTAGGAAAAATTGTAGGAATAGTGTGTGGGCACCCGCAATTGTTGTAGTGAGCGGGCTCGCCCCGCGCCAGCAGCGCCGCGATCCAAAACCCCACACCTCGGTCTCCCTCAAACACCGCAACGCCCCAATTGGGGCGGCTTCGCCACCCGGCGCGGGGCAAGCCCGTTCACTACAGGCAATGGGGGCGCGTCAGGTGCGAATGTAGGTGCCGGTGCCCTTGAGGATGTTTTGCAGGGTTTCTTCCACTTCGGCCAGGTCCGAGGCAGCGGTGGCATGGGTGATCTCCAACCGGTCCTTGCCGCCCAGTGCGTCGGCATCGCCGGCTGCCAGTTCTACCAGCAGTGTTGTGGTGCTCAGGGTGATCTTCAGCCCGTCCAGGGTCGACGGCTCGTAGTCCCAGGTCAGCTCCACTTCTTCTTCGTCCGGGTAACGGCTCAGCATGAACATCTCGCCGTTCTTGCCATGGCAGCAGAGCATGGCCATGTTGTCTTCTTCGTCGTCGCATGGGGTGGCCATCAGGGCGTCGGTTTTCAGTTGCAGCATGGGCAATCCTGTCTGGGATAAGGCGTAATGCGGGCGATTGTGCCATTGGCGCGAATTTTGTGCTGCATCCTGTGTCAGACCTCTGGCATGACCTTAAGGTGACTATCAGTCATTTTCGGTACTCGTGGCCGTGAAAGATGCCAGTTTTTTCACCACAAATTCAGGGTTGCGAGAGTCGCAACCCCAAGCCTGCGTACCGATGACCGAATATGTCGCAGCGTCGCAAGCAGCTGTCTTCCTACACTCGTTAAGCTGCGCAACGGATGTGCTCTGTGCCGGGAGTCTGACCTGCCCGTCGTACCGTCGCCTGGCGTGGGGTGCATCTCATGGAAGTTGTATGTGACCTGACTGTCTTGTCCAGCTTCACCCACCTGTCACTCCGATTCGCTATGGTTAACGTGCGAACAGAGCTGACGGTCTCCCCGCAAGGGGATAACACGCGACGCTTCCATCAATAACAAGCCCAAGCGGAGTACCACAGATGGCGTTCTTCACCGCAGCCAGCAAGGCCGACTTCCAGCATCAACTGCAAGCGGCACTGGCGCAGCACATCAGTGAACAGGCACTGCCACAAGTGGCGCTGTTCGCTGAACAATTCTTCGGCATCATTTCCCTCGACGAACTGACCCAACGTCGCCTTTCCGACCTGGCCGGTTGCACCCTCTCTGCGTGGCGCCTGCTTGAGCGCTTTGATCACACCCAACCGCAAGTGCGGGTCTACAACCCCGATTACGAACGTCATGGCTGGCAGTCGACCCACACCGCGGTCGAAGTGCTGCACCATGACCTGCCATTCCTGGTGGACTCGGTGCGTACCGAGCTGAACCGTCGCGGCTACAGCATCCACACCCTGCAAACCACCGTGCTCAGCGTGCGCCGTGGCGCCAAGGGCGAGTTGCTGGAAATCCTGCCAAAAGGCACCCAGGGCGAGGGCATCCAGCAAGAATCGCTGATGTACCTGGAAATCGACCGCTGCGCCAACGCCGCCGAATTGAACGTGCTGAGCAAAGAGCTTGAGCAGGTACTGGGCGAAGTGCGCGTGGCCGTGGCCGATTTCGAACCGATGAAAGCCAAGGTCCAGGACCTGCTGGCCGGTATCGACGCCAGCCAGTTCGCCATCGACGGCGAAGAAAAAGCCGAGATCAAGAGCTTCCTGGAATGGCTGGTGGGCAACCACTTCACCTTCCTCGGCTATGAAGAGTTTGTGGTACGTGACGAGGCGGATGGCGGTCATATCGAATATGACGCCGGTTCGTTCCTCGGCCTGACCAAGTTGCTGCGTGCCGGCCTCACCGCCGAAGACACCCGCATCGAAGACTACGCCGTGGCTTACCTGCGTGAACCGACCGTGCTGTCGTTCGCCAAGGCTGCGCACCCAAGCCGCGTCCACCGCCCGGCGTATCCAGACTACGTGTCGATCCGTGAGATCAGCGCCGACGGCAAGGTCATCAAGGAACACCGTTTCATGGGCCTTTACACCTCCTCGGTGTATGGCGAAAGCGTGCGAGTGATCCCGTACATCCGTCGCAAGGTCGCGGAAATCGAGCGCCGCTCGGGCTTCCAGGCCAAGGCTCACCTGGGCAAGGAACTGGCGCAGGTGGTTGAAGTACTGCCACGTGACGACCTGTTCCAGACCCCGGTCGACGAGCTGTTCAGCACCGTGATGTCGATCGTGCAGATCCAGGAGCGCAACAAGATCCGCGTGTTCCTGCGCAAGGACCCGTACGGCCGTTTCTGCTACTGCCTGGCCTACGTGCCACGCGACATCTACTCCACCGAAGTGCGCCAGAAGATCCAGCAAGTGCTGATGGATCGCCTGAAGGCGTCGGACTGCGAGTTCTGGACCTTCTTCTCCGAGTCCGTGCTGGCCCGTGTGCAACTGATTCTGCGGGTCGACCCGAAGAACCGCCTCGACATCGACCCGCTGCAGCTGGAAAAAGAAGTGGTGCAGGCCTGCCGCAGCTGGCAGGACGACTACTCGAGCCTGGTGATTGAAAGCTTCGGCGAAGCCCAGGGCACCAACGTGCTGGCCGACTTCCCGAAAGGTTTCCCAGCCGGCTACCGCGAGCGCTTCGCCGCGCATTCGGCCGTGGTCGACATGCAGCACCTCAACAGCCTGACCGAAGCCAACCCGTTGGTGATGAGCTTCTACCAGCCGCTGGGCCAGGTCTCCGGCCAGCGCGAGCTGCATTGCAAGCTTTACCACGCCGACACCCCGCTGGCCTTGTCCGACGTGCTGCCGATCCTGGAAAACCTCGGCCTGCGTGTGCTGGGTGAGTTCCCGTATCGCCTGCGTCACGCCAATGGCCGTGAGTTCTGGATCCATGACTTTGCGTTCATCGCCGCCGAAGGCGTGAACCTGGATATCCAGCAGCTCAACGACACCCTGCAGGACGCGTTCGTGCACATCGTGCATGGCGACGCCGAGAACGATGCGTTCAACCGCCTGGTACTCACCGCCGGCCTGCCGTGGCGCGACGTGGCGCTGCTGCGTGCCTACGCCCGTTACCTCAAGCAGATCCGCCTGGGCTTCGACCTGGGTTACATCGCCAGCACCCTGAACAACCACACCGACATCGCCCGCGAGTTGACCCGGTTGTTCAAGACCCGTTTCTACCTGGCGCGCAAGCTCACCAGCGAAGACCTGGAAGACAAGCAGCAGCGCCTGGAGCAAGCGATCCTCACGGCACTGGACGACGTTCAGGTGCTCAACGAAGACCGCATCCTGCGTCGCTACCTGGACCTGATCAAGGCCACCCTGCGCACCAACTTCTACCAGACCGACGCCAACGGTCAGAACAAGTCGTACTTCAGCTTCAAGTTCGACCCGCGCGCCATCCCCGAGCTGCCTAAGCCAGTGCCGAAGTTTGAAATCTTCGTCTACTCGCCACGTGTCGAAGGCGTGCACCTGCGTTTCGGCAACGTTGCCCGTGGCGGCCTGCGCTGGTCCGACCGTGAAGAAGACTTCCGTACCGAAGTGCTCGGCCTGGTAAAAGCCCAGCAAGTGAAGAACTCGGTCATCGTGCCAGTAGGTGCGAAGGGCGGCTTCCTGCCGCGTCGCCTGCCTCTGGGCGGCAGCCGGGACGAGATCGCGGCCGAGGGCATCGCCTGCTACCGCATCTTCATCTCTGGCCTGTTGGACATCACCGACAACCTGAAGGACGGCGCCCTGGTGCCACCGGCCAACGTCGTGCGTCATGACGACGATGACCCGTACCTGGTCGTCGCGGCGGACAAGGGCACCGCAACCTTCTCCGACATCGCCAACGGCATTGCCATCGACTACGGCTTCTGGCTGGGTGATGCGTTCGCTTCCGGTGGTTCGGCCGGTTACGACCACAAGAAAATGGGCATCACCGCCAAGGGCGCGTGGGTCGGCGTGCAGCGTCACTTCCGTGAGCGCGGTATCAACGTGCAGGAAGACAGCATCACCGTGGTGGGCGTCGGCGACATGGCCGGTGACGTGTTCGGTAACGGCCTGTTGATGTCCGACAAGCTGCAACTGGTCGCGGCCTTCAACCACCTGCACATCTTCATCGACCCGAACCCGAACCCGGCCACCAGCTTCGTCGAGCGCCAGCGCATGTTCGAGCTTCCGCGTTCGGCCTGGACCGACTACGACACCAGCATCATGTCCGAAGGCGGCGGTATCTTCTCGCGCAGCGCGAAGAGCATTGCCATCTCGCCGCAGATGAAAGAGCGCTTCGACATCTCGGCCGACAAGCTGACCCCGACCGAACTGCTGAACGCCTTGCTCAAGGCACCGGTGGACCTGTTGTGGAACGGCGGTATCGGTACCTACGTCAAGGCCAGCAGCGAAAGCCATGCCGACGTGGGCGACAAGGCCAACGACGCCCTGCGCGTCAATGGCAACGAGCTGCGCTGCAAGGTGGTGGGCGAGGGCGGTAACCTCGGCATGACCCAACTGGGTCGTGTGGAGTTCGGCCTCAATGGCGGCGGTTCCAACACCGACTTCATCGACAACGCCGGTGGCGTGGACTGCTCCGACCACGAAGTGAACATCAAGATCCTGCTCAACGAAGTGGTGCAGGCCGGTGACATGACCGACAAGCAACGCAACCAGTTGCTGGCGAGCATGACCGACGAAGTCGGCAACCTGGTGTTGGGCAACAACTACAAGCAGACCCAGGCACTGTCCCTGGCGGCGCGCCGTGCCTACGAGCGTGCGGCCGAGTACAAGCGCCTGATGAGCGACCTGGAAGGCCGTGGCAAGCTGGACCGCGCCATCGAGTACCTGCCGACCGAGGAGCAGCTCACCGAGCGCGCCGCGACCGGCAAGGGCCTGACCCGTCCGGAACTGTCGGTGCTGATCTCGTACAGCAAGATCGACCTCAAGGAAGCGCTGCTCAAGTCGCTGGTGCCGGATGACGACTACCTGACCCGTGACATGGAGACCGCGTTCCCACCGAGCCTGGTGGCCAAGTTCGGCGAGGCCATGCGTCGTCACCGTCTGAAACGCGAGATCGTCAGCACCCAGATCGCTAACGACCTGGTCAACCACATGGGCATCACCTTCGTTCAACGGCTCAAAGAGTCGACCGGCATGAGCCCGGCGAACGTGGCGGGTGCCTATGTGATCGTGCGCGACATCTTCCACCTCCCGCACTGGTTCCGTCAGATCGAAGCCCTGGACCACCAGGTTTCCGCTGACGTTCAACTGGAGCTGATGGACGAGCTGATGCGCCTGGGCCGTCGTGCTACGCGCTGGTTCCTGCGCAGCCGCCGCAACGAGCAGGACGCTGGCCGTGACACCGCGCACTTCGGTCCGCACCTGGCAGCGTTGGGCCTCAAGCTCGACGAGCTGCTGGAAGGCCCGACCCGCGAAGGCTGGCAGAATCGCTACGGCAAATACACCGAAGCCGGTGTGCCTGAGCTGTTGGCACGCATGGTTGCCGGTACCACGCACCTGTACACCTTGCTGCCGATCATCGAGGCCGCTGACGTGACCGGGCACGACGCCGCCGAAGTGGCCAAGGCCTACTTCGCCGTGGGCAGCGCCCTGGACTTGCCATGGTACCTGCAGCAGATCAGCGATCTGCCAGTGGCCAACAACTGGCAGGCCCAGGCTCGCGAAGCCTTCCGCGACGACGTGGACTGGCAGCAACGCGCGATCACCATCTCCGTGCTGCAAATGGCCGATGCGCCGCAAGACATGGAAGCCCGCGTGGCCCTGTGGCTGGAGCAGCACAAGGACATGGCGGAGCGTTGGGTGGCGATGATGGTGGAAATTCGTGCTGCGGTGGGCACGGACTACGCTATGTACGCAGTGGCCAACCGTGAGTTGCTGGACCTGGCGTTGAGCGGTCAGTCGGTGCTGTAACCGGTTTGATCCCTCGGTATAAAACAAAAGCCCCCGCCTCGTAAGATGCGGGGGCTTTTTGTTGGCGCGCTATTGATCAGGTAAAGAGGTGCACATGTGGGAGCGGGCTTGCTCGCGAATGCGGTGGGTCAGTCACGGATGTGTTGTCTGATCCGGCGCATTCGCGAGCAAGCCCGCTCCCACAGTTTGATCTCCATTTGTCAGGGGATCAGTGGTGTTTGAGCAATTTCGATTCCAGGTGGTCGAGGTGTTGGGTCATCAAGGTGACAGCGGCGGTGGCGTCGCGTTGCTCCAGTGCATCCACAATCGCCATGTGTTCCTGCCATGCACAGTAAGTGCAGGCTTTCGCCTCGTACTGGGCAATGACCAATGACGTCAACGGCACCAGGCTGTTGAGGAACTGTGCCAGCGGGGCATTCCGCGCCATCGCCGCCAGTTGCAGATGAAATTCCCCGGACAACCGAATCGCCGGGCCGCGCTGGTCCCGTTCGATGCACTCGCGCTCGCGGGCAATCAGCTCACGCAGCTGGCGCACCTGGGCGGGTGTGGCGTGCACGCAGGCCAATTGCACCACGGTGATTTCCGTCAGGCGCCGCGCTTCCAGAATTTGCCGGGTCTGCTGCGTATCCGGCGCCGCCACCTGGGCGCGCTGGTTGGGGCGCAGGATAATCACCTGCTGGTGGGACAGCTTTGCCAATACACGGCGGATCACACTGCGGCTCACGCCAAAAATCTCGCCCAGGCCTTCTTCGGTAAAACGGCTGGCCGGCGCGATGCGTTGTTCGAGGATGGCGTCAAACAGGCGCGGGTAGATGTCATCCACCGACGGCTTTTTACCGGCGATCAAGCGCAGGGCAGGGAAGATAGGGTCGCGTTGCAACGCGTAAGCAGTCATGGCCAGTCTCCAATAAATCAGCTGCCCAGATGGTCGTCCGGGATGTTCAAGCGGATGCCCATGCGCAGGCCTTCCTGAAGGATGTGCCGCCGCATCTCGGCGCTGGCCAGGGCGCTGTTCTTGTTGCGGATGGCGCGCACCACGGCTTCGTTTTCCTGCAAGCGTTCCGCCAGGTGTTCGGGGGAGTTGCGCAGCACCTGGGCGCTTTGCTTGAGGGCGTTGCTGGTCTGTTGCACTACGTTCTGGAAGATCGGGTTGGAGGTCAGGGCAAACAGTTCCTCGTGAAAGTCGATATAGGCATTCATGCCGGCTTCGGCGTCTTCAGCATCGAGGGCTTCGCGCATGTCCATGAGCGTGAGGCGCAACTGGCCGACTTCCTTGCTGCTGATGGACTGGGCCACCAGGCCGACGATGAAGGGCTCAAGGGTGTAGCGCAGTTGCAGGATGTCTTCGAGGCTGGCGTCAGCGACGGCGTCGCTCGATTGCGGCTCGTTGACGCTGGTTTCCAGCACCACCACGCCTTTGCCTGGCATGGAGCGCACCAGGCCGAGGGTTTCCAGCACGATCACGGCTTCGCGCAGGCTCGGGCGGCTGATGCCCATCTGTTCGGCCAGTTCGCGCTGGCCGGGCAGCATTTCGCCACGCCGCCACTGGCCACGCGCCAAGGCGGCGCGCAGTTTTTCTACCACTGAATTGACGACGGTTGAGGTGCTGATCACGTCTATGGCTCCTAGCTATATGCCTTACATGTGTAGGCGCCGGCTTGCCGACGATGGCGGTCTCAAGGGCCCATCGCTGGCAAGCCAGCGCCTACAGGTGGTGTACCGATCAGAACTCCTGGTGGGCCGGCAGTACCGGTTTCTTGGCCTGGAAGGCATAGCCTTGTTGGCCGTCGAGTACCTTGTTGGCCCGCTGGATATCGATGTCTTTTTCCCAGCGTGCGATCGCCACGGTGGCTACGCAGTTGCCGATCAGGTTGGTCAGCGCGCGACCGATGCCCATGAACCAATCCACCGCCAGCACCAGCACCAGGCCTACCACCGGAATGGCCGGGATCGCCGTGAGCGTCGCCGCCAGGATCACCAGCGCCGAGCCAGGAATACCGTGGGCCCCTTTGGAGGTAATTAGCGACACCAGCAGGATCGTCAGCAAATCGGTCATCGACAGCGGCGTGCCGGTGGCGTTGGCAATGAACACAATGGCCAGGGTCAGGTAGATAGAGAACCCGTCGAGGTTGAACGAGTAGCCCGTTGGAATCACCAGGCCCACGGTGGAGCTGCCGATGCCCAGGTGCTCCAGTTTACGCATGATCTGTGGCAGCACGGCGTCGGAGGAGGCGGTGCCCATCACGATCAGCAGTTCTTCGCGCAGGTACTTGAGCAGCGGCAACATGCGCAGGCCCGACAGGCGCATCACCAGGCCCAGGATCAGCCCGACAAAGGCAAAGCAGGTCAGGTAGAACAGGCCCACCAGGCTGCCCAGGTGTTGCAGGGAGTCCAGGCCGTAGGTGCTGGTGGTGAAGGCGATCGCGCCGAACACGCCAATCGGCGCCAGGCGCACGATCATGCCCATGATGCGGAAGATGATATGGCTCAGTTCGTTGATCAGGCGCGAAATGCCCGATGCCGCTTCGCCCACCAGGTTCAGCGCGCTGCCGAACAGCACCGAGAACAACAGCACTTGCAGCACGTTGTTGTCGGCGAAGGCACCGATCACCGAGTTGGGGATCAGGTCCATCAGGAACTGGCTGGTGCCGCGGATGTGCTGGCCCTTGTCGGCCAGTTCATTGAGGCCTGCGGACGACAGCTGCTCCAGGTGGATATTGGCGCCTTGGCCGATGCCGGTGCTGAAGGCCATCACTAGGCCGATCACTAGGGCGACGGTGGTGAGCACTTCAAAGTAGATCACCGACTTGAGGCCGATACGCCCGACCTTTTTCAGGTCGCCAGCACCGGAAATGCCGCTGACCACCACGCAGAACACGATCAGGCCGATCAGCATCTTGATCAGCTTGATAAAGCCGTCACCCAGGGGTTTGAGTTGTGAGGAGAATTCGGGAAGGGCCAGGCCGCAGACTATGCCTAGCATCAGGCCAATCACGACTTGCAGGAAAATCGAACGCGAGCACCATCTGAGCATGGGAGGGATCTCTATTCGGTGCCCTGGTGGTTCCAGGGCTTAATTGTTGTGGTCTTACCGGTAAGTCCAGTGCGGGGCCAGTCTACGCCGGGTTTTTTTGAAATCACAAGTAAATATTCAGGGGTTGACCGGTCCCGGTCTGACCAGTTGGTCGGTGAGGGTGATGCTTGAGCGGTTGGCGGGCTCAAATTTTTTTCGCTTATCATCCACGGCTGAGCAGATGAGGTGATGGATGGACAAACCAGGGCTGACAACGGACGAAAACGGGCGCACCCATTGCACCTGGCGCACGGCGGCACCGCAGTACCCGCCATATCACGATCACGAGTGGGGCGTGCCGGTAGGGGACGACACCTTGTTGTACGAGAAGATCTGCCTGGAAGGCTTTCAGGCGGGCATGGCGTGGATCACCATCCTGCGCAAGCGCGAGCAATTCCGGGCGGCGTTCGACGGCTTTGATTTTCGCCGGGTGGCGCAGTACGGCGAGGCGGATATCGAACGCTTGATGAGAGACCCCGGCATCGTGCGCAACCGGGCCAAGATCGTGTCTACCATCAACAATGCGCGGCGGGCGTGTGAGCTGGTGGATGAGACGGGTTCGTTGGCGCGCTGGTTGTGGGCGTTCGAGCCCAGTGATGAGGAGCGTCCGGCCGTGGTGGACATGGCCTATTGGACGGGTAATCCGACGTCACCGGCCTCGGTGCGCCTCTCCAAAGCCTTGAAGAAACGCGGTTGGACCTATGTGGGCCCGACCACGATGTATGCGCTGATGCAGGCGATGGGCATGGTCAATGATCACCTCGAAGGCTGCGTGTGTCGCGAGCAGATCGAAAACCTGCGCCGCCAGTTCAAACGCCCCTGACAGCCCACGCTCAAACCTGTAGGAGCCCGGCTTACCGGCGATGGCGGTGTATCAGTGACAGAAGTTTCGGCTGATACACCGCTATCGCAGGCAAGCCAGTTCCCACAGGTTTGTGTGGGGCGGGTTATTTGGGCAGGGGCGTCAACACCTCGGCCTTGTCATCCAGCACCATCACCACCAGCAATTTCGCCGGTTGTGTCTGGCTGGCGTTGCTCGATTCAAAGTGCCGCGAGCCGGCGGGTTCATAGAAGGTTTCGCCAACCTGGTAGGTTTTTGCCGGCTCGTCATTCACCCGCGAGGTGATCGCGCCTTGCAGCACATACGCCACGGCAGTGCCGGTGTGGCTATGGGGCACAGTGGCCTGGCCGGGGGCGTAGTCGACGGTGAGCATGATGGTTTTCTTGCCCGGCACGTTAGTCAGGGCGTGCTCTTGCAAGACCTTGATCGACTCTTGGTTGTACACCGGTTCGTGGGCAAAGGCGCTGAGGGAGGCGAGCATCAGGGAGGCGGCGAGCAGTCGTTTCATGGCGAAGTTTCCGAGTGGTTCGAGACCTTTTCACCCTACGCCGCAAGGCCTGGGCGACCAATAACCAATCCAGGCTAAGAGTAGGAGACCATTGCTTCAGTGGTCGAAATCCAGGGAGCGGGCCAGGTGTTCACGGGTCAGTTCGATAAACCCTTGCAAGGCCGGTAACGCGAAGTGTGCGCTGAGCTGTTCGCCACTGATCCAGCGACCCGTGACGATCCACAGATCGGCGTCCATCAGGTCGCGCTGCACCCCGTAATCCAGGCAACCGGGGGCGGTGCGCACCGCGTCGGCTATCTGCTGCAGACGCTCGCCCAGTTCCGCTGAGCGCCCGGCGGCCGCACGGATATGGACGGTATTGAAGGCACAGGCTGGCATGGCGATGGTCTCCGAGGTCGGGGGTCAGTGCACAGGCTAGAGCCTGACGAAGCCAGGACCAATGACCAATCCGCCGGAAAATCCGCTAGCCAATCTGCTGGAGGATATCGCGCACCTTGTCCAGCGCCGGGTCGATGTCCAGGGTTTCGATGGCACCAAAGCCGATAATCAAACCTGGGCGTACCGGCGCATCATGGAAAAATATATCCAAGGGGTACAAACCCACTTCTACCCGGCGCGCCAGTTCCATCAGCAGCGGGATATCCACGGGCACCTTGCACAGCGCCGCCATGTGGAAGCCTGCCACCGTCGGCACTGCCTCGAACCACGGCGACAGGTCAGCCGCCAGGCGTTGCAGGATGCGCTCGCGGCGCCCGGCATACACCGTGTGGCAGCGGCGGATATGCTTGAGCAGGTAGCCCTCGCTGATGAATTTGGCCAGGGCCCATTGGGGCAGGGTGGAGCTATGCTGGTCGGTCAGTTGCTTGGCCTTGAGCACGGCGCCGTAAATCGCTGAAGGCAGTACGGCGTAACCCAGGCGCAGCTCCGGCAACAGGGTTTTGGAGAACGTGCCGACATAGGTCACCACGCCTCGGGTATCCATGCTTTGCAGGGAGTCGGTGGGGCGGCCTTCGTAGCGGAACTCGCTGTCGTAGTCGTCTTCGATGATGATTGCGCCCAACGCGAAGGCGCGGGCCAGCAACGCCTCGCGACGTGCCAGGCTCATGGGCATGCCGAGGGGGAACTGATGGGACGGCGTCACGTAGATCAGCCGTGTGCCGTCTGGAATCTTGTCCACCTCGATGCCCTGTTCATCCACCGGGACGCTGGCCACCTGCGCGCCCATCGCCATGAACAACTGGCGCGCCGGGCTGTAGCCGGGGTCTTCCATGGCGACAAGCGTACCCGGTGCCAACACCACGCGGGCGATCAGGTCCAGGGCTTGCTGGGCGCCGTTGGTGACCACGATGTTGTCGGCGCGGCATTTGACCCCACGAGAAAACGCGATATGCCCGGCAATGGCTTCGCGCAGCGCCGGCAAACCTTCGGGCTGGCTGTAGAAACCGCTGTTCTGGGCGATACGGCGCAAGGCGTCCTGGGTGCAACGACGCCATTCATCCTGGGGGAACTGGTTGCGGCTGGTGGCGCCGCCGATAAATTCGTAGCGCAGCGTGCTGTCACGGGTGGGGTGACGCATGGGCGAGGGCAGCGCCGCCCATTTGCCCAGGTTGGCGGCGCACGCCAGGTCGGTGGCGGTTTGCACGCGTTCGGCCTGGGGCGCATGGGCATTGACGAAGGTGCCTCGGCCGGTCTTGCCCACCAGCAGGCCTTCGTAGGTGAGGGTGGCGTAGGTATCGGAGACGGTCTTGCGCGACACGCCCAGTTGCTCGGCCAGCAGGCGGCTGGGGGGCAATTGCGCACCTGCGGCCAGACGCCCGGAGCCAATGGCTTCACGCAGTTGCTGGTACAACTGTTCGGCCAGGTCCTTGCGGCCGTTGATCACCACGTGCAGTTCCATGTTTTATCCTGAGGCGCTGAATCTGCCCCAAGGTTACTCGCTCGCGCAGCGCCCTCAAAATGGTCTCTCGATAATCCGGTCGATTGGCTATAGGGCTGGTGCCACCAGGGCTTTAGGCTGGGTTGTCATCGCACCGGCCGCACGAGAACCGCCCATGGAACCCCGCCTGGATTACTACACCGCCTCACCGCAAGCGCTCAAGGGCATGTTGATGCTGGAAGCCGCCACCTTCGGGCTGTCCATCGAGAAACCGTTGCTGGAACTGATCAAGATCCGCGTCTCGCAGCTCAACCACTGCGGGTTTTGCACGGACATGCACTCAATGGCTGCGCGTCAACGGGGGGAGAGCGAGCGCCGTTTGTTCGCGCTGTGCGTATGGCGCGATTCGCCGTTTTTCAACGGGCGGGAGAAGGCCGCGTTGGCCTGGTGCGAGTCGGTGGCAATGCTCCCGACCTCAAGCGTTTCGGATGAACTCTACGCGGCGGTGAGCGCAGAATTCAGCGAGCAGGAACTGGTCGACCTGACCATGGCGGTGTCCAGCATCAGTGGCTGGAACCGCCTCGCGGTGAGTTTTCGGCAACAACCGCCAAACACATGAGCACACCGCCGATCAAAAATGTGGGAGCGGGCTTGCCCTCATTCCGAGTAGTGAGCGGGCTTGCCCCGCGCCGGGTGGCGCAGCCGCCCTAATTCAGTCGCCGCGCTCTTCCAGACAGAACTCCGTTGTCTGGTTTGGGGCGGCTGCGCCACCCGGCGCGGGGCAAGCCCGCTCACTACAAAGCCTGGCCGCCCTTTGGTTCCTTAACTGACCATTGAGTTGGGTGATGCCCGCATTATCAGGACAAGAAACCACCGTCCACATTCAGCGACACGCCTGTGGTGTAGCTGGACGCATCACTGGCCAGGAACAACACCGCGCCGGCCATTTCGCTCGGGTCGGCCACACGCTTGAGGGGAATCTGCGCCAGGGCCATCTTCAGGATCGAATCGTTCTTGACCAGTGCCGAGGCGAACTTGGTGTCGGTCAGGCCCGGTAGCAGGGCGTTGCAGCGAATGCCGAACGCCGCGCACTCCTTGGCGAACACCTTGGTCATGTTGATCACCGCGGCCTTGGTCACCGAGTAGATGCCTTGGAACACACCCGGGGAGATTCCGTTGATCGACGCCACGTTGATGATGCTGCCGCCGCCGTTCTCGCGCATCAATTTGCCGGCTTCCACCGACATGAAGAAGTAGCCGCGAATGTTCACGTCAACAGTCTTCTGGAACGCACCGAGGTCGGTGTCCAGCACGTTGCAGAACTGTGGGTTGGTGGCCGCATTGTTAACCAGGATATCCAGGCGCCCGAACTGCTCGCGGATACCGGCGAACACCTGGGTGATCTGTTCCATTTCACCGATGTGGCAGGCCACGGCGGTGGCTTTGCCGCCGTCGGCGATGATCGCATCGGCCACATGCTGGCAGCCTTCCAGCTTGCGGCTGGACACGATCACATGGGCGCCTTGCTGGGCCAGCAATTTAGCGATGGCTTCACCGATGCCACGGCTGGCGCCGGAAACGAAAGCGATCTTGCCGTCGAGGTCGAACAGGTGGGTCTTGGACATAGCGGTTCCTTAAAGGGACGATTTGCTGATGACGTTCAGGCTCATCTGCTCCAGCAGCGTGTTCATGTGAATGAACTGCGCAAAGCGTTTGTCCTGGGTCTGGCCATGGAAGAAGCGGTAGTAGATCTGCTGCACGATGCCGGCCAGGCGGAACAGGCCGTAGGTGTAGTAGAAGTCGAAATTGTCGATCTGGATGCCCGAGCGCTCGGCGTAATAGTCGACGAACTGGCGACGGGTGAGCATGCCGGGCGCATTGCTTGGCTGGCGGCGCATCAGTTGCACCGGCGCCGGGTCTGCCGCTTCGATCCAGTAGGCGAGGGTGTTGCCCAGGTCCATCAGCGGGTCGCCGAGGGTGGTCAGCTCCCAATCGAGTACGCCGATGATCTGCATCGGGTTGTGCGGGTCGAGGATCACGTTATCGAAGCGGTAGTCGTTGTGCACGATGCTGGAGGTCGGGTGGTCGGCCGGCATCTTGTCGTTGAGCCACGCGCGTACGGCTTCCCAGCGCGGCGCATCGGGGGTCAGGGCTTTCTCGTAGCGGTCGCTCCAGCCACGGATCTGACGTTCCACGTAGCCTTCCGGCTTGCCCAGGTCGGCCAGGCCGCAGGCGGTGTAATCCACCTGGTGCAATTCCACGAACTTGTCGATGAAGCTTTTGCACAGGGCCTCGGTCTTGGCCGCATCCAGGCCCAGTTCGGCCGGCAGGTCGGAACGCAAAATGATGCCGTTGACCCGCTCCATCACATAGAACTCGGCGCCGATCACCGACTCATCGGTGCAATGCACGTAGGCTTTGGGGCAATACGGGAAGCCGTCCTTGAGCTGATTGAGAATGCGGTATTCGCGGCCCATGTCGTGGGCTGACTTGGCCTTGTGGCCAAAGGGTGGACGGCGCAGCACGAATTCCTGGCCCGGGTATTCCAGCAGGTAGGTCAGGTTCGACGCGCCGCCGGGGAACTGGCTGATTTTGGGCGTGCCGCTCAGGCCCGGGATATGGGCCTTGAGGTAGGGATCGATCAGGCTGGCATCAAGTTCTTCGCCTGGGCGAATCTGGGTCGATTGGTCGTTAAGCGCCATGCTTATCCCTTCTGCTTATTCTAAAGGCCTCGGACTATTTCCTAATCTAATGCGCGCAGCCGCCAGGCGACAAGGTCGGGGCGGCTTAATAGGTTAGCGTGTTGGATGATGATCAGCGTGCCTGATCGGTCATTTAGTGGGCGGGGGCAGGGCGACCGGCGTGAGTACCGGGCGGCCGGCGAAGTATTCCACCAGGTTGTCGGCGACGCGCTGCACGGTGTCATGGGCCGCTTCCGGCGACAGGCCGGCGACGTGGGAGGTGAGCACGGTATTGCTCAGCTTCTTGAGCGCGTCGGGCACCTTGGGCTCATCGTCGAACACGTCCAGTGCGGCGCCGCCGATCCGGCGCTGCTCCAGTGCCGCCACCAGGTCGGCGGTGACCACCACACTGCCACGGCCGATGTTCACCAGGTAGCCGTTGGGCCCCAAGGCGTCGAGGGCGTGGCGATCGATCAGGTGACGGGTGCTTGCACCCCCGGGGGTGGCCAGGATCAGGAAGTCCGAGGTGCGCGCCAGTTCCACGGCGGTTGCGCAATAGGTGTAGTCCACGTCATCGCGAGGCTGGCGGTTGTGATAACTCACCTCCATGCCGAACCCGAGGGAGGCGCGCTTGGCGATTTCCATGCCCACCGCACCCAGGCCGAGGATGCCCAGTTGCTTGCCGCCCAAGGAGGGGCGCATCACCTTGGGCCATTCGCTGCGGCGTACGGCGGCGTCTGTCTGAGGGATACCGCGCACCAGCGACAGCAGCAGCGCCATGGCGTGGTCGGCCACCGACGGCGCGTTCACCCCGGCGCCGTTGGTCACGACAATCCCACGGTTGCTCGCGGCTTGCAGGTCCACGTGCTCATAACCGGCGCCGATCACGCAGATGATCTCCAGCAACGGCAAGGCGGCGATTTCCTCGGCATACAACCCCAGTGGGCCACGGGTCAGCACCGCCTTGATCTGCCCACCATGGGTCTTGATCGCCTGGGCGCGTTCGGCAGGCGTCGGCGCCAGAATCACGTGAAAGTCATTGCTCTCGATGATTTGCAGGTATTCGTTGATGGTTTCAACCAGGACCAGAACGGTGGTGGACATCGGAAGGCTCTTCCTGAAGGGTTTGAGAGGGGCAGTATGCGTGATTTGTAAGACGGAGCGTTTTGTTGGGATAGAAAATTTTGTTCTTTCGTAAGGCCTGTCTGAATTTCAAAACCGTCCGTCCAGGGTGGGTGTACTGAGCCAGACTTTGTCGACTTTCCCACCAGCAGAGACGACATGGATGCTTGTTCCTGCCATACCCGAAGAGATCGAATGGACGCCATACGGTTACAAACACGGCCCCTCAACGCTTGTCCCCTGGAGAACGGTCATCGCCAGTACAGTGGTCGGCCCGGCCAAATACCGGCCCGGCATCGCTATTGAAAAGCTGGAACGAGAGGCCTCTAAAATTAGAGTGCCCACCACCAACGGAAAACCCTGGAAAGTGATGGAATGCCAGCATTGCATCGGAGCCAGTCATGGAAAACTCAGCCGCTGGGTGCGAGTAGAACTCAGTGCAGGTGCCATTCATGGCCACCCGATTTCTGAACAGGAATTCATGAGGTTAACAAATTGATCGCGTTCAACTTTAGCGGTGGCACAGTCACCCATGACGATCTGTCACTGCTGCAGGACATTGCGGTGGCAAAACAAACCGACTTGCTGAAAGAAGATATGCTCCAGGTGGAGTTTGCCGGTGGGCTACTGCTGGATGTGGGTTGGTACCCTGAGTTTGATGCTTCGGGTGGTTTCCGGATAAATGTCATCAAGAATTTCGACTGGGATCGTCCGGTTGTGGCATTGACGGCACACGAAACCGCAGAGCTTGTAGAACAACTGAACGTAGCGCAGGACGCCATCAATGGCGAACTGCGCAAGACCTCGGCTTTTTAGTCGGCGGTAGCCACGGCCGAACGCCAGACATCCACCGCTTTGACCTGCTTCACAAATGCTCCCGCCAGCGTCGCATTGTGATGGTCGATGATCGCCTTCGCGGACAGTGCCTGGGTGTCCATGCAGGTATGGCCATCCTCCGGCAACACCACCGAAAACCCCAGCTCAACCGCCACCCGGCACGTGGTGTCGACACAGAACTGCGTTTTCATCCCCACGATCACCAACTCATCGACGTTTGCTGCCGCCAGGCGCTCCGCCAGGTCGGTGCCCAGGAAGCAGCTGGGGCGGGTTTTGTTGAACAGATAATCCCGTGCTTCATCGACCTCAAGGCCAGGCCACAGCTGCCAGAACGGGCTGCCCGCTTCGATGGGCGAGCCGGCCGGGCCGGTGTGGCGGGCGACGAAGATCGGTGCGTGGGCGGCGCGGGCGCGCTGAATCAGCAGGTTGATGGTGTCGAGTACGCGCGCTCGTTCGAAGGGTTTTTGCGGGCCGTCGTACAGGCCGACTTGCATGTCAATGATCAGCAGGGCATTAGCCATGGTGGTGCTCCTTGTGGGTGCCAGGTGACGGAGCAATAAAAAGGCCCCGTCCATTGCTGGCGGGGCCTTGGGGTGATTCCGGGGTGTGTCTAGTTCACGCACCCACGGTCACCGCACGACCCGCCATAAGCGGTCGTGGTGATGGTACGGGTGAGGAACAGCTGGATAAGGTTCATGGCCTGATCATGCGGTGGCGGGTAAGTGGCTGTCAACGCAAGTGTCTGTTTTCTTCTCGGGCAAAAGCGTGTTTCGGGCAGCGTCGAGGAACTCTTCTGATAAGCCGCTGCCCCGAGTCGCGCGGGCGAGCACCAAGGCGCCGACCATCATCGCGTAGTTAGCCAGCATGGCCTGGCGACTGTCATCCCGCAGTTGCTCGAAGACGTCCAGCGACTGTTCGACGCCGTTGATGAAGCTGTGCTGCAAGGCGGTGTCGGCAGGTTCATGGCACATGTCCGGGGTGAAGGCCGAGATCGGGCAGCCGTCCCCCGGGTTGTCGCGGTGGTGGGTCGAGAAATACGGGCGCAGGATCGCTTCGCGGGCCGACTGCGTGTCGGCGCTGGCGCTGATCTTTTCTTGCCAGCCGAGGTTTGATTGTTCAAATGCTTTTTGGCACGCCTCGGTGGCCAGGGCTTCCTTGGAGGCAAAGTGCCCGTAAAAACCACCGTGGGTCAGGCCGGCGGCGGCCATCACGTCCGACAGGCTGATGCCATGCAACCCGCGTTCACGGAACAGGCGCGTGGCGGCCTCGACGATGATTTCGCGGTTGAGTTCGGCTTGTTTGCGGGAGACGCGGGGCATGGCGAGGTTCTCGGGATAAAGGCGGGCACTGCGCTAAAAAGTACAGGAATGCCCGGCAATCTAAAATAGATTTGTTGGGGAATGTATTCCCGCAGCGGCGCTGGAGCCGGCGTAAACTGGCGCTTTTAGCCACCCTTGAGCGTCTGCACCGCCTAACCGTTCCTCAGCTAAGTCTTTGCTTATTCAGGAGAATCCCGGACAATCGCGCCCCTGTTATGGTCGGGGCGCTGCCTGTCAGGTTTTTCTGACTCGTCCCGGCTATGGAAATGCGGAGATCCGACCGGATGAATGATCAGGCCAATAGCGTCGACCAACGTTATGAGACGACACCTGCAACCCTCACAAGCTGGAGCCGCCAGGACACCACCTGGATGCTTGGCCTGTTCGGCACCGCCATTGGCGCCGGTACTTTGTTCTTGCCCATCAACGCCGGCCTGGGGGGCTTCTGGCCGCTGCTGATCCTGGCGGTGCTGGCGTTCCCGATGACGTTCTTTGCCCACCGTGGCCTGACCCGTTTCGTCCTGTCCGGCCGTGAAGGCTCCGACATCACTGACGTGGTCGAAGAGCACTTCGGCATCAAGGCCGGCGCGTTGATCACCCTGCTGTACTTCTTTGCGATCTTCCCGATCCTGTTGATCTACAGCGTCGCACTGACCAATACCGTCAGCAGCTTCATGGAGCATCAACTGCACATCATGCCGCCGCCCCGGGCGATCCTGGCGTTTGTGCTGATCCTCGGCCTGCTGGCCGTGGTACGTTGCGGCGAGCAAGTGATCGTCAAGGCCATGAGCCTGATGGTGTATCCGTTTATTGTGGCCTTGCTGTTCCTGGCCGTGTACCTGATCCCCCACTGGACCGGCGGCATCCTCAGCACTGCAAGTGAAGTGCCGGCCCCCTCGGCGCTGCTCAACACCCTGTGGCTGGCCATCCCGGTGATGGTGTTCTCGTTCAACCACTCGCCGATCATCTCGGCGTTCGCGGTGGACCAGAAGCGCCAGTACGGCGCCCACGCCGATGAGCGCAGCTCGCAGATCCTGTCCCGCGCCCATCTATTGATGGTCGTAATGGTGCTGTTCTTCGTGTTCAGCTGCGTGCTGACCCTGTCGCCGGCGCAGTTGGCCGAAGCGAAAGCGCAGAACCTGTCGATCCTGTCCTACCTGGCCAACCACTTCGACAACCCGACCATCGCCTTTGCCGCGCCATTGATCGCGTTCGTGGCGATTGCCAAGTCGTTCCTGGGCCACTACATCGGCGCCAGCGAAGGCCTCAAGGGCCTGGTGGTCAAGACGGGGCGCCGCCCGGCCCCCAAGGCGCTGGACCGCATGACCGCAGCCTTCATGCTGGTGGTGTGCTGGATTGTCGCCACGCTTAACCCGAGCATTCTCGGCATGATCGAGACCCTGGGCGGTCCTGTTATCGCGTCGATTCTGTTCCTGATGCCGATGTATGCCATCCGTAAGGTACCGGCCATGGCCAAGTACCGTGGGCAGGCGTCCAACGTGTTTGTCACGGCCGTTGGCTTGGTGGCGATCACCGCGCTGATTTATTCGCTGCTGTCCTGATTCCAGGCGGCAACGACACAGGCCGATTCGCGCATACCGCGAATCGGCCTTTTTTGTGCGCGCAGCACGGGGGCAATCGATTCAAACGGTGGGGGCGGCGGTGCGACGATTCGACTGGCTCGCGAAGGCGGCCTATCAGGCGATTTAGTGTTATTGGATGTACACGGTCCTAATGTGTGGGCTTGCCTGCGATGGCGGCCACTCAACCAACCCACCCCTACCTGACACCCCTCATTCCAACTGTGGGAGCGGGCTTGCTCGCGAAGGCGGCCTATCAGGCGATTTAGTGTTATTGGATGTACACGGTCCTAATGTGTGGGCTTGCCTGCGATGGCGGCCACTCAACCAACCCACCCCTACCTGACACCCCACATTCCAACTGTGGGAGCGGGCTTGCTCGCGAAGGCGGCCTATCAGGCGATTTAGTGTTATTGGATGTACACGGTTCTAATGTGTGGGCTTGCCTGCGATGGCGGCCACTCAACCAACCCACCCCTACCTGACACCCCACATTCCAACTGTGGGAGCGGGCTTGCTCGCGA